>MNXA01000017.1 GCA_001871195.1 Zetaproteobacteria bacterium CG1_02_55_237
TGCTTGCGTCAAACGCTTGTCCATCAACCCAGCTTCGCCTTCCCCCTGATAACGCTCTACATAACGCCGGAAGTTACGCTCGCTCATGCCGAGCAGTCGTCCCGCCTCTTCCTGGGTCAACTGGCCTCTCTGCCAACCACCATATGCCTCATCAAATCTCATCTTCCTGACCTCCTGTAACACTGTCGTTCGTCTCATCTCTGATTACCTCTCGGGTAATCTTCAGACCGGACAACTTATGAGCTACTGATGAGGACAGGTTATGTGCTGCCGACACGAAAGAATGATTAGGATGCTGGATGTCATTAAAAGTTATAGAGTCTCCATGGAGGTGGAGACTACAAACCACATTGGGCAAAAACATGCCGATACCGGTTTGAAGAAGTAACGATTAGACACCGCGGTGGGGAATTGATATGAAAATTCTGATTACCGACGATCATGCCCTGCTGCGCGACAGCCTTTCGCTATTGCTGACGGGCCGATTCGGCAGTGATCTTCAGTTGCTGCATGCGGAAAATGGTCACATCGCTCTGCAGCAGGTTGAAACGCATGCCGATCTTGATCTGATCCTGCTGGATATCGACCTGCCGGACATCCACGGCTTCCAGGTTCTTAAGCAGATTGCCCAGCAGGCCCCCAGCCTTCCGGTCATTGCCGTGTCAGGCAGCATTACCCCCCATTTCATACGCCAGTGCATCAGCCTCGGCGCCTCAGGTTTCATCCCCAAAACATCCAGTGGAAAAGGCATGCTTTCGGCTATCGAGCTGGTGCTGGGCGGTGGCAGCTATGTGCCGCGCGAAGCATTTGAGGATGAAGAAGACCCCAAGCGGCCAAATCATGTGAAGACTGAAACCTCACTAACCCTGCGCCAGATCGAGGTATTAAAACTGATCCGCAAGGGGCTATCCAATGAGGCAATTGCCGAAGTTCTTGGCATCAGTCTCACCACGGTGAAAAGTCATGTGCGCAGTATTCTTGAGAACCTCAACGTAAAGAACCGCACCGAGGCCGTGAACGAAGCCCTGCTGCTTAATCTGTTGTAATCGGAAAATGCCGCTCCAGAAATAATCCCAGCTTTTGCGCGGCCACGGGTTTGTGCAGCAGCGGAAATCCTGCGGCCGAGGCCTCCTGCATACGTGAAGGTTCGGTATCACCGGTAAGCAACAATGCCGGGATATAGCTTCCTGCCAGCGCATGCAGGGCGCGGATGGCATCCACGCCGGTGGTATTGTCACGCAGGCGAAAATCAGCAATCACAGCATCCGGAGTACGCTTGACCTTCCGCATCGTGGCAAGGGCTTTTTCTCCGTCACCGAAGCTCATCACCTCGCATTGCCATTGCTCCAGCATTATGCCCAGGCTGTCGCGCATCTGGGGATCATCATCAATCACAAACACCAGCCTGCCATGGAAATTCCTCATCTCGGCAGCTTCCTCTCGCTGCATTTCTATCTGCACATCGCCCGTTGCCAGCGGCAGATCGAAGGAGAACACAGAGCCTCGCCCCGGGCGCGATTTCAGAGCGATGCGCCCGCCCAGCATCCGGCTCATACGACTGGCGATAGACAGGCCAAGACCCACGCCCTTTCTGCGATCCCGCTCCGGATTACCAAGCTGCACAAATTCCTGAAAGATTTCTTCCTGCCTGCCCTCATCGATACCAGGGCCGGTATCCCACACCTCAACACGAACCCCATCCACCCTGCGACGCGCGGCCAGAAGGATGCCGCCCTGTGTCGTGTAGCGAAGGGCATTGCTGATCAGGTTGGAAATGATTTCCTTGACGAATACAGGGTCTGAATTGACCCGTAGCAAACCTTGGGGAATGTGAAGGCGCCAAGTCAGGCCGGCGTTTACGGCAGTCGCCTGATATTGCGCATGCAGATCGTTCAGCATGCTGCCAATATCGAACGGCTCCACATGCGGCTGTATCTGGCCCGCATCCAGCTGTGAAATATCAAGCAACCTGTCCAGCAGCCCACCGACATCCCTGTGCGCCATCTGCAACTTGCCGACAATCATTTTTTCCCGCGGCTCACTGAGACGTTCGGCTAGCACATCAAGGTACAGACGCATGGCCTGCAGGGGCTGGCGCAGGTCGTGGCTGGCTGCTGCCAGAAAGCGTGACTTGGCTGTATTTGCTGCATCCGCCTGTTGCTTGGCAAGATCGAGCGCCATAGCAGTCTTCTTCCGCTCACTGATATCTTCCTGCACAGCCACATAGAAACTGATATCCCCGTGTTTATCCCGAACCGGCGCGACAGCCGAGGACTGACAATACAACTCGCCGTTTTTCCTGCGATTCAAAAACTCACCACGCCATGTTTTACCTACCGAAACCATCCGCCACATATCAAGATAGGTCGCCTTCGGGGTAAGTCCGGAGCTCTGGAACCGCGGGTTTTTTCCAAGCACTTCTTCCGAGGAATAACCGGAAATCTTCTCAAAGGCAGGATTAACATGGACAATAGATGCCTGACTATCGGCGATAATGATGCCGACAGGGCTATTCTCCACGGCCAGCGCAAGGGTTTGCAACTTCTCCTCAGCCGATATCAGATCACTGACATCGCGGAACGTTCCCTCTACGCCGGCTGCATGCCCCTGATCATCCCGGTAAACATGACAATTAACGGATATCCAGAGCACATCCCCATTTCTATGGCGTAGTCTTATTCTAAAATCAGACACAGACCCATCGCTCGAAAGCAGCCTGAGTAGAACATCCCGCTCTGACGCATCTACATAAAAGTCCGTCACCAAGCGTCCACGGATCTCTTGCGCGCTAAAACCGGTCAGAGCCTTAACCGAAGGCGTGATCATCAAAATACGGCCCTTATCATCGGTGCGGTAAAGCACTTCCTGCATGTGATCGAAGATGGATTGCAACTCGGCAGTTCGCCGCCGCACCATCCTGCGTAGAGAGGCCATAAAAAATACGCCGACGACCAGAAGCAACAACAGTGTTCCGGCCAGAATCTGCCATTGCAGGATCTGGACCGCGCCAAAGAAATCGGACACTAAATTGATCAACCTATTCCCGCCGACCGTTATAAATCAGACCGTTCATTGCATGATAATCGGCAAGGACCCTGGCTGCTTCATTACTGCAAACATCGGTTAACACATGGATGCCACGTTTTTCCAATTCTCCGATCCAATCCGGGTGCTTCGGCCCCTCATCAAAACCGATGCGCTGCGCATCAAGAGCTGAAGCACCACAAACTAGTTGCCGGATGCCCGACCACGGAATAGCTCCGAAACACATCGCACAGGGCTCGCAGCTGGTCACAAGCTCGCAGCGCGGCAGCCCCTTGGCACCCAAATCAAAGCTGCCCAGTGTCGCTTGTACCCCTGCAATGGCCAGCATCTCGGCATGTGCAATGGAGCTGTTCAGAGGCACAACCCGGTTTACCCCGGCGGCAATCAGCCGCCAACTGTCCATATCAAAAATAGCAGCGCCGAACGGTCCTCCGCTGCCCTTCTCAATATTCAGCCGTGAAAACTCGATCACCAGCCGCATACGCGCCTCAACCGTCGGAAAGCTCCCGGTTTCAGCAGCGACCCGCTCAACAAGCCATTGCGGCAGCATGTTCTCCTGTTCAAACATTCGTCTGACCATCCCGATGAACAGCCTGCACAATGCCACCGCCGAGCAGCTCCTGTCCCGCGTAGACGGCCGCCACCTGACCGGGCGCTGAGGGCTTCTGCGGGGTGTCGAACACCAGCTCGTAATCATCGCCTTGCATGGTCAACGAACAGGCAGCGGGCTTCATCTGATAGCGCACCTTGGCAATCAGTTTTTCTCCATCGACAGGCTGCCGGATCCATTCTGCTTCCCCCACCTCCACTCGCCGGATCATCGCCTCGGCGGGATGTGCCACGACAACCCGCGCCGTCACACCATCCAGCGCCACCACATGCCACGGCCCGTCAGACAAATTCAGCCCCTTGCGCTGGCCGAGGGTGTAATGGGCAATGCCCTGGTGGGAACCCAAACGATTTCCCTCCGTATCGATAATATCGCCCGGCACAAAACCGGCACTCGCCCCTTCACGCTTGAGAAAGGCGATGCGATCACCGGCCGGAATAAAACAGATATCCTGGCTTTCGTGCTTCTCGGCGGTGAGCAGATTGTAATGCCGGGCCAGCTCGCGCGTTTCATCCTTTTGCAGATTACCCACCGGAAACAGGATGCGCGAAGCCTGCCGCCGGCTGATGGTGGCGAGAAAATAGCTCTGGTCCTTGTGATCATCCGCACCGCGGAATATGCGCACGCCGGACTCATCATCATGCCGCTGCACATAATGCCCGGTGGCAACATAGGCTGCTTCCAGTTCATCGGCGGCATCCAGCAGTGCCCCGAATTTCACAAAGCGGTTGCAACGTTCACAGGGATTCGGCGTGCGCCCGGATTCGTAATCGGCAATGAAGGGATCAATCACATTGTCGCGAAAGTTGTCGCGCATATCCATGGAGTAAAAAGGAATACCGATCTGATCGCTGACCCGGCGCGCATCATAGGCATCGTCGAGCGAACAGCAGGAGCCGTGCCCGGCCACTTCCTCTCGCGAATAATCCCATACATGCAGGAACACACCGATCACATCGGCACCTGCATCCTTGAGCAGGGCAGCCATAACAGAAGAATCCACCCCGCCACTCATCGCGGCCACCACCCTCACTCCGCGCAGGTGGGACAAAGACTTTATCAGGGATTCAACATTAGCCATTCGCGCAGCATACCCTGCCCTGTCGGTGCTACAAACATGATTGATGCTTTCGACTTTCGGGCCCCACTTGTAACCGTGCCGGACAGGGCGCTTGCCCGGCGGGGCCTTGCGCGAAAAAAGGCGTTTGTCCTGCCGGTTCGCGCCCGCCGGGCGAGTGCCCGGGCCGGGAATTCTCGGCTACCCGTGGGCGGCCTTCTTTGCTTCTTTCTTGGCCGCACAAGAAAGAAGATAAAAGTTCACGCGAGAAGGCCTTCAGGAAATCTGTTTGGGGAGGTTCAGGGAAAGACCTGTGGCGCGGCGCATCAGCAGATGTTTCAACGCTCCGGCATTGCCGACGATGCGCATACCGGCATCGCGCAAAGCCGCCACACCGGGCAGATCGGACGTGAACAGATGGTGGAATCCCTCCATGCCGCCCATCACTGCCAGCACATCCGGCATGCGGTTGTTCCGCATGCGCGAGAGCACATCCATGCTACCGTAATCCTCGCGGAAGCGTTTGGCATCGGAAATTTCCTGAGCCAGCGACATGGCATCGCGAATACCCAGATTCACGCCCAGGCCCGCCAGCGGATGCACCTGATGCGCCGCATCGCCGATCAGGGCAAGGCGTGGCCGCACCATATGCTTGGCCAACTGGCTGCGCAGCGGGAAAGCGGCGCGCTCGCCGACCTCCTGGATAAGGCCCAGCTGCGGCCCGAAAGCCAGTTGCAATTCAGCCAGGAAAGTAGCGTCGTCCAACGCCATAAGGCGATCAGCCTCGGCATCGTCGGCACTCCACACAATCGAGCACAGGCCATCGGTCATGGGTAGCATGGCCAATGGCCCCGTTGATAGAAAGCGCTGATAAGCCACACCGCGATGCCCGAACTGCGGCTTTACCGTGGCCACGATGCCGCGCTGCATAAAACGATGGCTCCACACCTGAATGCCGGCCTGCGAACGCAGCCAGGAATTGCCGCCATCAGCCCCCACGACCAGCGGCGTGTGCAGCACGCGCCCGTCATCGAGCACCACCTCGACATGCGAAGCCTTCCACACCACGCTATCCACACTCGCCGGGCAGCACCATTCAATATGCTCAGAGTCATGCACCACCTGCATCATAGCAGCGGAAAGCACGCTGTTTTCAACCAGAAAGCCGAGCTCTTCCATGGCCGCTTCCTCGGCTTCAAAACGAATGCTGCCGAAACGCTGGCCATCGAAGATACGCATGCCGGCAATGGGCTGAGCATGCCTGCCGATATACTCCCACACCCCGATGCCGCGCAGCATCTGCACGGTACCGGCGACAATCGCTGATACCCGGCAGTCGCGCCCGAGAGAAAGGCGCGGCGCGGCCTCTGCGCGCTCAAGCACCACCACCGCAAGACCCGTCTCCTTCAGCGCACAGGCCAGCGCCAGGCCAACCATGCCGCCGCCGACAATCACCACATCCACTTGTCGTGCCTTCATGCCGCACCTCCCTGCTGCGCCAGACCGGCCGCACGTTTTAACAACCATTTACGCAGGGCGGGCAGCCTGTCCATGCCGGCCATGCCAAGGCCGCGCGCCAGTTTCACAGGTAGCAGATCGGCACAGAAAATGGCATTCAACCCTTCGGTGAAAGCAGTCACGGATGCTGTGTCGACACAGCGCTTCTGGGCATATTCCTCAAGCACGACAGGCGCGCCAATATCGCGCCCGCCTTGCACAGCACTGCGCAACGCTGCACTTAAATCCGCCACATCACGCAGACCCAGATTCAGACCCTGCCCGGCGACCGGATGCATGGTATGCGCGGCATTACCGATCAGGGCCACGCGGGGAGCGGTGAAATGTTCGGCAACGCGATACTCAAAGGGGAACAGGGCGCGCGGCCCGGCCTCCACAAACCCACCGAGGTGTGCCTGCATGCCCTGCCCGGCAGCATCCTCTAGGGCCTGCATAAAACAGGCATCGTCCAGCGCCATAATGCGGCTCGCCTCGCGCGGTGCCAGCGTCCAGACAAGGGAATAGCGCCCGGCATCAAGCGGCAGAAAGGCCAGTGGACCATCCGGGCGAAAGCATTCATGCGCCACATCGTGGTGCGCAATCTTGGGAGTAACGGAAGCAACCAGTCCGAAACGGTTGTGATCCCAGCCGCGACTTCCGATGCCGCACAGCCTGCGCACGAGACTCATCGTACCATCGGCACCGACCAGCAAGCGGGCATACAGATTGCGCTCGCCATCCACATCCCGGACACCCACACGCACGCCATCCACATCCACGGCAAGCGTCCGCAGCTGTGCCGGAGCCAGCACCTGCACATCCTCCGGCATCGCCTTATACATCGCGCTCAGGATATGCGCGTTCTGCACGACATAGCCCAGCGCCTCGACATCCGCCTCGCCGTGATGCATACCGACCTCGCCGCGATTGCCCGGCTCACAAACGTGCACCTTGCGAATCGGCGCCACGCCAGCCCTGACAACATCCTGCCAAACGCCGAGTTGCTCAAGATGGCGATGCGAACCGTGCGACAGCGCTATCACCCGTTCCGGCAGTGAACTCGGAAAGGTATCAATACCATGTGCCTCGATCATGGCCACGGAAAGACCCATGCGGGAAGCTGTCATCGCCAGCGCTGCGCCGGCCAATCCGCCACCGACAATCGCCAGATCACATTTCAACTGATTATTATTATGTTTGACTGACAACTCCCTCTCCCTTGCATAGCCCTCAACACTCAAACCTCGCCACTTTCCCGAGGTATAATCCTTACATGCCCGAGGGGCAAGACCAAGACTGTCCGAAGCTTGACACTTAGCACCCCGATGACAATGCTTCGCGCCTGTTTTACCGCTGCTCTCTCTTATGCCGGGATGGTGAAATTGGTAGACACGCCAGACTCAAAATCTGGTTTCCGTGAGGAAGTGCCGGTTCGACTCCGGCTCCCGGTACCATCTTTAGAGGCCCCTCCACGTTTCACGAAAAATCCTGCCGTGTTAGGCTGCGTGCCTTCCAATAGAATCATACCTTGTCGACAGGATGAAGCCGTGACCCGAAACCAGACTACCCCCAGCACAGAACAGACCGCGCAACGCACCGCCATGCTGCATCATGCCCTGGCTGAACGAATCCTGATCCTCGATGGCGCCATGGGCACGATGATCCAGCGCCACAAACTGGAAGAGGCTGATTATCGCGGTGAACGCTTTGCCGACTGGCACAGCGAGCTCAAGGGCAACAATGATCTGCTCAGCCTGACCCAGCCGCAGATTATCCGCGGTATCCACGACGCCTATCTCTCAGCCGGCGCCGACATCCTCGAAACCAACACCTTCAATGCCAACTCCGTCTCCATGGCCGATTACCACATGGAAGAACTGGTTTACGAGCTGAATGTGGAAGGTGCAAAGCTGGCACGCATGGCATGCGACGCCGCAGCCACAGCCGACAAGCCGCGCTTTGTCGCCGGCGTGCTTGGCCCTACCTCGCGCACCTGCTCACTGTCCCCGGATGTGAACGATCCGGGCTTCCGAAACATCACCTTCGATGAGCTGGTTGAAACCTACACAGATGCCACGCGCGGCCTGATTGACGGCGGTGCAGACATTCTGCTGATCGAAACGGTATTCGACACGCTCAATGCCAAGGCCGCGGTATTTGCCGTGAAGCAATACTTCGCCGACCACGCCATCGAGCTGCCCATCATGATTTCAGGCACCATCACCGATGCCTCCGGACGCACGCTCTCGGGACAAACCGCCACCGCCTTCTACAACTCGCTGGCCCATGCCGAACCGATTTCCATCGGCCTGAATTGCGCGCTCGGTGCAGCCGAACTGCGCCAGTATATCGAGGAGCTGTCGAACACCGTTTCCTGCCACATCAATGCCCATCCCAACGCCGGCCTGCCCAACGCCTTCGGCGGCTACGACGAAACACCTGAGGACATGGCAGCCGAAATCAGGGAATGGGCCGAATCTGGTTTTCTGAACATCATCGGCGGCTGCTGCGGCACCGGCCCCGACCATATCCGCGCCATGAGCAAGGCCGTGGCCGGCATTGCCCCGCGCAAGCTTCCCGTGCGCGGCGAAACCCGCCCCGTCGAGTGCAGGCTTTCCGGACTCGAACCGCTACATATCGGGTCAGACTCGCTGTTCGTCAATGTCGGCGAGCGTGCCAATGTCACAGGCTCGGCCGTATTCAAGCGACTGGTGATGAATGGCGACTACAACACCGCACTGGATATCTGCCGCGAACAGGTGGAAAACGGTGCCCAGATCATCGATATCAACATGGACGAGGCCATGCTCGACGGCGTGGCCGCCATGACCACCTTCCTCAATCTGATTGCCGGTGAACCGGATATCTCTCGCGTGCCGGTGATGCTCGATTCCTCGAAGTGGGAAATCATCGAGGCTGGCCTGAAGTGCATTCAGGGCAAAGGCGTGGTCAACTCGATTTCGTTGAAGGAGGGCAAGGACGCCTTCCTGCACCATGCCCGCCTGCTGCGCCAATACGGTGCTGCAGTGATTGTGATGGCCTTTGATGAAGATGGTCAGGCCGATACCTATGCGCGCAAAACGCAGATCTGCGAACGTTCCTACCGCATCCTGGTTGACGAGGTCGGCTTTCCGCCCGAGGACATCATCTTCGATCCGAATATCTTCGCCATTGCCACCGGCATTGAGGAGCACAACAACTATGCCGTGGACTTCATCGAGGCCACCGGCTGGATTACCGAGAACCTGCCGCATGCCATGATTTCCGGCGGCGTCTCCAATGTGTCCTTCTCCTTCCGCGGCAACAATCCGGTGCGCGAAGCCATTCATTCGGTATTCCTGTATCACGCCATCAAAAACGGCATGACCATGGGTATTGTGAACGCGGGTCAGCTGGCTGTGTATGACGACCTTCCCGCCGACCTGCGCGAGCGCGTCGAGGATGTGGTGCTCAACCGTAGAGATGATGCCACCGAGCGCCTGCTGGACATTGCCGAAGATTTCCGCGGCGACGGTGTGAAGGCAAAAAAGGCCGATGACGAATGGCGCAAGCTGCCGGTCGGCAAGCGACTGGAGCATGCGCTGGTCAAGGGCATCGACACTTTTGTGGATGCCGATACCGAGGAAGCAAGGCTGCAGTTCGCCACACCTATCGAGGTCATTGAAGGGCCGTTGATGGACGGTATGAACGTGGTCGGCGATCTGTTCGGCGACGGCAAGATGTTCCTGCCGCAGGTGGTTAAATCGGCACGTGTGATGAAAAAGGCCGTGGCCTGGCTGATGCCTTATATCGAGGCCGGCAAGGCGGCCGGAGCCAATTCATCCAACGGCAAGGTGCTGATGGCCACAGTGAAGGGCGATGTGCACGACATCGGCAAGAACATCGTCGGCGTTGTTCTTCAATGCAATAACTTCGAAGTGATTGATATCGGCGTCATGGTGCCGACCTCGACCATTCTCGAAGAAGCGAAGAAGCACAATGTGGACATCATTGGCCTCTCTGGCCTGATCACGCCGTCGCTCGATGAGATGGTGCATATTGCCAAGGAAATGACCCGTCTGGGCTTCACCATTCCCATCATGCTGGGTGGTGCCACCACATCCAAGGCGCATACAGCAGTGAAAATCGAGCCGGAATACGAGCATCCGGTCATCTGGGTGAAGGATGCCTCGCGTGCTGTCGGCGTGGCGCAGAACCTGATTTCCGAACTCAATCGCGCAGACTTTGTGAAAAAGACCCGCGAGGAATACAAGGGTGTGCGCGAGCGCTATCTGGGCAGACAGAGTGCGACGGAATGGCTGAGCCTTGAAACAGCGCGGGCCAACAAGACCGAACTCAGCGCAGCTAACATGGCTTCGGCCCCGGCACAGCCCGGCGTGCATGTGCTAAAGGACATCCCGCTGAGCGAGATTCGCGAGTTCATCGACTGGACCCCGTTCTTCTCCGCATGGGAGTTGAACGGCGCCTACCCGCGCATTCTTTCCGACCCGCACAAGGGCAAAGAAGCGCAAAAACTGTTCGACGAAGCACAGCAGTATCTGGATACCATCATCAAGGAGGGCTGGTTCACGGCCAGGGCCGTGTTCGGACTCTTCCCAGCGCAAGGCACGCGTGATGACAGTGTCATCGTTTACAGCGATGAAAGCCGCAAAACTGAAGCTGCCCAACTGCACTTTGTCCGCCAGCAGCAGGACAAGAAGGATGCGCGTGCCAACCTGTGTCTGGCCGATTTCGTATCGCAGGATAATGGCGATCACATCGGCGCCTTTGCCGTCGGCGTCTTCGGTGCAGAAGAACGCGCCAAGGCCTTCGAGGCCGAGCACGACGATTACCGCGCCATCATGATCAAGGTGCTGGCAGATCGACTGGCCGAAGCACTGGCCGAGATGCTGCATCATGACGTACGTACGAAATATTGGGCCTACGCCGCTGATGAGAACCTCAGCAATGAAGACATGATTCGCGAGAAGTATCAGGGCATCCGCCCGGCTGCCGGCTACCCGGCCTGCCCGGAACACACGGAAAAGGGAACGCTGTGGTCTTTGCTGGATGTGGAGGCCAATATCGGCATGACCCTCACCGACAGCTACGCCATGCTGCCCACAGCGGCTGTTTCCGGCCTGTACTTCGCAAACCCCGAGGCTCACTACTTCACAGTCGGTAAGATCAACCGCGATCAGGTCGTGGATTATGCCCGCCGCAAGGGCTGGAGCGTGGAAGAAGCCGAACGTTGGCTGGGCCCGAATCTGGGGTATTAATGCGCGCTGACGCGGTAATGATTGCCGGTCTGATGCAGCAAAGCGGTGTCGGCTTCGGCACCAGCGGCGCACGTGGACTGGCCAGCGATATGACGGATAAAGTCTGCTACGCCTACACAGCCGCCTTTCTCGACTGGTTGAATGAGGCAGGCCTGCTCTCCACCGACAAGCGGGTTGCCATCGCAGGCGATTTTCGCCCGAGTACGCCACGCATCATGGCCGCCGTTGGCATGGCTGTGTACGACGCCGGACTCACACCGCTCAACTGCGGCTTTATCCCGACGCCTGCCGTAGCGCTGTGTGGCCTGAAATACGATATCCCGGCCATCATGGTGACCGGCAGCCATATCCCGGATGACCGCAACGGTATCAAGTTCTACAAACCCGAAGGGGAAATCCTCAAGGACGATGAACAGGCCATGACGGCGCGCAGCATTGTCATACCGGCAGGCCTTTTTGATGGTCGCGGTGCAGTACTTGCAGCCCGCCCCTTGCCGCAGATCGATAAGAAAGCTCAGGAAGATTATATCCGCCGCTACACCGATTTCCTTCCACCGCATTGTCTGAATGGTAAACATATCGGCGTGTATCAGCATTCGACGGTTGCCCGCGATATTATGGCCGAGGTATTCAGGGCCCTGGGTGCTGAAGTGACCTGTCTGGGTAGATCGGAGCACTTCATTCCTGTGGATACCGAGGCCATCCGTGCCGAGGATGTAAAACTGGCCAGGGCTTGGAGCAGCGAATACGGCTTCGATTGCATCGTGTCCGCGGATGGCGACGGCGACCGGCCGCTGGTGTCCGATGAGCATGGCAACTGGCTGCGTGGCGATGTCGCCGGCATTCTCTGCGCCCGTTATCTGGGCGCCCAAAGCATTGCGACCCCTGTCAGCTGCAACTCGGCGGTAGAAAAATGCGACTGGTTTTCACACGTCACTCGCACACGCATCGGCTCACCCTTTGTCATCAAAGCTATGCAGCAGGCACATGCCTGCAGCGCACAAGGTATTGTCGGCTACGAGGCCAACGGCGGTTTTCTGACCGGCGGCGACATCACCCTGCATGGACAAACACTTGCCGCCCTGCCGACGCGTGATGCGCTGATTGTTCCGCTGACCATCCTGTTGCTCGCTGCCGACTCAGGAACAACGATTTCCGGTCTACTAGACTCCCTGCCGCAACGATTCACGGCCAGTGACCGCATCAAGAATTTCCCTACCGAGCTCTCGAAGGCACGGCTCGCCGCACTGGATAGCGGTGATGCAACTGCGAACATACGGGCTGCACAGGCATTGCTGGGAGAACAGTTCGGCAAGGTGGTTAGTGTAGATACTACCGACGGCATCCGTATCAGTTTCGCCACCGATGAAGTGGTGCATCTGCGCCCCTCCGGTAATGCGCCCGAATTGCGCTGCTACACCGAGGCGGCCAGCGAGACTCGCGCCGTGGAGATGAACCGTACCTGCCTTAAGCTGCTCGCCAGTTGGCGCCCATGATCCCCTTCGACGAAATCGATAAGGCCTCCGATCACGGCGGCATCATGCGCCTGTATCAACGCGGCGAGGAATGGTCCATCCGCGTGGATAAGCAGGGTGAACTGATGAACAGCCGTGCACACAACTCGGAGGATGTGCTGGCCGAGCTTGCCTGTGCGCACGTGGCCGGACGAAAATCGATACACCTTCTGGTTGGTGGGCTGGGCATGGGCTTTACCCTGCGCGCCGCCCTGGACCATGCAGGTCCCGATGCCACGGTAACCGTATCCGAGCTTGTGCCGGCTGTGGTGCGCTGGAACAGGGAACATCTGGGTGCGCTGGCCGGATTCCCGCTCAACGATCCGCGCGTTGTCGTGCTGGAGCAGGATGTCGGCCGCGTTATGCGTGAGCATGAGGAATGTTTCGATGCGATCATGCTGGATGTGGACAACGGGCCGGACGCATTCACCCGCGAAGACAATGAATCTCTATACGGCTATCCCGGGCTGAATAATGCCTATGATGCCCTCAAGCCCGGCGGCGTGCTGACTGTCTGGTCGGCAGCACCCGACCAGTCATTCGCCCAGCGCATGATGAAGGTCGGCTTTGATGTCGAGGAGCGGCGCGTGCGTGCAGTTGCCACGGAAAGCGGTGGTCGGCATACCATATGGATTGGCATTCGGCCGACAGGCTAAGACTATAAAGATGACAGGGCTGATGATGCTCTAGGGCACACCATCAAGCCCTGCCATAAACTTATCAGACAATCATGCCGACAATCAGCAGGGCGACAATATTGACGATCTTGATCATCGGATTTACAGCCGGACCCGCCGTATCCTTGTAGGGATCGCCGACGGTATCGCCGGTGATCGAAGCCTTGTGCGCCTCGGAACCCTTGCCGCCATTGTGTCCGTCTTCGATGTACTTCTTGGCATTATCCCATGCACCACCGCCAACAGTCATGGAAAGGGCCACGAAGATACCGGTGATGATGCTGCCAACCAGCAGGCCGCCCAGCGCCTTGGGACCGAACGTAAAGCCTACGATAATCGGCACGGCAACCGGAATCAGCGATGGGATAATCATCTCTTTCAACGCCGATTTTGTCAGGATATCAACAGCCTGCGAATAATCAGGGCATGCAGTCCTGTCCATAATACCGGGGATCTCCTTGAACTGCCGGCGCACCTCGATGACGATGCTCTGTGCTGCACGGCCTACCGATTCGATGGTCAGGGCGCTGAACAGATAGGGCAGCAGACCACCGATAAACAGGCCGATAATGACCTGGTAATCGGAGAGGTCGAAGCGCACCTCACCAACGTAACGCGATAATTCATGCGTGTAGTCCTGGAAGAGAACCAGCGCAGCCAGGCCTGCCGAGCCAATGGCATAGCCCTTGGTCACAGCCTTGGTGGTGTTGCCCACGGCATCCAGCGGATCGGTAACAGCACGCACCTCGGCAGGAAGCTCGGCCATCTCGGCAATACCGCCTGCATTGTCGGTAATCGGACCGTAGGCATCGAGTGCCACAATCATGCCGGCCATCGAAAGCATGGCCGTTGCAGCAATAGCAATGCCGTAAAGCCCTGCCAGAGAATATGACGCATAGATACTCAGGCAGACTGCCAACACCGGCAGCGCCGTCGATTTCAGCGATAGACCAAGACCGGCAATCACATTGGTCGCATGGCCGGTTTCCGATGCCTTGGCAATCTTGTGCACCGGTGAAAACAGGCGGCTGGTGTAATACTCGGTAATCACCACCAGAGCCGCTGTCAGGGCAAGGCCGACCAGCGTTGTGCCATACAGATTCATCACTGAATACATACCGTTACCATCCATCAGCCACATGGTGATAGGCAGGAACAGGATTGCGGAAATCAGGCCGGAGACAATCAGGCCGCGATACAGTGCCTTCATCACCTTCAAATCAGCGCCGACTTTTACAAACCCGATGCCGATGATGGTCGCCACGATAGAAGCGCCGCCAAGCAGCAGCGGATAGACCATCGAATTGGCAAAGTTTGCAAAGGTGAGCGAGGCCAGCAGCATCGTGGCGATCATGGTCACGGCGTAGGTTTCAAAAAGGTCCGCAGCCATACCTGCGCAATCACCGACATTGTCACCGACGTTATCGGCAATAACCGCAGGATTGCGTGGATCATCCTCGGGAATTCCCGCCTCAACCTTGCCGACCAGATCGGCACCCACATCCGCACCCTTGGTGAAAATACCACCGCCGACACGGGCAAACACGGAGATTAGCGATGCTCCGAAGGCAACGCCGATCAGGGGATGCAGCAAAGCTTTCGGATCATCATTTCCAAGCAACAACAAGGCCACGAAAAACAGAACCACGCCAAGCAGGCCCAGCCCCACCACCATCAGGCCGGTAACCGCACCGCCACGGAAGGCAACCTGCAGGGCTGCATCGCGTCCGCCGCTGGCAGCAGCTGCGGTTCGCACATTGGCCTTAACCGATATATTCATACCGATGAAACCGGCCGCACCGGAAAGAACCGCGCCGACCACAAAGCCGGCAGCCGTGCCGAGACCGACAAACATCAACAGGAGCGCTGTAAAAATCACGCCGACGATGAGAATGGTCTTGTATTGCCTCTTTAAATAGGCACGTGCACCAACCTCAATGGTTCCGGCGATTTCCTGCATGCGCTCGTTTCCCGCATCCAGACCAAGCACCCACTGAATCGATCGCCAGGCATAAAAAATGGCCCCAGCACCACAAGCGACGCTGATGGCCAAGGCCAATACTGAAATGTTATCCATGATTGTGAATCTCCTTGAAAGTGAACGCACGATACGCCCGTTGCGGAACTCATATAACCCTTAATTTTGCTCAGGCTTTTCAGCATTAACAGGATGCCGGAAGCACATATTGCACGTGCTTCCGGCGTATTGTCTTTGGTCTAATTATAACAGGTCTTATTTGCCGAGCAGTCCCTTGATCGCGCCTCCGATCTGATCGCCTGAGCCGCCGGCACCACCCAGCTTTTCCATCGCACCCTTTTGCAGATTACCTTTCAATTCATCGACGGACTTGCCGAGATACTGCTGTACACCTACGCCCATCACAGCGCCCTGTACGTTCTTCAACATCGTATTGGAAAGCAGTTGTGCCACCTCCAGCGCCGTGGCCCCTCCGCTCTTCTTGCCGATATCTGTCAACTCAATGCGCGGCAGCGTCACGCTCTGCTGTTTCCCACTAAGGGCTGCAATGCGCATGCTTGCCTGCCCGCCTTCTATCACGAGTCTGCGAATGATGATCTTCACCTCATCCCCGCCAGCAGACTTTTCGGCAGCTGACCCAGAAGAAGCAGGGCGAGAAGACGCTGCCAGATTGCGTTTCAGGGCATCCAGATTGGAGGCCCCCGATTTGTCGATTTCGTAAAATACCTGCGGCGAACTGATGATGAGCTCATCAATGACCACCGGGTTTTTTGTCACGCTCGAGGTGTCTATCTTCGTGCTGATAGCCCCGAGCTGGAAGATATTTGCATCAGTAAACCCCTTCGGATTGCCCACGTTCAACCCGCCGATGGAGCCAGAACCGTCCTGCAGCTTGATCTGCACCTTGGCAACGGTGACCTGGGTTTGCGTGGCTTGAGAGCCAAAGGTTTCAATCGCCGTCTTCACAATACCATCCAGAGAAGACCAGGCAAAAATCAGTGCCCCTGCAACAACAAGCAGCAGAACGCCCACGGCAATCAATAGCTTTTTCATATCCATTCTCCTTCCTGATCTTTCATGTGCCAACGCCATTGTAGACAAGGCCTTGGGCAAAGGCCAATAAGAGCCCCCGTCTCATGAAGACGCCTGATCCTTGCCCCATCCATAGGCAGCAGTCAGCATAGCCACATGTCGTTCTCCCTGCCTCTCAATCTTGTATTAGCTATTCTGCTGCTAAGCGCCTGCGGCGAATCGGTACAGCCGGAGCCCACGAATGAGGTGAAGGCCAAGGCCTTTGAGAACAATGCCACGGATACCGTTGGCGTGGCTGAAGGCAGCAAACAGGTATCCCCGTTCGGGAAACCAGCCCACTAGAGATTTTCTGGCAAAGTTCAGGGCCGCAACATCACCCAAAATTCCCGCAACAAAATAATTGCCGCAGTGCTTATCTGTCGCATGCGTTTACCCCAAAAACCACCTGTCGCGGAAGGGTCGGCATCCACCTGTTGGCGCACAGCAGCACTCGGCAAGATGGTTTCCTTCCAGAAAGCCATGCGGTGCAAGAAATCCGGCTGCATACGGGCAAACACGCGCTCGGCCAGAAACGGAACTGTCTCATGCTGCATAAATCGCCGGAATATCTGCTTCTCCCGCCAATCCATATCCGGACGCAAGCTATCAAGCAGGGATGCCGGAACGGGCGCTCCAAGATGAGCGTCGACATAGCTCAAGGCATAATAACAGGGGCGCTGCAGGGCATAGGTTTCAATCCCGCCCTGCACCGCAGGCCATGCTTCAGCCTGCCCGATGCGACGGGCCAGAAGCGCAATATCCCAAAGCCAGATAAGACCCTCGAAGGAATGCTTCATGGCATGAAAGCTTAGATAGGGAAGCAGCAGCGCCTCATCCACATGCAGGGCATCAACCCCCAACAGAGAACCACGCCGCGAGTGCCGGAAAAAATCATCGGCACGCAATGGCGTGAGCAGCGCCCATGACGCGATGCGCTCAATGCCCAGCGGCTCGATATGCACATCCAGCATGACCTCACCACGGAAAAATAATAGAGAATAACCGAGAATCAGGGAAAAACCCGCACTTACAAGCAGATCGACAACCTGCTGCGCATCCTTCTCAAGCATCAACACATCGATGTCTGTCTGCGGACGCAAGGTTGCCGGCGTATACAACACATCGGCAACGGCCTGCCCGCGCAACATAATCACATCGACATCCGCATCGGCAAACAAAGCTAACACCTCAGCTGCCACTGCCCTGAGCATCAGCGTATGCGCCATCTGCCCGCGCAGCGGCTGTTCGATGCATTGCGCCCTGATCGCCGCATCAAGACTAATATCCTGCTGTTGCAGCGTGTGCCAGACACAAGCACCCACACCTTCGCGCCAGGCCTGCTCCCAGAAAGCCTTATCTGACAGGAAATCATCTGCCTGCAACTGCATAATATCCCCACCCAACAGGCGCGCATATTGCGCCCTCAAAAAAGCGCCGTCAGATTCAGCATTCGCATGATTTAGCATCAGCGCCTATATTAGGGCATAGGATGAAGGAATCCATCGGCTAAAAGAGAGGTTGCAATGAGCAAAGAAATTAAATCACACAAGGAAGACCCTGCCTCGCAAACCCGTCGTCGCCTGCTCAAGCTCGGTGCCTATGTCCCGCCAGCGATTATCGGCATGGCCATTATCAGCGGTCTGCCCGGCACTTCACATGCAAAACAAACAGTAACCAATCAGGGCTCCTGCAAGCCATCAGCCTGCAGGCCCTGCGTTACATTGGCAACCAGCCCACAACTGACGGCTAAAGAATTGAAAAAACTTCAGGGACAATGCTTAACAGCACAGAAAACCTTCAAGTAAATTTACTCAGGGTATAATCCGAAATATCTGCATCCATCTTCCCCTGCGGTCAATTAACCACCGGTAATCCATCCGCTTTGCATCTCAAGCCCACAGCCCAATCAATCCATATTGAGACTTTATCTCACCAGGACTAGGGTTGAGCGATGCATGGGGGCACATTGCGGTCTATAATCATGTAGCTGGAGCAGCCTGGCAGGGAGTAAGCTATGACGGAAAAGAACCTTACAAACGTGATCAACAAAGATGTCATCGCAAGCATGGAAGATACTGTCTCGCGGTCCCGTCGCCACCTGCTCAAGCTTGGCGCCTATGTACCACCAGCCATCGTCGGCATGGCCTTCATCAGCAGCATGCCCGGTACGGCGAACGCCGGGAGCGCTGGCTCATGCAAGCCAACAGCCTGCAAGCCTTGCATGAGTGGCGGCAAGAAAAGTGATGCTGAAAAAAATAAGGACCGTGTGGATTGCGCGATCTCGCAACGACAAAGGGAATAGCAGAAGAATGCTCGTCTATGCCTTGAATAAGACTGCCTGAAAATTAATCCCCCCTGCGTATCAATACCTTAATCACCCTTGCCTGCTGAATTCATACCACAGAGTGCACCTGATCGCGCACCACAAATCCTGCACCTGCCGGATGGTGGCTTAGTGCTATGCGAGCAGCTTGGTGGGCAGATTGGCCTCACTCATATGCACAGCGGTGCAAGCATCACGCTTAGCGGGGTGTTTGCCGAACGCCTGTGCAGGCATCTTGATGCCCCTGAGGACACCCCCTTTCCGGCGCTGGGACCACTAAGCCGCCAACATCCATGGTTGGAACAGATGCAATCTGTTGCCCCGAATCCTTCAAACCTGTTGCTCGGTGATGGCTTGGGTATGCTGTTCATCGAACTGACCGATCGCTGCAATGAAAGCTGCCTTCACTGCTATGCCGAATCTGCTCCGGAGCGCTCGGCCCGCCTGAGTCATGAAGAAATTCAACGCGTGCTGGAGGAGGCGCTCAAGTTGGGCGACCCTGCCGTGCAATTCACCGGCGGTGACCCCCTGCTGCATCCTGATTTATGCTTTGCCGTGCAAACGGCACGCGAGCTGGGCTATCAGATGCTGGAGATATATACCAACGGGCTGGCTCTTGGCGAGGCGCTGCTTGCACAACTTCTTCCGCATCAGCCTTCCTTCGCCTTTTCTGTCTATTCCCATGAGGCCGCAGTGCACGATGCCATCACCCGAACACCGGGCAGCCTGATGCGCACCTTAAAAGCCATGCGCCGCGTGCAGGCTGCAGGACTGCCTCTGCGCGTCGGCATGATTCTGATGGCCGAGAACCGGGGTATGGAGGAAGCCACATTCGCTTTCCTGCAGGCGGAACTTGGGCTGGATGCAACCCAGTTCGGTACCGATGTGGTTCGTTCAACCGGCCGCGGTGAATTCATGCGCAACAATCAGCCAGACAACTCACGCCTGCAACGTTTCCGTCATCGAGTAGATACACCGCAAGAAGACACCTCTGCCCCTTCGGAAGAAGACGAGGGAAATCCAGTGCGCCAGGGCAAGCTGTGCATCAGTGCCAGCGGCGATGTCTTCCCCTGTATTTTCTCGCGACGCACAACACTGGGCAATATCCGCAAGCAGTCCCTAAGCGATATACTGGGATCGCTGGAGCAGCGCACCTTATCCGCACCGTCGACAGAACGCTGGCAGCAATGCCGGGAGAGTTTAAGCTGCAGCGATTGTCAGGCCATTGCCTATCTGTTGCAGGATGCCGGGCGAATCATTCCCATCAAACAGGGAGGTACGCATGTCGCTACCTGAACTACCGGAAAAGGTTGGCAACCTGATCGGTGAAGAACTGGAAGGCCTGAATGAGATGATCTATGTCCGTCCGGAGGATGGGGCCAGCTTCTCCCTGAACATGACTGCCGCCAGCATTCTTGAATTATGCGACGGAAAGCGCAGTCGTGTTGAAATCGCCCGCTTGCTGGCCGATGCCCTGCCGGCTGGAACAGCTCCCGATCAGGCAAAAATCAGCGACGATGTCGATGCCATACTGGCAAACTTTGTCGACTACGGTCTGATTTATGCCGATGCCGAAGCCCCCGACTGAGAAACGCCAGAAACCACCTTTCATGCTATCCATCACGCTGAACATCGCGCACCTGCGCGTTCGTATCCATTGCACTGAATCAGGCTGTAGCAAGGGTATCGAGGCACTTACCGCGCTGTATGAGCACAGCGAAGATGCAGACGGTGCAGACCTTTGCTTTACCATCAAGTCCTCCGCCGATGGCATAGCGCTTGCCTGCGATGGCGAATATATCTGGACGGGGAAAGAGGCTGGCGAGGTAGTCGCAGCCTTCGAATGGGCCTTCTACAACCACACCATTGCCATGCTTTATCCAGCCTTTGTCTCATTGCATGCCGCCACCGTAAGCTGGCAGGGGCACGGCATCACTATTGCCGGCACATCAGGGGCCGGTAAATCCAGCCTGTGCACTGCCGCGCTGCTGCACGGCGCCGACTATTTCAGCGATGAATATTCACTGCTCGATAAGAAGGGATACATCACACCCTTTCCACGTCCGTTGCAATGGGACAACAACGATCATCCGGCTTTCTCACGACAAGACATGCATGACTCCGGGCTGTTTGGCGAAGGAAGCTACGCATTCACCGGCCACGATGGGCAACCCGTCACCTCCCTGCTCTGGCATCCAAGGCATCTGGGCATAGCGCCGACGAAGATGTCCCTGCTGATCCTGCCACGTTTCGATGCATCGATTGCTGCAGTCCAAGTCGAGCATGTGCTGCGCAGTCAGGCACTGATGGAACTGGCGGAGGAAATGCATCACAAACTGCCGGTGCAGGAACGCCTGCGCGAACTGCATCATCGCATCCCCGAAACCACTCGATTTGTGCGCATCATCTTCCCGGATGTGCATCAGGCATGGAAGCAGGTGGAGCAACTGCTGACGAAAGGCTGAACCTGTATTACCGACCAGGTAGCCCTTGGCGTGGCAATTGCAGACTCGCCCCGATACCCAGCAGAGCTAACACCGCGCAGACAAAAAAGGCGGATGAGAAATCAGCCGCACCATTGCCCTGCGTGGCAATCCAGCCGCAACCCATGATACCGATGGCCGTTCCCAAGCCGAAACCGGTAGCAGAATACCAGCCCTGTGCACTGGCCCGTCGGTGACTTGGTGCCAGTCGCTGCACCCAGGTGACGGCATTGATATGAAAGGCGGCGAAGCTTGCCGCATGCAACAGCTGTAACAGCAACAGCCAGATCAGAGCGGTTGTCAGACCCATCCCCAGCCAGCGTAGCGCCGCCAGCAGCAGGCAGGCAGAAAGCAACAGTGCGGGTGCAGCTGCGGCCACCGGACGGGAATAGCGCCACATCAAAACAATCTCGGCCAGCACACCAAGCACCCAGAACGCGCCAACCTGCCAACCGGAATAGCCGGCCTGCAACAGATAAAGGCTGAAAAATCCGTAGTAGGCGCCATGTGAGGCCTGCATGATAAAACCGACCAACAGCAACCATTTCAGACTATGTTGCATCCCGCCGAGATGTCCTGCCTGCTCCTCGGCCTCTATCGAGCGATCGGGAAAACCAATGGCCGATATGGCCGTCACAAGCATCAGCACCGCTAGCCAATAAGGGAAGGCCAAAGATGCGTTATCGGCCAACCACAAGCCACCGAGCAGGGATGCGGCAACAAAACCAATGGAACCCCAGACACGCAATTTCCCATAATCGATCAGCGCCGCTTCCGACACAGCAACCGATAACCCATCGGCCAGTGGCAGAACTGCCGCCCAAAGGCAGCCAAAGGCCAACACCAGTACAGCCAGCATCCAGTCAGACGAAGCCCATGGAAACATGCAAGCCAGCACGCCGGCGGCCAGCGATGCAAACAGGATGAAACGCGCCGGGCGTGGGTGAGCATCAAGCGCATGCCCGGCAATGGGTGGAGCCAACACCTTGGCAATGGACAACAGGCCGGTAAACAAGCCGATGGCTGCAACATCCATACCCCGGCCTGCCAAATACACCGGAAAAAACGGCAGCACGATGCCCAAGGCTGCGAAATAGGCGGCGTAGAACAGGCGGATATGATGCAGAGAGGCATGTGAAACCATGCCGCCATGCTATCCATAAACCGGCGCTTGCGCCGCATTGCTGATTCTCACACAGTTGCATCATGCGATTTGTCACAGTCCGAATTCCGACCCTGTTTTCCCTATTGCTGATTCTGTCTTTTGGCATATCCCTCAGCGCCTGCGACATGAACCCCACCGGCCTGCAAGTGGAAGCTGGCTGGCAGCAGCACTCCGTTGCTGTCTGGCGCAACAGCAACCCGGATATGCTGGCACTTTCCCCGAACGGCAAGTGGCTTTATGTCAGCTGTGAGACCAAAGCAAGCCAGAATGCCCCAAGCCTGGCCGCCATCAATCTTGAAAATGGGAAGCAATTTTTCCTGATTTTCGGTCTGATGCGCGCCGATGCGCTCAAATTCGCCCCCGATGGCAGCCTGTGGATCGGAGAGGAGTTTCCCGAGGGACTGATCTGGCGCGTTACCGATATCGACAAGCTGCCGGTCGAGCAGACCGTGGACCGGTTAAACCTGAATGCCAGTCATGCCGCTATCGTGCCGTTCAGGGCGGCCGGTCGATTTACCCACGAAGGTCTCACATTCTCAAACGATGGACACTTTGCCTATCTGGCCGATGAAGACAAAGCCGGTTCCATCTATCGCCTCAATCTGGCCAAGCGCAGCCTGAGTGTGCTTGATGAGTCACTGCAATGGCGCGAGGTGGAAGATCCGGATGAAGCCCGAGCCACAGCGCGCCATTTGCATGCGGCAACCTTCAATCGTCTGGAAGATATGGAGACCCTGCCGGATGGACGCATTCTGCTGGCCGAAACCGATGCCGGAAAAGTACTGGTCCTCTCCGACCATGGCACAAAGGCCAGCATCGAAACGCTGCTGCATGATGAGCGCATCGCCCACCCCGACAACCTGGCCTGGGATGAGAAACGCCAACTGTTGTGGATTACCGATGACGGCAAACCCTCGGGCCTTTGGGCATGGGATGGCCGGGAGGTGCGCCGCATTGCCCTGCACCGCAAGGCCGAAATTACCGGTGTGTTACCCATTGGCGATGATATCTACATCAATCTGCAGGGAATGAAGAACGGTTCGGAACTGACTGTCCGACTGTTTGAGAGAAGTTTTGCGGATACACCCGCCGATCAAGCCGAATCTGCAAGCGAGGATTAAACTCTAAGCCCGCAGATACCGGACCCCGTTCTATTGTTCCTCAATCAGCCCCAGTTCACGCACCAGCGCATCCGCACGTTCCTGCACATCGGCTGACATGACAATTGGTCGCCCCCATTCTCGTGTCGTTTCGCCTTCCCATTTATTGGTCGCATCGATCCCGACCTTGGAACCTAGGCCAGACACAGGTGAGGCGAAATCGAGATAATCGATCGGCGTATTCTCGGCAAAGGTGAAATCACGCGCCGCATCCGAACGGGTGGATATCGCCCAGATTACCTCCGGCCACGAACGACAATCGATATCATCATCCACGACGATGATGAACTTGGTGTACATGAACTGACGCAGGTAGGACCAGACACCGAACATCACGCGCTTGGCATGGCCGGCATAACCCTTTTTCATCGACACCACTGCCACGCGATAGGAGCACCCCTCCATGGGCAGGTAGAAATCAACGATCTCGGGAAACTGCTTGCGCAAAATCGGCACAAACACTTCATTGAAGGCCAAGCCGAGCACAGCCGGTTCATCCGGCGGCTTACCGGTGTAGGTAGAGTGATAAATCGCATCCTTACGCATGCTCATGCGCTCGACTGTGAATACCGGAAACTTATCCACCTCGTTGTAATAGCCGGTATGATCGCCGAACGGACCTTCCTCGGCATATTCATCCAGCGATACATGTCCTTCGAGCACAATCTCGGCACTGGCCGGCACCTGCAGGGGCACGCTCAGCCCCTCGCAAAGCACCGTTTTGCTGCCGCGCAACAGACCTGCGAACTGGTATTCGGAGAGTGTGTCCGGCACCGGTGTGACAGCTGCCAGAATAGTGGCCGGATCAGCGCCGATCACCACGATACAGGGGAAATTACGCGCACCTGCAGCCTTGGCCTCGCGGTGGTCCTGCGCCCCGCCGCGATGCTTGAGCCAGCGCATGATCAGTTTGTTTTTACCGATAAGCTGCTGCCTGTAAATGCCAAGATTGTGGCGTTCCTTGTTCGGCCCTTTGGTAACCACCAGGCCCCAGGTAATCAGCGGTGCTGCATCCTCCGGCCAGCAGGTCTGGATGGGTAGCAGACCCAGATCGACGTCATTGCCAACCAAAGATACTTCCTGCCACGCAGCCTTTTTGACCACCTTCGGGCTCATATCCAGCACCTTGCGGTACATCGGCAGCTTCTCCCAGGCATCGCGCATACCCTTGGGTGGCTCCGGCTCCTTGAGCGCGGCCAGTAGTTCGCCGATGTCGCGCAGTCCGTCCACCGATGCCAGCCCCATGCCCAGCGCAATACGCTCCGCCGTGCCGAACAGATTGGTCAGCATCGGCATGTCGTGCCCTCTCACGTTCTCGAAAAGCAGTGCAGGACCGCCAGCCTCAAGCACCCGGCTTGATATTGCAGTGATCTCAAGCTCAGCCGAAACCTCAGCGCTGATGCGCTTGAGTAAACCGCGCTTTTCCAGGTCGGCAATAAAGCTGCGCATGTCCGGATAGCTCAAGCCACGTCTGCCTGCGACTCGATATCGAACACCGTATCCAATTTGGCCAGCTCGAAGATATCACGCACATTGTCGCAAAGGCCGGAGAGTACAAAACGCCTGCCCTCGGCCGCGCGACTCCACTGCAAACCCTCTACCAGCGTGGCCAGACCGGCCGAATCAATAAAGCCAACACCACTGAGATCAACATGGATCTGCTGTTGCTTGGCATTCAACATGGGTTTGAGCTGCTTACGCAAGGCCATTGCAGTGTGAATGTTGACCACGCCGCTGAGTACCAGCCGCGCAGCACCATTCGCATGTTTGGTTTCGCTTATATCAAGCTTCATCATTCTGCTCCCTATCTCAAATACTTGATGAGCCGCCAGCGATTGCCATCGGCCAACGCCTCGTGCTCAACCTTATCCATCACCGCGCGCATCAGGTGCATGCCAAGCCCCCCGGGCTTCACCTCTTCTCCATGATAAGGCACCGGCCAGCCCAACATTTCATCCTTAAGCAGCGGCGCCGCATAATCGCGCAACTCAAAACTAAGCATATCGCCCTGCCAGGAGGTAGACATCTCGACCTTCCCTTCCTGCCCCTTATAACCGTGCTGTGCAATATTGGCGAACAACTCATCCACGGCCAGGATCATACGATTGATCTGCTTGTCGGACAGGCCGACACGATGCCCCATCACCTCCACCATGGAGGAAAGCACATGCACACAATCGCAAGCGCTGTTCAGGTTGCAACTCAACTGACTATCAGAATCGGCCATGACGCTATTCCACGCGTGCCATGCTTGGATTGCAAGACCTTGGACCCATCAAGCGAGAGAGCAGAAATAATGCGACAAACCAGCAAACGGCGTGCTTATTCGCTGTGTGCCTTTTGCAGGGCCTGCTGCACCGCACTGGCGCGCTGCAACCACACCTGCCGCCGGATCGGATCCGTTTCCATTTCAGTAGCCAGATTAAGCGCCTGCAACATCAGCCGGGGATCCCCTGCACGACGCAACAAATCGAGCGCCTGATTCAAATGCTTCCAGGCGGAATTTTCTGTCACGCCGTCCAGCGCTGCTTTGCTGCGTATAAGTTCAGCCAGCCCAAGATGAGCCCGAGCCGCATAGATAAACCCGGAGCGATCCTGCCCGACCAACTCCAGCACCCGGCCATAGGCATGGCGCGCCAGATCAGACTGATGCCTTAGCTGGGCCAAGCGGGCGGCGGCGAGGTGAACATCAATGGGAAAGGAATCAGGCACCTCAAGCAGATTGTCACTTTCAGCAACCTTACCTTCAGTCGAATCACGCTCATCCAGCAGCGCCAGCGCCAGACCAGCGCGCTGCCTGTTCACCGCATCATGCACCTCGTCTGCCTGCCGCATAGCCTGCAAATAAGCTGCGCGCGCTGCTGTTGTATCACCGCTGGCGGCATAGGCACGGCCAAGGTTGTACCAGCCGAGCGACATCAAACGCTCATCATCGGCAAGCGTTGCCGCCTGCAAGGACTTCTCGAACAGCATCTGGGCGCTTTTCCACTGCTCCCGACCCAGTGCATCCACCCCTGCCCGCGCCAAGCCCTCGGCTCTCGCCTGATAGGGATTGGTTACCTGCGTTTGCGGCGGCTCATGCCTTGTCGCACATGCCACCATGCACAGCAGAAGAATCAGGCCAAGGGTTCTCACGGAGCTACATCCATGGCCGGTGGCGCAACCAGCTCACTACCCGTCGGCTTCGCTTCACTCGCCCCCCCGCCCAACCAGGAACTCCTGATTGAACCGGCCAGACGCCGCATCTCCACCATGGCATCACGCGATTCCTGTGCCAATCCGGGCAGCTCCGGCGTCAACTGCTGCAAATCCGCAGCAATGCCATTGAGCGAACGGCTCAAATCATCCAGGCGCTCCACCAGCGCCCGACTCTGGGCCAGCGCCTCCGGTGCCTGACGGCGCAACTCTTCAGTTAACGGCACGATATTCTTCAGCACCTGAGCGGTCTGCTGCAGGGATTTGGCCAGATGTTCACCTGCACCGTTATCAGCCAGCTGCTGCGATAAACGTTCGAACTGCATTGCTGCTTCCGATACGCGCACGATGGTCTGCTGGATGGCGCCCTGATCCACGCCCTGTGTGGCAGCCCGTATGTTCGCAGTGGCCAAACGCACATCGCCCTGCGGATTATTCAGCCAACGGGCCAGTTGCACCAGTTCGCCAAGCAGTGAATCCGCACTGGCTACGGCCGGCTTCATATCCATCAACAACTGCTCCAGGGTGGCCTGTTCGCGAAATGGCAGCTGCGCACCATCATCCAGCATCGCGGTTTGCACATCGCCGGATGTCACTTCAACAATTTCCTGCCCCAACAGGCCGGGCTTGACCAGTTGTACCGTACTTCCCTGATGCAGCATGCCGCGATAACGATCAAGCAGACGCAGCGCAATGCGCACCTCGCCGCGCGGTTGCAGCTCGATATCATCAACCCGGCCGACGGTAAAACCCTGAAACTTCACCTCCTGCCCGACAAAAAAGGCGGAAGCAGAGGGCGGCGCAACATAAAGCGTGAATTTGCGGGCAAACAGCTCGGTGCGCAGCGTAGCCACCAGCAACAGGGCCACGATGGCGCCCAGCCCCAGCATCACGAACCAGCCCACTTTGCGGCGAATGCCATCCACGAAATTTCCCCTTGTCATAAGGTCTCCTCTGCACTGGCAAATTCCAGACTCTGACAAAAATTCAGCCCCGAACCATCCTGCGCCGAGGCGGAAAGATACAAGACTCCGGCGCCAAGCTGCTCAACAACATCGCAAAAAAGGTGCCGGAACATATTCTGTCGATGCGGCTGAATGCCGCTATGCGCATCCTGAACAACAATAAAATCGGGGCACATCAGCATGGCGCGAGCCAGTGCTATGACCGCATGCATATATGTGGAGCGCTCACCGGCCTGCTCATCCAGCTTTTCAGCAATATCAAGTCGCCTGGCTACTTCCGGCAAGGCCTCGGTAGCGCGAACGATCTCGACATCCCGACCGGCATACAGGAAGGGCAACAGAATATTCTCGCGCAGGCTCAAATTGGCCAGCGTGCTGCATTGATTCAACATGCAGGCCACGCGTTCCGAGAATTTCTCGCTGCCACCGGGAAAATCGCCCTCGTCCGTTTCCAGCCACACACCGCTTCCCGGCATGTTCATCTGCTTCAGCCACTCAAGCTGATAACGGCGCGGCATCACCAGCCGCCGCTTCTCGCCATGCAGCACATACCCTGCCGACACCTCGACATCGAGCAGTGACATCGCTTCCCAGCACAGGCGCGTCATAGCAGGCTCCGGAATAACGCAATGCTCACATCGGCAAACACCATCAGCATCAAACCCCACAGCACGCCCCGCGTGGTGCACACTGGAATCTGATTCGGATTATTTCCGGCCCGTGCCCCCTGAAACAGCAGCATGGCACAGCTGAGCAGTGGATAGAGCAAGCCCTTCGCAGCGAGCAACAGCATACCGTCGAGACTGGCGCCACGCCGCACCTCAAGCAGGAACTGGGTAAAATTCATCTCATTGGTCCATGCCAGCATCAGGCCGCCCATCCAGATAGAGGCACCGGCAAACAGCATGGTCAGAATCAGACCGCAAAGACCAAAGGCAAGAAAGCGGGGCAGGAACAAATACTCCACCGTGGATATACCCATGCTTTTCAGCAGCATGTCTTCACCGCGCACATGCATATGGCCGATCTCGGTGACCACCGCGACACCTGAACGGGCCAGCAGGAACACCCCGACAATAAGCGGCGCCATTTCCTGCACCAGTAACGCATTGAGCAGCTTGCCGATCAGGGATGGGTCATTGAGTTGGCGGGCAAACGGTACAACGCTGTACACGGCCGTAGCGCCGGCCAGCACAATCATGGTCGCCACCCATGGCAGGCTTTGTACCCCGGTAAAGTAAACCTGACGAATCAGCACATGCATTACCGCAGGGCGCGCAACCCATTTCAGGCGCACAAATTGGCGCAGCATGGCGGCAACAAACACATAAAACTGCCCCATTCCGGCCAGCAGATGCAGGGTAGCCTCACCGATAACTTCTGCGCGGCTGTTCCATCGTCCTGAATATGTCGTGCTCATGTCCATGCCTGCATTGTAGGGGAAGAAGGCGGATTATGTGTTATATATGTCACAAGTAAGTCCATTTATCCTTTCAGTCGACATCGGCCAGTCAGGCAAAAGATGCAGTTGATTCTATGCTGAAACAGAGACTGCATCTATTCCACACTTGTTGCACCTTTCCACCCCCTTGGGTAGCGTCGCGCAGCCGGTTAAATGCCGGTTTTACAGTCTTCTCAAGGGGTTTTTCCCATGCTCGAAAGCATTCGTAATCAGGCCCAGTCGTGGATCGCCAAACTTATTCTGGGCGGTGTTGCACTGTCCTTTGTTCTGTGGGGCGTCGGCGATTACTTCACACAGGCTCAGATACAGACAGTTGCCGAGATAGATGGCACACCCATTACCGATACGGAATTCATCGTCGCTTATGAGCGCCAGATGGGCACCTACCGGTCCCTGCTCGGCAAACAGTTCTCCAAGCAGGCGATGGAAGCGCTCGGGCTCAAACAGGAGACCATACAAACCCTGATTAACCGCCGCCTGATACTCAGCGAGGCAGGCAGCATGGGCCTGGTCGCACCGCAGGATGTACTGCTGGCGACAGTACGCAGCGATCCCTCCTTCCAGTCGGCTGGCAGCTTCGATGTCCAGCGCTATCAGGTGCTGACTCGTAATATGGGCTTTCGCACACCGACCGACTACGAGGCGAATCTTCGCCTGGACCTGATTGCCGATGGTCTGCAAAAGGCACTGACGCAAAGCGCGACGGTAAGCGAAACAGCCATTCGCGATGCCTATGCAAGCCAGTATGAGCAACGCGAAGTTGCGGCACTGATCATTGAGCCATCCGCGGTGGAAAAAAAGGTGAAGATTGACGACAAGCAAGCGCGTGACTTTTTCGCTGCTCATAAGGATGCCTATCGTTCACCTCTCAGGCTGAAAATGAATGTGGTAGCCATCGACGCAAAGAAACTGGCCGCAGACATGAAGGTGGATGAGGCCGATATTCAGGCTGCCTACGAAGAGCACCAAGATCGCTATATCCAGCCGGAAACCCGCCACGCGCGTCATATCCTTATCGCGCTGCCTAAAAATGCTGATGAGGCAAAACGTAAAGCCGCTCAGGCTAAAATTGACAAAGCCCTGAAGGCAATCAAGTCAGGCAAATCGTTTGCCGATGTTGCCAAGAAGATGACCGAGGACAAGACCACTGCCGCCAGCGGCGGGGACATCGGCTACCTGCCGCAGGGTGCAACAGTTTCAGCCTTTGATGCTGCCCTCTTTGCCATGCAAAAGGGGGAAATCAGCGACGTGGTTGAAACCCAGTTCGGACTGCACATTATCAAGCTTGAGGATATCAAGCCGGAGCATGTAAAGACGCTGGATGAAGCACACGATGCCCTGCAGAAGGAACTGGCTCTGGCCAAAGCGGATGAAGAGGCCTACAAATTGTCGCAGGATCTGGACGATGCCCTGGGACGTGAAGGTTCGCTTAAGGCTGCGGCCGACAGCATCAACCTGACGGTGGTGCAGTATGGTCCTGTCAGCCTCGAGGAAGCGCGCGCCTACCCGGTATTCGGCAATGACGCCCAGCGCAGCAGCCTGTTTTCCCGCCAGCCGGGAGACGCTGTTGAGGTTAGCGAGCTGGACAAAGCCCTGTTTGTTGCTATCGAAGTGACAGAGCGTGTTGACCCGGCCAACCTGCCATTCGAGAAGGTCTCGACACAGGTATACGAAGATGCCAAACAGGCCGCTTCCTTCGATCAGGCCCGCAAACTGGCAGACGACATCCTCGCGCAGGCATCTGCCAAGCCGCTCGATAAACTCGCCCAACAGTATGCTGTTCCTCTCTATCTTTCCAAGCCGGTGCGTAGCAATGGAGAGGGGGACTCCGATGCAAAATGGCTGTCGCCGGCTGTGCTTCAGGCTGCATTCAGCCTGAAGGAAGGTGCTGTTGCCGATCAGGTTCTGGAGGTCAACAAGGGCTTGGCGATTATCCAAGTAAAGCATATTACTGAAGCCGATGCAGCCGACTTTGAGAAGCAGCGAGCAACGATTCGTGATGCCTTGCAGCGCTCGGAGGGGGCTGTGCGCTTTGCCCGCTGGATGGCGAACACACGTGCGCGCCATGACATTAAAATTGATCAGGCTGTGCTGGAGAAGCTCTGATGCCGGATAAGAAAAAGGCCGGTCAGATTATGACCGGCCTGTCGAATGGTGGAGCCAGGCGGGATCGAACCGCCGACCTCTTGCATGCCATGCAAGCGCTCTCCCAGCTGAGCTATGGCCCCGTTTCCTGCCGATCGCGAGTCGCGTTCGTCAAGGTCGCGCATTGAGCCATAGCAGGGAAATGTTGTCAACATGGTTTTGACCCAAACCGAGCCTGATTCCCATCTCTACCGGCGCACCCTTTCTGCCGACTGCCTGACACCGCCGGCTGTTTTCGCTCGCCTGCTCGAACAGGGCGACTGTTTCCTGCTTGAGTCGGCTGAAGGTGGAGAACGCTGGGGCCGTTTCAGCATCCTGGCCATCAGTCCGGCATGTCGTGCCGTAAGTAAAGGCAGCGCCACCCATCTGGTGCATCGCGATGGTTCCGAGGAGGTCTTTTCCGGTGACATCCTGCAATGGCTGCGCCAGCAGGTGATCGCCCAGCCAGCACCAAAGGCCGATGACCTTCCCTTTGCCGGTGGTGCAGTCGGCTTTTTCGGTTACCAGCTTGTCTCCCATTTCGAAGGCATCCCCGCCGATCTGCCCGATCCGGTTGGGGCACCTGAATCCGCTTTCCTGCTTGTCGATCGCTTCATGGTCTTCGACAACCTGCGCGGCACCCTGACCTGCTGCGTACGCCTGCCGAAGGATGAATCAAGTGAAGCTCAGAAAGTTCTGGATGGTATGGAACGCAGCCTTTACAAGGGCAATGCTGCAGCAGCAATGAATCTTGATGCGGTCGATACCGCCCACGTATCACCCGAGGCACAAACCACGCAGGCGGATTTCGAGGCCGCAGTAAGCCAGGCCAAGGAGTACATCCTCACCGGTGATATCTTTCAGGTTGTGTTGTCGCAGCGCTTCTCTAAAGATTTAGCCTGCTCGCCTTTCGATATTTATCGCGCCGTGCGCTACATCAATCCTTCGCCCTATCTTTTCTACCTGCATATCGGCGACACCATTCTGGTCGGCTCATCACCGGAAATTCTGGTACGCAAGGATGGCGATAAAGCCATCGTTCGCCCCATCGCCGGCACGCGTCCACGCGGCAAATCGGCAGATGAGGATGCAGCCCTAGCCGAAGAACTGCTGGCTGACACCAAGGAACTGGCTGAACATGTAATGCTGGTTGATCTGGGTCGCAACGATCTGGGGCGCGTATGTGAATACGGCACGGTGCAACTTACCGAATCGATGGCCATCGAGCGCTATTCGCACGTCATGCACATCGTTTCGCAGGTAGAAGGGAAACTCAGGGCCGATACCGATGCGATCGACCTGCTCGCTGCTACTTTCCCGGCAGGCACCGTATCCGGTGCCCCCAAGGTGCGTGCCATGCAGATCATTCACGAATTGGAACCGGTCGCGCGCGGCCCGTATGCCGGCTGCGTCGGCTACCTCGGTTACGGCGGTGAACGCATGGATACGGCTATTGCGATTCGTACCGCAGTAATTCATGGTGGCCGCGTGCACATTCAGGCAGGCGCCGGCATCGTGGCTGATTCGGTGCCAAGAAATGAGCATATCGAATGCGTCAACAAGGCCTCGGCCATGTTCCGTGCTGTGGCCCTGGCCGAGGCACAACAGCAACACAATGCGCCTTCAGATATAGAGGATGGGCAACAGTCATGATGCTGGTCATCGACAACTACGATTCCTTCACCTTCAATCTGGTGCAGTATCTCGGTGAATTGGGTCAATCCCCCGAGGTTCACCGCAACGACCGTATCAGCACAGACGATATTGCCGCCATGCAGCCTTCGCATATCCTGATCTCACCCGGCCCCTGCACGCCACTTGAAGCCGGTATTTCTGTGGACACGATCCGCCGCTTTTCAGGATACATCCCGATACTCGGTGTCTGCCTCGGTCATCAGTCCATCGGCGAAGCCTTCGGCGGCAAGGTAGTCCGTGCGCCCCGCCTGATGCATGGCAAGACCAGCCCGATTTTGCACGATGGCAGCGGTATCTTCGCCGGCATACCATCGCCGTTTACCGCCACGCGTTATCACTCCCTGATTGTCGAGGGACCATTGCCGAGCGTGCTACGCCGCACGGCATGGACCGCCGAGGGGGAGCTAATGGGGCTGGCACATATCGAACACCCAACCTTCGGGGTGCAGTTTCATCCCGAATCCATCCTCACGGAACACGGCCATACCATGCTGCAGAACTTCCTGAACAGCAGTATTTAAATTTCGCCACTTCGGATGGGAAAGGTCAGGAGATAATATGAGCATCGCAATTCAACAGGCGCTTGGGCTGATTCAGGCTGGGGTTTCCATCAACAGTGAGGAAACGGAGGCGATTTTCGGCCAGATCATGCGCGGCGAGGCCACTGATGCCCAGATCGGCGCATTGCTTATGGGCATGTCCATCCGTGGTGAAACCCCTGATATGATTGCCGGCGCAGCCCGTGCCATGCGTGCAGCAGCAACGCGCATCACGCCTGCTGCCAAAGGGCTGCTCGACACCTGCGGCACCGGCGGCGACGGCGCCTCCACCTTCAACATCTCGACCACCGTTGCTATTGTGGTTGCAGCCTGCGGTGTTCCGGTTGCCAAGCACGGCAATCGCGCCATTTCCAGCAGATCGGGAAGTGCCGATGTGCTGGAAACGCTCGGCGTGAAGCTTGATATCCCGCCGCCCAAGGTGGCTGAATGCATCGACACGGTCGGCATCGGCTTTCTCTTTGCCCCCGGCCACCATCCGGCCATGAAATATGCCGCCGGTCCGCGCCGCGAACTCGGCATGCGCAGCATTTTCAATCTGCTCGGGCCGCTGACCAACCCGGCCGGCGCAGAATATCAGGTGCTCGGCGTATTCTCCCGGGAAAAGCTGGATCTCGTGGCAGGTGCGCTCAGCCAGCTAGGTGCACAGCGGGCACTGGTCGTACACGGGCGCGATGGTCTCGATGAAATCACCACCGCAGGCATCACCGATGCCGTCTGGGTGGAAAAGGGTGCAGCACTCCGCCCCTTTGAAATCGATCCGGCTGCTTTCGGTATGCCCTATGCAGATGCTGCTGCTCTGGCTGGTGGCTGCTCACGACGAAATGCCGCCATCCTGCTCGATATTCTGGGCGGAATGCGGGGAGCGCCGCGCGATATCGTCCTGCTCAATGCCGCCGCGGCCCTTTGGGTTGCCGGTCGCGCAGATGGTATTGCAGCAGGCCTGCGCCTGGCCTCAGAAGCCATTGATTCAGGCCGGGCTAAAGCCAAGCTCGATGAACTGATTGCATTTACCAAGGCCGCCGGCGAATGAGTTCGATTCTTAACGAAATCGCGGCTTACAAACGCGGTTGGGTTGCCGTTTGCAAGACACGATACAGCGAAGCCGAACTGCTGCGGCAAGCAGCGGACTATAAACCACGCAACTTCAGCGCTGCATTGGCCGAACGGATCGAACGGAAGCAGAATGCAGTTATCGCCGAGGTTAAGAAAGCATCGCCATCCAAGGGAATCATACGTGACGATTTTGATCCTGTAGCCATTGCCGGTGCCTATGCAAAGGCTGGCGCCAACTGTCTTTCCGTGCTGACCGACGTGCACTACTTTCAAGGCTCGGATGACTATCTGCGCCAGATCAGGCATGCCGTGGAGCTGCCTATTCTGCGCAAGGATTTCATGCTTGACCCCTATCAGGTGATCGAAGCGCGTGCCATGGGCGCCGATGCGGTTCTTCTCATTCTCGCCATGCTGAGTGATGCGCAGGCGGCAGAACTGGCCGCCACCGCACGCGAACAAGGTCTTTGCATTCTTCCCGAGGCGCACAACAGGGAGGAGCTTGAGAGGGCGCTTTTGCTGGAGACCCGGCTTATCGGCATCAACAACCGCAACCTGCACGATTTCTCCATCAGCCTTGAGACAACGATTGAGCTACTACCGGATGTTCCACAGGATAAAATTCTCATCACCGAATCAGGCATTCATACCCCTGCAGATATCAGGCGCATGAATGAAGCAGATGTTTATGGCTTTCTCGTCGGTGAATCACTTATGCGTCAACCCTGTCCCGGCGCGGCACTTATCTCTCTGCTTAAGCGCTAATCAGTGCATTAATAGCAAAAGGCGCCCGGAGGCGCCTCTGCAATGAGCAACACTCAAAGATCAGGGATTGGCCTGCTGGGATTCAGCGCCCGGGATTGTTGCGTCGGGTGCCGGAGCCGTCGCCCCTGAGGTCTCGGGTTCTTGAACAGATTGTGCCTCCAGCATGCCCAAACGTTCCTCCGTGGCGGAAAACAGCTCATTTGCCACCTTACGTTTGATTTCCTTGAACACCCAGTGATTATTTGTGTAGACCTGTCCAAGCGTTCGTATCTGCAACTGGGTCTTACCATCCTGCATGCGGAAAATGCGCACGATAAAGCGATAGCGTGTTGGCATCGGGCCGCCACCAAACACATTCATTGCCGCACTCATATAACTTCCCGCATCTCCCGAACCCTGACGTATCCATGCAGTCGTAATCGTCCCGCTTGGAGAATCTACGCTTTCCACGGGCATATTTAGCGAGGTCATACCATCCACGACCGCAGAAAACACCTCGGCTGCACTTTTATCATACAAACGGGCATCAAGACTGATGGCCTTGCCGGCAATGGCCTCTTTTTCCTCTGCAGTCATCTTCACGTCGCCACGCGCAGCAGCCACAGCCACCTGATCGGGCATCGGCACACTAACTTCATCACGCAGTTGCGGCGGAACATCAAGCGGAGCCCTTCCCTCAACTGCGGGATTATCGGTACTGCCACGGGCATAAGCAGGCTTGTTGTCATCCACCTCCCACATCTTGAAAATACCACCACCACTACAGGCAGACAGGGATATGGCAATCAGCATCAGGGAGAGAGAAAGATTTCTTTTCATGGGCGGCATTCCACCGGCTATCCCACGAAAGGTCAACAAGAACAAAGTAATTTTACCACAGAGAGCATGATGTGATGGAAAGATGGTAATCTAGGAAAGGTAAATATTTAGACCTTACTTCTCCATTATCGGTCATTGCCTCCTCGGCATACTCATGTGATTCATAAAAAAAGGGAGGCCCGAGGGCCTCCCTTTCTTTTCCTTTTGGGAAGTATCTCCGAAGAGATGCTTCTTACATGAGGGCTTCGAACTCCAACATGGTGGACTTGGTGGTGGTTGAAACGCCAGCCAAGGTAGCCTTGTCGTTGTTGTACACGAGGTTCAGCTCGAAGTTCTGGTAGATTTCATAGAAAGCAGCCAGATGTGTGCGGTTGGTCTTGGTCTTTGCCAAGCCTGTCGGGTCGCTGTTGATGCTACGCAGACCAACGCCGAAACCGATGTTGTGCAGCGGCTTGACTTCAGCACGGAGGCCCCATGCGTCCCACTTACCGGCCTGAGCAGCACCACCGAAGAAGTTGGTGGCAGCATTGGCAGTCGTCTTGCCCTTGGCCTGAGCAATATCAGCATAGATACCGAGGGAGGTGTCGCCGATGTCGCCCTGAGCCTGGAAGTCAACAAACTGCAGGTTCATGTTGAACACGCCAGCACCAGCAACAGGACCAGGAGTAGCAACAAGCTTACCAGCCTGACCGGTGACGAAACCGACACCAATCATGGAGTCAAAACCGCCCAGATCGAGGTTCACGTGAGCACGAACCAACTTGGCCAGCTTAATGCCTACGTTGGTGCCCTGAGCACCAGTCGGAGCGACCAGAGCGAACTGAACGTCAGCCATGTCGTTGCCAGCCCATGCGCCAACGCCGATGATGTTGGCACGGAAGCCGGAGGCCTGAACAGCGGACACGTCGGAACCAGCCAGCTTACCACCGTGCTGACCGAAAACGTTCGAGGTTTCCATCACAGCGGAAGCGCCGAAGCTGGAGTTATGAGCGCCGACACCGACCTTGAAGCCGCCGACGTCGAAGGAGTTTACCAGCTGCCAGTTACCGACAGTGACGGAGCCAGTCATGGAGTTAGCAAACTCAACGAATGCGCCGGAGTTGGAGCCGATACGGCCAGCGATCAGGATCGGGGTCTCGGAAGGAACGGACCACACGCCAGCAGAACCCAGAGCGGTCTTGGTGTTGGTGTAGTTGCCACGAATCACGACGGTTGCGTTCAGAACGGCTGGGATGGACATGTTGTCATCCTCAACCAGAGCCTGATCGCCGACATCGGTGAAGGAGTTCTTCTTGAAAGAACGACCGAAGGCGTTGATGGCCGGGAAGGTCTGGAAATGGCAGCTCAGGCAAGCAGCGCCGGTCTGGCGTGCAAACGCCGGAATTGCTTCAGCTGTGGTCGGGGCCAGCGCAATGCTGGAAACCGCGACGAGGCCGAAAGCAGCAGCAGAAAAAATCATTTTTTTCATGTGATGTTATCCTCTTTGGTTTTTTTGCCCTTACCATACGGCTTGGGCTGAATTTTTGTCTCCCCTCCGATTTCGCACTTTCTAAGAATGCGTTCCCTTCCGGGAGGACTGGCGAACTATGGGGGGACTCCATCATAGGGTCAACATGATACACAGCCTGTGTGTCATATTGTCACACCGCTCATTTTCGCTTCATATAAATAAGGATAGGGGACTTAATAATATATATATAGTTCAGCTGAGTGATGGATATTCTGTTCCCAGCATCTCAATCAATGGGGCCAGCTCTTTCTCGTAACGCTTCCAGCGGTCAACTGATTTGGAATACATCGACTGGCGCACCTGCATAATACTGGCCGTTTCAACCCGATGACCTGCGTTCTGAAACTCCAAGCATTGGTCACTCCACCCCAGGCCGCAGAACTCGAGCAACCGGCGCGTTTCATCCTCCTGCCTTTCCACCAGATCCTCATAGCGCAACTCATAAAAGCTCTCCGCCGGCAGAATCTTCCGCCAATGCTGCATCAGGGAAAGGTATTGCCTGTAATACATGCCCAGCGTATCCAGACGCAGGCCATAATCGTAGCTTGAGCCGCTCAGGTTCGAGGTAAAAATGGACAAGCAGGTGTCCAGCGGATGGCGCCGAACATGAATGATTCTTGCATGCGGCAAGGCACAATGGATCGCACCGAGCATGCGAATGTTACTCAGGGATTTGTCAGTAATCCGTTTGCAAACAGGTCCCGAGGCATAAAGCCTTTCGACATACAGGGTGCCGATCCTCATCCACTGCGTCGGTGAAAATTTCGCCATCTCCTCCAAGGTCAGACCCTTATCAGGATGTAGGCTGGCGAGAGCATTCTCGAACATACTGCTTTCACCTCGACCGCTGCATTCCGGATGCGCGGCGAGGATCTGTTCGGTTAACGTGCTTCCACAACGCGGCATGCCGACGATAAACACTGGAGCATCAGCATCCACACTGCCCCGGTGTTCAAGCACTCGGGCGGTAAAGCATCGACCGATTTCGTCCAGGTGAGCAAGCTCGGCAGCTGCATTGTATGTGCTGTGCTTTGCGCGAATCTCATTGGCCATACGAAAATGTAAGAAAGCTGCATCGTAGTCATGCAATCTTTGCAGACACTTGGCCAACGCGACATGCAAGTCGACACGCTCGGGAGAATCAGGAGCAATATGTTCCAGTGCTCGATGGATCGCTCCAATCATCGGATCATCCGCAGAGGAAGGCATCTTTATCTCGGCCAGCAAAGCAAGTGCCGGAGCATGGTCGGGCCGAAGGGAAAGGAGCTGTTCGAGACTGGCCTGCGCCGCACTCATGTCGCCGACCTGCATTTCGGTCGCCGCCTTCTCGTATTGCCCCCGCAGATGCCCAGGGAAACGGATGAGCAATGCAACAAAACTTTTGAGTGCCTCATGCGTGTAGCCAAGATCGCGGCAAGCGATAGCTAACATCAACGCGTCTTCAGCATTGGTCAGTTGTTGCTTCTGAACGCGCCGAAGATACTCCCCTGCCTCCGCATTGCGCCCCAAAGCCTGCAAGGCCCGGCAAGCGCCTAAAAGGGCCTGTTGTTCATTCGGCTTCAAACGCTCCGCTTCCTGGTATTCGACCAGTGCTTCATCGGCCCGGCCTGTTTCCAACAACACGAAACCGAGATTGATGCGAAACTCGTATCGCCTCGGGGCCTGCTTCACGGCTTGTCGGAAAAACAGCATGCCATCCTCGGGGCGGGAGGTTGCGAGACACATCCCTCCACGCATGTTCGCCACGTCCGGATTCCCGGGCTGGATAGATTCGATACGCTTGCAAAGATTTTCGCACATACCGAAGCTCTGTGACATATAGGCATGCGCCGCCTGCTCGATAAGCTGACTTAGTTGTCGTTTCTGGTTATTCGAAAGCCCTCGGGGTCTTGCCTTCAAAGTCTATTCCCACCCCTCCCGGATCAACGGCTTGGCTGCATAAAGCACTGCAAGGCAGTCATGGTCAACTGATCCCAAGGATTCTGATAAGGGGTTGCAGATGTTGCTCATACGGTTTCCATGCTGCAACCGAGTCCTTGTAAATGGAACGCCGCACCTGTGCCACACTTGTCGTAGATACCACGTTTCTTACTTGAGTGAATTGAAGGCAGTCATCGCTCCAAGGAAGGCCACAGTAATCCAGCAGCTTACGAGTTTCTTCCTCCTGATTAGTCACCAATGCCTCGTAATCCATTTCGTACATGGCCCCAGACGGCAATACATCCCGCCAGTGCTGCATTAGTTTGAGATACATACGGTAGTAATATCCCAGTTCACCGAGGTTAAAACCATAGCCGAACTGCCCGCCTGCCAGATTGTTTTTGAAGATCGAGAAACAGGTGTCTAACGGATTACGCCGAACATGGATGATTCTAGCTCGAGGAAGCGTACAATGAATTGCTCCAACATAACGGATATTAGTCAGCGACTTGTCAGTAATGCGCTTTGCGTCTGGCATGTCGGATCTCAGGCGCTGCAGATAGGCTGTGCCTAATTCGCGCCACTGATCCGGAGAAAAAGATGTCATGCGTTCAAGCGTGAGTACATTTTCATCGCTGTGGTAATCCAGCAGGGCATTCTTGACAAAAGTTTCACTTTCTCCCCTGCTCACCACATCGGGATGGGCTGCCAGTATCTGCTCGGACAGCGTGCTTCCACAGCGGGGCATGCCAAGAATAAAAATCGGGGTTTCATCCTCAATACCACTGTTTCTCATACAAACATCGGGCGTATAAAAGCGCATGATTTCCTGCATATGCACCAGTTCCTCGTCCGCATTATAGGTACTTTGCTCATGACGCAGATTGTTGCCTTCCATGATGAACTCCCAGGCGCGTTCAACATTCCCCATATCGCCCATCGCCTTGGCCAAAGCAAATGCGAGATTGGTCCGATCCACAGGCCTGCCTGCCGACTGCCGGTACTGATCCAGCATGGCACGAAGGATATCATCATCCGGATCCCTGAATTTTGTTACATCCGACACAAAGGTGTACAAACTGGAGTTGTTAGGTGCCAACCTCAGTGCCTCGCGGGCCTCACGCTGAGCCTCTTTGAAATCTCCTTCCTGCAAGGCAATCTGGGCGATCCCCAAATGCGCTTCAGCACAATCAGCCTGTATGGCCAAAACATTATCAAGACAAGCTCTGGCTCTTTCCAGCTTCGCCAGTGAGAAGCATGCACGAAACATGGCCAACAGCAGGTCTGTATTAGCTGGATCAACAGCAAGCAAAGGCTCCAGAATCGTACAAGCCTGTTTATGTTCGCCTATCCTGATCAGGCATTGCACCAAGCCTATAGCAGCCTCAACAGACTTCGGCTCCAGAGTCGTGGCGGACTTGAATCTTTTCAGGGCATCAAACGGCATTCCCTGAGTCAGATACAGCTTCCCCAGATTTAGATGGAAGTCGGCACGCCGGGGAGCGGCATTTATGGCTCGGACAAAAAACGTTTCAGCATGCTCAAAACGGCCGTTCTGGATTGCAAGCACCCCCCTGAAATTAGCCACATCAGGATTATTCGGTTGAATCCGATCCACCTTTTGCAGCAAGGACTCAAGAACATCAAGACGACGCAATCTCATTGCCTGGGTTGCCTGGCCGAGCAGCTCCTGAACCTTGCGCTTCTTATTGTTTGATAATTTCTTTATTTTTTCCATTTGTCTTTCCCGAAAGTCGTCATACATCTACACATGCGCCGCCACCAAACCTAGCCAATAGCGAATGAGCACACGGCTGTAGTCGTCGCCATTGACTGAGACATCGAGCAGATCCACAAGTTCAACGGTGTATTCATTCGGAATATGATAGACAGCACCGGATGTTTCCCACACACCACCGGTCTGCATCAGGCGCAGACCAACGGTATCGCCGACATCAAGCATGCGGCTGATCCATTTATCCTCAATCGGCACAGGCTTGTCCTTGGCCGCTGATTCCCCATTGGCACGGCATACTTGAAGACTGAAGCTTTCACCCGGCGCACAATCAACCACCCGATATAAGCGCAGCGCATTCTTGCCAAGTTGTTTCAGATAATCGCTCTGCTCCCCAGTCAGATCGAGACTGGCATCCAGCAGCAATTTGAAAACTTTTTGCTTCTTGCTCTTCTTTTTATCATCCGGAGCTATATCAAATTCACCCTCAGAGATCAGGTATTCCAGCAGATTGGTATCGTGAATATGCTTGATAGCAGGATCCGCAGTTGAAATGCCCTTGCGTTGACCGGCATCGACACCGTCAAACCAGACTTCCTCCACCCAGTGGGCCAGCGCATCGCCATGTTGCTGAGTAATCCAGTTCACAGCGTCCTGCACCACCTCGCGATTGCCGGCGCGGACCGCCGACAGATTGCGCTCTTCCAGCATGCAGCACTTCTTGTATTTCTTGCCGCTGCCGCATGGACAGGGATCATTGCGTTCAGCTTTATGAACCACGAAAACTCCTTATCGCCGGGCACTATCTTATAAGTAATCCCTCAGCGGGTTAATTCATTACGAACTGGTCGGGAAGCATGAACGGCATGCGCCTTTGCATCAAGGGCTTGCGCTCCGCACAAGCTCATTTCTTTTTTCGTCGTTTCCAATTCCCGCCATTTTTCCGCTGCCGGGATTCGAACCGTCCGACAATATTACTTTGCTCAGCACCGGCAGGCACGAGACATTGATTGCCGCTGCCGATCAACTCACTGCGCCCCATTTTCTTCAATGCCTCACGCAGCAACGGCCAGTTGGCCGGATCGTGGTAGCGCAGAAAGGCCTTGTGCAGCTCGCGCTGTTTCTTGCGTTTGGGTGTGAATACAAGTTCGCTATTCCGACCGATGCGCCGTAGGGGGTTGCGGCCCGAATGATACATGGCGCTCGCCGTGGCCATGGGTGATGGCAGGAAGGCCTGCACCTGATCGGGCTTGAAATGGTTGTGCTTCAACCACAGGGCGAGATTGAGCATATCCTCATCAGTGGTTCCCGGATGAGCGGCAATAAAATAAGGAATCAGGTACTGCTTCTTGCCCGCCTTGGCCGAGAAATGATCGAACAGCTTGCGGAAGGCCTCGAAGCTACCCACACCCGGCTTCATCATCTTACCCAGTGGGCCATCCTCGGTGTGCTCCGGGGCAATCTTCAGATAGCCACCGACATGGTGCGTAGCCAATTCCTCGACATACTCGGGAGAGCGCACGGCCAGGTCGTAACGCAGGCCAGATGCGATAAACACCTTCTTGATACCCGGAAGCGCCCTCGCCCGGCGATACAGGTGAATCAGTGGCGCATGATCGGTGTTCAGGTTCTTGCAGATATCGGGGAACACACAGGACGGCAAGCGACAGGCCGCTTCGATCTCGCGCGATTTGCAGGCCAGCCGATACATATTGGCAGTCGGCCCGCCGAGATCGGAAATCACCCCGGCAAAGCCCGGCGTCTTGTCGCGGATCGCCTCGATTTCACGCACAATCGAATCCTCGGAGCGACTCTGGATAATGCGCCCCTCATGCTCGGTGATGGAACAGAAGGTGCAGCCACCGAAACAGCCGCGCATGATATTCACGCTGGTTTTGATCATCTCGTAGGCGGGGATTTTCGAACGTCCATAACTATCGTGCGGTCGACGCGAATACGGCAGGCCGAATACCCAGTCCATCTCCGGGGTGGTGAGCGGAATCGGTGGCGGATTCAGCCACACGTCGCGTTCACCATGCCGCTGCACGAGCGCCCGCGCATTGCCCGGGTTGGTCTCCAGATGCATCAGTCGTGAGGCATGCGCATACAGCACAGGGTCGTCCTTCACCTGCTCAAACGATGGCATGCGAATCACGGTATGTGCTGCATCCAGCCTGCGCAAGAAAATACGGATGGGCTGTGCCTGAGTTGGAGCATCGGCAGGGGCTGAGGCCCCCGTGCTGCATGTAGCGGACTGTTTTTCCTCCTGCATGGCATAAGGGTCCGCATGGGTAATCAGTTCGCCCGGGGTATCCACCTCTGTAGAGGCAATCTCCGTCCAGCCGGCCGGCACCTCTCGGCGCATCACCGCCGTGCCGCGCATGAATCCCATCTCCGTCACCGATTCGCCTGCATCCAGACGCTTGGCAATCTCCACGATCTGCCGCTCGGCATTGCCGTACACCAGCATCTCAGCCTTGGAATCAGGAAGCACCGAGCGGCGCACCGTGTCCGACCAATAATCGTAGTGGGCGATTCGGCGCAGCGATGCCTCAATACTGCCGATGATCACCGGCACGCCCTTGAATGCCTCGCGGCAGCGCTGGGCATAGACCGTCACCGCCCGATCCGGGCGCAGGCCTGCGGCACCATCCGGGCTGTAAGCATCCTCACTGCGGATGCGTCGCTCCGAGGTGTAGCGATTGACCATCGAATCCATATTGCCGGCCGTCACGCCATAGAACAGGCGCGGCCTGCCCAGCGCCCGGAAAGCATCCGCCGAATGCCAGTCGGGCTGGGAGATGATGCCGACCCGAAAGCCATGCGCCTCCAGCACCCGGCCAATCACTGCCATGCCGAAACTGGGGTGATCCACATAGGCATCGCCGGTAACGATGATGATATCGCATGTGTCCCAGCCGAGCTCATCCATCTCCCGACGGGACATGGGCAACTGCGGTGCCGCAGGCGCGGAAGCCGCACAGATTGTGGCGGGAGCTTCAGCCGATTGATTCAAAGACCGCTTCATCGCACCAGCCTAACCCATCCTCGATAATTTTTCTCAGTATCCAGCCCCTACACAAATTAAGCTCTGGTTCTGTCTTAAAGGTTTGCCTATTTACGGGTCCCACTTGTAGCTGTGCCGGCCCGGGTGCTTGCCCGGCGGTGCCTTGCGTAAATAAAGGGGGCCTCATTCCCGGTTTGCGCCCGCCGGGCGAGTGCACGGACCGGAAATTCACAGCTACCCGTGGGTGGCCTTCTTTGCTTCTTTCTTGGCCACTCAAGAAAGAAGGAGGCTCATGGGCACAGTGCTTCAGGTAGCTGTTCGGGTTCCTCATAACGTGGATAGGTTCTTTTCTTCTTCTTTGCGTGCTCAAAGAAGAAGCAAGACAATTCGGCCGTCTGCCGAATTGGACGCCCAAAGGGCGCCCGCAGGGCGAGGGGTATAAATGCCCCGTGTCAAAAAAAACCGTGAGAAAGCTGTGAATTCCCAGGCTGGCTACTTATCCGGCGGGCGCAAACCGGGAATGAGCCCCCCTCTTCTCGCGCTAGTCCTCCGGATAAGCACCCATCCCGGCACAGCTTTAAACGGGGCCCGGAGTCAAAGGCAAAAAAACGGCCGGCGCAGCTACAAGTGGGAACCAAAGGTAAAAACAGGCGAAAAAAAAGCCCCGGAGACCGGGGCTTTTCTGTTTGCTGACAGACAGCGCTTGAAAAAACCGCTTATGCGGAGGCTTCGTCGCCCTGTGGTGCGTCTTCGATGATAACCTCGGCTGCCTCGACGACTTCCTCGATCATCACTGTCTCGACTTCTTCCACCTCTGGCTTGGGAACCAGACGTGTTGCAAAGCCTGTACCGGCTGGCAGCAGACGTCCAAGAATGACGTTCTCCTTTAGTCCGGTCAGCCAGTCGACCTTACCGGCCAGCGCAGCTTCGGTGATAACGCGCGTTGTTTCCTGGAAGGAAGCTGCAGAAATAAATGACTCCGTCTGCAACGATGCCTTGGTGATACCAAGCAGGACCGGCTCGAAACTTGCCGGCGGCTTGCCTTCAGCTTCCAGTGCCTTGTTCATCTCGATCAGCAGACGTTTCTCAACCTGCTCGCCGGCAATGAAGGTCGTGGCACCCGGATCAAGAATCTGCACCTTGCGCATCATCTGACGCACAATCACTTCGATATGCTTATCGTTGATCTTCACGCCCTGTAAGCGGTAGACCTCCTGCACCTCGTCGGTCAGATACTTGGCCAGAGCCTCAACTCCAAGCACGGCAAGAATGTCGTGCGGTGCAGGCGAACCTTCCATCAGGCGTTCGCCACGCCGTACACGATCGCCTTCCTGCACGATGATATGGCTGTCCTTCGGAATCTGATACTCAAGAGCATCGGAACCATCGTCCGGATTGACCAGCACACGGCGCTTGCCGCGAATATCCTTGCCGAAGGAAATGTTGCCATCCACAGCAGCGATAAAGGCCAGGCTCTTCGGCTTGCGTGCCTCGAACAGCTCAACCACGCGCGGCAGACCACCGGTAATATCCTTGGTCTTGGTCGTTTCACGCGGAATACGTGCCAACACCATACCGGCCCTGACTTCATCGCCGTCTTCCACATTAAGAATGGCGCCCGGCGACAGGTAGTAACGTGCCGGAGTATTGGTACGCGGCATAACAATCGGATCACCATCCGGATTCTTCGGATCGACCAGCTGCAACTGCGGACGCAGGGCAACCTTGCGCGTCTCGGAAAGCTGCGTGACCACGCGGTTGGACAGACCCGTCACTTCATCGGTCTGCTCGCGCATGGTCCTGCCATCCACCATATCCTGATAGCGCACGCGACCATCCACCTCGGCAATCAGCGGCATGGTATACGGATCCCATTCGGCAAGAATCGCTCCTGCCTTGACAGTATCCCCATCCTGAATACGCAGACGGGCACCATATGGGATACGGTGACGTTCGCGCTCGTTGCCTTTGGCATCCTCAATCAAGGCTTCGGTATGACGATTGATAATAACCGGAATACCTGTCTCATCCTGCACGATCACAGCATTATCCAGACGAACCGCACCGGCAAATTTTGCCTCAACGTGTGCCTGCTCGGCAGAACGTGATGCAGTACCACCCACATGGAAGGTACGCATGGTCAACTGTGTGCCAGGCTCACCAATGGACTGTGCAGCAATCACGCCCACGGCCTCGCCGAGGCTGACCGGTGTGCCGTGCGCCAGATCGCGGCCGTAACAGGTCGCGCAAACACCGTGCTCTGCTTCACAGGTCAGCACCGAACGGATGCGTGCCTCTTCGACACCAATCTCATTCAGCTTGGCAACCAGCTCTTCGTTAAGCATGGCTCCGGCCGGAGCAATCTCCTCACCGGAAACAGGATCGCAGGCTGCTTCGAGCAGCACACGGCCCAGCACACGCTCGGCCAACTCTTCCACCACTTCGCCGCCTTCCATCAGCGGTGTCATGGTAATGCCGTTGGTCGTGCCGCAGTCCTGAACGGTAATCACTGCATCCTGCGCCACATCCACCAGACGACGGGTCAGATAACCCGAGTTGGCAGTCTTCAAGGCCGTATCGGCCAGACCCTTACGGGCGCCATGCGTAGAGATGAAGTACTGCAGAACAGTCAGGCCTTCGCGGAAGTTTGCGGTAATCGGCGTTTCAATAATCGAACCGTCCGGCTTGGCCATCAGGCCGCGCATACCGGCCAGCTGACGAATCTGCTGCGCCGAACCACGGGCGCCGGAATCGGCCATCATATAGACGGAGTTCAGGCTCTTGCACATTTCCGTTTCTGTACCATCGGCGGAGGTCAACTCCTCGGTGGACAGGTTGTTCATCATGGCTGCAGCAACGGATTCCGTCGTGTGCGTCCACAAATCGACCACTTTGTTATAGCGCTCGCCGGCGGTAATCAGACCATCGGAATACTGTTTCTGGACCTTCTTCACCTCGGCCTCGGTCTTGGCCACCAGCGTGTACTTCTCATCCGGAATAATCACGTCGTCGAGGCAAAATGAGGTGCCCGAGCGGGCTGCGTGTTCGAAGCCCATATTCTTCATGCGATCAACCAGTAGTACGGTCGCCTTGTTGCCTGCCAGGCGATAGCAATCCTCGATAATGCCGCCCACATCCTTCTTGGTCAGCACCTTGTTGATGCAGGAGAACGGCATTTCCGGAGGCAGCACGCTGGACAGGATGGCACGGCCAACCGTGGTCTTCTCGCGCTTGCCGCGCAGGCGGCAATGAATGCGCGCATGCAAATCGACAGCACCGGTTTCATAGGCGCGATTCACTTCATCAGGGCCTGAGAACACCATGCCCTCGCCCTTACGGAACGGACGCTCGAAGGTCATGTAGTAGATGCCCAGAATAATATCCTGAGTCGGTGCCACAACCGGCTTACCGGTGGATGGCGACAGGATGTTATTGGTCGACATCATCAGGGCACGGACTTCCGTCTGCGCCTCAATGGACAGCGGCACATGCACAGCCATCTGATCGCCGTCAAAGTCGGCGTTGAAGGCAGTACAGACCAGCGGATGCAGCTGGATAGCCTTGCCTTCGATCAGGATGGGCTCAAAGGCCTGGATGCCCAGACGATGCAGGGTCGGTGCACGGTTGAGCATGACCGGATGTTCCTGAATCACCTCTTCGAGAATATCCCAGACTTCCGGAATACCCTGCTCAACAAGCTTCTTGGCCTGCTTGATGGTACTGGCCAGCAAACGCGACTCGAGCTTCTGATATATGAATGGCTTGAACAACTCGAGTGCCATGGTCTTGGGCAGGCCGCACTGGTGCAGCTTCAGCTCAGGACCGACCACGATCACCGAACGGCCGGAATAATCGACGCGCTTACCAAGCAGGTTCTGACGGAAACGGCCCTGCTTGCCCTTGATGATGTCAGACAGCGACTTCAGCGGGCGGCGGTTGTTGCCGGTAATCGGCTTGGTCTTGCGTGAGTTGTCGAACAGCGCGTCCACAGACTCCTGCAGCATGCGCTTTTCGTTACGCGTGATGATTTCCGGAGCCTTCAGTTCGAGAAGCCTCTTCAGACGGTTGTTGCGGTTGATCACCCGGCGATACAGATCGTTCAGGTCGGAGGTGGCAAAACGCCCGCCATCAAGCGGCACCAGTGGACGCAGCTCCGGCGGCAGCACTGGAATAACTTCCAGAATCATGCGCTCCGGACGATTGCCCGATTCCACCATGGCCTCGACAGTCTTCAGACGCTTGGTCAGCTTGGCCAGACGGGTCTCCGCCTTGGTGGCAGCAATCTGGGCACGCAGCGAAGTACGCTCTTCCACCAGATCAACACCGGCCAGCATTTCACGCACAGCCTCGGCACCCATGCTGGCACGGAATTCCTCACCGTACTCATCAAAGGCTTCAAGATATTCCTCTTCGGTCATGATCTGATACTGATCCAGCGAAGTCAGGCCCGGATCGAGCACCACATAGGACTCGAAATACAGGATGCGCTCCAGCTCTTTCAGGGTCTTGTCGAGCAGCAGGCCGATACGCGAAGGCAGGCTCTTCAGGAACCAGATATGAGCAACTGGTGCGGCAAGCTCGATATGGCCCATGCGCTCACGGCGCACCTTGGACTGAATGACTTCAACGCCGCACTTCTCGCACACCACGCCGCGATGCTTGAGACGCTTGTACTTACCGCACAGGCACTCGTAATCGCGCACAGGTCCGAAAATCTTGGCGCAGAAAAGGCCATCACGCTCCGGCTTGAAGGTGCGATAGTTGATGGTTTCCGGCTTCTTCACTTCGCCGTACGACCAGGAACGAATCTTCTCGGGGCTGGCCAGGCTTACCTTCAGGCCATCGAATTCCTCGATACCGCTCGGCTTTTGGAACAGGTTCAGTACGTCACGCATGGCTTAGCTCTCCTGACTTACTTTTGGTCGTTTGACCATTTCAAGGTCAATACCCAGGGCATTGAGTTCCTTGGTCATCACATTGAACGATTCCGGAATACCGGCGTGGAAGGTCATATCGCCGCGTACGATGGATTCGTACATGGCGGTGCGTCCGGCCACGTCATCCGACTTAACGGTGAGCATTTCCTGCAAGGTATAGGCAGCGCCGTAGGCCTGCAGCGCCCACACTTCCATTTCACCGAAGCGCTGACCGCCGAACTGTGCCTTACCGCCCAGCGGCTGCTGGGTGACCAGGGAGTACGGACCGGTTGAACGAGCATGAATCTTCTCGTCGACCAGATGGTGCAGCTTGAGGATATACATATAGCCGATGGTCACATGGTGATCGAAGGCATCGCCGGTCTTGCCGTCAAACAGCTGTACCTGACCGGATTCAGGCAGATCGGCAAGCCTGAGCAAGTCGCGAATCTGGCCTTCCTTGGCGCCGTCGAACACCGGAGTGGCAATAGGTACGCCACCCTTCAACTGCTCAGCCAATTCGACCAGGTCTGCCTTGTTCATGGCGCTGATCTTTTCCACGGCATCGCTATCGCCGGCATAGGCCTGCAACATGAAGTCCTTGAGTTCCGAACCTTCGCTACGGCTGTTAAGAATATTGGCGATCTTGCGGCCGAGACCATGTGCAGCCAGTCCCATATGAATCTCAAGGATCTGACCGATGTTCATACGTGAAGGCACGCCCAACGGATTCAGACAGATATCCACCGGGGTTCCGTCAGCCATGTACGGCATATCTTCTTCCGGAACGATAATGGAGATAACGCCCTTGTTACCATGCCGGCCGGCCATCTTGTCGCCCGGCTGCAGCTTGCGCTTCACGGCCAGGAACACCTTGACTACCTTGATCACGCCCGGCTGCAACTCGGAACCCTCGCGGGCCTTGGAAACCTTGTCCTCGAAACGCTTCTCCAAACGGGCGCGCTCCTTGTCCATGCTTTCCAGAATACCGGCTACGTTCTCGTTAACCTGATCGTCATCCACAGAAATAGCGGAAAGCTCGCGCAGCTTCTGACCTTCGAGATAGGCTGCTGTAATTTCATCGCCCTTCTTCAGGCCCTTGGCCTTGACTGCCTTGCGGCCGGCAAACAGCTTGTTCAGACGCGCCACCACGTTGGCTTCAAGAATACGGCGCTCTTCTTCCTTATCGCGGTAGAGCAGTTCAACTTCCTCTTCCTCGATGAATCTGGCGCGCTCGTCCTTTTCGTCGCCGCGGCGGGTAAACACCTGCACGTCGACAACCACACCCTCATCGCCCGGCTTGACGCGCAAGCTGGTGTCGCGCACATCGGATGCCTTCTCACCGAAGATGGCACGCAGCAGTTTCTCTTCAGGAGAGAGCTGGGTTTCACCCTTGGGGGTAATCTTGCCGACCAGAATGTCGCCCGGCTTGACCTCGGCACCAACGACGGCAATACCCGAATCGTCGAGATGACGCAGCGCATCCTCACCGACGTTGGGAATGTCACGGGTGATTTCTTCATCGCCCAGCTTGGTCTGACGGGCTACGCATTCAAACTCCTCGATATGAATCGAGGTGTAGACATCTTCACGCACCAGCTTCTCGGAAATAACAATAGCATCCTCGAAGTTGTAGCCGCGCCATGGCATGAAGGCGAGCAGCGCATTGCGTCCGAGGGCCAGTTCGCCCTGATCCGTGCTTGGTCCATCGGCAATGATTTCACCGAGGTGCACAGCATCGCCAACCTTAACCAGCGGACGCTGGTTGAAGCAGGTGTTCTGGTTTGAACGGCGGTACTTGAACAGACGGTAGATATCCACGCCCGGCTCGCCTTCCACCTGCTCGGAATCGTTTACACGCACCACGATACGGCTGGCATCAACACTTTCCACCACGCCACCACGGCGCGCAGCCATGGCTACACCCGAATCGCGTGCCACCGAGGCTTCCATACCGGTGCCGACCAGCGGCTTCTCGCTGCGCACCAACGGCACAGCCTGGCGCTGCATGTTGGAGCCCATCAATGCACGGTTGGCGTCATCATGCTCAAGGAACGGAATCAGACCGGCGGATACGGAAATCACCTGACTCGGCGATACGTCCATGTAATCAATCTGTTCAGGCGCGGCCATGATGAAGTCGCCGTTCTGGCGACACTGAATGACATCAACCTCGAAATTACCGTCTGCACCGACCTTGGCGTTGGCCTGGGCGATAACATGATTTTCCTCGGCGATGGCCGACAGGTACTCAACCTCGTCGGTCACCTTGCCGCCAACCACCTTGCGGTATGGCGTTTCAATAAAGCCGAACTCGTTAATCTTGGCAAAGCAGGACAGCGAGTTGATCAGACCGATGTTCGGACCTTCAGGCGTCTCAATAGCGCACATGCGGCCATAATGGGTCGGATGCACGTCACGCACCTCAAAGCCGGCACGTTCGCGCGACAAGCCGCCCGGGCCGAGTGCTGAGAGGCGACGCTTATGCGTCACTTCGGAAAGCGGGTTGGTCTGATCCATGAACTGGGACAGCTGCGAGGAACCGAAGAATTCGCGAACAGCGGCAATCATCGGCTTCGCATTGACCAGATCGGAAGGCATCATTTCATTCAGATCGCCAGAGCTCAGACGCTCACGGATGGCGCGCTCCATGCGCACCAGCCCAAGACGAATCTGGTTCTGCAACAGCTCGCCGACCGAACGCAGACGACGGTTGCCAAGATGGTCGATATCGTCTGCTTCGCCAATACCGTCGCGCAGCTTAAGCAGCGTGTCCATGGTCAGCAGGATGTCTTCGTTGCGCAGTGTGGTCTTGTCCAGCGGCACATCGGCATCGTTGATGCCCAGGCGGCTGTTCAGTTTCATACGGCCAACGCGCGACAGGTCGTAGCGGCTGGCATCGTAGAACAGTGATTCAAATAGCGCACGTGCGGTTTCCACCGTCGGTGGCTCACCAGGACGCATCATGCGATAGATTTCAACGCGCGCCTCTTCCTTACTCTGCACATCGTCAAGGCGCATGGTGTCGGCCAGCCACGGACCGCGGCGGAAGGCATCGATAAACAGGCACTCAAACTGCTTGATACCGGCAGCCTTCAGTGCATCAAGCGTCTCCACGGAAACTTCTGCATTGGTATCGACAATGATTTCGCCACCGTCAGCCAGAATTGGCGCAGCGACATATTCGCCGACCACTGCTTCCTGCGGCACATCAATCCACTTTACATTGGCCTCGGTCAGGCGTTTGATGGCCAGCGGGGTCACCTTCTTGCCTTCGGCCACAACCGGTTTGCCGTCCACCTTGATGGCGGTCGACGCGCGGCTGCCGAGCAACTGCTCAGGCACAAACTTCATCTGCATGCCCTTGCTGTCGAAACGGAAGGTGCGACGCTCGTAAAAACGGTCAAGAATCTCCTGCTGGTTAAAGCCCAGGGCCTTGAGCAGCACACCGGCCGGCATCTTGCGACGCAGATCGATGCGGAAATTCACCTTGTCCTTGGCATCGAATTCAAAATCAAGCCAGGAACCGCGATACGGAATAATGCGGGCCTTGAACAGGAACTTGCCCGAAGCCTGCGTTTTGCCCTTGTCATGATCGAAGAACACACCGGGAGAGCGGTGCATCTGCGATACAATGGCGCGCTCGGTACCGTTGATAATAAATGAACCGTGATCGGTCATCAGCGGGATTTCGCCCATATAGACCGACTGGTCGCGAACCTCGCGCACTGTGCGCTGCACATTGGAGCGCGAGCCGCTCTTACCAGGATTAGCCTCATACACCGTCAAGCGAAGATTCACCTTAACCGGCAGAGCATAGGTCATGTCGCGGCGACGGCACTCGTCGAGATCGTAACGCGGCGGGCTGTATTCCAGCGCCACAAAATCCAGCTGGGCATTTCCGGCATAATCCCGGATTGGAAACACACTCTGGAACACCTCAGCCAGGCGAGACTCGTTAATATCGGTCTGACCCTGTCCAACACCAAGAAATTCGATGAAGGAATCTGTCTGCAGGCGAAGCATGTTCGGCATAGAGATTGCCGGACGGATACTGCCAAAGTTTTTACGAATGCGTTTTACAGAAGTGTGCCTTGCCATGTTGTAACCTCGCCAAAAGTTTCAGAAATGCGAAAAGGACAAGCCCCGGCAGCGATTTGCTGCCGGGGTTTTGTCTTTGACTACCCGTGCGTAAACAAGAAAGCTATTGCTTACTTGAGTTCTGCCGTTGCTCCCTGCTCTTCCAGCTTGGCCTTGATCTCTTCGGCCTGTGCCTTAGGAAGGCCTTCCTTGACTGCCTTAGGAGCGGCTTCCACCAGATCCTTGGCTTCCTTCAGACCCAGACCGGTCAGTTCGCGAACGACCTTGATCACCTGAATCTTCTTGTCGCCTGCTGCGGTCAGGACCACATCAAACTCAGTCTTCTCTTCTACAGCGGCTGCAGCTGCGGCCGGGGCTGCGGCAGCTGCCACAGGGGCGGCTGCGGAAACGCCGAACTTCTCTTCCAGTGCGCTCACCAGCTCGGACATTTCAAGAACGGTCATGCTCTCGATTGCTGCAATCAGTTCGTCTTTGGTTAATGCTTTTGCCATTTTCTAGCTCCTTTGCTATTTGCTATTTCGTTTTATTAGGGGGTATCAGTTGGTTATGCGGCTTGTTTCTGGTCACGAATGGCGGCCAGGGTACGTGCAAACGAAGCCGGAACCTCGTTGAGCGTGCGTACAAAGCCGGACAGTGGCGCCTGCATACTGCCAAGCAATCTGGACAGCAATACTTCGCGCGACGGCAGGCTTGCCAGTGCTTTGACGTCAGCCTCACCCAGACGCTTGCCATCGAGTACGCCGCCGAGAATCTTCAGCGCCTCATTCTTCTTGGCAAAGTCGGATAATGCCTTGGCCAGTGCGACCGGGTCGTTGCCGTAGGCAATGGCTGTCGGGCCGGAGAAAAACTCCTCCGCCGCGGTAAAGCCTGTACCTTCAGCAGCACGACGTGCCAGCGTATTCTTCACGACCTGCATATGCACCTTGGCAGAGCGCAAATCCCGGCGCAGGCTTCCCATCTGAGCCACGGTCAAGCCGCGGTAGTGGGTAACCACACCAGTATTTGCTTCAAGCCAGGCGGTATGCAGTGTTTCGACTACGTTCTGTTTGTCTTGCCGATTCACATCTACCTCCTTCTTATTTTCGATCCGCTAGAAGGAGCTTAGCGCTAACCATCTATGCAGGATGTTTCCTATTAAGCCCCGGCTAATCCCGTGGCACCCGCAGTCTTTGACGGACCGTTATGCTAGCCACCGCCCCCGAAGGGGAGACGACTATTTGTTCAAGCCTGTGTTTACAGGCTACCTGTATCGATCGTTACGCCTGCACCCATGGTGCTGGAAACGACAACGCTCTGCATGTAACGACCCTTGGATGAAGCCGGCTTCATGCGATTGAGTTCGTCCACCAGAAAGCGGGCGTTCTCGATCAGCTTGGCTGCATCAAAGGAACGACGACCCACCGGTGCATGAATCACACCAGCCTTGTCGGTACGAACCTCGATCTGACCGGACTTCACGGCTGCGACGGTTTTCGCCACATCCATGGTCACAGTGCCGAGCTTGGGGTTTGGCATCAGGCCGCGCGGACCGAGTACACGGCCGAGCTTGCCGACCTGACCCATCATGTCCGGGGTTGCCACCACGCGGTCGAAGTCGAGGAAGCCAGCCAGCACTTTCTCTACCAGATCGTCGGCACCAACCACATCGGCACCGGCCTTCTCAGCCTCTTCAGCTTTCGGGCCACGTGCGAAAACAGCCACGCGAACGGTCTTGCCTGTGCCATGCGGCAGGCTGATTGAGCCACGCACCATCTGATCGGCATGCCGCGGGTCTACACCCAGCTTGACTGCCATATCGACGGACTCGTCGAATTTTGCTGCCGGCTGAGCCAGCACAGCCTCTACAGCTGCATCCAGCGATACGGGCTGCTTGGGGGCCACCTCACGGGCGGCCTTCATGCGTTTAGAAATTTTTGCCATCGTCGTCTCCCTCAGCCTTCGACTTCAAGGCCCATCGAACGGGCCGTGCCAGCGATGATCTTCATGCCTGCTTCGGCATCGTATGCGTTCAGATCAGACTTCTTGAGTTCGGCAATCTCACGCAGCTGCGCCGAGGTTACCTTGCCAACCTTTTTCTTGTTGGGTTCGGCACTGCCTTTCTGAAGCTTGGCAGCCTTGAGCAGCAGATAAGATGCCGGCGGGGTCTTGGTGACAAAATCAAAAGAGCGGTCTTTGTATACACTGATGACCACTGGAATCGGCATGCCGGCTTCCATTTCCTGCGTCTTGGCATTGAATGCCTTGCAGAACTCCATGATGTTAACACCGGCCTGTCCCAGAGCGGGGCCGACGGGCGGGGCAGGATTGGCCTTGCCGGCCGGCACCTGCAGTTTAACGAGCTTTGTTACTTCCTTAGCCATACCATTGTCCTCCTTTTAACCCTTCTCGACCTGGACAAAATCGAGTTCCACGGGTGTTGGTCTGCCAAAAATGGATACACTCACCTTCAGCTTCGCCTTATCTTCCATCACCTCTTCAACGACACCGTTAAAGGAAGCGAACGGACCATCCATCACGCGCACGGCATCGCCCACATCAAACATAACCTTGGGCTTCGGCCGTTCCACGCCTTCTTCAATCTGCTGCTTCAGCGACTCAACTTCACGCAGCGGCATTGGCCGCGGCTTGCCGCTCGAACCGAGAAAGCCTGAAACCTGCGGCGTGTCTTTGACGACATGCCAGGTCTCATCATTCATTTCCATTTCCACCAGCACATAGCCGGGGAAAAACTTGCGCTGACTGGTCACCTTCTGACCATTCTTCAGCTCGACGACTTCTTCGCGCGGCACAATAATCTCACCGAACTGGTCGGTCAGCCCGGAACGCTCAATACGCTCCTTCAGCTGCTCGACAACCTTGTCCTCGAAACTCGAATACGCCTGAACCACATACCAATTTTTGGCCATCAAATCACCTTCTGTACAAGCCAGCCGAGAATGCCGTCGACTGCCCACAGGAAAAGCGCCACAAAGATAACCATCACCAGCACCATGAGAGTGGACTGAATGGCTTCTTTACGCTCCGGCCAGACGACCTTTTTGGCCTCTGCCCGCACTTCGCGCATGAACTGTTGTGCTGCCGCGATACGGCTCATAAACACATCCTCGCTGTCTGGATTCTCTGGGCCTGTTTAACTGGCAGGCCAGGAGGGACTCGAACCCCCAACCCCCGGTTTTGGAGACCGGTGCTCTACCAGTTGAGCTACTGGCCTATTGGTTAAACCTTTCCTTCACTGTGCAATGTATGCTTGCGGCAAAACGGGCAATACTTGCGCAGCTTCAACTTCTCAGTCGTCGTACGCTTGTTCTTGTCCGTGGTGTAGTTCTTCCGCTTGCAATCGGCGCAAGCCAAACTCAGCAAATCACGCATATCTCAAACTCCAGGGGCGACAAAGCGGCGGCAGCGTTAACTGCCGCCGCTTTGGCCATCGTTCTTACTTGATAATTTCGGTTACGACGCCAGCGCCGACCGTACGACCACCTTCGCGAATTGCGAAACGCAGTTCCTTGTCCATGGCAATCGGCGTCAGCAGTTCGACAATCATCGAAACGTTGTCGCCGGGCATCACCATCTCTGTTCCCTCAGGCAGGGTCACCGAACCGGTAACGTCTGTCGTACGGAAATAAAACTGCGGACGGTAGCCATTGAAAAACGGCGTATGACGGCCACCTTCTTCCTTGGTCAGAATATAAGCCTCTGCCTTGAAGTTGGTGTGCGGCGTGATCGAAC
>MNXA01000018.1 GCA_001871195.1 Zetaproteobacteria bacterium CG1_02_55_237
AGAAGCACGAACGCACAGTCAACAAAGACAACACCGTCAGCTTTGAGGGCAGAACCCTGCAAATCCCCAGCAATGAATACCGACACCATTATGTCAAAGCCAGAGTGCGTGTTCACTGCTATACCGATGGCAGCATGGCCATCTTCCACGGGCCAAGAAAACTCGCCGAGTTTCAGCCTCTTCTGAAGCCCAAGGCCAGCAAGCCGGAACTACCACTACCAAGGCTGAAGGCAGCAATATGAACCAAAACCAAACCGGACAACCCTTGTGCTCTAAAACCGGACAACTCTATTTGTTGCCAACAGTCGGCTTGCCCGGCCAAGGATTGCCAGCCATGCCCTGTTGCAGCATTGTATGCGGGAATCTGCTGTCAAATCGAAACGGGGATGAGCATGTGCCAGACAGAAACTGAAACATACGCAACATGCGGCATCCGCTCATCGTGCTAGCCACGGCGGACAGCTGGTTCTTCTGGGCCGTTCTGTCGGCAGTGTTTGCCGCACTCACGGCGATCTTCGCCAAGATCGGCATTCAGGGCGTGGACTCGGACTTCGCAACGCTGTTTCGCACGGTCATCATCCTTTTCGTTCTGACCGCCTTTGTCTGGTACGCCGGCAAGTGGACCGATCCGCGCACCCTCACCGGCAATACCATCGTGTTTCTTACCCTTTCAGCCCTGGCAACGGGTGCATCCTGGGTGTGCTACTTCCGCGCCCTGCAACTCGGCGACGCCTCCAAGGTGGCGCCCGTGGACAAATTCAGCCTGGTTCTGGTGGCAATCTTCGCCTTCGCCTTTCTCGGCGAGCGCCCGTCGGTTCGGGATTGGACCGGCATTGCCCTTGTTGCCAGTGGCGTACTGCTGCTAGCGTTTAAAAAAGCCGGCTGATGCTTGAGCCCCGGGATGAGAAACCATGAATATCGTTGAAACTGCGTTGCCGGGAGTGCTGATCATCGAACCAAGGGTGTTCGACGATGCGCGCGGGTATTTTCTGGAGAGATTCAACCTGCAACGCTATGCGGCATTCGGCATTCCCGGCGAAGGCCTGCGCTTTGTACAGGAGAACGCCACCCGATCACACAGGGGTGTGCTGCGTGGGCTGCATTTTCAGGTTCACCGGCCGCAGGGAAAGCTGTTCAGCGTGAGTAACGGCCGCGTATTCGATGTGGTTGCCGATGTGAATCCAGATTCGCCGACCTTCCTGCAATGGATAAGTACGGAACTCTCCGACGACAATCACCGCCAGATGTGGGTGCCTCCGGGCTATGCGCACGGTTTTTGCGTGCTCTCGGCAACGGCCGATGTGTACTACCGCTGCACCGATTATTTCGACCCGGATGATGCGGGCGGCGTGTCATGGGAGGACCCGCAACTGGGCATCGCCTGGCCGATCGACACTCCGCTGCTCTCCGACAGGGATAAAGGGCTGCGTACACTCGCCGACACCCCGCGCGATCGCTTACCGCAATGAAGGGGCCGCGATGCGGCTGCTGATCGCCGGGGCGAACGGTCAGGTCGGCAGGGAAATCAGCAGGGCTGCCTCACAGCACACGCTACTCACCGCCGACTCCTGCAGGCTAGACATCACCGATGCGGACGCGGTGAAAAGCACCGTTCACGCATTTAATCCGGATGCAGTAGTCAACGCGGCAGCTTATCGGCTGGTGGATCAGGCCGAATCCGAGCCAGAAAAGGCTTTCGCGGTGAACCGGGACGGCACAGCCAACCTTGCCGCTGCCTGTAACGAAGCCGGCATTCCGTTGATTCACCTCTCCACCGACTGCGTGTTCGATGGCCGCAAACAGGAGGCTTACCGACCGGAGGACCCTGCCGCACCGCTCAGTGTTTACGGGGTGAGCAAACTGGCCGGCGAGCAGGCGGTGCGCAGCTTGTGCATCCGTCATGTCATTCTGCGAACAAGCTGGGTGTTCTCGGCACACGGCAACAATTTTGTAAAAAAGATACTTGGCCTCGCCGGGGAGCGGGACGAACTGCGCATAGTGGCCGACCAGCGAGGCTGCCCGACAGCGGCGCCCGAGCTTGCGCGGGCCATCCTGCATGTATTGCAAAGCGGAACACAGGCATGGGGCACCTACCACTTCTGCCAGCCCGAACCGACCACATGGTGCGCCTTTGCCGAGGCGATCGTTGCCGAAGCCAAAAATCGACATTGGCCGCTCAGGGTGAGGCATGTCTTGCCGATTGCCACCGGCGATTATCCGACCCCCGCACAGCGCCCGGCGAATTCCGTCATGAATTGCAGCAAACTGGAGACAACCTTCGGCTATACAATCCCACCGTGGCATGGCTCGCTGGCCGAGGTGATCGACGAATTGAGCGCCCGGAAATGAGCTGCGGCTTTGAGCCGAAAGGCTAAAACAACACCGCCGGCACAAGGCCGGCGGTATCGGATGTTCAGTCTGATCTGAGAATCAGGCGCGTTTGCGGTATTCGCCGGTGCGGGTATCGATTTCGATTTTGTCGCCGACATTGCAGAAGTCCGCTACCGAAAGCTCCATACCGGAATTGATCTTGGCCAGCTTCATAACCTTGCCGGAGGTGTCGCCGCGAGCGGAAGGCTCGGTATAAACAATCTCGCGCACAACGATGTTCGGCATGTTCACGGCAATTGCCTTGTCATTGTAGAACACGGCTTCGCATTCCATGCCATCCTCAAGATAGTTCAGCGCATCGCCCATGCTTTCCTTCTCGATTTCATACTGGTTGTACTCACCATCCATGAACACATACATCGGGTCTGCGAAATAAGAATAGGTGACGGCCTTGTTCTCAAGCACCACCACATCGAACTTGTCGTCGGCCTTGAATACCGATTCGGTGCCGGTTTCGGTGAGCAGGTTTTTCATCTTCATTTTCACGACGGATGCATTACGGCCGGATTTGTTGAATTCTGCCTTCAGCACGACCATCGGATCGCTTCCGATCATGATCACATTGCCTGGACGGACTTCCTGTGCAGTTTTCATTTGCTGTTACCTCTCAAGATTAAGGGGCCGCATCTTTCATTATTTTCCCGCAAAAATCCACCAGATTCGCAGCCATATTGCCGCCGGCATCGTCACACAGTTTCCTGCACCAGAGATCGGCATGCTTTTCCAACCTGTCCTGCGCCCCGGCAAAATCGGGCCATGCCTCACTTGCCCCTTCTCCATGGTTCCATGCTTCCCAGAACAGCCGCAGCACCTCTGCATCAGCCGGTTCAAACCCTGCGCTATACAAACCAAGGAATGCCTCCAGTTTCAGCCAGTGTGCCATCTCATCCTGGGGATAAATTTGCCAGACCATCGGCTTTGCCGCCCACCCGGCGCGAATCAGCGAATCCTCACCGCGCACGAAGTTCACATCGCACAGCCACAGCAGCTCGTCGTAACGATCCTGAGCTACAAACGGCAACACGCGCACTTCAAGGCTGCCACGCCGGAAAATATCGCCCGCAGTGGCAGGCTCCTGCAACCACGCGGACACCTGCGGCAACGCCCTGCCCTCGGGAACCAGACAGACTATCCTGCGCTGGCCTGCTGCCCAGCCGTTAAGCAGCGACGGGATATTGTTGTTTTCATAGCAAAACAGAGACACCTTCAAGGCTTCCGGATGCGGGGCTTCCATGCCCAAAGCTGCCCAGAACCCGTCTTGTGCTGATCTGTCGGCGCGCAAGGCATCACGGCGGGCCAGTAAACCGGATTCGCGCAGCAGACCACCGGTTTCAGACGCAAACCCCGGAAAAAAGAAATACCTGACCATATCCAGCCCCGGCTGTGGAGACGGCAGGCCGTGACAGCCGCCGACCCATGCCTCGGCACTCAGGTATTCGAGATTGATCCATACAGGCCTGGGCTGACGCTGCGACATCGCCGCCAGATAAGTAGGCGGTAATGCACAACCGAAGCCTTCGATAACGACAGCGGCAGATTCCACGACCGGGAAAGGACTAAGCCAACGGCGAATTTCGACACCCCGACAATGCTGTGCATCAAGCTGCGGGTCTGCTGCGGGATGCAGGCGTGCAAAGCTATGCAAATCGTCCACCCACAGACGGACAGCGATGCCGTCTTCGCCGGCAAGCTGGCGGGCCAAACGCCAGCACACGCCGATATCGCCGTAGTTGTCCACAACGTTGCAAAAAATATCCCAGCACTTTGGCTTCATGTCAGTCCCGCTGAACGGCATGCGCGGATGCTCGCATGAAATGCCCTGTCGCCACAGTCCGGACAATCCACAATGCCCATGCAGGTAATTGCACAACATCCCCGATTGCATCATTCTACGGAAACACAGATTGCCCAAGGACGGAGATGGGAAGGCACGCAACATGACGGCGATTCCGGACGTGTGAACCCATCCTTGGCGGAGGATTTCATGACAGTTCAGGCAAAAGAAGAAAAGCAAGCCAGGCAGGATGAAAAAATAAGCTCGAAAGATTATGAGAAAGCCCTTGCAGACATGTACATCGAGTTGGTCAAGTGGCAGCACTGGATCAAGGATAAAGGGCTGCGCGTCGTAATTATTTTCGAGGGTCGGGATGCGGCCGGCAAGGGTGGTACCATCAAGCGCCTGATGGAGCCCCTCAACCCTCGTGGATGCAATGTGGTTGCCCTGCCTGCCCCCTCGAATAGGGAAACGACCCAGTGGTATTTTCAGCGCTATGTGCCGCATTTGCCGGCAGCCGGAGAGATTACTGTATTTGATCGCAGCTGGTACAACCGTGCCGGTGTTGAGCGCGTGATGAGCTTCTGCACCGACAAGGAATACCGCGAATTCATGCGTTCATGCCCGGAATTCGAGCGTATGCTGGTACGTTCCGGCATCATCCTTCTGAAATACTGGTTCTCGGTCAGCGATGAAGAACAGGAGCGCCGTTTCCAGAAGCGCGCATCAGACAAAACCAAGCACTGGAAGCTCAGCCCGATGGATCTGGAATCCCGTGATCGCTGGATGGAGTATTCCAGAGCCAAGGATGAGATGTTCTTCTACACGGATATCGAGGAAGCACCCTGGTATGTGGTGCATGCGGATGACAAGAAGCGCTCACGTCTCAACTGCCTGAGCCATATTCTTGGAGCCATCCCCTATGAGGATGTCATGCCCGCACCCGAACCGCTTCGTCCAAGAAAGGAACAACCCGATTACAAGCGACCGGATATCAACGATCAGAATTTTGTTCCGGACAAGTATTGAGGAAAAGCTTTAAGGCATCGCTCCGAGCGATTGTGATCTCGGAACCAGCAACAAAAAGAGCGCCTCCAAGGAGGCGCTCTTCTTTTTCAGGGCGGCGTAATATTACTGGCCGCGTACTTCGCGATAAGACTCACCTGAGCTATCGGGAAGCCCGGTGATGCTGCCTGCCTGTACCTGACTGAAATAGGCATTCAGTGAGGGGGCATCATCAGCTGTCACCGCAACATCCGGAATCCAGACACCCGGGGTCGTTGTCCCGCCATGAAAGGCCGTGCAGGTAGGACGCGAGTTAATGTAAGCCTCGCTTACCCAGTTGGAGCACGCACCCATCACATCGCCATGGGCCATATGCGCGTTCACCGACGATTGGCCTACGGTAATCGTATGCTGATTGGCCGGATTCCCCGGGGGAATATGACACAGCGTGGCCTTCACAGATGTCGGATCGCTTGTGGCATTCAGACCCAGCGTTTCCAAAACCTCGGAACGGCTGACGCAGACAAGCGTTGCTGAACTGAAGTCCGTAATCAGACTGTTCATTGCTCTACTCTTGCTGCAGTTGTCTGCATTTGCCTGCTGCATCGGCATCGCGAAGACTGCGGCGAGCAGCGCAACGCCTCCGAGCACCATCAGGGAAATGCCTTTCTTTACCTTAATCGTCTTATTGATCATTTTCATTTTTTACCTCCGCCTGCATTTATTTGAAATGCCGCTTATCGCAAACACTCCACTATCCGCCAGGCCGGCGAAAATTAGCATGCCCCCACTCCCCTAAATGTGACTTCACTCACCCCTCACAATAAAAAAGCGCCCCGCTAAGGGGGCGCTCTTCTTTTTCAGGGCGGCGTAATATTACTGGCCGCTGATTTCGCGATAGGAACTCGATGCACTATCAGGATGTCCTGAAACAACACCGGCCTGCACCTGAACAAAATAATCATTCAGAGCGATATCATCCGCAACCGCACTTTCCGGAAGCCAGACACCTGCATCAGTAGAACCTCCACCGATAGCGGTGCATGTTGGGAGCGACTCAACATAGGCCTGAGTCACCGTTCCGGAGCATGCGCCCATCACATCGCCATGGGCCATATGCGCGGACACTGCCGACTGGCTCACGGAAATCGTGTGCTGATTACCAGGATTTCCCGGAGGGATATGGCAGATCGTGGCTTTGGATGAACGGCCACTTGCAGAGGCCGAGTCCAGACCCAGCGTGGTCAACACAGAAGTACGGCTCACGCAGACCAGGGTTGAAGAGCCCGGATTGCCGGACACGGTAGTCGTTGTGCTGGTGCTAGTCGTAGTGGTGCTGTTACCGGCACTCTTGCTACAAACGGCATGTGCCTGCTGCATCGGCATCGCGAAGACTGCGGTCAGCAGCGCAACGCCTCCGAGTACCATCAGGGAAATACCTTTCTTTGCCTTAATCGTCTTATTGATCATATTCATTTTATACCTCCTCTTGGCGCTATCGGGAGTCTTGATTGCTTCGCAACTCATCCGTGCCGCCGAGATGGGCGAACCATATGGACGCATTCATCCCTGCGGTGTGATTGCACTCACAATCATGCATGTCGATTTTTTCGTCTACATTGGGGGTATGTTTTCGTTTAAGGAATATGTGCTGAAACCCGGTGGGAGAAAGTGACCGAACTTCTCCCCCTTTGGCTGAAGCTGGCCTATACACTTTATACCGGCATCACTGTGATTATCTACTGGTTCAAATACGGACCCGGTAATTACCTGTGGTTTTCCGACCTCGCCCTGATTCTCACCGTTCCGGCGCTGTGGCTGGAAAGCCCACAGCTGGCCAGCATGATGCTGCTCGCCATCCTGCTGCCGGAGCTGGTATGGAACATCAGCTTCTTCACCGGCCTGCTAAGCGGCAAACCGCTGGGCAGCCTGGCTGCCTATATGTTCGAGGCGGACAAACCGCTGTACCTGCGCGGTCTGTCACTATTCCACGTTTTTCTGCCTGTGCTGTTGCTCTATATGGTTGCCCGGCTGGGTTACGATGAAGATGCCCTGCTCTGGCAGAGCCTGCTGGCCTGGATTGTTTTGCCGCTAAGCTACCTGCTCACCGATCCGGCGGAGAACATCAACTGGGTGCACGGGCCCGGCGATAAGCCGCAGCACCTGATACCAGCGCTTGTCTACCTGGGCCTGCTGATGCTCATCTTTCCTATGCTGATTTACCTGCCGACACATCTATTGCTGGGTTGGCTCTTTGTATAAAGAAGGATTTACCCCTGTAAGGTCACACCGAAACGACGGCAGGCATTGTCATGGCTTAATTCCGCCACGTATTCAGGTGTAAGACCACGCACACCGGCGATGCCTTCGATGACATGTTGCACATAGGCCGGTTCGTTGCGTTTGCCGCGATGTGGCAGAGGCGCCAGATACGGCGCATCCGTTTCCACCAGCAAGGCCTCCTCAGGCACAAATGCAGCCACAGCGCGCAACTCCTCATTGGCCTTGTAGGTCACATTGCCGGAAAAGGAGATGGACAGCCCCATATCCAGCGCACGTTCGGCCACCTCACGGCTGGAGGAAAAGCAGTGCATGACGCCACCACATTCATTGGCCCCCTCTTCTTCCAGCACGCGCAGGGTATCGCTATCGGCATCGCGCATATGCACGATCACCGGCTTATCCACCGCCCTGGCTGCGCGCAAATGAGTGCGAAAGCGCGCCTCCTGCAGCGATGGTTCAACTCGATGGCGGAAGAAATCCATGCCTGTTTCACCGATGGCCACACATTTCGGGTGATCGGCCAACCTGCACAGTTGCTCGAATGTCGGTTCAACTTCTACTTCATGGTTGGGATGCACGCCGACGCTGAAGAAAACATGATCCCTCGCCTCCGCCAATGAGCGCAGACGAGGGATGTTTTCCAGATCAACGGCCACTGCCATCAGCCATTGCCCACCAGCTTCGGCATAACGGGCAAGCATGGCGTCGCGATCCTCATCAAATTGATGAAAATCCGGGTGGCAATGCGAATCGACTAGCCGGAAAGCGCTCATCAGCCAGCTAAGAGCTGCCGCAGGTGAGCCAGCTTCACATGATGCAGATCACCAAGAGCATGCGGATTATCCAGCACCTCAATGGCATCGCGATGCGCCTCACCGAATTCGGAAACCACCAGATCAGCCCCGGTGAAATCATGTGCACGGGTATAATCGTTGACCGTCACCACACACTTGATACCGGCCGCATCAGCGGCTTTCCAGCCGTTTTCCGAATCCTCCAGCGCCACTGTATTGGCTGCAGACATACCGAGTTTTTCCAGGGCATAGGTATAAATATCAGGGGCAGGCTTTTTGGCCGGCACGATATCGCCCGCTGCCAGCACGGCGAAGCGATCAAACCACTCATGCCCGAGCGAATGCTCAATCAGCGCATCCAGCGCCGAAGGCGTCGTGGTGGTGGCTACACCCAGCGTGATGCCTGCTGCATAGGCCTCTTCCAGAATCCTGCGCACACCCGAGCGGAGTGGAATACGTCCTTCGGCAATCAGTGTCTGGTAGTGGATGGTCTTGCGCGCATGCAGGCCGGCAATTTCCTCAGCGGGCATCTCATGCATACCGCCACGATCGATATCGAAACGAATACGCTCCTTACCACCGGTTACGGCTAGCAACTCGCCATAGGTCGGCACATCCCATTCGCGTTTATGCCCTGCTTCATTAAAGGCCATATTGAAAGCCACGCGATGACCATCACGTTCGGTGTCGGCCAATGTGCCATCGACATCCCACAAAAGACATTTCAGTTCGCTCATGCATTCACTCCAGTAATTGAGATTTTTCTCCAGCTTAGGCTATGCTTGCATCCATGGCTATCCGCATCTCCCATTCGAATCCGCAGACCCTGGCAGAAAAGCCGCGGCTGAAGCGGCCGGCCATGTTTCAGGTCCTGCTGCTCAACGATGATTTTACACCCATGGATTTCGTGGTTGATATTCTTCGCCAATATTTCCATAAATCGGAATCTGAGGCCACCCACATTATGCTTGCCGTACATCAGGATGGGAAAGGCCTGTGTGGCATCTATCCGCGTGAGATTGCCGAGAGCAAGGTTATGCTGGTGCGGCATGCAAGCCGCAGACAAGGACACCCATTGGCATGTATCATGCAACGGGAAACGGGAGATGGCGATGCTGAATGAAGAACTCGAACGCACCCTGAACGATGTATTTCGCTCGGCGCACCTGCACCGCAACGAATTCGTTACCGTCGAACACCTCTTGCTCGGCCTGCTGGATAACAGCGAGGCACGTGCAGTGATGGAAGGCTGCGGTGCAAAAACCATCCCCATACGGAAAAAATTACAGGCCTACATCTCCGAACATGTTGCCGTTCTTCCCGAGGGTGCTGGCGAAACAACTGCCAGCGTCGGTCTGCAACGGGTGATTCAACGCGCCGTCATGCAGGCACAATCATCGGGCAAGGATGAGGTGGGAGGGGCCTATATTCTGGTCGCTATCTTTTCCGAAAAGGATTGTTTTGCTGTTCATGCCATGCGTGAAAGCGGCCTGTCGCGACTGGATGTCGTCAACTTTATCGCGCACGGCATGCCGGCTGCTGATCCGCTGGATGGTATTGAGGGTGTGCACATCGATGAGCAGGAAAAAGAGAGCAAAAAACCCACAGCGCTCGAGCGCTATACCATCGATCTCAATGCCCGTGCCCGCGCAGGAAGAATCGACGCCCTCATCGGGCGCAATGCAGAAATAGAACGTTGCATCAATATCCTGTGCAGACGACGCAAGAATAATCCCCTGCTGGTCGGTGAGGCCGGTGTCGGCAAAACGGCTATTGCCGAGGGGCTGGCCAAAAAGATCGTTGATGGTCAGGTGCCCGAGGTCATTGCCAGGGCCGAGGTTTACACCCTCGACATGGGTGCATTGCTGGCCGGCAGCAAATATCGTGGCGACTTTGAAGAACGCCTCAAGGCTGTACTCGGTGAGATTGAGCAAAAGGAAGACGGCATCCTGTTCATCGATGAAATTCACACGGTGATCGGCGCAGGCTCGGCCAGCGGCAGCGCCATGGATGCCTCCAATCTGCTCAAGCCATCCTTGGCCAGCGGCGATTTGCGCTGTATCGGTGCCACGACCTATCAGGAATACCGTTCCCTGTTCGAGAAGGATCGCGCCCTGTCGCGCCGGTTTCAGAAGGTTGATGTGCCGGCCCCGTCGCTCGATGAATGCATCCAGATTCTGCTGGGCCTTAAACCCACTCTGGAGCTGCATCACGGCGTGCGTTACGCCACAGCCGCCGTGAAATCGGCTGCCGAGCTGGCCAACCGTCACCTGCATGAACGCAACCTGCCGGATTCGGCCATCGACGTGCTTGATGAGGCCGGTGCCGCCGTGCAGGTGCTACCTGTCGGTAAACGCAAAAAGCAGATCACCGTGGCCGATATTGAAGCCGTGGTATCGCGCATCGCGCGCATCCCGCCGCGCAGTGTTTCGGCCTCCGACAAAAAATCACTGCGCCATCTGGAGCGCAACCTGAAGCTGACTGTGTTCGGGCAGGATGAAGCCATCGCGACCCTTGGCAGCGCCATCAAGCTGTCGCGGGCCGGCTTGTCGCACCCTGAAAAACCCATTGGCAGCTTTCTGTTCACCGGCCCTACCGGCGTGGGTAAAACCGAGGTGGCGCGCCAACTGGCCATGATTATGGGGCTGGAGTTAATCCGCTTCGATATGTCCGAATACATGGAGGCGCATGCCGTATCCCGCCTGATCGGCTCCCCTCCGGGTTATATCGGCTTCGATCAGGGCGGCCTGCTGACCGAGGCAGTGAGCAAAAACCCGCATGCCGTGCTGCTGCTCGACGAATTCGAGAAGGCGCATCCGGACATCTTCAATGTCCTTCTGCAGGTGATGGATCACGGCAAGCTGACCGACAATGCCGGCCGTTCGGCCGATTTCCGCCATGTCATCCTGATTATGACCAGCAATGCCGGCAGTTATGAAATGAGCAAATCCAGCATCGGCTTTGCACCGCAATCGACGCACGGCGACAATGGTGCAGCAATCAAACGCATGTTCTCGCCGGAATTCCGCAACCGGCTGGATGCAATGATTCCGTTCACCTCGCTTAGCCCCGCCTCCATCCGGCATGTGACCGACAAATTCATCATGCAGCTTGAAACACAACTGGAGAGCAAGGGTGTACAGCTTGAAGTAAGCAGCGAGGCACGTGTCTGGCTGTCCAAACACGGATTCGATGCACAGATGGGAGCCAGACCGATGGCCAAGCTGATTGCCGACGCTCTGAAAAGGCCGCTGGCCGATGAAATCCTGTTCGGCCGCCTGCAAAAAGGCGGAAAGGTACGTGCCGTTGTCGAAACTGATCGCCTGAAACTGGATTTTTCCGCCTGAAGAACAGGGGTGTCTTGATCAGAACAGCTTTAGCCCCGAAAGACTGAGCTGCCGATCGGTTTGCATCACCCGCTGCACATCATCGGCTGTATCCACATCAAAACCGGTGCTCAGACAACGATGGCGAAGACCAAGTTGTGATACCCGTGCCAGCGTCTGCTCAAGAACTGCAGATGTACCCCAGTCGATATCTGTAAACAGTTCCGCCCAGCAACCGCGCAAGGCAATCAGATCATAACCACCGTCCTGCACCGGCCCAAGCACGACATCGCAGGATTTCAACGCATCTTGTGCAGCGCGCAACCGTGCTTCGGACATATGCGGGCTGTCGGTTCCCAGCAATAAGGCCGCATCGGCCCCATAATCCAGAGCTCGCCGGGCAAGGCGCTGCATGCGGGCACCCAAATCGCCCTCCCCCTGCGGCAGAATCGGCACAGGGAAGGTCGCAAAGAAGGGATGCGAGACATCGTCGGCAGCAATCCAGGTATTGGGAAACAGACGCAGCGTGCGCTCGATAACCCTGCTTGCCATCGCCGCATGAATGCCGGCTGCTTCCAGCTCACTGTAGGACGGTACAAGTCGGGTTTTGACGGCCCCTGCCACCGGCGCCTTGCACATGATGACGGGCCTGATCACCAGCGCCCGTGTCATCGGGCATCCCGGTACATGACGGCCAGCTTTGCCGGGGACACGCCCAGCCAGTAGAGCAGACGCAGGCGCCACATCAGCAACACCGTGCGAGCAATACCGTACCGCTCCCAACGGCGGCTGGAGGTGCACACCTTCTGCCTGAGACAAGCCACACTCCCCTGCCGCTTCAGGCGGCGGGAAAACTCGATATCCTCCATCAGGGGTAAATCAGCAAAACCGCCCATGGATTCGAACACCTCGCGGCGCACGAAGATGGCCTGATCGCCCGTGCTGATTTTGCTTAAGCGCGAGCGCAGGTTGATAAACCACTCGATCATACGCAGCGCTACATGCCCGCCGGACAGACGAACATCGAAGCGCCCGCCGACTATTTCTTGGTTTATGGCAAGATCGCGCAAAAACTCGAGACTATCTGAACTTATTTCCGTATCTGCATGTAGAAAAAGGATAATATCACTTTTACATACTCGCGCGCCGGCATTCATTTGAATAGCCCGACCGGGCTTTGAGCTCAGCCAGCGATGCCCGCTCTCCTGTAGCATCTTCGGGGTTCCATCGCATGAACCACCATCCACCAGCACCAGCTCTTCCACCCTGCAGGCTCCCAGCTTCTGAAGCAATCGCGGCAGACCATCGGCTTCGTTCAGCAGAGGCACAACCACAGCAACGCTACCTCTCTTCGATGTCAGGTTGACCTCACCAGCCTCAGGAATCGCCAACGTCGATCGACACCCAGCCGCTGCCCTCGCTGCGGAAATTGGTCATCTGCCCCTGCCATGCCCGTCCGGCCAGTGCGACCAGTTCAGGCCCATGCGTGAACAGGCGGATATCAAGTCGGAAAGTTTCGCCATTGAGCGTAATTTCGCTGGCCGGCACGAAGCGCTGCATCACAGTATCTGCAACATCCAGTTCGGCAAACCGTTTGCGGCTCACTCCCTTGCCAAGCAACACCCCCTTGCCTCCGTGACGCGCTGCCGGCTTGAACACCCAGTTCTTACGTTCATCCCAGACCACATCCGCATCCATGTCACTCAAACGCCTGGTTTCCGGCACCACACTGCGGATAAAGGCGACGTCTTCCGACGGCAACATTGCCTCCAGGAAACCATCGCGCCACCAATCCACCATGCGCCCCTTATCGCCCAGCAGGGCATAACTGCGCGGGTGTGGATTCAACTGCACCAGCTTGCTCTCGAAAGCGCTACGGATATGCGCCAGTTGAGGGCTTTCCAGATAAAAATCGGTATGGCGGTTATAGATTCCATCCAGCCGCAGTTTTTCTCCATTCACCCCGCCGGCATACAGGCCATCTGCTGCAAGATGGATATCCTCAGGGCTGAGCAGGACAACCTGCCGTCCCTCCATACGCAACAGCTCGGCATAGGCGAGCATCTCGGGGTACATGAACTGCTCTGTTATCTGCTCATCCATAATGGCGATGTGCCGCCAGTGTTCCGGGAACATCCGGCAAACACGCCGGACAAGTGATTCACTCCAGCCGGCCAGATCCGGTTGCGGCAACCATTGATGCGCGCCCATAAAGAGCCCGCCTGCATTGTTGTTAATTTCAATCAACTGCGGACCGCTTTCCGTCAGATGAAAATCGTATCCCATCAATATTCCGGGAGCACCTGGATCAATACCCGCTGTAGCCGGCAGAACATCCTTCAGACCCTGCGCATAGGCAGGAAGCTGCTTCAAGCGCCACATACTCTGCACAAAGTCGTGCATCACGGTAAAATCCCCGGCGGAAATCCGGACAGGCTTGTCTGTGGCTAATCTCATAGCTGTGAAAGCTACCCGAACCGGCCTGCTGCTGTACAATGCCGGCATGCAGACAGAAGCAGTCCAACCCTCCACCGTGGCCAACAGCCCCGACACCCGTTCCCGACCACAACTGCCCGGCCTCTCGACAGCAGAACTGGTAGAGCAGATGCAGGCCATCGGGCAGCCCGCCTTCCGGGCCAAGCAGGTGCGCGACTGGGTCAACAAGGGCGTCACCAATCCTGTGGAAATGCGCAATCTTCCGGCTGCTTTGCAGCAGGAATTGAGCGATCATCTGATTTGCTCGCCGCTATCCCTGATACAGCGCCAATGCTCTGAAGATGGAACCCGCAAATACCTGTTCAAGTTGCAGGGCGGTGGCAATATCGAAACGGTTCTGATTCCCGACACATCCCGCTCCACCGTTTGCGTTTCTTCGCAGCTTGGCTGCGTGCTCGACTGCCCATTCTGCCATACCGGTACGCAGCGCTTTAGCGGCAACCTGACTGCCGGCGAAATCGTGGCGCAGGTTCTGGCTGTCAAAAACGACTTGCGGCGCGAGCCATTAAGCAACGACCTGCATGCTGAGGTAACGCATGTCGTCTATATGGGCATGGGCGAACCCCTGGCCAATGAGGCTGGCGTATACAACAGCCTGCGTCTGTTGATGGATGAGCAGGGTCTGAATCTGTCACGCCGGCGCATCACGGTGTCCACCTCCGGCCTTGTGCCGCAAATCGGCCGGCTGGGCGAAACCACCCCGGTTAATCTGGCCATCTCGCTGCATGCAGGCAGCGATGCACTGCGCGATGAACTGGTGCCCATCAATCGCAAATATCCACTGGCTGAACTGCGCATGGCGCTTGATACCTACCCACTGCCAACCCAACGGCATATCACGCTGGAGTATGTCATGCTGGCCGGTGTGAATGATCGCGATGAGGACCTTGATGCGCTGGCCCGCTTTGTGAACCCCGAGCGCGAACGCGTCAACCTGATCCATTTCAATGCCTGGCCGGGCTCGCCCTATGCCGGCTCGGCAATGCAACACATGAACAGTTTCGCCAAAGAGTTGATAAAAAAAGGGATTCGTGCGACGGTAAGGCGTTCGCGCGGCGACGACATCATGGCTGCTTGTGGTCAGTTGAAATCACATCTGGACTTGGGTGATGCAACAAGTGCCCGGGGCATTGCAGATATCGCAAATGCAAACAAACATAAAGCAGGGGAATAAGTACAACATGAATCAGCGCATTGGCATTATTGGCGGCAGTGGCCTGTACGACATCGAGGGAATGCATATCCTCGACGAACTAAAGCTGGAAACCCCCTGGGGGAAGCCGTCGGATGCACTGATCCTCGCGCGCATCGGCAATCATGAAGTGGTTTTCCTGCCGCGCCATGGCCGCGGCCACGGCATACCGCCACATCAGATCAACTACCGCGCCAACATCTATGCCATGAAGCTGGCCGGCGTGAATCAGATTATTTCCATCTCCGCCGTCGGCTCCTTACGCGAGGCTATTGCTCCCGGTCATTTTGTTGTTGTCGATCAGTTTGTAGATCGCACTCATGGCAGACACTCGACCTTCTTCGAAGGCCCGCTCGTGGCCCATGTCTCGATGGCCGATCCGGTGTGTGCGACACTGCGTGAGCGGTTGCTGGCAGCCTGCCGTACTGCCGATATCACCACCCATGATGGCGGTAGCTACCTGTGCATGCAGGGTCCGCAGTTCTCGACACGTGCGGAATCCAATCTATATCGTAGCTGGGGCATGGATGTCATCGGCATGACCAATTTCCCGGAAGGCAAGCTGGCCCGTGAGGCAGAGATTTGTTACGCCACAGTCGCCATGAGCACTGACTACGACTGCTGGCATGAGGAAGAAGCGGATGTCAGCGTCGAAGGCCTGCTGGAAATCATGCATGGCAATGGTCTCAAGGCCAAGGCCATGCTGAAAGCCCTGTTTGCCGTTTCGGATACACAGCTACACGCCTGTCATGCGGGTTGTCGCCATGCACTGGATACAGCCGTGGTCGGTGATCTTTCAATTTATGACGATGCCGAAATCAGACCGGTTCAAGCGGTGGTTGAGAGGTTGCTATCATGTTCCCGCGCCTGAGCCTTCCCTTCGCCACACTGCTGTCGCTGGCATTATTGCTCAGCGCATGTGCAAGCAATACCGCACCGCACAAAGAGGACGCCATAGCCAAGCAGGTCGAATCGCATTACCGCCTGGGTCTCGATGCGCTGGAGAAGAATAACCTGCCCAAGGCCTTTGATGAGCTGCTGCATGCCGAGCAGCTTGATCCCAAGCGCGCCGATGTACTCGATGCACTGGGTTATGCCTGGCGCTTGCGTGGCAATCTGGAAAAATCGCATGTCTACTACAATCGCGCTCTCGCCATCGATCCTGCAGCCCGCACCTGGAACAACTACGGCGCCCTGCTATTGACCATGCACAAACCCAAAGAAGCCGAGACTGCATTCAGGAAGGCGCTGGATGACCCGCGCTATCCGCGCCCCGATTTTGCTTACATCAACCTCGGTGATGCCCTGCTCATGCAGGATCGGTTCAACGATGCCATCGCCGCCTACCGGCAGGCCCGCATGCTCAATCCCTCGCAGGAGGCATCACGCCTGAAAGAGGCTGCTGCCTACAGGGAATATGACCGCCCCGCATTTGCCAAGGCTATGTATGAAACCATTCTGCGCGATAGTCCGGCCAACCGGCAGGCGCTTGAGGGCCTGCTTTCCCTGCTTGAGGGTCAGAGGGACACCGGCGAGGCACAACGCCAGTTGCAGCAATTTATCAAACTCACTCCTGAGCCGATGGACAGGGCATGGGCAGAGGAGACTCTGAAGGGCATGCAACCATGACGACTTCACAAAAAGACAAAACAGACCAAGAACCCCTTGCGAAACCGGAAAACGCCCCGCACAGCGATGCACGCGTCAGGGTCGGCGAACGCCTGTCGCAGGCCCGCCAGGCCAAGGAAATCGGCTACGGTGATGCCTCGGATCGCCTGAGAATCCGCCGTGCTTATCTGGAAGCACTGGAAAGCGGCGACTGGAGCTCGCTGCCCGAGGAAGTGTATGTCATGGGCTTCCTGCGCCAGTACGCGGCCCTGCTTGGCGTCGATATCAGCCAGGACATCGATGCACTGAAAACAGGCGACTACAAGTTAACCAAACCGTTCACCATGCCAGACCCTCCCATTGCCATGAATCGCATATGGGCTGTTGCCGCCGGTGCCTGCTTTCTTCTTCTGCTCATTTTATTCAATGTCGTCGATGAGGGAGAAAAGGATCTGCCAGCACCGGCTCCCATAGCCGACCTGCCGATGGCAAGCCCCCCGGCACCCGACATCTCCGCCATGCAAGCTCCGTCGGATGCGGATGTGAGCGCCGAGGCCCCTGTGCCACAGGCTCAAACAGAATCAGCGCAGGAAACGATTACGACAACTGAGGACAGGACCGCATCTAAACTCGCGGGAGATGCCGCCCCTGCCCAGCCAGGCGAACAGAACGTGGTCAAAGCGGATACAGCACCAACATCTGACTCATCTGCTGCGAATACAGCGCAGAATACAGATTCTCACACCTACAGGCTGAGTGCAGTGGGGCAGGACGTCTGGCTTCAGGTTCATGCCCAGGATGGCTCCCTGCTCAAGGAAGCCCTGCTGCGCAGAGGCCAGAGCATGCACCTGAACACGGGGGGAGATTATGTACTGCTCACCACCGGCAACCCTCTGGCCCTGAAGGTCTATATCGACGGCAGGATGATTGCCGAAGCCGGCTCGTTGGGAGAAAAAGACAAGGTGTTGCGCGACTATCGTTTGCAGGCGCCTGCCGCCCCGGCCGACAGCGGGCACTGATGAGTTCACCAAGCCCGGCAGCACTCAAGCATACTGTCGAACTGATCCGTCGCCGCTCCGTCACCCCGGATGATGGTGGCTGTCAGGATTACATCGATTCAGTTTTATCCCCACTGGGCTTCACACGCATCCGCGTTGATACCGGCGGCATCACCAATAGCATCTACATCCGTCCGGGTGAAAAACCGGGCACACTGGCCTTTGCCGGCCATACCGATGTGGTCCCCACCGGTCCCGAGGCCAGATGGCCGCATCCGCCATTTGCCGCTGTAGCCGAAGGCGGCGTACTGCATGGCCGCGGTGCACAGGATATGAAGGGTGGCATCGCCTGCTGGCTGGCTGCGCTTGAATATTGCTGCACACAGAACATCCCTATGCCCGGCCTGCAACTGCTGATCACTTCCGATGAGGAAGGCGATTCGGTGGATGGCACGATACGCCTGGTTGAATACCTGCAAAGCCACGACCTTCTTCCCGACGCCGCCGTTGTCGGTGAACCATCATCCTCTTCACAGGTTGGCGACACCATTCGTCGCGGTCGCCGCGGTGTGGTGCATGTTTATGTCAGCGTGGAGGGCAAGCAGGGACATTCCGCTTACCCGCAGGATGCCGACAATGCCATTCACCATGCCATTGAAGCCCTGCATGCCATCCTGCATATCGATTGGGGCAAACCTGCCGCGGATTTTCCGCCAACCAGTTGCCAGTTCACCAATGTGAAAGGCGGCGAAGGCGCAAGCAATGTGATCCCCGGCAGGGCAACCGCTTTTGCCGACATCCGCTACAATCCGGGCCTCGATTTCGAGGCAATCCGCCAGCGTATCGAAACAGCCTGCTCGGTCAGTGCGGCGACCCGTCTGGACATCCGTCATGAAGCCGCCGCCTTCTACACCCCCGATTGCGCGCTGCTCGATCTGGTCGAGAACAGCATCCGCCAGGTGAACGGCGTGCAAACCCTGCGCGATACCGGTGGCGGCACATCCGATGGCCGCTTTCTGGCCACTGCCGGTATTCCGGTGGTGGAACTTGGGCTGACTAACGATACCATTCACCAAATCGGCGAGCGCGTGGCCATCAGTGAACTGGATGAACTGACCCGCATCTACGCCGAAATCATCACCCACTTTTAAAGGATCAACATGCCCCTGACAGTGAGCAAACAACTGGAAACCTTTGAGAATCCCAATCCGGAACGGAACTACACCATCCAGATCGAGTGTCCCGAGTTCACCTGCCTGTGCCCTAAAACCGGCCAGCCCGACTTTGCCGTCATCACCCTGGACTACACGCCGGATGCCTGTTGCGTGGAACTGAAGTCGCTCAAGCAATACTTCTGGAGCTTCCGCGACGAAGGCCATTTCCATGAAAAGGTGACCAATATGATCGCCGACGACCTGATTGCAGCCATCACACCACGCTGGCTGCGGGTAACGGCCAAGTTCAATGTGCGCGGTGGCATCTACACCAATGTGGTGGTCGAACACGGGAACAAGTCTTGAAACAGCTCCCCTTCCTCAAGATGCATGCGCAGGGGAATGACTTCGTCATCCTCGATGGGCGCACCAAGGCATTGCCGGAACTTGATGAAGAGCTGATCACTGCCATGACAGAACGACGCTTCGGTATCGGCTGCGATCAACTGCTGGTACTGCTGCCTGATGATGAGTGTGATGCTGCCATGCGCATCTTCAACAACGACGCCTCGGAAGCCGGCAACTGCGGCAACGGCCTGCGCTGTGTCGGTGCCATGCTGCTCGAAGAAAGCGGCGCGGATATGGTGACCATCCGCCTGCGCGACCGCTCAGCCCGCATTGAGAAAGCAGAAGACGGCATCCGCGTGCACATGGGCTCGGCACAGATTACCGACAACACGGGAGCCCATATCGATGTGAATATCGGCAACGAGCATCGTGTTTTTTTTGAGGCTGTCGAGGAATTCCCGAAGGATCGCAATATCGAGATTGTCAGCGGCCAGATTGCCGATGAGGTCTATGTGGACATCATCGAACGCGGCACAGGGCACACACCATCCTGCGGCAGCGGCGCCTGCGCCACAGCGGTTGCCGTCTGGCAACAGGATGGCCACAACCGCCCGCAGCACATTCACATGCCGGGCGGCATGGTGACGGTTTCGGGCTCAGTGGATGATATCTGCCTGCAAGGGCCGGTTAGCTTTGTGTACGCGGGAAAATACCGCCTCTAGTTCAGGGTAAGGAAAGACTGCGAACACACAAAAAAAGAGGCCCTGAGGCCTCTTTTTTTATCCCTGCATTCCGGCCCGCATCAATCGCGCTGCATGGCAGCAGCAAAGAAGCCGTCCGTTCCGTGCCTGTGCGGATAAAGCTGCATCATCTCATTATCCAGCGGCACATCCGCCCCCTGGCGGTGCAGAATGGCGCGCGCATCAAGCAGGTGGAATTCGGGGTTGGCCGAGAGAAAGCTGCGCACGATATTCCCATTCTCCTCATCCAGCAGGCTGCAGGTTGAATAAACCAGACGCCCACCCGGCTTCACCAGTCGGGCGGAAGCCTCAAGTATGCGCGCTTGCAACTCGACAAGTTCGGCAAGATTCACTTCGCGCCATTTGATATCCGGATTACGCCTTAGCGTGCCGGTGCCGCTGCACGGTGCATCCACCAGCACCCGATCCATCTTGCCGGCCAGCCGTTTGAGGTGTGCGTCGTTTTCGCTGGAGAGATTCAGGCTACGCACACTCGACAGTCCGGCACGGGCCAGACGCGGCTTGAGCGCCTTTAAGCGCCAGTGCGCCACATCGCAGGCATAGAGTGTGCCCGTGGCCTGCATCATCGCGCCCAGGGCGAGTGTCTTGCCGCCACCGCCGGCACAGAAATCCATCACCATCTCGCGCCGCGCGGGCTCAACAAGCAGCGCAATCAGCTGGCTGCCCTCGTCCTGCACCTCGAACAGGCCATTGATAAATGCCTGCGAGCGAAACAGCGAGGCGCGCTCCTTACTGCGCAGGCCCAGCGGCGAGTATGGCGTCAGGCTCAGCTCCGCCCCTTCCTGCGTCAGCTGATGCAGCACCTTGGCGCGATCCGCCTTCAGCGTGTTGACGCGCAGATCAAGCGTGGCCGGCCGATTCAATGCCTCGCACAGACGCAGGCTTTCCTCCTCGCCGAATTGCGCGCCTAAGCGCTCAAACAACCAGTCGGGCATGCTTGCACGGGCAGCAGGTGATAATTCGAGTTCGTTAATCCGCTCAACACGCCCGGTCACATCGTGCAGGCGCCAGCCATCTCCGCCGGTCAGGCGGGCATTGCTCAGACTGCCAGCGTTGTTTCCCTGCAGTAGTAACTCAGCCGCAACAATGGCTGCATGCGGCGCTGCATCGCCACCCGCCAGCTCGCGCAGCAGACGCAGCCGGCGCAGACAGCCGTATACCGTTTCAGCGACAAAGCCCCGGTCCCGTTTGCCCAGCTTGCGATGGCTGCGGAAATAGCGCTCCATCTGTTTATCCGCCGGTGGCGGGCTGTTCAAGATGATGCCCAGCAGTTCCGCGGCCTGCGGCCACAGGCGCAGACGTTTGAAAGCATGCGGATCAAAGCTTGGTGATGCCACAGACATGGTTTCTCCTGTTTAGGGCTTGTGAACACCAGCCCCTGGCTGGCTGAGCGGCCATCCTGCCGCGTGCCACGCACAAATCCACCTTGCGCACGGCGAAGCATTTTCTTGCCTGATGCCCTGTAGTATCCTAGAAGCCACCCATGGCACTTAAATCGACTGTTTTCAAAGCTGACATCCAGATCTCCGATATGGACCGGCACTATTATCAGGATCATCAGCTCACCATTGCCCGGCACCCTTCCGAAACCGATGTGCGCATGATGGTTCGCCTGCTGGCCTTTGCGCTCAATGCCAGCGAATCACTGCAGTTCACCAAGGGGCTGAGCACGGATGACGAACCCGACATCTGGCAGAAAAGCCTGAGCAATGAAATCGAACTGTGGATTGATCTGGGGCAACCGGATGAAAAGCGCATCCGCAAGGCCTGCGGCCGATCAAGACAGGTCATCATTTACATCTATCAGGGCAGCAGCGGCAGCGCCTGGTGGGAACAGCAACGCAACAAGCTGGCGCGCTTCGATAACCTCAGCGTGATCGCCCTGCCCGATGATGTGGTACAAAAACTTGCACAGATGGCCGAGCGCTCCATGCGTTTACAGTGTAACATTAGCGATAATCAGCTCTGGTTCAGCAATGGTGATCAGGCTGTCGAAATTACACCGCAGGTTTGGAAACGGGCAAAGGCATAAGAGAAAATGAAATTCGAGCAATATTATCTTTCCGCCGAAATCAAAAAGAACCTGAGGCAGCTCGGCTTTGTCCGGCCGACCGATATCCAGTTCAAAGCCATCCCCTCCATTCTCAACGATGAGGATGTGCTGGCCATTGCCCAGACGGGCACCGGCAAAACAGCCGCCTTTGCCATTCCGGTGGTTGATAAAATCCAGCGCTACAAGACAAGCAAGAGAAGTTACGGCATCAAATGCATTGTACTGGTGCCCACCCGCGAGCTGGCTGTGCAGATCGGCGAGGTATTCAAGAAAATTGCCGCGCATACCAAGGTGATGGTGTTCACCCTGCATGGCGGCGTGGAGCAGGATACCCAGATTGCCAAGCTGCAGGATGGCATCGATGTGCTGATTGCCACGCCCGGCCGGATGTTCGATCTGATCAATCAGCAGGTGCTGAAGCTGGATAAAATCAACACGCTGGTACTCGATGAAGCCGACCACATGCTCGATCTCGGTTTTATCGAGGACATCAAGTACATCAAGAAGATGCTCAGGCAGCGGCATCAGACCCTGTTCTTTTCCGCCACCCTCAATGATGAGATCAAGAAGCTGGCCTATTCGCAGGTGAAGAGTGAGGCCATCCGCATTCAGGTTTCACCCAAGGATCGCATCTCCAAGAATGTGAGGCATTTCGTCATGTTTGTGGAGATGGACGACAAGCGCTTTTTCCTCGACCGTTTCCTCAAGGATCACCCCGACGACAAGGTGATTGTCTTTGTGCGCACCAAGGTGCGCGCCGAGCGCGTCGCCAAGGCCATGGAGCGCGCCGGGGTTGCAGCCATGAACATTCATGGCGACAAGGATCAGGGGCAACGCGCCGAGGCCATGCAGGCCTTCCGCGATGGCGCATGCCGTGTGCTGATCGCCACTGATGTGAGCGCGCGCGGCATTGATGTGCCCGATGTCGAATACGTGATCAATTACGATCTGCCGGAAAAGGTGGAGAATTATGTGCACCGCGTGGGTCGCACCGGGCGTGGCGAAAAGAAAGGCGAGGCCTATTCCTTTTGCAGCAGCGAGGAAAAGGAATTGCTTGAAGCGATTGAGGATTTCATCACCAAGCCCATCGAAGAGATGAAGGTAAGCAAAAAGGGCTATGCCGAAATCGTGCGCACGCCGGATACGGCGGAGCTGGATTTGAAGGCGCTGGTCGCCGAGCACGATGCATGGATGAGTGGCAAGAAGTCGAAGAAGAAGAGAAAAAAGAAATAGGACGGGGTTAAGCCATGAGTGAACAGCCTGTTGATGTGATGTTGTCGGCCAATGAAGCGCGCGTGCTGGGCTGTTTGATGGAAAAGCAGATGACTACCCCGGAATATTATCCCCTCACCCTCAAGGCCCTCACAGCGGCCTGCAATCAGAAAAGCAGCCGTGTGCCGGTGATGAACCTGAGTGAAGGCCAGGTTGGCGGCGTGATTAACGGCCTGCGCACGCAAGGATTGGTCACCGCCCGCATGGATGGTCGCGTGGATCGCTACGAGCATCACCTGTCGCGCAAACTGGGTATCACCACCAAGGAACGCGCCGTGATCTGCGTGCTGATGCTACGCAGCCTGCTCACGTTGAACGAAATCCGCATCAATACCAGCCGCATGGTCGAATTTGAAACCGCCGAAGAACTACAGGCTGTGCTCGATGGCCTGATGCAGCGCGATGAACCTCTGGTCGTCCGCATCCCGCGCGCCCCCGGCCAGCGCGAAGACCGCTTCGCCCACCTGCTCTGCGGTGAACCGGATATCGAAGCCGCGCCGCAAGCTGCCAGTAGCCGCGCCCCCGCCAGCGACGAATCCGCAGAACGCATCACCCAACTCGAAAACGAGGTGGCAACATTAAAAGCAGAACTTCAGCGCCTCTATGATTTAACAGGTTTCTCGAAAGGCTGACTCCGGCCAACTCCGGCCCTTCGGGCTAGTGCCTAGGAAGGCCAACTTCAGCCATTCATAGCGAATCAAAGCATCTGGGGAAAGCTTATGTATATATTGTCATAATAGGTATACCGTGGATGCATGACTAAGGGTTTTCAAAACAAAGAGAAAGAGAAGCGGGCCGCTGAGTTGGTCATCGCCAATAAAGAACTCGCCTTTCAAAACAAAGAGAAAGAGAAACGGGCGGCGAATTTGCTGCTCGATAGCGAGGAGAAGTTCCGCACCCTGTATGAATCCTCCAGCGATGCGATTATGATGCTTGATGAGTCGGGTTTCTTCGATTGTAACCAGGCCACACTGCACCTGTTTGGCTGCCCCACGCGGGGCGATTTCATCAGCAAACATCCGTCACAACTTTCCCCTCCTAACCAACCCGGTGGTGAAGCATCGATGCGACTGGCCAATGAGCATGTCGCTACGGCTTTCAAGAACGGTAGCAACCGCTTTGAATGGATGCACTGCCAGCTCGATGGCAGTGAATTTCCCGCCGAAGTGTTGCTGACGAAGATGGAATTGGGCGGCAAGGCAGTGCTGCAAGCCATCGTGCGCAATATCACCGAGCGCAAGAATGCGGAACATGATCTCCATGAGAGCCTGCAGGGCACCATCACTGCCATATCCAAAGCTGTTGAGGCGAGGGATCCGTACACAGCAGGACACGAGCGCCGGGTGGCTGATATTTCCTGTGCCATTGCAAAAGAGATGGGGTTGGATGAATACCAGATCGAAGGCATTCGCATGGGGGCAACCATCCATGATATCGGGAAAATTCAGATTCCAGCCGAGATTCTATCAAAGCCCGCTAAGCTGACAGAAATGGAGTATCGACTCATACAAGCGCATGCAGCCACAGGCTATGATATTTTAAAAGATATTAAGTTCCCATGGCCTATTGCTGAGATCGTCTATCAACACCATGAGCGTATTGATGGAACAGGCTACCCACAAGGGCTTAAAGGTGAGGAGATATGTCTGGAGGCGAGAATTGTGGCTGTTGCCGATGTAGTGGAGGCGATAAGCTCACGCCGTCCTTATAGGGCAGCACTGGGTATTGAAGCCGCGCTGGATGAAATCAAGGCTAATCGTGGAATATTATATGATCCGGTAGCGGTAGATGCCTGTTTAAAGGCGCACGAAAAGAAAAAGTTCAGCGTATAGATTGTCAATCTGAAGAAAATCCTCTAATTGTTCACAAGATGGCTGCAACTCTGGATAGAGTGCATGCATCTGTTTTTGCAGTCGCGAATGACCGGGTTTAGCCTTCCTAGGCATTTGCCCGAAGGGCCGTTGTTGGCCGGATTCAGACGGTCATTCCATTCATTGAGTCACCGATCCTTGTAGCGGCTTAGATCAAGAATACCGGCATCGACTGGTTGCGCGCGGGCATGCTGGTCCTGAATCCAGTCGGAGACATCCCAGAATCGGGGATCGGTCCGGCGGATGCCGAATCGCGTGACCATCTGCTCATAATCATCCCGGTTCATGACCCGAACACAGGCCGCGACGAAGGCATCCAGATCGGCCTCCGACACATCGAAGAAGAAGTTGGGATAGGAGCCTGCCAGCCCTCGCATGATGGTCAGCGTATCGTCCTTCATGTCTTCACCCGGGCGATCATTGTCCTCCTTGGCGAAGGTGTCGGTCCGGTACGATTTGTTATGAATCAGGGTATAGGCCACATCCTTATGCCCGTTCACACCGCGCACCCGCAGGTATGAAGTCTCGGGGAATATCTGCAGGCGTTTGCCGCGCAGAACATGGGCCAGCCGTTGCATCGCCCTGTCGGCCGGCGAAGTGAAGCAATTCGCCCTGCTGCAACGGTTGAGATCGGTGGCATCCATCGCTGTATAGCCGGTGTGCTGTTTGAGTATCTCAAAGAATTCCTGCTTCGGCTGATGGTAGAAAGGCCTGGCCGGATTGGCCTCGTAGCCATTTACCGAATCAACCTCAAGCCAGGCCCTGGTGGCTTGCCGCTGCTCACGCGTCGTCTTGCGGTCAATCTCATGCCATGCCTCATACAAGCGCTTGCGATCTTCTCTGGGCAGGAAGTAGAGGAAATTATCCTCCCCCTCGATACGCAGGAAATCCATGTACAGGCGTGCGCCCAACTGATGCCCCATCGTGCCGAAGGGATTGAAGCCTGCGACCAGCAGGTAGTGCAGGCGTTCGAACACCGGATAATCAATCACCCATGCGGTTTCGGGGCTCTCGCCATACAGGCCGGAATGCACCGAAGCGCTGTCGAAATGGCGGAAGATGGTCAGCGCGGCATCCACACTCCTTGAGCCATCCTTGCGCCTGCCGTCCCAGACGAATTCATCAACAGCCTTATGGATGTCCAGCTGCGGCAGTCCCTGCTCCTGATAATAATTCGTCTTGGCCCGCATATACGCCTGTTCCTGCGGCCAGTACTTGATCCATGCGGCAAACAGGCGACTGGTATCGGCCAGTTCCGTCGGCAGGTGCAAATCCTTGTCGACATCCCTGAGGAATTCCGAATCCAGTCCATGCTGCCTGTAGAATGAGGGGTTCTTCGGCTTGAGGAAGAACACCCAGAAATGATCCTCGATGGAGCTCAGCGCACTTTGCCCCCTGCACACCGGCCCCTTGATGAAACCGTTGATAAAGAAACGGGCATCATCGAGCAGGAACTGGTAGCGCGCCTGCGGCGGAATATCGGCAAAGATTTCAAACGGGGTGGAGGCCTCGTTCAAGCCGAACAGATTGAGAATCTTCCGGTAAGCCCTGACGAAGAAATTCGGGGATTCCCCGGGAGCATAGCCGGGCAGCTTTTCCACCTGATAATCGGGCTGCAGGAAAAGCTCCCTGTAGCGCTGCATGCGTGCAGCGGAGAGCTCATAGACGATGTGATTCTTGTCCACAATGCTGGCGCTGAACGAGCGCAGACGGTAGTAGAACACATCCTCATCGGGATCATCGTAGGGCCGGATGGAGGCAATCTCATCCACCGCCACCCCGCTCGGCGTACGCGAGCGAACCAGCCGGAAAAAATTCGGCCCGGAGGGGTCTTTATCATTCTGAAAATGCCCGTTGTCATCCTGGAAATAAACATGCCCGAGAACCAGATGCTCGTAGATATAGCGGCTGACCAGTTGCTGCTTGTTGCCGCTGCCGTTGAAGAAATCCTCCCAGTTTCTAACCTGGGCCAGAATGTCCGGCGATAGCTGTTTGGCCTCTGCCGCCGTGTCGCCCTGCGACAGCCATTTGACCAGCAGCGCATATTCCTCATTGGAAAGATTGGGCAAGGCATAGGGCATGCCCCAGAGCGGATGGGCTTTGGCGAAGGCGTCGAATTTATCGAGGGTGGTGCAGACCTGCTCGCGCTCAAGGCTGACATCAAGATCTTCGGGCAACATGCCTGCTTCGGGCAGTGGATTGATCTGTTTCAGGCTGAGCATTTTGTAGAGCAGGGAATGCTCCAGATTCGCTTCGGGTGTGTGCGAAGCACCTTCGTTGAGCACGCCGAAAAACTCCATATCACGCCATTCACGTGTCGTGCTGGCATCGATAAACAGACGCGACGGCTGCTGCCATGTTAAGCGCGTCTTGTTGTATAACTTAAGCTTGTTCGCCCCACGGGTGATGCCTTCGATGGCTGAAAGCTTGAGCTGGCACGGGGCATCGTAACAGCCGTGACAGACCACGCAGCGCTTCTCCAGGATGGGTTTGATATCTTTGTTAAAGGTAAGCTTTGCGGGCAAGGCGTTGATCGAAGCAATATCCTTTTTCAGTTGCTCGCCTTGCTGCAGCTCTGATGCAAAGACTGTACCGACTGAAAAAATAAGCAGGAGCAGCAAAGGCAGCAGCGCCATGGCACTTATGCTGTTTATCGTGAAATGTTGAATCCTTGCAATCATGCTCCCCACCCCCCGCGAGCCTTTCCGACACCGGACAAGAACGTCTATGCGCCCTTATGGTTTACAACACCCGAAACAGCCGGGGCAATATTCTCCCGCTGAGCATAGCAGCATAAGGAGCCAGCCCCAAATGCAATCCCAGATTTGCGTTCATGGGCGCCGTTCCTTCCACCTTGCCTGCCTTACCTTAACAGAACAGAGCTGCTACACTAATTTTCGAAAGACATTGAATGTTTGTCTTCTGCTTGGGGACGCTAGGGGGGAGGGACGTTTTCCATGAATAAATACTTTCACTTCTTCTGGCCTTTTACGACTAGTTATGCAGATATCCCAAACAGCGAAATTTTCGGGGAACTGCGCAGGGTTTGCCTGGCTGCTGTGCTGTGGCCCGTTCTTTCCGGCACCCTGCTCCTCTATTTCGGTCTCTCCCTGACAGCGCATCAGCAATTTCTCGGCATTACCATGATCGTGCCCGGCGGCACCCTTGCCCTGCTGATCATCGGGGCCATCGTACTCAAGCGGGATTTCCACCCTATCAAGGTATTTCTGGGTAGCCCTCCCGAACAGGTTGATATTCAAATTGCTGCTGAAGCGCTGATTCAGGCCAGAAATTTCCAGCTGCTTTCAGCGCGGCGCATTCTATTCTATCAGGCACCGGCATTTGCCCTGGGCTTCTCGCTGATGACGCTCATGGCCAACCTGTATCTGGGTTTTGGCCTGGAGCTATGGCAATTGCTGATTGCCCTGATGGTTTCCTTCATGGTTGGCGTCGGACATGCCATCTTCGAATTCTACGCAGTGGCCAGAATGATGATCAGGGTCATTACCCTGGCCCATCAACAGTGCGGAGAACTTTCGCCTGTTCAAAGACAGCGCATTATACGTGTTGATACCAAACGCAAGCTGCTGTTTGTATCCAGTCTTGTCGTGTTGCCGCCCATCATCATCCTCGGCACTACCCTGCTGATACGCATTCGCCATGAACTGATGCTTACCGGACATGAAGAGCTGTTGGGCTTTCTCCCCTCCATGATCGGTTGGGTGACCCTGATTGTGGCCGTGAGCTATGCCTTGTCCTTGCTTATCTTCCAGCGCATGGCCAGCGAGGTAAGCGAATCGGTCAGTGAACTGTCCAACGCCATGCACCGGGTGGAAGAAGGCCGGCTGGATGCCTCGCTGCTGGAAAAGACCAGCGATGAGTATGCCGGCATCTACCGACGCTTTAACCGAATGGTGAGCGAGCTGATGGAACGGGAGCGCCTGCGTGATGCCTTCGGACGCTATGTGGCCAAGGAGCTGGCAGAAGATGTGATGCACCATGGTATCAATCTCGGTGGAAGAGAGGTGGAGGCCAGTGTGCTGTTTGCAGATATACGCGATTTTACCGCCATGTCCGGAAAGATGTCGGCAGAAGAGGTGGTCAGCATCCTTAATCAGTACTTCTCTGTCGTTGAGCCAAGCATTCAGGCGGAGGGCGGCTGGATCAACAAGTTTGGTGGCGACAGCCTGCTGGCGGTTTTCGGAGTACTCACGCCACAGCCCGACCACATCCAGCATGCAGTTCAGGCTGCATTGAAAATGCGCGCCGCATTAAATGAATTCAACAAGGAACAGGAAAAAACCGGCAAGCCTTCACTCAGGATAGGCATCGGCATCCACTGCGGGAAAATGGTGGCCGGTAGTGTGGGCAGCAAGGACCGCATGGAGTTCACGGTGATTGGTGATACGGTCAACACCGCCTCACGCATCGAAGGTCTGAACAAGAAATGGGGCACGGATATCCTTATCAGCACGGAGGTTGCCAAGGCAAGCAGGCGCGAGATTGATCTTGAGCCCATGCCGGAAACCATGGTCCGTGGGATCGCCACGCCCATTCAGGTATTTGCTGTCAAATAAGGCTCCGGGCATACCATAAAAACAAATAGTTAAAGAACTCCAGACTCCTGCCGATATAAACCCTATGTATTGCCGTGAGGACTCATTAACCCTGATCGAAATGATGGAGGATATTCCGACTCTCCCGGAAAGCTTTATGCGCATCAGAACGCTGATGAATCGTAAAGAAGCCAACATCAAAGAACTCGCAGAGATGATCCGCACTGATCAGGCCATAGCGGCAAGCGTTCTGAAGTGCGCCAACTCCCCCCATTACAATGCGATGGGGCATCCTGTCGGCTCCCTGCCCCAGGCGATTGCAAGACTGGGATTTACGGAAACAAGCCATATTGTCATGGCTGCATCCCTGTTGTACGGCTTTACCCTGCCCTTCGGCATGAACTATATCCGCGCCCTCTGGGCACATGCATTTGCTGTTGGCCTGATATGTGAACGCATGGCCAAGGAGCACGGCCTTGACCAGGGAGAGATGTTCACGGCAGGCCTATTGCACGATATCGGCAAGGCTGTGATCGGTATTCGTCTGGACCTGACCTATTTCGAAAGCAATATGGCAGCATTGCATGGAGAAGAGTTGATCGATGCAGAGCGCAAGGCATACGGGCTGAATCATGCCGAGGCCGGCGCGGCTATCCTCCGCCACTGGAACTTACCGGAATCGCTGCAACGCACGGTGGCAGAGCATCACAACCCTGAAACCTCCTTTTTACCTGCGAAAATTTGTGCTCTGGCCAATACAGAAGCAAATGAAAGGTTCCCGTTTGGCAGCAGTCTTGATCATATAGGATCGACATTGGCCTGTGATCCGGCTCAGGTTGAGCCTCAATTGCCAAGGCCGGCTGTTAATAAGGCCGAAACCCCTGACAAGCGAATGCAACTTGGTTCCGAGGATAACTTCTTAAGCAAAGCACGCGCATTGCTGCAAGACACACCATGGGTCAAGGCCTAACAATATTCTGATCCCGGCAACGGTTTATTTCCGTCAGAAAAACTCAGGAAACCACTTCTTTTAAATGCCTCACTTCGCGCTCGATCTTTTGATATAGATGCTCACTACCGAAGGTGAGCCTTAATGGATCATGCAGCAGATGAGCGATCCCTTCCTGGTGAGTGCGCTGGTAAGTCCATATGCCGCCTTGCGCCTGTTCTTCCATACCGAGCTTCTGCAAAACGATATGCGCTGTATGCACAAGCATCATCGCCGGCACCAGATCTACAGGCCACTGATTCACCGCAAATGATGTTGGGTGATGATGAAAGGAAATAAGATGGCATATGTTTTTTGGCAGCTTCCAATGCAAGGCCAGCATAATGCCCGCATCAATATGTGTGTATCCCAGGATATCGCTTTCGGCTTTGAGGACCGGCACGCCGCTCTCAATAGCATCGCGTAATTTCTTCAAGGCCGTCTCGCCCTCGGAATGCAGGATGACCATTTTTCCTATGTCATGCAGCAGGCCAAGCAGAGCGATCTCATTCAGGGGAATGATTCTTGAGGGCTCGCCCAAGGTGCGGCAGATCAGGGAAATGGCCAAACTATGAAACCAGACGCGTTTGACTTCAGGCTTGGACAGGCCTGACTTGCCCATTTTCGGCATCAGATTCCCCAAAATGAACATGGAAGCCTGATCCATACCAAGACGGGCGACCGCTATGGTGATGTTGGTGATTTCTCTGCCACCGGATGCCATGTAGGCGCTGGAATTACAGATACGGATTAATTGCGCAGTAAGCATCGGATCTTTAGCAACAATGCGCCCAAGATCCGAAGGCGCTGCATTCGGATCTTCCAGAAGAGACTGAACTTCATACCAAACCTCTGGCAAGGCAGGCATGTCATTCAACTTCTTCTTCAAAATATCCAGGATGGCGCGATCAATCGGCGGCGGATTGGAAAAATCATAGTCCTGCGCAACAGAAAAACCATCGAAGACGTCTTCTGTATCGGGCCGATCATATGCTTTAAATACCTGCCGCAGATGGTCGGCTGGCATATCCAACTCGGCATTGCTGTTCATTAGCATTCGTCCAGCTCCCCGTATCGCTTGCGGAAAATCAATCCCAAGCGGATGAATTCAGGTATTGATGTGTGTTCCGCGTGCGCTTTTTCTCCGTATCAAGCCATTGCAGCTTCTCACTGATTTCACACATTTCTCTTCTGATTTCCCGCTGGATACGGCGCACCTGCTGTTCAAGGCTTTTCACTGTTTCCTGATCGTTAACATCAGGGCAGCCTGCCTCCATATCCTGCCGGAGTTGAGAGAATGCCTTGTTGAATACTTCTTCAGACTTCGCAAGCGATGTCCAGCGCTTCGATCTTACCAGCAGGCGAAGGCCTTCAAGAGCCTGCACGCATCCGGAGATACTCTGCTGTACAGGCATTAACCTGCTGCCCGCTGCGAAACCCTTTGCTCAACGCGGGGAGCATCGGCAAGCTGCTGCCAACCATCGCGTAGCGTCTGGGCAAGGGATAACACCTCGCGAATAGCAGAGGCACTATCCCGGGCCTGACCTTCCAGCAGACGACGACTCATATAGGCATAAAGGCTGGCCAGGCTGGCAGCAATTTTACCGCCCGCTTCCATATTCAAACTGGTGGAAAGCTCAATAAGCGCCTCTATCGCACGGGAAAGGTGATCGGCTTCGGCCGCCATGTCTTTTGCTTCTTCTGCAGCCTGAGCTTTTGCCAATGCCTTGATCAGGGCATCATAGGTAAGCCGAACCAGCTCAAGCGGTCCTGCGCCATCAACCTGTAAACCCCGGTATGATTTATATCCTGTCATGACATTCTCCTATCGTCTAAGGGATGAAAACTGGTTGGTTTGCTGTGTCAGCCAGGAACTGGTGGAATTCAACCGCCCCATCAGTGTCTCCATGGACTTGAATGAGGCCGTCATCCGCGCGCGTTCCTGTTCAATACGCATATTAATATTATCAATCCGGGTTTGCAGGCTGTCGTAGTTCGTTTGTGCTGCATCAACGGAGTTCTGGATCAGACCGGATATGGGATTGGTAAATGTATCCAGCAGACCATTGAGCTGGGCGCCAATACCCATGCTGACCGACATACTGCCAATGCTGCCGATAGCCGAAGCGGTATACATCATCACCAGGCCATCCACATTCCCGGCAGTGCCGGTCAGAATCTGGCCAACTCCCGTTGCTGTTTCTCCACCGATTGTGCCGGCTACGTCCAGACCGCTATAGGCTTGATCGATGATGCCCAGGTTGTTTGCCGACTGAGCAATCGTCAGGCTGGAAGAAGAGCCGTAGGCATTGTTCTGGAGCTGAAGGAAATTTCCGGAGGCCGCGGCGGAGACATCCATGGCATAGCGCCCCTGGGTAAGAATGGCCTCGGTGCCGAAAGCGAGGGTTCCACCACCTTCATTGTTGGCAGTCAATGTGAAGCTAAGACTACTGTCACCCGACTTGTTATCGGTAATAGTTACCTTGCCGGCACTATCAATGCTGGCTGTCACCTTCTGGTCAAAAGCCACCTGGATGCCGGAAACCAGATCCGCAAGCGTATCAGTCAGCGGATTAAGCACCGTAAAGGTGTAATTCACCGCAGTGCCGGATGGCTTTGTTCCGCTGATGGTAATGCTGTCATTTGCTGCCACACCCAGTGCCAGCGCACTAAAGGTACTTGCGGATGTTGCCGGCGGGCCACCTGCGGTAAGTGCCGTGTTCATCTGCCGCTGTTCCGTATAAACCTGAGAAAACTCGGTGTTGAGCGCCGATACAATGCTGGAAAGGCTCTGGGCATTGGTCAGATTCACAACAGCCTGGCGACTGGCGCTATCGGTGATGGTAATGGTCTCGGCACCGCCAAGTCCCAAAGACAAATCTGTTGTTCCGGTAACACTGGCCTGAGACGCAGCCTGCGTGATATTCACTGCATAATTTCCTGAAACAGTACCTGTGCCATAAGTGATGTATTGCAGGGCGGTATTGCTACTCGTCGCTGTCGCGGAAAAGACATCCCTGACCGCCGTTGGATCGGTGGCAAGCCAATTATCCAGCGTTGCGCTGTCAATATTCAGATGGCCGGCCGAATCAGGTGACACCCCTGCCAGAACCATATTGTTACGGTCACCGGCCAGGCCGGGGATGGTTTGCAGAACGCTGGAGCTAAGCTGCGACTGTATTGTGCGAACCATACTGTCGCTTGCCAGAATCCCAGTGGTTTGTGTATTGGTATCAAACTTCATCTGAGCATTGATGAAATCCATGATCGCGTTGTAGCCATCTACAAAATCCTGCACCTTGGCCTTAATGCCTGCCTGATCGATAGATGTGGAGACCGTAATGGTCGTGGCCGGATCCGCTTGCGCCAGATTGAGTGTAAAGCCATAAAGAGCATCCGTGACCGTGTTGGTTTCACGCGTCAGGGCAATATTATCAACGGTGATGTTTGCATCTGCTGCAGCCTGCAGACTCTGCCGCGCATTTCCCTGGGCCACTGCACCCATTTGCAGATTAGCCAGATTGCCGACCGCATCCAGTGCGGGACCGCTCAACAGCACATTGCCCTGGGTGGTGCCGGTATTGTCCGCTGTCAAAATAAGCCGGTAATCACTTGTTCCAACCTTCAGGATACTGGCTGTAACGCCAGTGGCGTTCGCCCCTGTATTCAACTGATTAATCTTGTCCCGGATAGCCTGTAATGAGTCCGTGCTTGCAACATTCACGGTCTGGGCCGAACTGGCCTTTCCCTGAATGGTGAAGCTGTCTGTCGTATAACCCAAAGCCACCGTATCACTGGTTATGGCTGTTCCCGTGGAATCTTTCACAGCGGAGCTGGAGCCCAGCTTCTCAGCTGCAGCCAATTGCGTTACTACAATCGTATGTGAGCCTGTTGTCGCCGCGGAATCCGGCGTTACGGATAGCAGATCACCAGGGGCTGTTGCGCTATTGCTGGATAGCGTCGATTGATTAAGCAGGAATTTGCTGCTGTCGGCCAGATCAATGCCTGTCGATCGCAGTGAAGATAAAGCGCTACCCAAGCTGTTGATGGCACTTTGCTTGTCCAATTCAGTCTGTTGGCGATTCTGCAGCAAAGTAGCCTTGCGTCCTTCCACCGCCATAAGCTGATCGACAATATTGGCCCAATCGATGCCCGAAGACAGGCCGGAAATATTCGTTGTTCCAGGCATCTATGCCTGCCGATCCAAGAGTATGCCCACCATTTCCTTCATCGCCACCTTTTGGTCAATAACGGCCTTGGGGGGAATCTCCTTTACCACTGCCCCGGTAGCCTTATCCTTGATTTGCACGAACAACTGGTTCAGACGCTTCTCATAAGTAAAGCCAACGCCTTCAGTCGCAACCTGCTGATTAACATGTTCCAGAGCCTTTTTTAGTTGCTCCTCGCTAACCACCGGATCCTGTTTTGATTCCGGCTTCACTGCTTTCTCAACACTTTTCACAACAGGATGCGGCTCACTTTGTCCCGACTTTGCCTGTCTGGTTGCCACTGCTGGTATGGCTACGGACGGAGGAATACTACTGATGCTTTCCATGACTATTTTGCCTCCTTAACACGCTCAATGACATAAAGCGAAGAAGCCGGCTTCAGAACAGAGACTGTCCCTACGTCCGACTTCTTCACCTTAGTCACCTTACGCTTTCACTATGACTGCCTGTCCCTTAACGGAACAGTGACAGTACGTTCTGGGACGACTGGTTGGCCTGAGCCAACATAGCCGTACCTGCCTGTACCAGAACCTGAGACTTCGTGAAGTTCGCCATTTCGGCAGCCATATCGGCATCCTTAATGGTCGAAATTGCGGAGCTCAGCTGCTCGATGTTGGTGGACAGGTTGGCATTGACATATCCAAGCTGATTCACCGTGGAACCAAGAGCGGCACGGTTGGTGGTCAAGGTGTTGAGTGCAGCAGTTACCTCAGTCAGGTAGGTCTGGGCATTTGCTGCGGTGGAAATATCTGCAGTGACGGTGCCAATAGCCAAACCGGATGTGGTATAGTTACTGGTGAAGTCAGCTGCCACCTGATTGTTGGCACCATTTTCAGCACCAACCTGGAAGGTGCTGGATGCGCCTGCAGTGGTGATGATGGTACCTGCAGATGCTGCAGAACCAGTAGCAGCGGTGGTCTTGCCAGCGATTGCAGAGTTGATGGTCAGGCTGATGCCGAGGTCTCCAAAGGCAATGACTGACGTGTTCTGGCCCGTTGGCAGGGATGCGATTGCGACAGTCTGGGTGGTGGTGCCATCCGTAATGCTAATGGAGTCACCGGCGTTGAATGTGGTGGCTGTAGCCTGATCCACATAAGTGACACTGAATGTGGCACCTGCAGTTGCGCCGTTGAGAGTGATAGCACTCACACCATTGGTCGTTGTGTTATCCAGTGTGCTGGCTGCATCCACAGTTGAGCCAGACGTACCATTCAACAGTGCAACACCATTGTACTTGGTGCTGTTGGCAATCTTGTCAATCTGAGACACGAGTGTACCGCGCTCGGCATCCAGTTTGGCAATATCACCCGAGTTGTTCGCACTTGCTGCCTGGGTGGCCAGCACCTGCAAACGACGGACCATGTTCTCGATCTCGTTAACGCCGGCATCAGCCGTCTTCACCATAGCGGTAGCCTGCAGAGCATTCTGACTGGCTGCCTCAAGTTTACCGCGTTCACCGGTCAGCTTGGCGGAAACGGCATAGCCTGCCGCATCATCTGCTGCCGAGTTAATACGGAAACCGGAAGACAAGCGTTCCAGAGACTTGTTCATGTTCGTGGTATTGGTGTTCAGGTTCTTCAGGGCTGTCAGTGCCCCCATATTAGTTTGTACAGTTACTGCCATTTTATCTCTCCTTAGGTTGTTGGTATTGCGCGAACGACGTCCCTGCCTTGCCACGCTCGGGCTTCATGCCCAAATCGAGTCGCTTCCTTGCGACCCTGTGAAATAACATATCGCGGTCTGTTCGCCGGACTTTAGAAATACATCGCATTTATTTTTTCCAACCCATCCCCTGCCCGTGTATCTTTTCATGCTTCAGATTCGCAGAACTCCGGCCATATGCTGCGATAGACATCCTCCAGCGCATGCGTTGTCGCGCTCCTGTCACACAGTGATGATGCAGCCAGCGCTTGCCTCAGACGGGCACGCAATTCGATCAGCTTCTCCGGATCGGCCGCCAGCTGCAGGGCCAATGAGATATATTCCTGCTTGTTACCTGCTATCCATTCCTGCCTGCCGGCACTCTCCAACAAACTCAGACCGACACGTCCGGCATGCGTCTTACCCTTGAGGCAAACAACAGGCACGCCCATCCACAGCGCTTCGCATGTTGTTGTCGTGCCGTTATAAGGGAAGGTGTCCAGAGCGATATCCACTTGGGAGTAGCAACTCAGGTGCTCACCCACGCTGGCCGACCAATCCAGAATATTGATGCGATCTCCGGCCACGCCATTTTCCTCGAACATTTGCAGATAGCGCTCACGCACCTTGGCGTCCTGCAGGGAGATATGCTTGAGCACGAGATGCGATCCCGGCAACTGTTGCAGTACTTGTGACCACACTTCAACCACCTCCGGTGTCACCTTGCTCAGATGATTGAAGCAACCAAAACTGATGTGACCGTTTTTCGCATACGGCAAGGGAGCAGGCTGAGGGGCATCGGCAGAAGGAGTATAACAAAGGAAACCGCCCGGCAGGCGCAACAGCTTCTCACTGTGACAGCGCTCCTGCCCAATGGGGTCGGCCCATTCATCTGTAAGACGGTAATCCATCGCAGTCATACCTGTGCTGGCCGGGTAACCAATATAGGTCACCTGTACGGGAGCCGGCTTGCGCGCAAATACCATCAGGCGGTGATGGCTGGTATGGCCGGCCAGATCAACCAGAATATCAATGCCTTCCTGCCTGACTGTCTCCGCCACGGCTTCATCGCTGCATGTCGATATATCCAGCCATTTATCCGTATAGCCTTTCAACCTTGCAGTCACCGCATCCGGCCTGCTCACATCCGAGAAACAGTAAATCTCGAAACAGCTGTGGTCATGAGCAACCAGTATCGGCTCAATGAAGTAGGCCACGGAATGCTCCCTGAAATCCGGCGACATATAGCCAATACGAATCTTCCTCTCAGGACCGGCATCATGGCTGCCGCCTTTATATAGTGCCTGAAAACCCGCGGCGTGCATGTTGTCCCACTGCAGATGCTCCTCATATACCGCCTGCGAATCCGCCATATCGTAGAGCATTGAGAACAACAGATTCGAATGGGCGCGCATATAATCCGGCTTCAAATGCAATGCCTTTCTGTATGCATATCTTGCCTCATCAAGACGGCCCTGATCGCGCAGGTCATTGCCCAGATTGTTCCATGCTTCGGGATAGTCCGGATTCAGCTCCAAACATCGACGGTGATGGTGTTCCGCTTCTGATATCAGGCCACGCACATGCAGTGCATTGCCAAGATGAAAGTTGGCATCTGCATTCATCGGCTCAATACATAACAATTGGCGAAAGCATTGCTCTGCTTCCTCATGCCGCTGTTGCCCGGCCAGCACCAGGCCAAGACCAAAAATAAACTGGGGCATCATTGCCCCCTGTGACAAACCTTCACGAAAGCAGATCTCAGACTCGCTCAAAGCCCCTTGCCGGCGCAGCAAATATGCCAGACTGAGTCGTGCGTTAAGGTGTTGCGGATTCCACGTCAGGACTTGCCGATACAGTCGGGCGGCCTGTTCAAGCTCCCCCTCGCTTTTCAGCAGATTGGCCAGATTGCATGTCACCTCTGCATCCTTGGGAACAAGCTCCAGATATTGTTCAAAACATACCCGAGCCTCATGCATGCGGCCCTGCCGTCGCAAAAGAGAACCGAGCGTATTGAGAAAACCCACCTCTGCAGGGCTGGCTTGCAAAGCCCGGCGTATCAGTCTCTCCGCCTCGTTCAAATCGCCCTGCTGCATGGCTATGACGCCTGTCAGATGAAGCGCATGAGCATGTTCTGCCTGTTGGGCCAGAATCGACTTACAGACGACTCTGGCTGCATCCAGCCTGCCGGCCTGATAGTGGTTTACTGCTTCTGAAAACAATCCAGGCCTCCGACAAAAACGAATCAACATCGCACACAGTTATTTGCCCGTTTGGATTTCCAGACCGGGCAAACCACTGGGCGAAACAACAACTAGCAAGATTCAGTCCAGAAACCCGGAAAGCAGCGCTGGATTATCACGGCGAAAAAATGGCCCTTTTCTTGCTCCCAATTTGCTGTCTCTTGCGTGGAGGCAACACAAAACGAGAGAGGAGCCCGGTTATCTACTTACAGCAATCGTTCCGGAGAACTGCCAGCAAATGAAAGCAGACCTGCTACAACAGGCGATTTCTCATCACCAGGCTGGAGAGCTGCAACAAGCAGTCCCCATCTATCAGCAAATTCTGGTGAAGGAGCCGGACCATGCCGATGCCAACCATCTTCTCGGCCTGCTTGCCCACCAGTTGGGAGATCATGAGACCGCCGCACAACTGGTATCAAAAGCGATAGAAAAAAATCCGGCTCAGACTCTCTATTTCTGTAACCTGGGTATTATCAGAATGGCATTGCAGCAATGGGATAATGCAATCTCTGCTTTTCATGCGGCGCTCCAATCCAGCCACGGGGATGGCAAGACCTATAGCAATCTTGGTCTTTCTCTGGAGAAAACCGGCCGCTGCGACGAAGCAATCTCGGCCTACCAGAATGCTCTCTCTTTAAATCCGGGCGACACGGAAACCTTGAACAGGTTGGGCAATGTATATTCACAGCTGAAAAGGCTGGAAGAAGCGACCGCCACCTATCAGCGCGCCCTGGATATCAACCCATCCAGCCTGGCAACACTTAATAATCTGGGCATCGCATTAAAAGATAACGGCATGTTGGATGAATCCATCATCGCCTACCGGCGCGCCGTGAGCATCAGCCCAGAGCGGGTTGAAATCATGTGTAATCTGGCCATGGCGCTCCTGGATACAGGGCAACTTCGGGAAGCTGAAACCATCTGTCAGCAGGCCTTGTCATACAACCCCGCATACGCGGCAACCTATAAACAATTATTCGATGCGCTGCATTTTCAACAGCGCACAGCAGATTGGGATGCCATGCTGGACACAGCCTTGCATCAGGCAAGCTTATCGGCAAACGAGCGAAATCATTTGCTGATTTCAAGGGCGATTATTGCCTGGATACATGGCGATTTGAATGCGTGCGAGAGCCATCAGACAATGGCAAAAGCGATATTGGATTGCCCCCCTACTGATAAGGTGACGTACAGCGCGCTGGGCTACTACAAGTTCCTGCAAGCCTTGTTGATATTCAGACAGGAACACCCATCCTTATATGCTCAATCTGCTGAAGAGACCCTGCATATCATTGGCGATAGTCATAATCTCTCGTATGCAGACACAGTCATCACGCTCAAAGGCATCAGGCATAAGGTCGCTTCCCATCTGATCATGGGTTGCAAAGCCTGGCATCTTGCCCGACCCGGGATGAACAGGTTCAAGGCATCGTTTGACTGTGCCTTACAACAACTACCACATGGTGCCACCGCCATCATCTCCATTGGGGAAATCGACTGCCGACACAATGAAGGAATTTTTCCAGCCCATAAAAAATATCAGACAGACCTGAAGTCCTCGATTGAATCACTGGTGCATGATTTTGTTCACTATGTCGTGAACAAGACCAGGGAAATGGAACTCAAGCTTATCTTTTATGGGGTCCCCGCCCCCCACTGCTCCCTATCCCACCTCTCAAATCATGACAGGCAAACCTTCCTGCAAGTGGTTGAATTATTTAATGGCTGCCTAGCCAATGCGGCGCTATCCAGCCATTGCGGATTTATTGATGTCTACGGGCAAACAGTCACAGAGAATGGTCTTGCTGATGGCCGGCATCATATTGATGCGTTTCACCTCTCTCCGGATTTCCTTGCTCATGCCTGCCGACAGTCAGGCATGGATGCGGCTATATAAATGACATCCACAGTTCTTGAATACAAACAGCCACGCAATCCAACAAGGTGGCCGCAGTAATGAATGCAACATTGCTTCAAAAAGCGACCGCCTGTCATCAAAAGGGAGAGTTGCAGCAGGCGGCAGAGATCTATCAACAGCTGTTGGAGATGGATTCGGAGCATGCCGATGCCAATCACCTTCTTGGCCTAATAGCACATCAATCCGGCAAGCATGAGCTCGCAGTCCAACTGATTTTAAAAGCGATCAACAAGAACCCATCGCAGCCCATGTATTACGATAATCTTGCGATTGTTCTCAGGACGATGGGCAAGCTGGAAGATGCCGCCAACTGCTACCAGCAGGTGGTGCGTATCCAGCCTGAGCATGCCACTGCATATCAGAACCTCGGAAACATCCGTCTGCAACAGGGAAAACTCCCTGCCGCAGTTGCCGCCTACCAACTGGCCATCCGGATTGCGCCGGATAATGCATGCGCGCTTAACAATCTTGGTGTGGCGTGGTTAAAACAAGGAAATCTGATCGAGGCGGAAAAGTCGTTCCGCGAGGCCATGCGTGCAAAATCCGATTATGCGGAAGCCTGTAGCAACCTTGGTCTTGCATTGAAAAATCAGGGCAAACTGGAAGAGGCTGAAACAGCTCTGAAGCAGGCCCTGACCATGAATCCTGATGATGCAGGCAGCCACTACAATCTTGGTAATGTATTCATGAGCCTCGGGAAACTCAAAGAGGCCAGAGAAACCTACTCGCAAGCCTTGCAGATCAGACCGGATTACACAGAAGCATTTCGCAGCCTGTCAAACCTGAAACGCTATTCCGACATTGATGACGAAACATTAAGGATGGAAGCGCTCTATAACAGCCCGGATATCAGCCATGAGAAGCAGATGCATCTGGGATTTGCCCTGGGTAAAATTTATGAAGATGTGGGAGTCCACGAAAAGGCCTTTGCATATCTCATGCAGGCAAACCGTCTGTTCAGGTCCGGCTACAACTATGACCTGGCTGAAGACAAGGCTTTCTTCGATCTGGTCACAACTATTTTTGACCAGGACTTCATGCAGCAGCATCAGGATTGCGGCAACAGGGATCAAACCCCCATCTTTATCGTCGGCATGCCCCGGTCCGGCACAAGTCTGGTCGAACAGATTCTTGCCAGTCATCCGCAGGTTTACGGTGCAGGTGAACTGCTCTATCTCAAGCAGGCCATCTTACGGGCTTGCGGAAACGCCCCCGGATACAACTTCCTGAAGAATATCGAGACATTCAGGCAAGATGACTTCCAACATCTGGGCAGCGCGTATATTGAGAAGTTACGTAGCCATTCCACAGGCGCCACACACATCACAGATAAATTGCCGCACAACTTCTTCTACCTGGGAATGATCAAGATCATTCTTCCCCGCGCCAGGATCATTCACTGTCAGCGGGAGCCACTGGATAACTGCCTGTCTATCTATAAAAACTATTTCAGCGACAGCCAAAGGTATGCCTATCAGCTTGATGAACTGGGAGAATATTACCACTTCTATCAGGCACTGATGGAGCACTGGCATCACACCCTGCCCGCCGACAGCATTTATGACATCCAGTATGAAGCTCTGGTGGCAGATCAGGAAACCCAGACAAAAGCCCTGTTAAAGCACTGCGCTCTGCCATGGGATGAGCAATGCCTTTCATTCCATAAAACAAACAGGGAAGTAAAAACCGCAAGCGCTGCACAGGTTCGGCAACCGGTACACCAGCGCTCTGTTCACCTGTGGAAACGTTATGAAAAGCATCTGCAACCGCTCATCAAATCACTTGCGGGATCAGGAAACTGAACCCATGACCTCGTTTTCATTGGCATAGAATCATTATCACTGGAGAACATGTATATGACATCCACATCAAGCAAAAACATCCAGCAGTTGGCAAACCGGGCACAGCGTTTTCTGGAAATCGGCGACATTCATCAGGCAGAAATGCTTTGCGACGAAGCGATGAATCAGGGGGCAACAGACCCCGACATGTTATTGCAAATCGGTAAGGTGCGTTATTTCCGCAAACGCTATGAAGAAGCTGTCGATTTTTTCCAGCAGGTGCTGCAATCACGACCAGAAGATTGTGACGTCCGTATCATGTTATGGGCCAGTTATCGGGATGGTGGTGATTTCGAAGGCATGCTGAATCTTGCACATCAGTTCCAGAATAAGCCCCTGAACGCCAATGAAGTCCTGTTTGCATACCGCAGCTTTCTGGCCGCATGTGACTGGCAAAGTGCGAAAGAAATGCAAGCGCGCGTGTTCAATCTAATCAAAGAGAAAAAAATAAGGTGCGATCTCATCCCCGCTCTGCTCATCGAATTGTGTGGCATAAGCGATCTGGCACCGGATCTGGTGCTCGATTTTCATCGCCAATGGGGAGATGAAATGCTCAAAGGCATCAAGCCATATTTTCCCGTGAACGCTCCTGCGCCTGTGGTCACAGGGCGTTTGAAAATCGCTTATCTATCCTCTGATTTCAAACTGCATCCTGTCGGTTTTTATATGAACCAGATCCTTCGCTCCCATGACCACGAGCGCTTCGAAGTGTATTGCTATGCTCATCTAGGGCGTGATGACGCAATGACTCAACATATTCGGGAGAATGTTGATCACTTTATTGATATTACGGCGCTGACAAATGAAAACGCGGCTGCCCGCATCCATGCCGACGGCATCCATATTCTTATTGATCTCAACGGACATACCACCGACACACGCCTCCCTGTTCTGGCCTATCGTCCCGCACCTGTGCAAATGACCTACCTCGGCTACCCGAACACGACCGGCCTGGCGACAGTGGACTACCGCATCACCGATCATGATGCGGAATGTGAAGAAGGCACCCGATATGTGGAGAAGCTCCTGTATATGCCACAAAGTTTTTTATGCTTTGGCGTTGATCTGAAAACCGAAGGCACGCACATAGAGGAAGGAGATCACATCACCTTTGCCTCTTTCAACAACATCAGAAAAATAACGCCGGAAGTCATTCAGGTATGGAGCCGGATTCTCAATCGCGTTCCCGCCTCCACACTTGCGCTTAAAGCCAAGAACCTTGATAACACTGTCGTTAGCAAGAATCTCCTGCATGAATTCGCCAAACACGGCATCGAGGCGGAGCGCATAGAGTTTCGTCCCTACACAAGAACCTATGAAGAACACATCATCCAGTACTGCAGTTCCGATATTGCGCTCGATACCTTCCCGTATAACGGCACCACCACCACCTGCGAAGCATTGGTCATGGGCGTGCCAGTCGTGACCCTTACGGGGAAAACGCATGCGCAGCGTGTCTCCTGTTCCATCCTGAAAAACATCGGTTTCGAAGAGACAATCACCCATTCCATGGACGCATATGTGGATAAGGCCGTGGCGCTTGCCAGCAACCGCCAGGGACTCGCGGCGCTGCGCCAGATTCTGCCAACACTGTTCCGGCACTCAATTCTCTGCCAGCCGGAGGATTTCACCCGGCAACTGGAAGACTTATATCTGCAAGCCTGGCATGAGAAAACAGCTGCCCTTCCTGAGGCCAGTGCAGTTGATACACGATATTCCGAAAGTGAACGTCAGGAAAAACCGAAAGCGACTTGCGGAAACAACAATCTGAATGATAAAAAGGACATATCCATGACAAGCCCTATCAATCCACGCACGCTTATTGCCGATATTGTCCACCATGATCTGGCCGGCACTCCCATTATCATTGCAGAAATCGGCGCAAGAATCCTTGATGCGGAAAACAACGTCGGGGAAGCGGAAATATTTCACACCTTGCCTGCCGCCAAGGTGCTTGCCTTTGAGGCGGACGCTGAGGCATGCGAGCAGATCAATGCCCTGAGTAGTCATTTTGCTGCCGACATCAAAGCCTATCCCTATGCCCTGAGCGACAAGCCGGGAGAGAAGACACTGTATATCACCCGGGAAAAGATGTGCTCCAGCTTGTATAAACCCAATGAAAAGATGCTGGCGCGATATGCCAATCTCGATTACGCATACCTTGATAAAACCTGCTCTATCGAAGTCACATCGCTGGACCGGTTCATGGAACAGGAAAACATCCCGAACATTGATTTCATCAAAATTGATGTTCAGGGCGCCGAGCTCGACATCTTCAAAGGCGCATCCAAAGCCATGCCGCAGCTCCTGGGCCTGTGCACTGAAGTGGAATTTGTCGAGCTCTATGAGGGGCAGCCACTGTTCGGGGAAATCGATGCGCTGCTGCGAACATATGACCTGCAGTTCTACTGTTTCAGGGATACCGGTAACCGCCCGATTCAGGGGACAGCCTTTCACAGCAAGCCCCAGCTTCTCTGGGCCGATGCCGTCTATTTCCCGAGTCTGGAAGCCATCGACAGGTTGCCTGCAGAAAAACTGTTAAAGCTCAGTGTGCTGAGCAGCCTGTATGACGCCTATGACCTCAGCCAATATGCCCTCAAGCGTTTTGATGACATATCCGGCACACATCTCATGGATGATTTCGTCCGCAGACTTACAGCCCTGGCACAGGGGACGAATACAGAGGGCGACAGCATTCCCGCGGATAAAAAAGTAGTACAGATGGTCAATAAACCGGAAGCGACACGGCAAGACCTACAGACAGGCAACGGGAGAAAAGCAGTAAAAATCGAGAATGACATTCTGGTCACAGTCCCGGATGACCTGACGCTCATGACGCCGTATATCCTTGAGGAACAGCAGGACTGGTTTGAAGACGAAATTGAGTTCGTGCGAAGGCTGATCAGGCCGGGCATGAACGTGATCGACATCGGCGCCAACTATGGTTGTTATGCGCTAACCATTGCCAAGCTGGCAGGTCCCGATGGCAGGCTCTGGGCTTTTGAACCTTGTTCAAGCACAGCCGACCACTTGCAGCAAAGCATCAATGCCAACGGCCTCGATCAGATTCAACTGATCCGGGCAGCCCTATCCAACCGTCAGGGAGAGGCCTGCCTGTCGACTCAGGACAATGCCGAACTGAATTCTCTTTCCGATGACAATGGCGGCACCGACTCGGAGACCGTACCCCTGTATCGGCTCGATGATTGCATGCAAGAACATGCCTGGCATGACATCGAATTCCTCAAGCTGGATGCCGAAGGTGAGGAAGTGCGCATTCTCGAAGGTGGGCAGGCGTTTTTTACAGACCTGTCGCCACTGGTCATGTTTGAATTAAAACATGGAGACGAGGTCAATGAAGGCCTGATTCAGGCCTTCCAGAACATGGGTTACTCCCCCTACAAACTAATCCCGGGCCTGATGCTGCTGGCACCATTCGATGTGCAGGAGGAAGCCGATCCGTTCCAGTTGAACCTGTTCTGCTGCAAACCGGACCGCGCACAGAAACTGCAGAATCTCGGGCTGCTGCTGCTTGATGAACCCGCCAGCATCGATACGGCCTGCGATTCAAACATATGGGAAAACTACCTGCATGACTTCCCCTATGCCGCCATCATGTTTTCCACCTGCAGGGGTTCGGCTTCACAACAGCCATTGCCCGACTGGCCGGAATATCGCGATGCCCTGAATGCATATGTCATGGCGCAGGATACCGAACGCGCACCGGGAGAACGCTATCACCTGCTGCGAACTGCCTTCATCCAACTCGTATCCGTGCTGGATGCGCATACGAGTCTTCCACGCCTTCTCAGTCTGGCTCGCATCGCCAGTGAGCTTGGCAACCGCGCGCTAGCCGTAAACATCCTCAATGAGCTAGCCAGGCATTTTGAAGAGAAGCAGCAATTCAATGTCGATGAACCTTTTCTGGCAATCTCCGCCAGAGCCGCCGCCATTGATCCGAAAGACATGCTGGGAAACTGGTGCCTGGCGCAAATCCTGGCTGAACGCGAAAGACTGCATGCCTTTTCTTCCTATTTCACGGACGCGAGTTCACTGCCCATACTGGATATTATCGAACGACTGGATTATCCGGATCCTGAAATGGCATTGCGCGGCGATCTCATACGCCAGCGCTTTGGACTGTCCGCCACGGCCCTGGCCGCATAGTGGGAGAAATGTGATTACTTGCTCAATATCAGTGAACCCCCTTTGGAGGAATAGATGACAATACGAACAAGCTCTGCATTGATAACGGGGATTGCTGCCGCCCTCTTCTGGCCGGCAACTGCATGGGCCTCTGGGGGACAACAGGGCATCGACTTAACCAATCACGCTGTCGGCTTTGCAGCATTGGCGCTGTTTTTCATCGCCTATGTGTTCGTCATGTTCGAAGAGTTTACGCATCTGAGAAAATCGAAGCCGGTCATTCTGGCCGCCGGCATCATGTGGGCTCTGGTCGCCTGGCAATACCTTGGACATGAGCAGCCCCATCTGGCCGAAGAAGCAGTTCGGCACAACATCCTGGAGTACGCCGAACTGTTGTTATTTCTGCTGGTGGCCATGACCTATGTCAATGCACTGGAAGAACGGCAGGTTTTCAACAGCCTGAAATCGTGGCTCATCCGCAAGGGCTTCAGTTATCGCAAGCTGTTCTGGGTTACTGGCTGTCTGGCTTTCTTTATTTCCCCTGTGGCGGACAACCTGACCACAGCCCTGTTGATGTGTGCCGTCATCCTCGCGGTAGGAGCGGAATCGCCACGCTTTGTCGGCTTAAGCTGCATCAATATCGTCATCGCAGCCAATGCCGGCGGCGCCTTCAGCCCCTTTGGTGACATCACAACACTGATGGTGTGGCAGAAAGGTCATGTGGATTTCTGGGAGTTCTTCGTATTGTTTGTCCCGGCTGCGGTCAGCTACCTGATTCCCGCCGCGGCCATGCATTTTGCCATACCCAACATCTCCCCTTCTGCCTCCGATGAGCGCATTGAGATGCTGCGTGGTGCGAAGCGGATCATGGCCCTGTTTCTTGCCACCATCATCACCGCCGTATGCTTCCACAACTTCCTGAACCTGCCACCGATGCTGGGCATGATGACCGGCCTTTCCTACCTGCTGTTCTTTGGTTACTACCTCAAGAAAAGAAATGGTAATGAAGTCGTTGAATTTGATATTTTCAACAAGGTGAAGCGCGCCGAATGGGACACCCTGTTGTTCTTTTACGGCGTTGTGCTTTGCGTTGGTGCCCTGGGGCAGATCGGTTATCTCGCCCTGCTATCCGATGCCATGTACAGCCAGATGGGGCCCCTGTTTGCCAATAGCATGGTCGGCATCCTCTCCGCCATCGTCGATAATATTCCGGTGATGTTTGCCGTACTGAGCATGCATCCGGAGATGTCCCAGGGCCACTGGTTGCTGGTAACCCTGACCGCCGGTATCGGCGGAAGCTTGCTGTCCATCGGCTCAGCGGCCGGCGTAGCACTGATGGGCCAGGCACGAGGCAAATACACCTTCTTCGGCCATCTCAAATGGACGCCTGTGATTGCCCTGGGCTATGTGGCTGGCATTGCCACACACCTATGGATCAACGCTGCTTACTTTTGATACCTGTGTTGAAGGAATTGAAGGAATAGGGATTATCTGGAGAAATGAAGGAAGCTATCTGCACGAGCAGGCTCTTCATCAACCGTTCGGGCTAGGCCTCTATAAGCAGTTCAGCGTGTTCATCCACCCATTTGAGGGCGCGGGTGTAAGCCATCGTTAAGTCAGCACAGCCAAGTTCGTTTTCCAGGCAAAAAACGTCCACCTCTTTCCAGTCATTGGACTCGATAGCAATCGCCATATGAAGCAAGCGGCCAAAACGACTGTCCAGATTGGTGAGCCCCTCATAGATATCATGGGGCAGGCAGATATGGTCCAAAGCCTGTTCCATACTCTGATCAAGAAACGCATCCAGCAGGGAAAAAAGGCCAAGGATAAAGACCTCTGATGCCCTTGGCTGCTTCATTGTGATCAATGTTTCTTCCAACATGCGACCGCGCAACATGGCCGTAAGAATAAGTTCCTGTGGTTTATCCTTACTCAACAAGGCCAGAGAAAGCACCGACAACCAGCGCTGAATATTACTAAGACCCAACAAACTCAACGCCTGCCGCACAGAGTCAATCTCTCTGCGCAGACCAAAATTTGCGGAATTGATGTATTTCAGTAAGCGGTAGGAGATTCCCACATCACGCACAATCACTTCTTCTAAATCCTGAACAGCCTCGGCAATCATGACCGCCTGCAGGGCTCGCAGTATGGCCAGCTTTGAATCCGGCACCTTCCTGGCGCTGACAATATCGGGACGGCAGAAGAAATAGCCCTGAAAGTAGTCGAAACCGAGCTTTTTCGTTTGCTCGAACTCTTCCTGTGTTTCCACCTTTTCGGCCAGCAGCTTCGCGGGATATTTGCGCAGCGGCTCCACTTCAGCCGCCAAGTCTGTGCTGACCATGACATCAATCTTGATGATATCGGCGATTTCCAACAGCGGCTCCCACTGCGGAGAATAGATAAAATCGTCCAGAAGAATTGTATAACCCTTGGCCTTCAGGCCGCGGCATGCCGCCACGACTTCAGCATCCACCTGGACGTCTTCCAGCACCTCGATAGCCACATCTTTCGGTGAAAAGAGTGAAGCAATGCCGCCAACGAGAAAGTCGCGGGGGACGTTGATATAAACCATTTTATTACCGGATATCTGATCAAGCCCAATATCCATGAGGCTTCCTACCAGCACATTGGCCGTGAGCTGCAGTCCACTGGCCTCATGGATTGCGCTATCTGCCGTTGGCGAGCCCCGGAAAAGCAATTCGTAGGCTATAACCTTGCAGTCCCGATCGAAGACGGGTTGTCTTCCCACAAATACATCTCTCACTAATCTGTCCCCGCCCTTAAGTGGTGTGTAAAGCTGTTCATTTCACTAAGCATTGACGCCTTAAGGCGCCTAAGCATCGACTCTGTTGCCACCATCGTTTTTTGCCGCATACATGCAACGGTCTGCAGCCCTGACCATGTCCTCTACTGAATCGTAGCACTGCTTATCCATGTGCGTGGCTACACCGGCTGAAAAAGTAACGCGAACCTTTTCCCCGCTCTCAGTGTTGTGTTCCTGTTCTGAAAACACCTTGAGCAGACGATTCAGCATCTTCTTTGACTCCGCCTCACCCAGTCCAGGAAGCACGAGCATGAACTCTTCTCCACCATAGCGTGCTGCGATGTCGCTCTGACGCATTTTGTCGACAAAGTATTGCGCGGCGGACACCAGAACCTTGTCGCCGAACTGATGGCCATATGAATCGTTAATGTTTTTGAATCTATCCATATCAATAAAAGCCAGGCTCAATGGCCAACCATGCTCATTGGCATTGGCAAACTCTTTGACCAATACATTGTCCAGGTGTTCACGATTATACAAACCGGTCAACCCATCCCGTAAAACTCTATCCTCCAGTTGGCGGACATGACGCATGGACTTTTCCTGCTCCTTGGTAAACTGATGCAATAATTTTAAGTTCCTCAGCATCAAAGCTTCTCTGGCCTGCTCCAGGATGAGCTCGGCTTGAGCTGGTTCGGAAAGCTCAATCTCAAACAAGTCTGATATCTCAGGGATAGCATCCGAGATATGGGCGAGTACATCTGCCAGTTGCGCACTATCCATACCCAGCATATCGCTGGCCCTCTTTGCTGCTATAGCAGAGGCATGATCCCTGTCATCATTCAACCAGATGTCGGCCAACCAGCCGGAAAGAGCGACACAACGCTGAAAACAGTCTTCATCGCTGCTGATCGCGCCATTCTTGGATGTGTGGCTGGATTCCACTGCACAGCAGATCAGGTCAGGAAAACCCCAATGCCTTAACAGCCAGGCCCCCACCTCAATATGACTGCCACCCAGGGCCTCCCGCTCGAGCTCTTCAAGTTGCCAGTGATTTTCAGCCCTGGCATAGACATCTCCATACTTATTCGGCATCAATTTATCCAATGCCAGTATGCCGATGTCCTGCAAAAGCCCGGAAAGAAGTAGTTGCTCAAGGTTTATAATGCCCTTTGCTGTTCCCAAAGCCTGGCAGGCAATGGAAGAGATCAGTGAACGGCGCCAGTACAGATCGTGGTCTATACCTTCATTTTTCTCTCTGCGCAGAGCGTTGACCAGAGAAAAGTTCAGAATCAAGGTAAGGCAGGCATTCAAACCCAACAGGGCAATGGCTTGCCTGATGTTTTCCACCTTACGACGCAGTCCGTACAGCGGGGAGTTCGTGACCATCAACACCTTGGAAGAAATGGCAGGATCCATTTTGATAAGTTTTGCCACATTCGAAATGCTGACATCAGGGTCATTCGATAAATCGATGACCTGCAAAGCCACAGCCGGCAGGCTGGGCAGGGTTGTGCAGCGTCTTAGCTGATCTTCCAGTTTCGGATTCAACACAAGCCCCTACAGGTCGCTTGGCTTTTTAAGGCCAAGATGGTCTTTGAACTCCCCCTCGATCCGGGCAACATCATTGGCATTCAGAAGCACCAGATTGCGCAGGTGCTCGTAACTGTCCAGATCCATTTCTGTAAAATCAACGCCAATTCCATCCTCAGTCGAGCGGACAATTTTCCCTTTGGTCATGATGCATACAGGACTCTCTCTGGGGTCGCCTAGAAAAAGCTTTAGCAGACACTCAGCCTGAAGCGGCAGCTTTTCATCACAGTCCAGCCCCGCACCATGCATGCTCACATCGGCAAGCTGGCCACCAACGACCCTGTCACCGCATTCAAGCTCCACAGCAATATGGGTCTCCACACGTGAAAAATCACGCCTGTTATCAGGATCAGCCATGGTCGGCTCCTATGCAGCCCAATCAGGCACTAAGAATCGGGCCCAGTTGGGTTTTGAATGTGTCCGCTGTAAAAGGTTTGGTAATCAGGAACTTCGCCCCTGCCTCCTCAGCTGTCTGACGCATCTGCGCAGACCCTTCTGTCGTTACAAAACCAAAGGGGGTGGAAAAACCTTCGCCTTTCAGCGCCTGAAGAAACTCGATGCCGTTCATGTTCGGCATGTTCCAGTCAGATATAATGAGGTCAGGCTGCCACTCGCGCGCAATCCCCAATGCCTCCACACCATCATTTGCCTCTTTGCTTTCATGATCCCCATAGCCCGCCTGGCGTAGAGTACGCGACACAATCATGCGCATAGCTTTGCTGTCATCCACAATCAGAATTTTCATTTTTCACTCCTCCTGTCTATTTAATAATCTATTTAAGAATTGGTTTATGCCCGCTCTAATATCGTAATGAGCAGTGGGTGACCTTCACACTCAAATGACTGCTGAAATGTGACTTTTCCACCCGGAATACTGACCTTGTAATCGATGCCCTCTGCCACAGAAGGCAGGGATATCCGGCAATCGCCCGGCAACAGGGTTTTGATGTTGCCAGCCGTCATATTGGTCAACTCACCCAGGGTGTCGTGCAGCTCCTCATCGGTGACCTCTTCCAGGGCCATATCAAACATGGAAGCCGTTGCCATGTTCGCCAAGCCTTCAGAACAGTACAAGGTAACTGCACCCTCCCAATCGCCCATAATCTGGATGCAGCCGATCAGAGAACGTTCCTTCGAACTGGCTTCAGAGGCCTTATCTACGGGTTGAGCATTCAGGCCAAGCGTGGACGTCCATATATCCGATGTTATTTGATTGATGTCATCTGCTGAGAAATCCATTGTTTACTCCTTTTTATGTAGACGCGCGATATGCCGCGGCCTTGCCCATAACAACCCTTTTGAATGAATCATCAAGATTGAACGTGGTTTCCGCAGAGCCGAGAAAGAGAGGCCCGTCTGGCTTTAATACACGTCTGATTTTGCCAAGAATTCCCCGCTTGGTTTCCTGATCAAAATAGATAAGAACATTGCGCATAAGAACAATGTCCATGCTGGGTAGCGAGGGCCAGTGACCCGACAGGTTCATTTGTCTGAAGTCGACCATCCCACGAATTTCGCGCTTCACCTGCCATTCAACACCCTGTTTCTCGAAATATTTCACCATCAATGCAGCGGGCAAGCCGCGATTGATATCGAGCGGCCTGTAGCATCCTTTCCTGGCAATATTCAGCACATCCTCGGAAAGATCGGTTGCAATAATGTTGATTTTCCAGTTGGACAGCATGGGGAAATGTTCACGAATCATGATGGCCAGGGAATACGGCTCCTGACCGCTCGAGCAGGCACCACTCCATATGTTCAGCTGGCGTGTTGAAGCGCGCGACTTGATCATTTCAGGCAAAACGTGTTCCTTGATGGCCTCAAAAGGGTGAATATCACGGAAGAAGCTCGTTTCATTGGTGGTCATGGCCTCGATGACCTCTTTGTGCAGGGTGGAAAAGGGTGTGGCTTTCAATTGCCTCACATAATCTTCAATGGACGAGAACTTGTTCTGGGCCACCAGCGGCCTGAGTCTCGATTCCACCAGATATTCCTTGCCTGCACCGACCACAATGGCCGAATTCTCGTAAATCATTTTACTGAGATATGCGAAGGATTCTGCTGATATTGCCATTATAGCGCTGCCGTTTGCATGGGAGCAGCAACACCAGACCGCCCAAATCTTGCCCGTTTTGAAATCTCGGCAGCCAGCTGATTTAGTGGCAGCACCTGATCTGCAAGTCCCGCCCGGCTTACTGCGCCAGGCATCCCCCAAACCACACTGCTGGCCTCATCCTGTACAATGACCTGCCCCCCGGCCCGGAGGATATGCTCGCAACCAATCAGGCCATCATGACCCATGCCTGTCATGATAACAGCCAGCACGTTGGGACCATAACTCTTGGCCACCGAACGAAACAGCACATCGACAGCCGGGCGGCAGGAATTCTCTTGTGGATCATGGTTTAACTTGATTTTCGAACCCCTCTGGCTTCGCTCCACCTGCATGTGGAAGTCGCCGGGGGCCAGCCAGGCCTGGCCAGGCTCGATGGAAGCATCCAAAATGCCTTCATAGACCTTGATCGCCGATTTGCTGTCCAATCTTTCAGCCAGAAGTCTGGTAAATACCGGTGGCATGTGTTGCACGATGACAATTGGTACGGGGAAGTCAGCGGGAATGGCGGGAATGAGTTCGGCCAAGGCATTGGGTCCCCCCGTAGAAACGCCGATGGCCAGAATGTCTATACGTTCTTTCCTACCCGGCCTGATGACAACCGGACGGTCGCTGGATCCAGTTGCTGCCGGAGCTGGCTGAGCCTTTTGTATAAGGCTGCGGGCAGCAGTCTGACCGCACAGCGCCTTGATCTTCGGAATAAGGTCTTCCCGCAGGCAGTTCATGGCTGCCCCAACACTTCCCACATTGGACGGCTTGGTCACATAGTCGTTTGCTCCGAGAGCCAGTGCATCCAGACTGGCCCTTGCACCTCGTTCGGTCAGTGTACTGAACATGATGACGGGAAGACGAGGATATAACTTGCGAATCTCGGTCACGGTCTGCAAGCCATCCATCACCGGCATTTCAATATCCAGCGTGATGATGTCCGGCTTGAGTCTGGCGATTTTATCCAGTGCAAAATGGCCATTTGCCGCTACGCCGACAATTTCCAGTGCAGAATCACTGGACAAGGTGTCGGAAATGATACGGCGAACAACAACCGAATCGTCGACGATGAGGACCTTGATTTTGTCCATTATGGAATCAGGCCAAGTATTTGAATTTTTTCTACAACAGCTTCCTTGCTAAATGGCTTGATGATGTATTCATTTGCTCCGGCCTCCAGCGCCTTTATCATCTGGGTTATTTCTGCTTCGGTCGTAACCATCATCACGCGCATATCGGCATGCTCCGCTTTCGAGCGAACGGAGCAGACGAAGTCATAACCATTCATCTCCGGCATATTCCAGTCCACCAGAGCCAGGTCTGCCCTGCCTATTTCCTGCAGACGTTCCAGGGCCTCACATCCGTTTCCAGCCTCAAACACCTCAAAGCCAATGCCCCTCAAGGTCTTACCTAAAATCATTCGGATGGCTCTGGAATCATCAATAATCAATGCCCGCATATTTGTCTCCTGATTCTTAAATACATCAGCAAGGCGCAGCAGGGCTGACATTCCCTTCTATCAGCCAATACTGGTAATCCAAGCGCCGAGCCAGGTGTAACGAGCATTCTTTTCATTCTGTTCGTTAACACCTGGCTTCGTTCAGCCAGCGATCTTTTCGCCGTCTTGCTGCACTAACATCAGACCTTGAACTCGCCGACCAGCCGCTGCAATTCAGCTGCCATACGGGACAACTCGGCAGAAGCTGTCTGCGTATCAGTAGCACCGGTTGAAGTGCTCTGTGCTGCTTCTGCCACGCCACTGATGTTGTGCATGATCTCGGTACTGCCCCGCGCAGCCTCAGCAATGTTCTGGGCTATCTCGTTGGTCGCAGCACTCTGCTCCTCAACTGTGGCAGCAATGGTGCTTTGGAATTCATCAATCTTGCTGATGATCTTATTGATCTGACTGATCACCTCGACAGCGCCCTGGGTATCCGCTTGGATCACTTCGATTTTCCGGCTGATGTCATCCGAGGCCTTGGCTGTTTCAATAGCCAGGTCTTTCACCTCATTGGCAACAACTGCAAAACCCTTGCCTGCATCGCCGGCTCGCGCCGCTTCAATGGTGGCATTCAGGGCCAGCAGCTTCGTCTGCTCGGCAACCGAATTAATAGCGCTGACAATCGCACTGATTTCCATACTGCTGGCATGCAGCTTGGTGACAGTGGTATTGGCTTCATCCGCTGCCTTGACCGCTGAGGAAGCCATTTTGGCTGCTTCAGATGCATTGCCTGCAATCTCCCGAGTAGAGGCACTCAACTCTTCCACACCCGAGGCTACCGTCTGTACATTCCTGCTGATTTCCTCAGAAGCGGCTGAAACCACACTGGCTTGAGCAGACGTCTCCTCTGCATTGGCTCCCATCTGCTGACTTACAGCTGTCAGCTCCTCAGAAGCCCCGGCCAGCGTTTGAGCATTGTCGCCAATAGCCTTGATTGTGTTCTGTGTTTTTTCCACGAAGGCATTGAATGATTCGCCAAGCTGACCGATATCATCGTGGCTGGTTACTTCAACGCGCTGGGTCAGATCACCATCGCCTTCGGCAATGTCTCTTAAGCGACTGTTGAGCCTTTCAAGCGGTTTGATGGCCACATGACTCAGATAGACGTTGAGGCAGATAAGACCCAGTATCAAAAGCACGATACTGATACCAATGCCCACCCACGTGTCACGAATCATTGCTTCATCTTCGTCCGCCAATGTATACGACAAACGCACAGCACCGTTAACAGCACCGGATGGCACTTCGTGGCAATTCAGACAATTCACACCGCGTGTGTTCTCGGTGGCATGAAACGGGATAATGACCGTCAGAACCCGTCCCTTGTCACTCTTCTCAATCACTTCGATTTCTTCGCCTTGCAGTGCGCGGCGATCCAGGTCGTCCTGCGCCTGCTCAGAGGCCAGGCCCGGGCCGAATTGCTGCTTTACCGGCTCCCCGCGTATCACCCGGGCATCCAGAATTCCGTCGCTCCTTCGCACCTTTTCGAGCAAGGTCTTACGTTCATCCATATTGCCCGTCAGCATCAGCATGTTAAGGCTGTCGAAAAAATTACTGGCCTCGTTCACAACACTGTGCTTGGTCAGCTCCTCAATCCGCCCCTGTTCGCTCACCAGCGCGATGGTGGTTCTCACCCCCATAATCAGGAGGAAAACAATGGCAATAGACGCCGTGATCTTCACCCTCAAGGAAAGGTTGTTGCCGCCATTAAACTTTTTTTCTGCGCGTTTCATAATTTACCCCTTTTTTGTAATAAACCGGTTTTTGATTCCTTAACTTCCCGAGGCCATGGCCACCGCTTTTTCAGCATCCAGAATCAGCAAAAGCCGGTCTTTCAGCTTGCATGCCCCCTGTATCAAATCACGAGCCACGCCCTTAAGTGTTTCAGGAGGGTATTCAAAGCTGGAATCATCAACTTCGAGGACATCTCCGATCTCATTCACCTGGAAACTGATGGCGCCATCCTTTGAGCGAATAATCACGTTCATCGGCCTTTCTTCCTCAGTAAACTCCCCCATCTCCAAAAGGCGACGCAGATCAATGGCAGTTACGATCTGGCCCCGCAGATTGATTAATCCCCGCACATGCGGCGGAGCCAGAGGTGTCCTTGTCATTGCCTGATAGCGAATAACTTCCTGGACCTTTTCAACCTCAACACCAAAAAAGAATTCGTTAAGAAAGAATGTGCAATATTGTTTTGTCTTGGTGTCGGCAGCACATAACCTGTCCTCATCAGTAGCTCATAAGTTGTCCGGTCTGAAGATTACCCGAGAGGTAATCAGAGATGAGACGAACGACAGTGTTACAGGAGGTCAGGAAGATGAGATTTGATGAGGCATATGGTGGTTGGCAGAGAGGCCAGTTGACCCAGGAAGAGGCGGGACGACTGCTCGGCATGAGCGAGCGTAACTTCCGGCGTTATGTAGAGCGTTATCAGGGGGAAGGCGAAGCTGGGTTGATGGACAAGCGTTTGACGCAAGCATCCAGCCGGTGTGCCCCGGTGGACGAGGTGTTGCGACTCACCGA
>MNXA01000033.1 GCA_001871195.1 Zetaproteobacteria bacterium CG1_02_55_237
TCGGTGAGTCGCAACACCTCGTCCACCGGGGCACACCGGCTGGATGCTTGCGTCAAACGCTTGTCCATCAACCCAGCTTCGCCTTCCCCCTGATAACGCTCTACATAACGCCGGAAGTTACGCTCGCTCATGCCGAGCAGTCGTCCCGCCTCTTCCTGGGTCAACTGGCCTCTCTGCCAACCACCATATGCCTCATCAAATCTCATCTTCCTGACCTCCTGTAACACTGTCGTTCGTCTCATCTCTGATTACCTCTCGGGTAATCTTCAGACCGGACAACTTATGAGCTACTGATGAGGACAGGTTATGTGCTGCCGACAACCAGGCCGCCATTCTTCTTGGCGACTTGCGGGATAAAAGGCATGATATCCGACACGACGATCTGATAAGTCGGGGACGGGTTGAAACATGGAAATATCGACAAAAAGCGAAGCAGAGGCCTCCTTTACGCCCGGCGTATACATGGCCGCCATTGATATCGGCTCCAATGCCATGCGCCTGGGTATTGCCTTGCGTGACGAAAAAGGCCTGCCCAACATCATCCTGCGTCACCGCGAACCGGTTCGGCTCGGTCATGATGCCTTCACCACCGGCACATTGAGTGAGACCACGCAAAACGAGGCCATCATGGCCTTCCAGCAATTCCGCCGCATTCTCGACAGACATCATGTCGGAAAACTGCGTGCCACTGCCACCAGTGCCATGCGCGACTCCAGCAACGGCCGCGAGCTTGTGCAGCGAATCTATGACGAAACCAACATCAAGCTCGATGTCATCAGCGGTGAGGAAGAAGCCTGGCTGGTGCATTATTCCATCGCCAGCCGTGTAGACCTGAGCCACCATTTTGCCCTGCTGATCGATATCGGCGGCGGCAGCGTGGAAGTCACCCTGTGCGACGACGGTGAGGTCATCGCCTCGCAAAGCTTCAAGATCGGCACGGTCCGCTTGCTTGAAATGCTCGGTACCGGGGGGGATTTCAACGTTCTCTTGCGCGAATACCTGGAAGGCGCGCGCCAGAAAATCCGTTCACAGATTGGCAAACGCAAGGTAAGCCTGTGCATCGGCACCGGCGGCAACTGCCTGTCCATCGGCGAACTGGGCTTGCAACTAGGCCTCAGCGAAAGCAGCACCCTGATCAACCGCAAGAATCTGAAGAAACTCATCAGGCAATTGAGCAAACTGTCGGTTGAGGAGCGCATCCGCGACCTTGGTCTGCGCCCGGATCGCGCCGATGTGATCCTGCCCGCGGCCATGGTGTTGCATCAAATGATGAAGCTGGCCGGAGCCAAGGAACTGCAAACCCCCGAGGCCAGCCTGCTGGATGGCATCCTGCTCGATATGGTTGCACCTGAACTCAATGAAATGCATTCGCGCCGTGCCAATCTGGTCGGCTGGGCCAGAAGTGTGAAAAAGAAGTTTCAGGTGGATCAAAACTATGCCATCGCCGTTACCCGCCTTGCGCTGGATCTGTTCAAGCAGACAGCACCATTGCATGAACTGGGCGAGAATGAAAAACTGCTGCTGGAGATTGCCGCACGTGTGCATGAAATCGGCATGTATATCCGTGTGGACAGCCATCATCGCCACGCCGCCTATCTGGTCATGGCAGCCCCGCTGCTGAGTATTTCTGATACGGACAGGGCTGTGCTCGCACAGACCGTGCGTTATCAGCGCAAGGGGGCTCCAAACGATTCACATGAAGGCTTTGCTGCGCTCGACAAGGCGGACCAGCTTAAGGTCTGGCAGATGAGTACCCTGCTGCGTCTGGCCATCGCCCTGAACAAGGACCGACGGGACCGGGTACAAGCTGTCGAGGTTGAATGCGATGACAAGAACCTGACCCTGCATCTACAGGGTAAGGACGATCTGCTGCTGGAGCGCTGGGCGGCGCTGAAGGTCACCAACCATGTAAAAGAGGCCTTCGGCCGCAATCTGCTTATCGATCTCAATGTTCCCCGCAGGGAAGGCAACGCAGCCTTATAAGCGAGCCAGTTTATCCAGCAGGGTCTGCTGCGCGCTCTTCTGCAAGCCACGCCCGCTGACCGGCTTGTAGCTTCCGTCCGACTGCATCTGCCATGTGCTGGCGTTATTCGTCAGATACGGGCGCAGGGCATCGCCGATAACTTCACGACGCAGCTTATCGTCCAGCACCGGGAAACAGGTTTCCACGCGGCGCAGAAGATTGCGGCTCATCCAGTCGGCGCTGGCACAGAACACGTCTTCCAACCCATCGTTATAAAAGTAGAAAATCCTGCTGTGCTCAAGAAAACGACCGAGCACCGAACGCACGCGGATATTCTCCGACAGACCCTTGATGCCGGGGCGCAGGCAACAGATGCCGCGCACCACCAGATCGATTTTCACCCCGGCCTGCGAGGCCTGATACAGGGCCCGGATAATCTCCGGCTCCTCCAGGCCATTCATCTTGGCAATGATTTTCCCTTCCCTTCCCGCCCTCGCGTTCTCCGCCTCACGGCCAATACGTTGAATCAGTCCCTTATGCAGGGTGAAGGGGCCCGACAGCATCTCTTTCAGGCGTGATGCTTTGCCCAGGCCTGTCAGTTGCTGGAAAATCTTGTGCACGTCCTCACCCAGCGCCGTGTTGCAGGAAAGCAGACCGAGGTCGGTGTAATAACGGCTGGTGATGGTGTGGTAATTGCCGGTGCCGAGATGCACATAGCGCCGCATCTGCCGCCCCTCGCGACGCACAATAAGCATCATCTTACCGTGCGTTTTATAGCCCACCACGCCGTACACCACCTGCACGCCGGCTGCCGACAGGCGATCGGCCAGAGCGATATTATCCTCTTCATTGAAGCGCGCGCGCAGCTCGATGACCGCCACGACTTCCTTGTGGTTGCGCGATGCACGCACCATGGCATCGACAATTGGCGAGCTCACATCCACGCGGTATAAAGTCTGTTTAATCGCCAGCACCTGCGGATCGTCCGCCGCCTGACTGAGCAGGGAGACAACCGGTGCAAAGCTCTGATAGGGATGATGCAACAGCACATCGCCCTCGCGTAGCGTCGCAAACATATCAACCGCATCCACCTGCAGGCGTGCCGGAACACCGGGCGTGAATGGTGCAAACTTGAGGTCCGGACGATCAACGATGTCGCATACCGCCGCCAGACGATAGGGATTCACCGGCCCCGCAACGCGGTAGAGATCGCTGTGTTTCAAGTTGAACTGATGCAGCAGGAAATCGGAAAGATCTTCCGGGCATTTGGTCGAAACCTCCAGACGCACGGCCTCGCTGTAGCCCCGCTCCAGCAGCTCGCCGGCCAGCGCCTTCTTCAAATCCTCAACCTCGTCCTCATCGACCAGCAACTGGCTGTTGCGTGTGACGCGGAACTGATGGCAGGCCTTGGCCTCCATGCCGGGGAAAAGCTCGCCGACATGCGCATGGATGATGGAAGAAAGGAATATGAAATTGTAGCCCGGTCCGGCCACCTCCTCCGGCAGGCGGATCACGCGGGGCAGGGAGCGCGGTGCCTGCACAATGGCATGCAACAGGTGCCGACCAAAGGCATCCTTGCCTTCCAGGCCGACAATGAAATTGAGTATCTTATTGAGCAGACGCGGAAACGGATGCGCCGGATCAAGGGCAATCGGGGTCAGTACGGGCAACAACTCACGATTGAAGAAACGCTTGATCCATGCGGCCTGTGCCGCATTCCACTCGTTGCGGCGCAGGAAGCGAATCCCTTCAGCAGCCAGCGACGGCAGCAATACATCGTTGAGCAAGTGGTATTGCGCCTCCACCATATCACTGACGCGCAGGCGAACCTGCGCAAGCAAGTCGCCGGCAGTCATACCATCTGCTCCCGGATGTCCCTGTCCCAATACTATCCTGTGTTTCTGCAGGGCAACGCGAACCTCGAAGAATTCATCCAGGTTGGATGAGGAGATGCACAGGAAACGCAGGCGCTCAAGCAGTGGCAGTGAATCATCGGCAGCCATCTCGAAAACCCGACGATGAAAGGCCAGCACGCTCAAATCACGGTTCACATAGTTATCGGGAGATTTCAGGTCAATCTGTTCGCTATCCACGCTGCCAACTCCTTTTCAGGGCCCTGCTTGATTCCGCATTGTCTCAATCATACCACGAAATTCCAGTGACAGCGCCCAGCTTGTAGCACAGGCAAAAAAAAGGCGACCCCGGAGGGTCGCCTTTTATAGCTGATACAGCTGTCTTACAGCTTGTCGGCCTCGGCAGCCAGATAGGCGGCAACGCCTTCGGCAGAAGCACCCATAGCCTTTTTGCTCTTGTCCCAACCTGCAGGGCAAACCTCGCCGTGCTCCTCGTGGAACTGCAGGGCGTCCACCATGCGCAGCAGCTCGTCGATGTTGCGACCCAGTGGCAGATCGTTGACCACCTGATGACGCACCACGCCTTCCTTGTCGATCAGGAAGGTGCCACGCAGGGCAATGTTGCCGCCCAGCAGATGGAACTGATCGCCGCAGTCGTCTTCAGCTGTCGTGTTGCCCAGCAGCACATCGTAATCAGCGGAGATTTCCTTGGTCAGGTCGGCCACCAGCGGGTAGCCAATCTGGCCGATGCCGCCATTGTTCACGGGGGTGTTCTTCCATGCCAAATGGGTGAAGTGGGAATCAACGGACACGCCGATGACCTGCACGCCGCGGGCCTCGAACTCCTTGAGACGATGATCGAAAGCAATGATCTCGGACGGACAGACAAAGGTGAAATCCAGCGGGTAGAAGAACAGGGCCACATACTTGCCCTGATAGTCGGAAAGGGAGAAATCTTCCTTGAAAGAATTATCGCCCATCACAGCGGTTGCTGTAAAATCGGGGGCCTGCTTGGTTACCAGTACGCTCATTGTAAACTCCTTGTATAAAATCGGTCCGTAAGGCTAGCAAGCCGCGCTACATTTGCCACCCCGCACGATTCATGGATTTATCGGTCACCTCCCGCCACGACTTACGATGGGGCAGTGAGACCGACATCAGCGATTATACCGATTGCAGAGTCTTAGCGAATTGTGTCATGCTGTGGTAGGAAAAACGATAAAGGGGAGCAGGCGTGCGCAAAGAAAAAAACCGGTCAAGAACGACTGCCGGCAACTGAAAAACACCTCCGTTCGATAGGGAAGTGATATCCATGAAGCTGATTTGGCTATTCATTTTTGTAGGTGTATTCGTATGGTCAGGGATTCATCCCAAGGACTACTTCATCTGGATTCTTGAAGTGGCGCCAGCCATGCTGGGTATTGCCATCATGGTCGCCACACACAAGTCCTTTCCTCTGACGCCGCTTCTGTATGCTCTGATATTGATCCATTGCATCATTTTAATGGTAGGCGGCCATTATACATATGCAGATGTTCCCTTGTTCGATGCGCTTAAGCCCATCTTCGGCTTCGAACGCAACAATTACGATAAAGTCGGGCATTTTGCACAAGGTTTTGTTCCAGCAATGATTGCCAGAGAAATTCTCATTCGAAAACAGGTGGTGGCCTTTGATGGGTGGAGAAATTTCATCATCATCTGCATCTGTTTAGCATTCAGTGCATTTTATGAACTGATTGAATGGTTTGTAGCCATTTCATCAGGTGAATCCGCTGACGCGTTTCTTGGAACACAAGGTTATGCGTGGGATACACAAACGGATATGGCCTTTGCCTTATTAGGCGCTTGTTGCTCATTGGCTATGCTGTCCGGGATTCACAACAGGCAACTTGGCAAATTCTTCAAATCATCACCGTGAACCCAATAGTGATGCATCTTTTTATCAACCGGCACCACTAACCGGATTATCGCTGCAACCAGACGACCAGCCTGACTGGATAATTCGGGGATTTATCCCCTACTTCGCTTCGAGAAGCAATTCGCCCTGTTCTCCGGTTCCGGTCGTGGTCCAGACTGCCTTGATGGTTTTAAGGTCCTTACTGATGGTTCCAACGTGCGAACCCCCGGTCAAAAATCCCGAAGGATTAATTTAAGACGAGATTGTGAATCAGCATCCTTCTTGCCTAGGTGCGTCATGATTCGTACGGTTAAGCCCTGACCAAACATGATCTCCGTAATTAAACGCTCACTGGCCGCCCAGATCGCCACCATTCTAACGACCTCCTTACTGGCGGGAGCAGCAGCCTTTGCCTTGATTTTCCCCCAGCCGGCGGCAATCACAGCTGGCTTGTCGACCCTGCTGTTGATCCTGCTAGCTCTCTGGTTTTTATTGCGCCACCTTATTATCCAACCCATTCTTGAACTGCAGAAACTTGCCCGAAAAATCGGTTCGGATGAGGATCGTACGAGCATCAAGCTCTCCAACCGCCGCGATGAAATTGGCAGCTTAAGCCGCACGCTGCTGGCCACGGAGAAAGAAGTTAAACGACAGCAACAGGAACTGACATCGCTGGCCGGCAAGATGGACAAGGAGCGCAGACACGATCCCCTGACCACGCTGCACAATCGTCGCCATCTCTACATGGAAGGCCCTAAACAGTTTTCGATGGCTCAACGGCTTGGTTACGAAATTTCAGTCATGATGATTGATCTTGATCACTTCAAGCATATTAATGATACCTACGGTCACCCTGCCGGAGACAAAGTACTTATTGAGGTAGCCAAAACCCTTCTCAAACACAGCCGTTCTTATGACCTGCTTATCCGCTTTGGAGGTGAGGAGTTCACCTTGCTCATGCTCAACTGCAATCAGGGACAGTCGCTGCAGATAGCTCAACGCATTCGTGAAGATATCGAAAGCATGAAGATATACTATGAGGATACCGGGCACATTCCCGTCACCTGCAGCATTGGCGTATCCAGCGGGAAGAACCTGGAGATGGGGCAGATGATCCAGGCCGCCGATGAAGCTGTGTATAAAGCCAAATCCGCCGGACGCAACTGCGTACACCATGCTGGTTAAGGAATAGATAAAAAGAACATTCTCCACCTAGATAGCACATGGTCGATTTTTGCCAGTCGAATCCTGCCATCTGCACGCGAGAGATTTTGTAGGTATGCTTGCGGCTATGTGGACTTACGAACATGGCAACTTCGCGGTGCATCAGGTTCCCGCGCTGTCGGACAACTTCATCTATCTCATTGCCACGGACGATGTGCTCGCCTGTGTTGATCCGGCCGAAGCCCTCCCTGTTGTGGCTGCTTGTGAAAAACTCGGCAGGCCGCTGACGCATATCCTGAACACCCATCACCACTGGGATCACACCGGCGGCAACGATGAGCTGAAGGCCCACTTCGGCTGCAGCATCATCGGTGCAGCGCACGATGCAAAGCGCATTCCCAGCATCGATCAGGGTGTTGCTGAAGGCGATGCATTGCAGCTTGGCGGGCTGGATATTGCTGTACTCAACATTCCCGGCCACACCAGCGGCCATATCGCCTTTGTTATCCACGCGGACAAGCAGGACGCACTGTTCTGCGGCGACACCATCTTCGGTGCCGGTTGCGGCAGATTGTTCGAGGGCACACCCGCACAAATGTGGGCCAGCCTGCAAAAGCTGATGGCGCTCGATGATTCAACCAGTGTTTTCTGCGCCCACGAATACACCCTGAACAATCTCGATTTCTGCCTTACGAAAATATCGCAAAGCGATGCGGTAAAGACATATATAGCATGGTGCAAAGACATGCTGGGCAAAGGCCTGCCGACCATTCCGGGCACTATTGGACGGGAAAAAGCATGCAATCCAATGCTGCTGCCGGCGCAGGCTGATTTTCGCAAAGCGTATGCAAACCTGCATGCCATCAGCGATGACCCGGTCAGCGTCTTCACGCATATCCGCGAAGCGCGCAATCACTGGTAAAGGAGAAACACATGCGACTACTGCACACCATGCTGCGCGTCGGCGATCTGGAACGCTCGCTGGCCTTTTATACGGAACTTCTCGGCATGCGCCTGTTGCGCCGCAAGGACTATCCCGGTGGCCGCTTCACCCTGGCCTTCGTCGGCTACTGCGATGAAGCCGACGGCGCGGTACTGGAACTGACCCACAACTGGGATACATCATCCTATGACATCGGCACCGCCTACGGGCATATCGCCATCGGCGTGGACGATATTTATGGCGTCTGCGAGCGGATTCGTGAACAGGGTGGAAAGATTGTGCGCGAGCCGGGGCCTATGAAACACGGGTCAACGCTCCTCGCCTTTATCGAGGACCCGGATGCTTACAAGATCGAACTGATTGAGCGCGCCTGAAGGCAGGGCGACCTCAGGAATAGGCGGAAATCAGGGCCGCGGAAAACTGCTCCAGCATGGATTCAGGCAAGGCATTGATGCCGGCTGCAGCTGCACGCCCACCGCCGGTGGGAAATGCACGGCACAGCACATCGGCACCGGATTTTCGGCTTAAGGGTGCGCGCACACTGATACGATACGTGCCGTCATCCAGCTGCATGGCCACGGCATGCGCCCTATCCGGATAATCCCGCGCCAGTTCATTGCCGAACACACCGGAAACGCGCCGCGCCCAGGCCGTATTGGGCAGCAGGAACAGTGCTGCATGCTCGCTGCCTGATTCCGCCTTCACCCCGCGCGCCTGCGCCAGATCATCATTCATGCCGGCTTCAAGGGTGGCAAAAGCATCGTCATCGGCGATAAAGGCAAAGGGATCGGCATAGGGCTGCATACGGCGATACAGGGCTGCGGGATGGAAAAACAGATCATCCTCACTCACACCATAACCGTTGTAGTTCAGGCATTCGCCAAGCACGCACAAGCGCTCAAGCTCATGTTCACCAAGACCAAGCGGAATGGCTGCAACGCGCGCTGCGGCATGCAGATTATCCCCAAAAGCCGCGGTTACGGCCCAGGCCAGAAAGTGGCCGCCTAGATGGTGATTGACCAGCAGGCTGGTGCATACATCCGGGCTGGTATCGATATGCGCATCAAGCCCGGCATGCTCGGGAATATCGCCGGCGAAATGATGATCGAAATAGGAAATATTCGCCCCGGCCTGTAGCAGACTGAGCAAGGCATCGCGATTCTTGTCCAGCGAGATGTCGAGCACCGTCACCTGATCGCCCTCACCCGCCTCGACCCTGCCGAGCAGGGCGATGTCGCGCTTCACACCGGTGACAAGTTCGGATTCACACGGCGCAGCCAGACGCAGCTGATGCAGGGCACACAGGCCATCCGCATCGCCGTTAAATACATCAAAAGAGGGCAAGATTATGCGTCCTGGACGGCTTTACGAATAACCCCGCTGAGCGATTCGCCAATTTCCAGCATCAACTTCTCATCCTCGGCCTCAACCATGACGCGCAACTTCGGCTCGGTGCCGGAGGCGCGCACATTCAGGCGGCCGATTCCATCCAGCTTCTTTTCCGCTGCCAGCACGGCAGCAGCAACGGTTTCATCAGACAACACATCCATGCGTCGCGGCAGGGTGATATTCCACAGCTTCTGTGGAAACAGCTTGATACCGGAAACCAGCTCGGCCAGTGAACGACCCCGCTCAGCCATGGAGGCAAGCAGCTCCACTGCGGTGAACAGGCCATCGCCGGTGGTATTGCAGTCGAGCATAATCACATGCCCGGATTGCTCCCCGCCCAGATTGCAGCCTTTGTCGCGCATCATCTCCAGCACATAGCGATCGCCCACTGCGGCACGGCTCATTTCTAGCCCGATGCCGTTCAGGTAGCGCTCCAGCCCCATATTGCTCATCACCGTGGTGACCACACCACCGCCCGCAAGCGTACCCTCATGCAGCATGTGCTCGGCCAGTGCAGCAATCACGCAGTCGCCATCCACAATGCGCCCGGCTGCGTCGCAGGCAATCAGCCGGTCGGCATCGCCATCGAGGGCAAAACCGGCATCCGCGCCGCATTCCACCACGCGCTTGCACATCGGCTCGGGGTAGGTCGAACCACAGTTTTGATTGATGTTGTAGCCATCCGGCTTGGCGTTCATTACCACGACTTCACAGCCAAGCTCCTGGAACAGACGCGGTGCCACGTCGTAGGCTGCGCCATTGGCACAATCCACCACCACTTTCAGGCCATCCAGACGGAAACCGCGCGGCAGGGAGGATTTGCAGAACTCGATGTAGCGGCCGCGCGCATCGTCGATACGAACAGCCTTGCCGATCTCCGCCGCCTTGGGGCGTGGCGGCAGATCATCCAGACAGCGTTCGATTTCCAGTTCAAGCTCATCGGGCAGCTTGTAGCCGTCGGCGCCGAAAAACTTGATGCCGTTATCGCCGGCAGGATTGTGCGAAGCGGAAAGAACCACTCCGGCATCGGCGCGCAGACTGCGCGTTAAATAAGCCACAGCCGGGGTCGGTACAGGGCCGACCAGCATGACGTTCATACCCTGGGATGTAAGACCTGCACAAAGCCCTGATTCAATCATATAGCCGGACAGGCGTGTGTCCTTGCCGATCAGGATGTGCGGCTGATGCTTGAGATGGCGGGTGAGCACAAAACCTGCAGCCCTACCCAGCCGCAGCGCGAACTCAGCCGTCATCGGCTCTTCGTTCACTGTCCCGCGCACCCCATCCGTACCAAAATACTTTCGCACTATCGTTTCTCCCCCGAGCCCTCGGGTACAGATGCAGGCACAAGCACGCCCCGCAGGATGAATTTCTTCTGTGCCTCAACCACGCGAATGGCCTTGCCGGATGGACTTTCCACGCTGACCTGAAAGCGGAACGGGCCTCCTTCAGGCAGCGGATGTGCCAGCGTTGTCTCCACTTCCAGCAACGCATCCAGCCACACCTCTGGCCCTTCGAGCAAGACCTGCGTCGGTTGAATCGACAGCTTCTCCGCAGCCCAGCCCTGCGGCGCATCAACGCGCGGCTTGACGTTAATCTGACGTTGCACAATGCGATCCAGCTGGACCTGCAAGCGATCCGGCTGCAATTTGGTAATCATCAATCCGGCCGGCACACGGATCGTCGATATCTCCAGCGCCTGATCAATCACCCCCGGCTTGGTCATATGCGACACATCCAGCGGCACACGGATATCGGCCGGAGTCAAACCGGCCAGCCGCGCCTGCAGGCCGCTGACGGTGATGCGCAGGTGGTCCGGAAGATTATTCACAATCGCGATATCCGAACGCAGGCCTTCAATCTGCAGGGGAACATCCATGCTGATCGAACCTGTACCCTGACCATGCACCTGCGCCCACAATATCAGCGCAATAAAAACAGCCATGATCTGCAAACCGCTGGCGCGCAGACGGCGGAACACCCGACCCATCATGCGTTGCTCCCGGCATAAGGGGAAAGTTGTGCAATCAACAGCTGACGCAGCCCATTGGCATCAACAGGATCGCTCATCGTGCCAGCGTCAGCCAGACGCACGTTGCCTGTTTCCTCCGATACCACAACCACCAGCGCATCACTTTCCTCGGTAATCCCAATAGCGGCACGATGCCGTGTGCCGAACTCACCGGACAGGGCATTGGCTTGAGCCAGCGGCAAAAGAACACGTGCCGCAACAATACGCCCGCTCTCCCCGACATGGGGATGAATCACCACTGCACCATCGTGCATCGGAGCCTGCGGATTAAACAGTGCCTGCATGATATCGCTGCGTACCGGCGCATCCATTTCCACACCCGAATCAAACAGATGTTTGAGACCGGTTTCGCGCTCAATCACCAACAGGGCTCCCCAACGCAAATGAGCCAGCGAAAATGCCGACTCGACCAGGGCATCAACCATCTGCGTCGGCGAGGCGGCATAGGCAAGGGGATTGGCTCCCACCCGCATCAGCGCGCGACGTATTTCATGCTGAAAAAGAACCACCAGAATAACGATAAAGGCGGAGAAGAACTGGCCGAATATCCATTCGACAGTCAGCAGACCGAAGAAACGTGCCAGCTCGTAAACCACGACAAACACGGCCAGACCGATAAGCATCTGCACCGCCCGCGTACCGCGAATCAGGCGCAGCACGTAGTAAACAAACACTGCCACCAGGGCAATATCGATGATGTCTAAAAAGCTGAAATCCCAGTTCTGCATCGCAGTCAGTATAGTACGTTTAAGGTCATGTCTTAGGCAAGCCGCGCAGCGAATAAAGGCCGCAGGGCCGAAGCCACCCGGATGGCCCGCACCTGCGCTTTCACATCGTGCACGCGCAACACATCAGCCCCGGCCAGCACGCAGGCCGTCACGGCAGCAGCTGTTTCCATCTCCCGGTCGGACACATCGGCCCCACTCAGCTCACCAAGAAAGGACTTGCGCGACACACCCATCAACACGGGAAAACCCAGCGCTTTCAACCTCGGAACTGCGGCAATCAGATCGAGGTTGTCCTGCAGGCGCTTGCCGAAGCCGATACCAGGATCAAGCAGGATTCTGCTTTCCTCGATACCGGCAGCCATACAGGCCGCCACACGGGATTCCAGAAAGGAAATCACCTCATCCACAACATCGTCATAGCGCACCTGATGCTGCATGGTCAGCGGCGTGCCACGCATATGCATCAGACAGACATCCGCATCGCTTCCGGCTACGGCAGCCATCGCATCGGGATCGCCGCCCAGTGCCGCTACGTCATTCACCATACAGGCGCCTGCCGCGATGGCGGCACGCATCACGCAGGCCTTGGATGTATCAATGGAAACGGAAATGTTCTCGCCGACCAGGGCCTCAATCACCGGCAATACCCGGCGTAGCTCTTCCTGCGCTTCAACCGGCAGTGAACCCGGACGTGTGGACTCGCCACCGACATCGATGATGCCTGCTCCAGCCGCCACCATAGCCTCGGCATGTGTCAGCTGGCTTGCCGTGTCGATAAATAGCCCGCCGTCCGAAAATGAATCAGGGGTGCAATTAAGCACCCCCATGATCCATGCATGACCTTCGGCCAGCGCCTTCCAGCGCGATGCCATCAGCTGTGTTGCCCTGCCTCTTCCGGCGGCACATGCGTACCGGTTTCCGGTGCAGCTGCAGACGGATCCTGCGGCGGCTTCTTCGGCTGACGTGGTTCCTCACGATGCAGCGCCCTGCCGGCCATGATTTCGTCAATCTCCGGACCATCCAGGGTTTCGTACTCAATCAGCGCCTGAGCAATCAGGTGCAGCTGATCCATATGTTCAACCAGAATTTCCTTGGCGCGGTTGTAGTTGTCGTCGACCATCTTGCGCACAACCGAATCGATTTTACGCGCCGTTTCCTCGGAAATATTCGTCTGCCGGGTAATCTCGCGACCCAGAAACGGTTCGTGCTCGCGTTCGCCGTACACCATCGGTCCGAGTTCGTCACTCATGCCCCACTGGGTCACCATATTGCGTGCCAGTTGAGTAGCGCGCTCGAAATCGTTCGACGCACCGGTCGTCTTCTGACTGAGCACCAGTTCCTCGCCCAGTCGTCCGCCCATCATGATGGCGATCTGATCCTTCAGGTATTCGGCATCGTGATTGAAGCGATCCTCCAAGGGCAACTGCATGGTCACACCCAGCGCCTGACCACGCGGAATAATACTGACCTTGTGCACCGGGTCGGCGGTCTTCAGATACTTGGCCACCAGCGTATGCCCGGCCTCATGGTAGGCCGTGGTCTTCTTCTGATCCTCGGAAATGATCATCGAGCGCCGCTCGGTGCCCATCATCACCTTGTCCTTGGCGCTCTCAAAGTCGGCATTACCCACCTTGTCGGCACCAAAACGGGCTGCATTCAGGGCTGCCTCATTGACCAGATTGGCCAGATCGGCTCCTGAAAAGCCGGGCGTTCCACGCGCCAGCGCTTTGACTTCGACATCGCTGGACAGTGGTACCTTGCGCATGTGCACGCGCAGAATCTCTTCGCGTCCCTTCAGGTCGGGGCGCGGCACGACGACCTGACGGTCGAAGCGGCCCGGACGCAGCAGTGCCGGATCAAGCACATCCGGACGGTTGGTTGCAGCCACAAGGATCACGCCCTCATTGGCCTCAAAACCATCCATCTCAACCAGCATCTGATTCAGAGTCTGCTCGCGCTCGTCGTTACCGCCGCCGATACCGGCACCGCGATGGCGTCCCATGGCGTCGATTTCATCCACAAAGATGATGCACGGAGCACTCTTCTTGGCCTGTTCGAACATATCGCGCACGCGAGATGCGCCCACGCCGACAAACATTTCAACAAAGTCGGAGCCGGAAATACTGAAGAACGGCACATCGGCCTCGCCGGCAATGGCGCGCGCCAACAGGGTTTTACCTGTGCCCGGAGGACCGACCAGCAGCACACCTTTGGGAATCTTGCCGCCCAGACGGGTGAACTTGGAAGGATCGCGCAAAAACTCGATGACTTCGGTGACTTCCTGCTTGGCCTCATCACAACCGGCCACATCACTGAATGTTACCTTAACGGTATTCTGGGATAGCAGCTTGGCCTTGCTCTTGCCGAAGGACATCGCACCACCGCGACCGCCGCCCTGCATCTGGCGCATGAAAAACACCCAGACAGCAATCAACAGCAGCATCGGGAACCATGAAATCAACACCGACAGAAGAAACGGCACCTCTTCCGGCTTGGCCACATCCACTTCGACATGCTGGTTAATCAAGCGCTGGGTCAGACCCGGATCGTCGGGGATAGTCACCTGATAGGTGCGCAACTCGCCCTGCAGGTTGCGATATTGCCCGCTTACTTCGTGTTCCTTGATTCTGGCCGTATCCACCATGCCTGCATCCACCTTCTCGACAAAGGCCGAATAGGTCATGCCCTCGCCTGGTTTGAGTGGCGGATTAAACATATTGAACAGGCTTACCATGGTGATACCGATGATAAGCCAGAGAAGAAGATTTTTACCGATCAATGAACGTCACCAATTCCTTTAAGGGTGTCGCAATCGCGATTCAGGCATTCAGCCAGTTGCACACCGTAAGCTGCGGGCATGAAGCCCCCATGAAAAAGGGGATTCAACACTTAGCGCAGTTTAAGCGGCAAACTTACTGTGACAGGCGCAAGATGCAAGGATTCCCTGCTGCGAAACAGCCGGCAACGGGACAAATCAATACCCTGTCTCCCGCCCTGCCTGCGCCACTCTTCAGCCAACAGAATGTGCCTGCGGCCCAATACAGTTCCTTCGCCAAACACGCTTGCGCTCATGCGCTGCAGCAACATGGCACGCACAGCCCGGGGGCTGGTTTTCCATGCCTCCCAGTCAACAACGGCAATCCCCTGCCGTAAATCAAGTGCCACTTTATCTGCAAGTAGGTTCAATCGAGTCGAAAGGTGCTCCGCCTGCAACTGCCAGCGACAAAACAAATCCGTGGGATTGATTCCCTTTTCACGCACAGCGGGAAAAAGTTCGTGCCGAATACGATTGCGCAGCAGGGTTGTGTCACTGTTGCTGGCATCCTCGTACCAGTCGACACCGGCCGCATCCAGCGCACGGATCAGTTCGGCGCGTTCAATGTGCAGCAGCGGACGCAAGATATTCAGATTCCCCCGGACACGCTGCTCGCGCATTCCGGAACAACCGGCCGGACCAGCTCCCTGCAACAGGCGCATGCACACCGTTTCTGCCTGATCGTCACGTTGCTGGGCCAGACACAGGGTGCTGATGTGCTGCTCGGCAGCCCATAAGGAAAACTGCTCAAAGCGCGCCTTTCTCGCCTCTGCCTCGCGGTTTTTGCCACTACGCAGATGCACCCGAGCCTGATGAAATTCAATACCCCAGGATGCAGCCCTGAGTTGCAAGGCATCAGCCACAGCCGCCGAATCCGTATGCCAACCATGATCCACATGCCAGGCAACGACCTCATATCCGTGTGCGGCGAGAGCCAGCAGCAGGGCTGTTGAATCCGCCCCGCCGGAATAACCGACGGCAAGGCGCTGCGGCAATTGCGCAGCCGCCAGCCAGTGATCTGTTCCGATTAGGTTCGGTAATCTCATGTGATGGATAAGTGGCCCGGAAAGACTTCAGTCCGGGATGCTTTCCAGCCAGCGCGGCAGCGCCTCTGACAACGGCTTGTATCCCGGCGTTTCCGGATCCATGACCTCGTAGATATCTTCGACCGTCGTGCCGAGCAGTGCCTTGCCGACACGCAGCAGCAAATGCGTTTCCGTCTCTGCCCCTGCGCTATCCACAACATGCACCAGAAAACCCTCTGGAAGACCGCCGGGTATACGGAATGCGGACAGTGAGGGCATGGAATCCTCCGCCTGCGCCTTGAATCTCTGCATATGCAACTGGGCAGACGCTTCGCTCAGGGCCTTCATGGCTGAGCCAGTGAGTACGAAACCACGATTGCAAAGAATCGGGATGCTCTTGCCGTCGGCCATTTTCATGGCGTCGAGCCGCACCTTGCCGAGCGGTCGCTTACCATCCCGAGCATCGAAACTTTGCAACAGGCGGCGCAGGCCATCGTTGCGGATCGCCGCCGATTTAGCCTGAGCAAGTCCGCGACTGAAAGCCAGCCGTCCACCGAAACCCGCCTCTGACTGGCGCGCAATGGACCAGTCGCCCAGCAGTGCAAGACACATCGACACAACAGGCTCGTCCTTGTCAGCGACTTCGGATGCAGCATCCAGTTCCTCAAACCATTTGGCCAGCAACTGCTGCACAGCCACACCGGCAAGCAGAAGCTTTGGCATGCCACCGCGCAGCAGCATGCCGGAAGCGCTGAACGAGTCGGAGAATACGCCCTCCATGCTCTTCACCAGTTGCACGATCCCGGCCTGGAATGTGTGCTCAAGAAAACGAACCATCCCGGCCCCAGTGCGTCGTTCGATCACCCGCAGGTACTCAGTCCAGTCGATATACAGCACGCCCTGCGCGGCAGCCCCGCCGGCAATAAATAACGGTGCCTGGGCATCCTTTTGCAACAGAACAACTTTGCCCTTGGAATGCGCCTCAACAAGAATGCGCCCGCTCTCGGAACCACGGCCCACACCGACCAGCACTGCCTCCCTGTTCAGCCAGCGCTGCCCTGCATTTCTTCGTTCCTGCTCAATCCTTGCGTCCAGCTCAAAAAGATGAAACACCTGCAGCAGTCGCTCGTCCTGCCGCCATGGCTTATCATCATCGCGGCGACGCCCGAGAAAATCCGTTTCTCCCTGCCCCCGCAGCCAGACAGCAAAAGGGTGTTCGCCAGCCGCAGTCAGTGCAGCACCCATTTCGGCAGCCGCTTTCTCCGGTGCACTGAGCAAAACATCCAGACGTTTCACATCCAGCACCCATTTCAACCAACTGCCCTGACCACTGACTTCTGCCAGATCACGCAGGGACAAGCGGGCCCAACTGCGTTTTAGAAGATGATCGGTCATGGTATCGACAGCCAGCTCGGCCAGCACGGCAGATGCCGGTTCACCGGTCATAGCCTCACACATCTGGCGCATGCGCGGCAGCAACTCGGTTTCAAGACCATAGGCCGTAACCATTTGTGCTGCATCGGAAAATACCAGACCCTTGGGCTGCCGCCGGAAGAAGGCCAGTGCCGGCACAGGCACAGCCAAGCGCTGTACTGCACTTGCACGTTGCCCGTCACCAAGCTCGGCAAGGTGCATCTCGGCAAATTCATGTATCAACCAGTGATAGCTTGCACCCAGCACATTCACCAGCATCAGATCCATCGTATCGGCATGCTCTTCGGGCAGGCGCTGAACCTCCTGCCGAATCAGACCCACAATCAGCGTATTGACCGCACCCAGCCATTGCAGGCGGCGAACATCAACCGGTAGCACCGCTGATGAGGAAGGTAGTTCGCTCTTCCAGGCCTTCAGCCAATTGCTGTGCAGAAAAAGGCGCAAAGCCCCGGCGCCCTGTTCATCGGCACACCAATGATGCAATAGATGCCCCGGAATCTGTGGCTGATTGGCACGCATGGCCTGCATCATGGCGCGTGACTGCGCATTCTGCTGCGGCAGTTTATGGGCTGAAATCGTGGTGCCTTCAATGATATAGCTCAGCACGTGCTCGCGCAGGCGACGAAGAGCCGAACCCAGTACGCCGGCTACATCCGGATGAATCGCATACGGAATATATTCGGAAGCATCTTCACCGGCGGTTACCAACGGCATATTGCGTACATGGATGCGGCACAGCTCGGCAATATCTCCGCTTTCTTGCAGCAGATTCCATCGTGTTTGCATTTCTCTTACAGAGAGCATGTCAGACCCCGCATCTATGGCTCCTTATGCAACCAGCCTTGCTGATTTTTCCAAGCGTGTAAAACCCGAACCTTAAACAAACTGCAAACCGGCAGAAAAGCCATCCGTGTTGGCAACAAATAGAGTTGTCCGGTTTTAGAGCACAAGGGTTGTCCGGTTTGGTTTTGGTTCATATTGCTGCCTTCAGCCTTGGTAGTGGTAGTTCCGGCTTGCTGGCCTTGGGCTTCAGAAGAGGCTGAAACTCGGCGAGTTTTCTTGGCCCGTGGAAGATGGCCATGCTGCCATCGGTATAGCAGTGAACACGCACTCTGGCTTTGACATAATGGTGTCGGTATTCATTGCTGGGGATTTGCAGGGTTCTGCCCTCAAAGCTGACGGTGTTGTCTTTGTTGACTGTGCGTTCGTGC
>MNXA01000049.1 GCA_001871195.1 Zetaproteobacteria bacterium CG1_02_55_237
CACTGTCGTTCGTCTCATCTCTGATTACCTCTCGGGTAATCTTCAGACCGGACAACTTATGAGCTACTGATGAGGACAGGTTATGTGCTGCCGACAAGCCGACGATAAGCGGTTGTTTTCTGCGCGGGTGAAATTACAATGCATGCGCACGCGACAGGAGAGGCCTTTTTTGTATGACTACCAAGTCATCCCCGTTCAAGAAAACAAGCGAAGATACGCAGCTAGAATCTTGCGGCATGCCCCTCTGCCTCCCAAACCGAATAACGCAATACAGCAACCAAGAAACCGACATGCAGCGCGCGGCAGCATGTCCTGATAGTCTGCACAACCGTCGCGAAATGGCTTAAAAGAAAAAACACTGGAGAAATACATGTCTAACAAGAAATACGTCTACTCATTCAACGAGGGAGACGGCAAAAACAAAATGCTGCTCGGAGGCAAGGGCGCCAATCTGTGCGAAATGACGCAGATCGGTTTGAATGTGCCACCGGGATTCACCATCACGACCGAGGCATGCCTGGGCTACATTGAACAGGGCAACAAGATGCCGGACGGCGTTATGGAAGAAGTGAAGGCGCAGATGACCGCGCTTGAAAAGGCAACCGGCAAGATCTTCGGCGATGCGCACAATCCGCTACTGGTTTCGGTTCGCTCAGGCTCGGCCATGTCGATGCCCGGCATGATGGATACCATCCTCAATCTCGGCATGAACCGCGATACATTGCAGGGCGAAATCGAGCAGACCGGCGACGAGCGTTTTGCCTACGATGCATACCGCCGTTTTATCCAGTTGTTCGGAAAAATCGCTCTCGGCATTGATGATGTGCATTTTGACGAGCCCTTTGAAGCCATCAAGAAGCGCGAAGGTGTTAAGGAAGATGTTGGTCTGAGCACGGAGAATCTGAAAGAAATTTCCGAGTTATTCCTCGAAGCCGTACATGCCCAGACAGGGCGTGCCTTCCCTGAAGACCCATATGAGCAGCTGGATCTGGCGATCAAGGCCGTGCTCGGATCCTGGTCGGGCAAGCGTGCCGTCGATTACCGTCGCGAGTTCAACATCACCCCGGATCAGGCCAACGGTACTGCCGTGAATATCTGCACCATGGTATTCGGCAATCGCGGCGACGACTGTGCAACCGGCGTGGCTTTCACCCGCAATCCGGGTACCGGCGAGAATATTTTCTACGGTGAATATCTGGTCAATGCGCAGGGTGAAGATGTGGTTGCAGGCATTCGCACACCCAAGCCGATTGCCCAGATGGCCGATGAAATGCCGGATCTCTATCGCCAGCTTGAAGAGCTGCGCGCCAAGCTTGAGAGCCACTACTCAGAGATTCAGGATTTCGAGTTCACCATCGAGAAAGGCACGCTTTACTGCCTGCAGACCCGCAATGGCAAGATGAACACCCAGGCTATGGTTCGCACCTCGGTTGAACTGGTCGCAGAGGGGCTGATCACTAAGGAGCAGGCCCTGCTGCGCATTGCACCCGAATCTCTGGAGCAGATGCTGTTCCCGCGTCTTGATCCGACTGCCAAGGTTGAGTCTCTGGCAACCGGCCTGCCGGCCAGCCCCGGTGCTGCCTGCGGCCATGTTGTTTTCGATGCCGATCGTGCAGTGGCCCAGAAAGCCGCCAATGGCAAACCGCTGATCCTGTTGCGCGAAGAGACCAAGCCTGAAGATATTCACGGCTTCTTCGTCTCCGAAGCAATTCTCACCTCACGTGGCGGCAAAACCAGCCATGCTGCAGTGGTTGCGCGCGGCATGGGCAAACCCTGTGTGGCAGGTGCCGACGGTATTGAAGTGGATGTGATGGCCCGCCGCGCACATATCGGTGATGTGGTCATTAAAGAGGGCGATATCATCACCCTTGATGGCACCACCGGTAATGTCTATCTGGGTGCGGTTCCGACCGTTGAGGCCGAGTTCTCCGAAGAGCTTAAGACCCTGTTGTCGTGGGCTGATGAACGTGCCCGCCTGAAGGTCATGGCCAATGCCGATGTGCCGGAAGATGCCGAACGCGCACTGAAGTATGGTGCCATGGGTATCGGCCTGTGCCGTACAGAGCGCATGTTCAATGCTGCTGAACGTCTGCCCATCGTGCTGGAGATGATTGTTTCCGAGACCCTTGAACAGCGTCAGGATGCGCTCGACAGGTTGCTGCCGATTCAGCGTCAGGACTTCATTGATCTGTTCACCGTCATGTCGCCGAATCCTGTGACGGTGCGCCTGCTTGATCCGCCAATTCACGAGTTCCTGCCGTCAGAGAATCAGTTGATTGATGATCTGGTGCAACTCAGACATCTGAAGGACACCATGCGCGGCACCGAGGTGCTTTCTTCAACCCTGAGCCTGCTCTCCAACAGAAATACGAATAAGACGAAGATTGAGCAACTGGCCGACTCGGCACTGGTTGATGAAGCCATCGAGAAGAAGGAAGCGATTCTGAAGAAGGTTCGCGCCCTGTTCGAAGTCAACCCGATGCTCGGTCATCGCGGCGTACGTCTGGGTATTACCTTCCCGGAAATCTATGCCATGCAGATTCGCGCCGTACTTGAAGCCGCCTGTGCATGCCAGAAGGCAGGCACCGAAGTGCATCCGGAGATCATGATCCCGCAGGTCTGCACCTCCGAAGAGCTCATTCATATCAAGAAGATTGTCGAGACCATCAAGAAAGAAGTTGAAGCATCGGAAGGCGTCACGCCGATCTTCAAGTTCGGCACCATGATGGAAGTCGTTCGCGCCTGCATGCGGGCTGACCAACTGGCAGAAGAAGCAGAATTCTTCAGCTTCGGAACCAATGATCTGACCCAGGCGACCTTCTCCTTCTCACGCGAGGATGCCGAGAATAAATTCCTGCCGATGTACAATGAAGTGGGAATCCTTCGTGACAATCCGTTCGAGGTGCTTGATTCCAACGGTGTCGGTAAGCTCATGGCAATAGCAGTAAAATGGGGCCGTGAAACCAAGCCTGATCTGAAGATCGGCATCTGCGGCGAGCATGGCGGTCATCCGGCCTCCATCCGCTTCTGCCACGGCATCGGCCTGACCTATGTGTCCTGTTCCGGTCCGCGCGTACCGATTGCCCGCCTGGCTGCAGCACACGCCGTTCTTCTTGAAGGCAAATAGAAGACAGCGCATAAAGCATGAAGTGAAAAGGCCCCGAACGGGGCCTTTTCTTTTTTTGCGCAATCCGTTTAGGGCCTGTTAACACTAATCCCGTTGTGCTGCCTGCCATCCGGTATAGGTGGCTATAAATGCCTCCCTGCCTTCAGTGAGAAAACCCTCGAAATTCCATGTCGAGCGGCTCAGTTGGTGGCGGAATTCGGGGCGAAAATGATATGTCTGTACCAGTTCGCGCTTGCCGTTGTCGTAGCACGCCGTGACAGGTTTCCTCATATACTGTGCGCCCTCGAAGGCATCCAGGCGCGACCACAGATAGGACGGGAAGGTATAAATCAGCCCTTCGACCACGCCGCCCTGCCCCTTTACCAGCCCTGGATAGGCCTCGCCGCGCACGCACAGGCAGCGGTAATTCCTGACCCTGCCGGGGACAACAGCGCGGGGAGTCATGCCGCAGACTTTCTCGAAAATCTCCGGGCACATCAATGTGCCGTATGCGAATAATTTAGCCATATCGCGTTCACCCTATGCATGCCGCATTGGTAATCAAACACATATGTTGAAGCGCCCATAAGGACTGGCGGGGATTGCCATGCTTTGGGAAATAGAACATTCTCAGTCGCTTGTTCCAATGATGAGCCTGCCATATAGCAAGGAAAGGGGGGCCTGCTACATAACAGGCCATACGCTGAAAATGCGAGGTGTGGGTATGCAGGCACGGTTTTATGTTATTGGTACGGGCGCCTTGCTCATGTCATTGGGCACGCTGACTGAAGCTTCAGAATCCCTGGGTAACGAAAGAAATGGCCGAGAAATTTACCAAATGGGTAAGGGCGACATCCCGGCCTGTGCCGGTTGCCACGCGGAGGATGGGCTTGGCCTGGAAGACATGGGAACCCCTCGCCTGGCCTATCAGGTGGACACCTACATCCTCAAACAGCTGACCGACTTTGCCAGCGACAAGCGCCAGGATAATACGCAGTCGGTGATGAACGATATTGCCAAATCGCTGAGCAAGCAGGATCGCCGGGACGTTGCTACTTACGTGCATTCGTTGAAGACGCCGTTTATCGGTTCCGATCTGGAAACATTGCGCGCCGATGGCGTTGATGTCGGAAAACCCTACCAGGGCAAGATGATTGCTGAATATGGAGCGCCGGAGCGTGGTATCCCCGCCTGCCAGAGCTGCCATGATTTCCATGGACGCAGTGCTGGTCGCATGTATCCGGCCCTCAGCGGACAGCGCTACACCTATCTGAAGCATGAACTGGAGGCCTTTCGTCTGGGGGCAACAACCTCCTCTGCAAAAGACCCGATGGCACGCGATAATGACTATCATGGGCAGATGCGCTCCGTTGCCGCAAGATTGAGCGATGAGGATATTGCCAACGTGGCAGCCTTTCTCACGGTTTCCAGCCCTGTCAGCCCCGGTAATCCACGCTCCCCGCTTCGCGACTAAGGCGGAGAATAGTCCATCCCTAAAGTAAAAAGCCCCGCTGATGTGGGGCTTTTTATCATGCTAATCTGATAATGATCTATGCCATCAATGATCTTCCGGCTCTTTGCTCAAGGTCTTGCGGCCGGAGATCATGGCCGAGACCAGCGAACCCCCTTCCGTGATTTCGGCACGGGCCACGGCAAAAATATGCAGCAGGATCAGGAACATCAGGAAATAGGAGGTGTAGATATGCACCTCGCCGAACGGCTCCTTGAATGAACCCAGCACTTTCATCTTCGCTGCATCGACAAAGGTTTTGTCGTATGGCTTCAGCGTGGCTGGATCAACACCCTCGGCAGCCACAAATTCAGCGGCGATAGAGCCAAATGGCGGATAGTAGATATCGGTGCCGGCGCGAATCAGGCCGGTCGCTGCCATGACCAGCAGTGAAGCCATGAGCACAGCCACAGCAAGGCGTCCGAGCGGGTTGTGCCCGAGATATTGCTTCGGCTCGCCTGCCTTGATGCTGGCCAGATAGCCCTTCACCTCAGTCCCGAAGCCCTTGCCGGGAAGCATGCTGCCCCAGCGGGCAAAACGGTTGCCCAGGAAGGCCCAGACGACACGCACAGCCAGATTGAGGACAAACACATAGCCAATCAGCACATGAATGGTTTTCAGGGCAATCTTTGCATCAAGGCTTTCGATGCCCATGTCCTTTTTGAACAGCATCATCAGTCCCATAAAAATAAGCAGCAGCACAGTGGTGAAATTCACCCAGTGAAAAATACGCGTCGGCGCGTCCCATACCTTGTATTCCTTCAACATGGCAAACTCCCTTAATCGAATTCAAAAACATCGCCTGAACCGGCTAATCACTGTACTTTGTTTATCTTAGCCCAAAATGAAGCATCAGGGCACAAATATCGCTCCCGGCAATCTATTCACTGACCTTTTTGCGCAGAGACTTTACCTGGCCACGGATACTCTTGGCCTCCAAGCGCCGTTTTTTCGAGGCCAGAGTCTTGCGTGTCGGCCTTCTCTTCTTCTGAACAACCATGGCAGCACGGATCAACTCCTGCAGTCGGCTCAAGGCATCCGCCCGGTTCTTCTCCTGACTGCGGTGCTGCTGGGCCTTGATGATGATAATGCCATCGGAGCTGATGCGCTGATCGCGCCATTGTAGCAACCTCTCTTTGTATTCATCCGGCAGCGAGGATGCCCGGATATCGAAGCGCAGGTGGATGGCACTGGATACCTTGTTCACATTCTGTCCGCCGGCGCCCTGCGCACGGATGGCCTGCATGTCGATTTCCTCGTCGGGAATGGCGACCTGCCCTGAAATCTCCAGCATCAGTTTATTTCCGGCATTGGTTTATCTCCAATCTCAATCGGCCTCGAACTCCCTGAGCGAATAACGCTCCCTGGCAGTGATTTCCTTGTAGCTGAAACGGGCCGCTTTCTGCATATAGACCACTTCGCCAAGCCAGCGTTCCTCATCTTCGATCTGTTCCTGACCAACCGCCCTGCTCCACACACCCTTCTTCTGATTGCCGGGTTCGCCGTAGCAGAAGCCTGGCAGCCAGCGGTAGCCCCGTTCACGCAACACATCCTTCTTCTCAAAGGGGGCATACTCGGCGAAGAATCGACGGCTCGTGTCCCGGGCTGAGGTAAGCAGTGCAACCATCGCCTTCTTGTCCGATACGGGCAGCGGCTTGGTCAGCAGGTGTAAGGTGGCCTGCGCATCATTCACAGCCCTGTGCCCGTCAAAGAAATAACCGAGCCGGTAGGCAATGTAATCCAGCTTGAGGCTGGAAACATCCTCATCCGCCCAATTGATATCGAACATGGTGCAGGCCCAGTTGGCCTCGCATGCCATGGGTAAGCGCCGCTCAAGCATCTGGCGGTCGTAGGCGGCATTGTGCGCGATGACGATATCGGCCTTCTGCAGCCATGCGTTGATTTCATCATCATCCAGACGTTGCCCGGCCAGCATGTCATCGCTGATACCGGTGATTTTTTTGATGATGTCCGTAAGCGGCTTGCCCGGATCTTCAAACCCGCCGTAGTTGTGCAGAATACGGTAAACCAGTCCAGTCAGGGCATCGTATTCGAAAGCAACAAAACCAAGTTCGATGATTTTATCACGCAGCGTATCCAGACCGGTTGCCTCAACATCCAGCACCAGCCCGATACGTGCCGTGGCCGGCACCCCCTGCCAGTAGCGCTCAGGGAAATTCAGTCGTTCAATCACCCTGAACTTGTCTGATTTCTTCAGATGCTCAAGTGCTTCGATATCGTTCATTTCACCATCCCGTCAACCTCTGAATCAGAGCAGAACACTGCACCCCAAGGGGGTAAAAAAATAGACGCTAGGAACTCATTGCATACAACAACAACAGGTAGGCACAAAAACCAGTCAGAAGCAGTGCGCCTTCAATGCGGTTGATACGTCCCGGGCCATGGAACCCGTAGGCCACAAGAAACAATACAACCGTAAACGCAAACATTACAGGCATATCGCGGTACAAGGCCTCAACATCAAACGCCTGTGGAGCAATCAGAGCCGGCACACTCAGAACGGCAAGGATATTCATCATATTGGAACCAACCACATTGCCAATCGCGATATCGTGCTCCTTTTTCAATGCGCTTACGATGGATGCCATCAATTCCGGCAGGCTTGTACCGACAGCCACAATGGTCAGCCCGATCACCAGATCACTTACACCAAATTCATGCGCGATATTCACAGCTCCCCAAACAACAAGCCGGGAACTCGCGATAAGAAGCGCCAAACCTACAACAAACCATACAACAGATTTCTGTATGGACTGGCTGGCCGGAAGCGCTTCGGAAAATTCATCTTGCAAAGCATCCTTCCGTTCGCGAAACCCCAGGAGAGAAAGCCACCACAACAGCATCACCAGCCCACATATCAGCACCAGACCATCGAGACGGCTGAGCTCCCCATCGAGCATGAGACCCAAAGCCAGAAGCATGACAAGAAACAGAATGGGAATTTCACGTCTGATGATCTGTGAATGGACAGAAAGTGGTACGACCAGTGCTGTAAGGCCTAGAACCAGACCAATATTGGCGATGTTGGAACCGATCGCATTACCAATAGCCAAACCGGGGGTGCCATCCATTGCCGCCAGAATGGCAACCACAATCTCGGGAGATGACGTACCAAGGCTGACAATGGTCAGGCCGATAATCATCGGAGGAACACCAAGTATGCTTGCAATGCAAGATGCCGCATCCACAAAGCGATCCGCCGACCAGGCCAGCAACAGAAAACCGATGACAACGGCGAGGCAGAAAAGAATCATGCAGACTTGCGCATATAGATAGTAAAATCGTTCTCCAGATAATCGGTACGACAACGGCAATCGGGGCTGATTTCACGGCAGAACGCCAGCATCTCTTCAGGCTCGAAAGCCACCAGATCGTGCAGTTCCGGCATATTCCGGCAGCTTGCGTTGAGCATATTGAAGGCAAGGCCATGACGACACAACTCGTACATCCGCGCAATTACCCGCCGGGCATATTCCCCACCGTCATTCAGTTGCCAGTTCAGCGTGCCGGATAGCACCAGCCAATCGAAGGACGCGGGCGCAAACTCAAAATCGAACAATTCACCGCACAGCAGGACTGCTTTGGGGTGCATTTTTTCTGCTGCGCTTATCATCTCCGGCGACAGATCCAGTCCGGTGTAAACCACCGGAATATTGTGGCCCAGCAGCCAGCTTTGCAGATCGGCAAAGCCGCAACCGACATCGAGCAAGGAATCCCCGGCGGCAATACCGATTTCACTGATCACCTTGAAACGGATTTTCTGCAGGCCACGTGAAGTCCAGAACAGGGCATGCGGAGAATAACCATGCAGGGCAATGCTTCCGTGGTGCCTTTCAATCAGGAACTGCCTTTGCTCTGCATCCATAGATGCCGCATCTTACAGCAATGAATATTCCCTGCATGTTGAAACATGCAGCAAACAGGGCCACGCTATGACAGGCAGCAGCTATTCGTGTTTCATAAGGATGGAGATATGGACAGATTTCTACAGGCAGCTATCGAGGAAGCGAAAAAGGGTCTGGCCGAGGGTGGTATTCCCATCGGCTCGGTACTGGTGATCGACGGGAAAATCGTCGGGCGCGGCCACAACCGTCGGGTGCAGAAAGGCAGCCCCGTACTGCATGCGGAAATGGACTGTCTGGAAAATGCCGGTCGCCTGAAGGCCACCGATTATCAAAAGGCCACCCTGTACTCAACCCTGTCCCCCTGCGATATGTGCAGCGGTGCAGCCCTGCTCTACGGTATCCCCAGGGTGGTCTTGGGTGAGAACCGCACCTTCAAGGGCCCTGAGGAGTATGTGCGCTCACGCGGCGTGGAGGTGGTGAATGCAGACAGCGAGGAGTGCTACCGGCTGATGCAGGACTTTATCGCCAACAGTCCCGAGTTGTGGAACGAGGATATCGGCGAATAGTCAGACCGGCGAAAACTTATCGTCGCATATGGATGGTGAAATCATTTTTCAGATAGGCGTCGTGCAGGGTGGCGTCCGGACACAGGCCACGGCACCAGGCCAGCATCTCCTCCGGCTGATGACTTTGCAGATCGTGCGCATTGAGATGCCGTGCATCAAGCAGATTAAAAGCCACCCCCTTGCGGCATAGCGCGAACATGCGCTTAATCACCCTGCGGGCATATTTACCCTTATCACCCAACTGTTCGTTCAGGGCGCCGGAAAGAATCACCCAGTCGAAGCTTTGCTCCGCGAAATCCATGTCGAACAGATCGCCACATAAAAATTCGGCGTCGGGATGTCGCTTTTCCGCCTCAGCCAACAAGTCCGGCGAAAGATCGATACCGGTGTATTTCAATTCCCCGCCCTGCCGCTCGAACCACCTTTTGAAATCCCCGAAACCGCAACCCACATCCAGCAGCGCATCACCGCTTTTGATGCCGATGCCGGCCAGCACCTCAAAGCGAAGCTCCTGAATCTCCCGCGAACTCCAGTACAGGGCATTGGGATGGTAGCCATGCCTTAGCAGGCTATCCCGATGCCGATCCACAATCCGCTTGCGCTGCTCTTTTTTCACAATGAGAAATTACCACGAAAGCATCATGAAAAGCCAACCGTAAACACGACTCTAGCTTAAGCCACCTTTCGCAAACCCACTCCGAAATACCCAAGGACTGCGCCCATGGGGATGGTGAACCAGCCCATGGCAACCAGACTCATACCTCCGAGAAACAGGCCACCGAAAGCATTGGTTTGCAGCGAGTTGGGAGCCGCATTCCAGTTTTCCAACAGTGCATAGCCATTGAAGAAAAACAACACGCTGGCAAGAAAGTGACCGACAACTGCGGCCAAGGCACCTGCCAGAATGCCGCGTAGCCGGGAGGCTTGCTGGCGTCGTGCCACCAGCCACCACCAGGCATTGTAACCCGAAACAAATCCTGCGATGCAGGAGGAAACGAGTAGCAGGACGGCCCCGGGGTCGTGCTTACCAATGGTCACCGTCCATGCAGCCAACAGGCCAGCCAATGAGCAGGCAGCACCCATATTCAGGGATTCCATGATGGAGCGTGGCATGGTGAATTATTGCCCGCTTATCGCTTTATCGGCAAGCGACAGAGGAAACCTGTACCTTTTGCATCCGGAAACATCCGCCCTACTTCAGTACCTTGAAGTTACCATGCACGATCCACTGCCATCCACTGTCCGTTTCCAGAAAAACACTGATCCTTGGGCTCGGCTTGGTTGACAGTCGCTCACCATCAATCGTTTCCGCGACGGAAACAAAATAAGTCGCAATAATTACGGGGCCGGTCTGCGTAACTGTAAAATCACTCAGCGTATAATCCCCCAAGCGCAGCCCCTCAATGAGTTTGATCTCCTGCGCACGCGTTCGGGGACCGTCCTGATGCATGGACTGGAAACCCTGAGCAGTATATTTTTCAATGGCCGCAACATTCCCGGACTTCATATCAGACCAGACCTGCTGAACAAGCTTTTCGCCCTGTGCAAGGGTCGCCGCCGAATCCGATTCGGCCAGGGCAAGTGGGGCAAAACCCACCAGGGAAAAAACAAGAACAAGCACTATTTGCATGATTTTCATAGCAAACCTCCAGGCTGCAGATAGCAAACCTATAATCATGTTATATACCATGATTGCTTTGCCCGCTCAGAAGCATCGCGTGCTTGATCACCCCCTGACACACAAGTTTCCATTCTTTCCCTTTTACTAATCGGGACACCTTGCTTAGGCTCGATTGATGAGCCAGAACCAACCCAACAACCCGCTGCACGGGGTTACCCTTGAGAAGATCGTGACCGAGCTGGTGGAGCATTACGGCTGGGGCGAACTTGGCATCTATGTGCGCATCAAATGCTTCAATACCAATCCGTCGGTGAAATCCAGCCTGACCTTCCTGCGTAAAAATGAATGGGCGAGAACCAAGGTGGAAAACCTGTATCTCGACATGCTGCATGAAAAGGCACGCGACAAGAGTTCGCCCTGGCCGGGCCGGCGTTAGCCTAGCCCATGAAGGAGGCAGACAAGCCCATGCATAATCAAACCCTTTGCGTTCACAGCGGCACATACCACGATGAACAGACAGGCGGCGTGAACACGCCGATTTTCACCTCTTCCTCATTCGGATATCTGGACCGCGATGACATCGCCTATCCCCGTTACTTCAACACACCCAACCAGCAGGCCGTGGTGCGCAAGCTGTGCAGTCTGGAGGGGGCTGAGGATGGAGTGCTGCTCAGTTCGGGCATGGCTGCCATCAGCAGCAGTGTGCTGGCCTTTGCCGGAGCCGGTGATCATGTTGTGCTTCTCTCCGAGTTGTACGGCGGCACGCACGGCTTTGCCACGGACATGTTCGAGCATCTGGGCATCAGCTACACCTTCGTCGCCACCAGCGCCGGGGCGGTAGCCGAAGCGGTCACACCGGCCACAAAGGTCATTCTCATCGAGTCACCGACCAATCCCCTGCTGGGCATCATCGATATCGCGCGCGTGGCACAGATTGGCCGGGAACACGACATCGTGACCATCATCGACAACACCTTCGCCACACCGTTGAACCAGCAGCCACTGGCGCTCGGCATTGATGTGGTCGTGCATAGCGGCACCAAATATCTTGGCGGACACAGCGACCTGTGCTGTGGTGTGGCCCTTACCTCATCCCTGAGAGCAGAAAGCATTCGCAACGTCGCTCGCAGTCTTGGGGGAAGCCTGAACGCCAGCTCCTGCTACCTGCTCGAACGCAGCCTGAAAACATTATCCGTGCGAGTCGAACGGCAAACACAGAACGCCGCCCGCATTGCCGGCTGGCTTGCGAAGCTTGATGCAATCCGCAAGGTCAATTATCCCGGTTTGTCCGATTCTCCGGGGCACGCGGTTGCGCAAACCCAAATGAAAGGATTTGGCGCCATGCTGTCCTTCGAGCTTGCTGACAACATCCCGCCGGATACATTTCTGCGCCGTCTGAACCTGATCAGCCCTGCGGTCAGCCTGGGTGGTGTGGAAACCCTGATCTGTTCACCGGCCGAGACCTCGCATGCCGGACTCCCTGCGGAAGAACGGTGCAGAATCGGCATCTCCGATTCGCTCCTGAGGCTTTCGGTTGGCATCGAAAACGCGGATGACCTGATCGCGGACATCGAGCAAGCCTTACAGGGCTAATAGCAGTCACAAACACATCGGCCTTGGCATCGAGGTTGATTCAGCAGGTGAGCATGCCGTCCCGATCGAGCTCGTTAACCGCCTGTGATCAGGCTGTGCATTGCCCCGATGGATACGCAATATATACATTGTCATTAGCTTAAAATTGACAATGGGTCTAAGCTGGTCATAATACCACTCTTCTGTGGGGGGTATGATGGTAAAATCGAAGAAAAATTCTCAAACAAGCCTGCCCGCAGGGCTGGAAAAATGCCCCACCGGTATCCCCGGCATAGATCAGCTTCCGCGCGGTGGACTGCCGCGCGGACGGCCAACCCTGCTGTGCGGTAGCGCCGGCACCAGCCTGACCCGCCATGGAACGTGGAGGAAGTAGGTGTTGAGCAAGAAGCGCACTGAACCGTCTGCAGCAGGCTCAGGCTATCCATATTTGAACAGGCTGCTTCCGTGGCTGGTGCTGGCGGTCGGACTTGGTCTGGTTTACTTTTTACAGCAAGCGGCCTTTCATGCCGAACGTCGGATCCAGCAGCAGAATTTCGATGTGGGCACACGCGAAATCGTGCTGAACATCAAGCAGCGCATGGAAACTTATGAACAAGTTCTGGATGGTACAAAAGGCCTGTTTGTCTCGTCCGAAAGGGTTGAGCGAGATGAATTCCATGCGTATGCCAACAACCTGCTGTTAGAGGAACATCACCCGGGCATTAAAGGCATCGGTTATTCGCTGATCGTCCCGCCGCACGAAAAATCCAGCCATATCGAAGCCATCCGCAAGGAGGGCTTTCCCACATACAACCTATTCCCGGAAGGCAGGCGCGAGCTTTATACCGCCATCATCTATCTTGAGCCGTTTGATCTGCGCAACCGGCGTGCCTTCGGCTATGACATGTATTCGGAGCCGGTGCGTCGTGCGGCCATGCAGCGGGCGCGCGATTCGGATGCAGCGGCCTTGTCCGGCAAGATCACACTGCTACAGGAAATGGATGAGGACGTGCAGGCTGGCGTTCTCATGTATCTGCCGCTGTACCGCAACGGCTTTCCACATCAAAGCCTAGCCGAGCGCCGCGCCAACATCATCGGCTGGGTTTATTCGGCGTTTCGCATGAATGATCTGATGCAAGGCTTACTCGGCAAGCGTCTCCACGATATAGACTTTGAGATATTCGATGGTAAAAGCGCGTCGCCAGAAACGATGATGTACGACAACGATTTACTTGTTCTTGCTCCTCACGATCACGACACAGCCTTATATCACGCGACCGACACCGTCGAAATCGCCGGCCATGTTTGGACCATCCAGCACCATTCGCTGCCGGATTTTGATGCAAATATCGATACCGGGCAAGTCACAGCAATTCGTGTGGTCGGCGTGTTAATGAGTGCGCTGCTGTCACTCTTGGTTTGGCTGCTGGTCGGCGGCCGGATGCGCGCGCTCAATCTGGCACAGGGCATGACTCACGAATTGCGCGACAGCGAAGCTTTGCTCAAGCGTAGCCATGCTCTGCATGAGGAGGCGCAGCAGATCACCCACCTCGGCCACTGGGAGCTTAATCTGATCGACAACAAGCTGACTTGGTCGGATGAAAACTATCGGGTATTCGGGGTAGAGCCAGGCACGGCGAACACCTATGAAACCTTCATGCAGACCATACACCCGGATGACCGTGCGTATGTGGACAGGGAATACACGGGTTCGGTGAAGAACAGGACAACGTATAATATCGAACACCGCCTGCTGATGAAAGACGGCTCCATCAAGTGGGTCAACGAACGAGGCAAGACCTTTTACGATGAGGATGGCAAGCCCTTGCGCTCCATCGGCACAACCATGGATATCACCGAGCGCAAGCAAGCCGAAGCAGTCCTGCAACAGGAGAAGGATTTTTCCGACCGCCTTGTCGAGGCTGCACCGGCTATTATTGTAATCCTCGACAAGAAGGGAAAGATTTTGCGCTTCAACCCTTTCATGGAAAAGCTCACGGGCTATTCGCTGAATGAGGTGAAGGGAAAGGATTGGTTCTCTACCTTCCTTCCCGGAACGGATAGGAAGAAGACCAAAGCTGTGTTGCTGAAGACCATCGGAGATAGCCCTACGGCAGGCCACGTCAATGCCATCGTCACCAAGGGTGGCAAGCAGCGCTTGATTGAGTGGTATGACCGTACCCTGCTGGATAGTAATGGCGACGTGATGGCCCTGATTGCGATTGGCGTGGAAGTAACCGAACGGGTAAACATTGAGGAGGCTGTTCGTGCGTCGCGCGATCTGCTGCGCTCGGTGCTGGAAAATATCCCTGTCCGTGTTTTCTGGAAGGATTTGGAGCTGCGCTATCTCGGCTGCAACACGGTCTTTGCCCGGGATGCCGGCATGAAGTCTCCGAAAGAGCTCTACGGTAAGGATGATTACCAGATGGGCTGGAAGGATCAGGCCGAGTTGTACCGCGCCAAGGACAAGGCCGTGATGGAGTCAGGCAAAGCGAAAATCGGCTTTGAGGAACCGCAGACCACGCCGGATGGCAAAACCATCTGGCTGCGCACCTCCAAGGTGCCGTTACGCTTGGCGTCGGGAGAGGTCAGTGGCTTGCTGGGCATCTACGAGGACATCACCGTCGAGAAACGGGCACAGGACGTGCTTCATCATCTCAACCGGGCGTTGAAAACCCTGAGTACCGTCAATCGCACCCTGGTACATGCGACCAATGAACAAGGATTATGGCAGGGGGTATGCCGGACGGCTGTCGAGGATGGTGGCTACCAGCTCGCCTGGGTCGGCTATGCGCAGCAGGACGAGGCTAAGAGCGTCAAGATGATGGCTTCACATGCGGTGCGGCCGGGCTATGCCGAGAACATCCATGTCAGCTGGGATGATGTGCCGGCAGGACGCGGCCCGACCGGCACAGCAATACGCAGCGGTAAAACGCAATACGTCCAGAACATCGCGGATAATCCGGACATGCAGCCATGGCGGGAAAAAGCGCTCTCCTATGGCTACCAAGCCAGCATTGCGCTGCCCCTGATGGAGAATGGCAAACCCTTCGGAGCCCTGACCATCTATGCTACGGAATCGCATGCCTTCAATATGGACGAGATCGCGCTGCTCGAAGAGATGGCCAGCGATCTCAGCTATGGCATCCACATGCAGCATATCGGCATCGAACGCGACCAGTCCCGTGCCGAGCAACAGCTGACCCTTGAGAAACTGACTACCAGTTTGGAAGAGACCGTGCAGGCGATTGCCACCACCGTGGAAAAGCGCGACCCCTATACGGCCGGACACCAACGGCGCGTGGCCAATCTGGCGGCTGCCATAGCGCAAGAGATGGGCTTACCGGACGAGCAGGTCAAAGGCATCCGTCTTGCCGGCATCATTCACGACCTCGGCAAGATCAACATTCCGGCGGAAATCCTTTCCAAACCCGGCAAGCTTAACGAAATCGAGTACCTACTCATGCAGTCGCACCCGCAATCGGGATACGACATTCTCAAGGGAGTAAGCTTTCCCTGGCCGATCGCCGATATCATCCTGCAGCACCACGAAAGGCAAGATGGCTCGGGCTACCCGCAGGGGCTCAAGGATGAGCAGATTCTGCTCGAAGCAAAAATCATGGCCGTGGCCGATGTGGTGGAAGCGATGTCCTCGCACCGCCCATATCGCGCGGGACTGGGCCTTGAAATGGCAATAGAGGAGATCGAACGCAATCGCGGCAAACTCTATGAGCCAAAGGCCGTGGACGCCTGCCTCAAGCTTTTCCGCGAACGGGATTACAAGCTGCCTCATCACGAGGATGACGCATCGGAAAAGCGCTGAATCGCTCCTGATTCATGTAGAGCCCTTTAAAGCCCATTCCCGCCTGCTTTACCTGCAAGCGCTAACCACTTAAACACATGATCCCAAAGGTTGGCATCTCCACCCCGGAAGCAGAATGCCTTAGAGCAAAGCGAGAATCCTTCGGCACAAGCTCAGGCAGGACTCAAGAGGCAAGCTTGAGGAACATTGCCCTTATTATGGGCAGGCATGCTGCTTTATTAACCATATATCAGCTGTAAAATGGTAAAAACGTTGATAAATGGACTCATTTCATGTGGCAACCTAATTGCTTAATTATATTATGCATCTAGCCTGCCCCGGCTGCCGGAAAGGAAAGTCTGCACGATGTTGACCCTGCCCCGGGTTCGACAGAACAGGCTATTGATGTAGAACGCTTGTGGTACCTGTGATCGCCGATTGATGAAATGAAGCGGCTATACGAACCGCAAAAACTGGATGTATTAGATGACTGAATCTGTAGTAACAAACAACAACGACAAGAGCACGCCGCCGCCGCATGAGTGGCACCAGCTTATCAATCTGAAGCTGGCTGCTCTCGGCCAGTCGACCTGTCACCTGAACGAGGGCGATTATGCCTATCTGGAGATTGCCGATAGCGTACTCAAGCGATACGCACGCTTCAGGCGCCTGTTGTCGGCTTACCGCTGCCCTGCCGATCAGCGCATCCAGAACTTCCTCAATGCCTACCTGAGCGAAAACGGCGTGCATCAACAGGTCGAACTGCCCGGCACAACCCTGATCGTGGATAAACCGGGCATGGCGCGCGAAATGTCGCTGCCGCTGAACGGCAACCATTTTCGCTCCGATCTGGTCGAATCATACCGCCTGCTGCAGGGCGTGCTGCACAATCCCAGGAACGACCGGCGCACCACCAAGGGTGTGTTTCATATCGCTGCCGGCGGCCTTCCGGTGCCTGCCGACAAACTAGAAGTGCCGGTCGCAACGTATAGCGCTTTGCTGAAAGAGGCCCTTAATCCACCCCGCGCCCTGCTTGAATTGCCCGCAACAAGTGAAGAACCGGAGAAGGCGGAGCTTTGGGTATCCCTGCTCCTGCGTCCAACCGTGCGCCCCGGGGTTGAGGGCGTGTTGCCTGCCAAGAGCCTTGAGGTGCGCATGTTTGCCCCGGCAGGACTTGTCTCCAATCTTGATTTTGTCGAATCCATCTTCGGCAACGCCGGCGATCCCTTCCTGCCGGAAAACGATGCGGCGCTGGATATCGAGCGCTGGACCGGCCAGACAGGCTGTATCATTCTCGCCCCGCATCTGGTCGGCCTGAAGAAAAAGGCCCTGGGCTTGCCGCATGTAAATGAGGCCAGCGAACGCCAGCGCCGCGACGGCATGTGCTGGCAGAGTGCAGACGAGCTATACAACGACGGCAATGCATTCAAGCTGGTCTGCCGTGATATGCGCGGTGTCATCGTGACCATTATCGCGGACAACTATTTCGGCTACAGCAAGAAAGAAATCAAATCCCACATCAGCTACTCGGCCAATATCTTCGGCGGTTGCGAGGAAGAGCATGCCGGCGGTGCGCTGGCCTTCCCGCGTTACAATCTCGGCGAGATTTATCTGCCGCGTTCAAGCGATATGGTGGACAGTCATACCTTTGCCGGCTTATGCCATCGGCTTGGCGACAGGATTGAACTACAGCCCGAAGGCTATGCCATCGACAAGCGCTACCCGGAGATCATCTATGTGCCGGAAGATACGCAGATCAATATTCATGACCTGAACGTATGCTGGCAGGGCAAGGACGGCCCGCAGCAGATCAAGCTGCTTGCCAAGCGCACATTCATCTACCCGAGCGGCTTCAGGGTGCACATGGAGCGTCATCCGGATGCGCCGAGCTGGCGCCTGATCGGCACCATCGGCGAAGGGACCTTCTGCCACAAACCGAGCACGGTATCCGGCGGCGGTAAATCAGAAATCTCCAAGTCCATTGCGGGCGCGGTCATTTCGGGCCCAGTGTATGTGGGTAATTTCGAAGAGGATATCGCCCAAGTCAGGGAGCTGTTCGAAAAGGACTACTCCACCCGCTTCCGCAATAAGGGAACGCACGATCCGGACACGCGCAGCCTGTTGAGCAAGGAGCGCAGTCTGGGTTCGGTGATCAAGCTGCTGACCCCCTCGGCCAACGACTATTCGAATGCATACAACCGCTGGCTGGAAAACGTGCCGCAGCACATTCTGGCGCTGGCCTTCATGATCAAGCGTTTTTATCGCACAGCATGGGGCCGCGACTGGGATAAGCACTTCTCCGTGGATAAGGTGAACGGTCATCCTGGGCATGAACTGCGCCATGACGGCCGCAAGCTGATGGCAAGTTATCTGCGCGTCGGCTTCGGTACGGATGGCAGCTGGCGCCTGTTCAAGCTGCGGCAGGATTATATAGCGGCGGACAAATTGCAGATGGAAGATGATATCACCGCATCGACCGTCATTCCGGTGTCGTATGTCAGCGGGCTCAATCCTGATTTCGACCATCCGAGCATCAAGATCACGAATAACTGCGAAACCCGATTATTCCAGCGGCCCGATGAAGCCATCAACCGCGGAGCGGATCTGCAAACGGAATCCGACCTGTCCTCGGGGAATAGTTTTATCTCCAACTTCCAACCCATGCAGCGCGATGATGCACAGGAGATGATCGAGGACGTGGTGCATTTCGAGGAGTTCAGCCCGCCGATGCGAGGCCTGATACGCAATGCCGCAGGTATGGATGAATCGCTGTATTTCGTATCCTCGGCGCACCCAAGACTGGTAAACGGCAAGCCCAGCCTGAATGTGCGCTACCTTCAGGATCGTCCAGACATGGCCGACCCGCGCTCCACCTATCTGGCTGAAATCAGCACGCGTCTAAAGCGCGGGCTTGAACCGGATCAGCCGGTGCACTTTCCCGTCAATGCCGTACTGACCGGACGTCGCAACAATCCACCGGCTCCGGGGGTTCGCTCGCTGGCGGTGTTCAATCCCATCCACTATCAGGAACTTCCCGAGCTGTTCATGGATTTCATCTGCAGCCTGACAGGAAAATCGCCTTCGACCACCGGTGCCGGTTCGGAAGGCGCGCTGACCAAGGGTCCGTTCAATTCGCTTTCGGCCACGTCCGATCTGAACACGGCACTGGTGTCCTTCATCCTGTGCGGCTACGACGGATTCTCCACTGCCGCCGGCCATATCGGCGAACACCGGCGCATCGACCACGATATCAGCATGCTGATACCCGAAATCTGGTGCCGCATGCCGGTGAAGTTCCAGAAACCCGCATACATGATCAAGCAGGGCTATCTGGAAAAGCTGGAAGATTTTGAATACGAGGGTAAAACCGTTCTCGCCAGCCGGCTTGGCTACCGCATGACCGAGCGTTTCGTGCACGATCATTTCGGCAAGATATTCGACAGGCCGATGGCCGTATTCGATGAGGCCATGCTCAAGCCTGAAACCCAGGGCCTGGCGGACTTTGTCGACGGCATCAACAATATCTGCGAAGCGCAACAGCGAGTGGCGCAGGACTACTTTACGGATGGCTCCATCGACGATGCCTGCCCGCCGCTCAAGGCACTGCTGCATATCATGGCCAACGGGACATACGAGGGCATGGGCATCGATGATCCCGCGATCCGTAAGATGTTCACCCGCGACGATCTCCTGCAAAGCGACTGGTACAAAGAGCGGCTGGTCATCAAGCAGGCACGCGATAAACAGCTTTGGCTGCAACACCGGGAATATTTAAGCGGCCAGTTGGTAGAGCTCGACGAGGATGAAGCCGACAGGCAGTTGCATCTGAGCGAGCGCATCATAGAGGCTGATCGTATGATGGCGAAGGTGTCAGGTCAGCAGTATCTGGATCGCCTGCACGGCACGCTGGGTGCCGACTGGATTCATCGCGGACAGTAAGCCTGTCTGCAAGGCCATATTGGCGGCGTAATTTCTACTTCTTGCCCTGCGCGCGAAAATTTGCAGACACCTCATTCGCTACCCTGACGGCGATGGCTGCCAATTCCGCTGCATTATGAGATGCCTGTGCAGCTTCAGCCGCAGACTTGGCTGCAATTTCCTCAGCATCATGAGCAACAGCCTTGGCTGCTGCGGCCGCTGCCGCTGCGGCCGCAGCTGCTGATTCCACTGCGGCAGCAGCAGCTTTTGTCGCCGCCTCCACCGACATCTCTGCCGCTAGAATGGCATGCTCACTCGCAGCCGTTTTTGCAGCTTTTGCAGACTGCTTTGTTGCCTCCAGGGCATGTTGAGTTGCCAAAGAAGCCTTTTTCGAAGCCAGCGCTGCCTGATCTGTGAGCTCACGCAGCAGCGCAAGCGATTCACTATATCGCCGATTCACAATGCGATAACCTTCCCGCAAATTGGCAACCTCGGTTTCCAGCGCAACCAATCTTTTGTACATACCTTGTATATCTTCAGTCATAATTCACCCCCTTCACCAACACGGATATGTTTCCAATATATCCCTATTTCTTACTGTTGCAAAAGAACCATTTTAGTCATCAAGCCGGAGAAGGATGAAACAGGAGTGAAGGCTTCAGACAGAACTGAAGCTGGAAAACAACCAAGAGCCCTCTGAGAGCACCCTTTGCCTATTTGGTCAGCGAGATAAACAGTTCCGGCAGACGCTCCGGCAGACGGTCCACATGGTCGATGATGGTGTACTGACGTCCGAAGATATCGGACACGTATTCATCGGCCTTGGGGTCGAGATTGATGCAGTAGGTATAAATACCGTCGCGATCCAGTTCCTTCAGGGCCTGCCTGGCATCCCGGATCAGTAACTGAGCATCTTCCTCATCAATGTCGGCCGGTTCGCCGTCGGTGAGAATCAACATCAGCTTCTTATCGGCTGGCTGTGCCTTCAGATAATGCGCGGCATGCCGCATCGCCGCACCCATGCGCGTCGAATAGGCGGCCTGCATCGCAGCCAGACGTGCCTTCACCGCATCGTCCCAATCCTCGGAAAAGCCTTTGATATGATGAAAGCGCACATCATGCCGGGTGTTGGAATGGAAGCCTGAGATGGCGAATGGATCGCCTACCTGTTCAATGGCCCAGGCCAGCAGCGATACCGCCTCCTGTGACAGCTCAAGGATGGTCTGACTGCAACCATCCGCCTTTTCGCTCAGCGATTGTGACAGATCAAGCAACAAGGTGACGGCAACACTGCGGCCATCGGTGCGATGGGATAAATTGATACGCGGATCGGGGGGCGCCCCGCCCTTGAAATCAATCAGCGAACGAATCGCCACATCCAGATCCAGTTCCGAGCCCTCTTCCTGATAACGAATACGCACCCTGTCCTGCGGCTTGAGCATTTCCAGCAACTGTTTCAGGCGCTTGGCCAGGCCTCTGTGTTTGGCCAACAGGTCATCAATCTTCGCTGCATCACCGCTTGGGTGAATCGCCTCATAAACGCTGACCCAGTCCGGGCGATAGTGCTGGAAATTATAGTCCCATTCATGGTAATGCCGCAGCGGAGGACCGCTTTGCTCTTCCTCCTGTTGTGACTTCCGCTCGGCATCATCGATTGACTCTTCATCGCCGCTTCCGATATGAATCCAGAGGTGGCGATTGTCATCGCGGTAGTCCACCTTCACGTTGTCGAGATAGATTTTCGGAGAGGCATCGCTTTGCACACGTGTGCGGGCAATGAAGGCGATCGCAAGGGATTCCATGTCCGAACTGGTGGACGCACAGTTTTGCATAGCTGCGAAAAAGCGGCTGACAAACGCATGGATATCCTGATTCTCGTAGACATATTCCGGATCAAGAACCGCTCTGGAAACCATGGCCAGACGCAAATAAATGAGCGACACGCCCTCCTCTTTCAGCCCCTTTTCATCAGGCACTGGATGCAGGGCAAGAAACATCTTGCGCAGGCCCGGATACTTCTGCATGGCCAGATATTCAACGCGACAATCCTCGAACCACTCGATGGCGATGCGCTGGAACGGACTTTTATTGTCGGCAACCAGTTGCTGACCCCAGCGGCGATGCGCCGCCATGTGCGCCAGCGCGGCACGATAGCGATCAATACCTGACAGGCCCCGATCCGGCTCATAAACATCGGGAAGGTGGATGCCCAGCGCGTTGTAATATGGCATAGGCTTACGCAACTCATCGAATGCCAGTGAGTAGGGCACAAAATAGTCATGATCACCCCACAAGCCGCGCATGTAGAAATCAAGCTTGCGCTCATGATCGATGAGCAGCGTACCGTGGCGCTCGCGCTGCATCACCGCATGGGCATCGGCCGAGTGCAGACCAAAATAATCCTCCTGCCGTTCGGGATGCTTCCCGTATGAACGGATGCCGTATTCGACCCAGTTCCTGAGACCCTCCAGAGATAAGGAGGCAAGCAGGCGCGGCGCCTGCTGGAGCAGCGCCGGCAATCCCGGGCTGGGGATGGAAATCTGCTTTCCATGCACCGAGCCGGAAGTTCGCAGCATCATATCCCGTATCACTTCGATATATTGTTTGAACAGTTCGTGGCTCTGCAAACGACGGGACACTGCACCGCTGGTTTGCAGAAATGGCACCACCGCTTCGAAATTGACATGGACGACTATGTCGTGGGCAAACTCACGCAGATCCACCAGCGCCTCTTTACCCACCTGAGCGGCAACAAGCGGAGCCTCTTCCAGATAGGCCAGCAGCGGTTCCGGCCCACGCCCCATTTTTCCGAGGAAGCTGGCATTCTCGATATAGGAATCGATACCCTCGATAGAAAGCAAAGCCCTGGCCTCTTGCATGCGGGCATCAAAAACCCTGTCGACCTCGGCAAAATTGCAGCCCAGCCTCTGCCAATACGTTGCAAACGCCATGCTTCTTTCGCCAGCATCAGCAGCATCCGGACGCATCAATGCCTTATCGCGGGCTGAATATTTTCAGCAATATCATGGAACAGGGCTCGTGCAATCTGACGCATGAGATAAATGTGGGGCTGAAATATTGCCAAGTCAATGTAACGCACTGCCAGGTCAGTGCATATAAAACGGACGCCTGCATTTACGCATTGCCTCAAGACAGTCCGGAATCTCTTGTAATTGTAGCTACTCTGGGTAGTCGATTTTGGCCGATGAAAAGGTTGTTTTACATCCAGTTCTTCTGTGAATAATCGCCGCGCAACAGGCGCTGCATGCTGATCGCTGCAATCTGGCGACCCCACTTGAACTCTTTATACAGCTTGAGGAAAGACCAGATATCGCGCAGCACCTTGATGCGATCCCCCATCGGCAAGGCAGCCAGCGCCTTGGGGAAATCGGCTTCATGCGGCCTGGCAAAGGCAATCTGCAATGGATTCCACTGATCGGTGGTGCGCCGCACCTCGGAGGCGATATTCTGCCGATACACCTCCTGCACAGGGCGATTGCGCAGCATCGCATCCACCACCGATTCGCCGGCAATCGCGCCGGAATGCAGTGCGCAGCTCATGCCCTCGCCTATCATATTGAGAAAGCCGGTTGCCTGACCGGTGATCAAAACCCGACCCTTGCCGAAGACATAGCGGTTAATCAGGGATGGGCCGAAGTTTTCAGCGCAGCCCTCGTGATCATCATCGGCAGGCTTGAGGCGAACCCCGTGTTTCTCTTCAAAATATTTGGCGACATGCAGATGCCGGTCATGAAACTTGTCACCGATCTTGTAACCCACGCCGACAATCTGCCGCCCATCACGGGCATGGCTCCATGTGTAGTGACCCAAATCGGGGTGGAACCAGAAATGGAAATACTCTTCATCCAGCGGGCAATCGATAATCTCGTGAAACTTCTGCCCGACAAAGAACATCGGAATCTGCTTGTGATAATCCGGATACAGTGAGCGCAACACCGGTGATACCGGCCCATCGGCACCGATCAGGTAGCGGGCCTTGAGTTCAAAGGCCTCCCCGCCCCGCTTGCGTGCCGTTACCACGACATGATCCTCAAACTGTGTCTGGGCAAGAAAGGAGGTGTCATCCATCACCTCTGCTCCGCTCTGTTCAATGGCCCAGTGATCGGCATACTTGCGATGCAGATGCGGTGTGGTGCCGCCGAAGAAATCCATCGACATCGATACCATGCTGGGGAAATGAAAGGTCACACCGCGGCAGGCGGTGGGGTCATGCAAGACCTTGCGCGGCAAGGGGCCGAAATTCTCAAGCAGAAAGCGATGCCCGCGCGGCGACAAAATGCCACTGCAAATCTTGTGACGCGGCAGCTGTTGTTTCTCCACAATCACCGTTTCAAGCCCTGCATCCACCAGCCGCTTGGCAGCGGCAGCTGCGGCCAGACTTGCACCAACGATGACGACATCAACACTACGCATCTTTTGTACTGCTCCTGTTCAATTCATATTCAATCAACTCACTCACATGCAGCACCGGTTTGCCGGTCATCTCCGCCAGCAAGGCTTGATCGGCCGGGTTTTCAACAATAATCCGCTGCACACTTCGCCCCTGCATCAGCCATTCAATCTGCTTGCGCACATCAAAGCATTGCAGCCTGACGCTGAGCGAACCTATACCGGTCGGTATGGCCATACGATTAAGATCGAGATTCATGCTGCAGCCTGTGTGCTGCCGCAGGCTTTCGTAATGCCCTACCCGCTTGGCATGATTGCTGTGGAATACACAGGCATCAATGATGTACAGATCATCGACCCGCAAGCCCTGGCGCACGGCAGGGGCACAGCTTAAATCGAAACAGTCGGCAACATAGCCATCACGCACCACCCCGGCCGGCTGCGCCTTCTGTACTTCCTCGCCAATCCAGGCAGTCAGGCCGATCTTTTCAGGGCAAAGTACATCGCAGGCGCCGCACTGGATACAGGCCGGCAGCACTTTGGCCATCGCATCCGCATCCGCACCATGCTGCATCGCTTTGGCATAACCCTGCGCACTGAAGCGAACATCGCGGCGCTGCAGCCACACCGGGCAGGAGAGCAGGCACAGGGAGCAACCATAGCAATCGGAATAGGATTTCATCACAAGGGCTGCATCAGAAAATCACGTCGCGATTCAGGATCATGGCCGGATCGGCCTGCCGTTTGAGCTGCAAATGCTTTTCAACCACGGCATCGCCCAGCGCCCTGCGGATATAGCCTTTCATCATGCCGCCAAAGCGGTAATAGCTGGTCTCAAGTTCGACCCCGACATCGTATATCTCATTCTTGAAAGACTGCAGCCGATCGCGACTGTATTCCACCCCGTTATACATCGGCTCGAACTCGCAACCATAGGCCCAGCCCTCGGCATCGGCCGGAATACTGGAGAGTTCATAATGCGCCCGATGATCGTCGCGCAGGCGAATCCCTACACAATAGAGCGTGTAATACGGGAAATACTTGCGGCATACGGCATTGCCGCGCTCAACGGCCTGCACAAACTTGTCCCTGCTGGTGGCCAGATCGGGAATCACCATATGCCGATCCCCCCAGTGTTTCCATACCGCACGTGAGAAGACGACGGTGCGATCCAGCATCCTGCCATCCTGCATGTGCTGCGCCGGTTGCAGATCGGGAAACAGCTCGCGTTTGCGGCGCAACAGAAACAGCGCCTCTTTCCACTTCCATGGCCGCCATGAAAAACTGACAGCCAGATGCAGAGCGAACATCAATTCGCCATAACCGCGCAGTTTGGGCTTCACCTGCGCCATAAACTCAGCTTCGCGCTCATCCGAATCAAAAGCCACGAGCAGGGTAATGGCCGAATCCATCATGGTGAGAATGCCGGTATAATCGCATGCCTGTGAGGCATCCAGCATCAGCAGGTCTTCGACACATGGCTTGAGGGCAGCATAATAAAAATAATGCATGCGCAGGGGGGTGTAGGGGCGGATGTGCAGGCTCGCCTCGGTAATGATACCAAACTGGCCGTAACCCAGAATGATGCGTTCAAACAGCTCGCTGTTCTCATCATCCGAGCATTCGACAATCTCACCTGTTGGTGTCACCACCTGCAAGGAGATGGCCTGATCGGCACTGCATCCATATTTGGATGAATTCACATCGATGCCGCCCACGCCGAGTGTGCCGCCCACCGATGAACTCAGGTTAAGGGGGGCGGAGATATAGTCCAGACCATCGCGGCGCAGCACTTCGGCCAGAAGATGCCAGAAGATGCCCGCCTGTGTGCGCACTATCAGTGCTTCCCTATCGACATGCAGCACACGGCTCATGCCGGTCATATCCAGCAATATCCCGCCAAAGGCTACCGACTCCCCTTCCGTGGTCAGGCCACCACCGCGAACCGTAACCGGCACGGCAAACATTTGTGCGGCCTTCATCAGGGCGGCGATCTGCTCAGTTGATCTGGCCAGCACCACGCCATGCGGCATACCGTAGGCCAGGCCTCCTGCATCGGTGACATAAATACCGGTATCCGCACGCGCCTCGCGAATCTCAATCCCCTGCTCTCTCAGCGAGCGCACAAACTCAGCCCACTGTTCGCCCTGCCAGCGTGACGGATTGGTCTGCTGCCGGGGTATACCGATCAAGGCATCTGCCGCAACCGGATCGGCGGGCAGGCTGCTGCATGTTGTATGTTCAGATAAGCTCAAATGATTCCCCGGCGACAGTGTTGTCGGCAAGCAGACGCTACAGCCGCGACAGGGGAAGGTTAAGGATTACATCCCGGGGAAATTACCTGATGGCAACTTGCGGATTTGGCAGGGCTTCGATGCGCTCTGATTGCCCCGTCTGATACGCAATATACACATTGTCATTCGCATTAAATTGACAATGGGTCTATGCTGGTCATAACACCACTCTTCTGTGGGGGGGGGTATGATGGTCAAGTCGAAGAAAACTTCTCAAACAGGCCTGCGCGCAGGCCTGAAAAAGAGTCCGACCGGCATCGCAGGCCTGGATCAGATTACCGACGGCGGCCTGCCGCAGGGGCGGCCGACGCTGGTGTGCGGCGGCACAGGCTGCGGCAAGACGCTGCTCGCCATGGAATTTCTGGTGCACGGTGCAACCGAGTTCAACGAACCGGGCGTGTTTATGTCGTTTGAAGAGACCGTCCGGGATCTCACCGAGAACGTCGTCTCGCTGGGTTTCGACCTGCAGGAGATGATCGCGCGCAAACAGCTCGTGCTGGATTATGTCTATGTCGAGCGCAGTGAAATCGAAGAGAGTGGCGAATACGATCTGGAAGGCTTGTTCATCCGCCTGGGGGCGGCCATTGATGCCATCGGCGCCAGACGCGTCGTGCTCGATACCATCGAAACACTGTTTGCCGGCTTGCCCGATCCGGCCATCCTGCGTGCCGAACTGCGCCGTCTGTTTCGCTGGCTGAAAGACAAGGGCGTGACCGCCGTCATCACCGGCGAACGCGGCGACAAAACCCTGACCCGTCAGGGGCTGGAAGAGTATGTCTCCGACTGCGTGATTGTGCTCGATCATCGCGTCAGCGAGCAGACCTCATCGCGGCGCCTGCGCGTGGTCAAGTATCGCGGCTCGACCCACGGCACCAACGAGTACCCGTTCCTGATTGATGCAGACGGCATTTCGGTGCTACCGGTCACGGCACTGGGTCTGAAGCACAAAGTCTCCGCTGAACGTGTTTCCAGCGGCGTTCCACGACTCGATGCGATGCTGGGTGGCAAGGGCTATTACCGCGGCAGCAGCGTGTTGATCTCCGGGACGGCGGGAACCGGCAAGAGCAGTCTTGCCGCACATTTTGCCAACAATGCCTGCCTTCGCGGCGATCGGGTACTCTATTTTTCCTTCGAGGAGTCTCCCGATCAAATCATACGCAATATGCGTTCTATCGGCCTCGACCTGCAACCATGGATAAAGGCAGGGCTGCTGCAGATTCATGCGCACCGCCCCTCATCTGCGGGGCTGGAAACGCACCTGGCCCTGAAACACCAATTGATCATGCGGTTCAAGCCGCAGGTGGTAATTATGGATCCGTTGAACAGTTTCGTCATCGGGGACAATGCGATCGAAGTCAAATCAATGCTGATGCGGCTGGTGGATTTCCTGAAAACGCAACAGATTACCGGCCTGTTCACCAATCTGGCTCAGGGTGGCGGCCCGGTCGAGCAAACCGAGGTTGCCATTTCCTCCCTGATCGACACCTGGCTGTTGCTGCGCGATATCGACAGCGGCGGCGAACGCAATCGCTGCCTCTCCATACTGAAATCGCGCGGCATGGCGCACTCGAACCAGATACGCGAGTTCCTGTTGACCGATCAAGGCGTGGAATTGCGCGATGTCTATGTCGGACCGGAGGGTGTTCTGACCGGCTCAGCAAGGCTGACCAAGGAAGCTGAAAACCAGGCCACGCTGTTAATACGCGACCAAGAAGTGGAGCTGCGGCAGATAGAGCTGGAACGCAAGCGCACGACGCTGGAGGCGCAGATCGCCATGCTGCGCGCCGAGTTTGCGGTACAGGAGGTCGCCTCGCAAAAAGTCATCGGCCAGGAAACAGCCGAGAAAGCGAAACTCGCACAGGGACGGGTGGATATGGGCGTAAGCCGCAAGGTGGATGCCAAGCCGAACAAGGGTAAAGGCGCCTCGAAATGAAAGAGAAGCAAGCACCGGACAAGGTGGCATCGAAGCACTTCATCCTGAAACTCTACATTGCCGGACAGTCGCCGAAATCAATCAACGCCATTGCCAACATCAAAACAATCTGCGAAGAAAACCTGCACGGGCGCTATGAGCTGGAGGTGATCGACCTCTACGAGCGGCCGCAACTGGCACAGGGTGACCAGATCATCGCCCTGCCGACACTGATACGAAAACTTCCACCCCCGCTACGCCGCATCATCGGCGATTTATCGGACACAGGGCGCGTGCTGGTGGGTCTGGATATACAAAAAGTGTAATGCCGGACAAAACCACTCCCCTTCAGCAACTCACTGCAGAAAACGATGAGCTGCGCGCCCGGCTGAGTGAAGCCGAAGAGACATTGCGCGCCATTCGCGGCTGTGAAGCGGACGCCCTTGTGCTGTCCAGATCGGAAGGCGATTACATCCACACACTGAAAGGCGGCCTGGAGCCCTACCGCGTCATGGTCGAGTCCATGAACGAGGGGGCTGTCACGCTGGCGGTGGATGGCACCATCCTCTACTGCAACGGCCATTTTGCCGATTGGGTCAAGATGCCACCCGGGAAGATCGTCGGAACATCACTGAAGGACATGCTCCCCGAGCAGGACCGGGAGGGGTTCGATGCGATGCTTGCCCAGGGTGCGAAAGGGGAGAGCCGGGGGCCGCTGACGCTGCAGACAACCGACGGCACGCAGACACCCGTCCTATTCTCCATGTGCCCCCTGCCGCAAGGCGAAGGTAAGATAATCTCCGTCATCATCGCCGACCTGAGCGAGGTGGTTGCTGCCGCCGAGGCGCGTTCACGGCTGGCGCTTATCGTCGAGTCGTCCGACGATGCCATCGTCTCGACCACGCTCGACGGCATCGTGGAAAGCTGGAATAAGGCCGCCGAGCTGTTGTACGGATATGCCGCAGGGGAGGCGATCGGGCGTAGCATCGAGTCCCTTATTGTTCCACCCGAGCGCATCAATGAAGTGACTCACGAATTCGAGGCTCTCCGGCGGAGGGAGTGCACACTGTTCGTAGACTCCATGCGGCAGCGCAAGGATGGAACTCAGGTCGATGTGTCGGTAAAAGCGTGTCCCATCTTTGATGTTGCTGGCAAGATCATCGGCGCTTCCATCAACTCGCGGGATATAACGGGGCGCAAGCAAATAGAAATTGACCTGCGTGAAAGCGAACAAGCCTACCGTACCCTGTCCCAGAACCTGCCCGGCATGGTCTACCGGGTGTTCATTCGCGAAGGTGGGCGGATGCAGTTTTTTAATGAAATGCCCACTCAATTGACAGGCTATGCAGCGGATGAACTGATAGTCGGCACGGTATGCTCGATCGAGCCGCTAATCCTGGACGAGGATCGCCCCGGCGTGGTGGCGGAGGTCAAGCGCGCGATTGCAAGGCAGTGCGCCTTCGCGGTGGAATACCGGCTGGAGCACAAGGATGGCGGCTTACGCTGGATGCAAGAACATGGCATGCCCGTTTACGGAACGGACGACGCGCCACTTTATATTGATGGCGTGATATTTGATGTCACAGAGAACAAGCAGGGCGAAATAGAACGCAAGATTGCCGAACTGACGCTACAGAAAAGTGAAAAGCGCCTTATTGAAGCCATGGCAATAGCCAGAATAGGTTACTGGGAATATGAATTTGCCACGGATGAATTCATCTTTAATGACCAATATTATTCACTGCACAAGATTACTGCAGAGGAAGCAGGCGGCTATCGAATGTCCTCTACAGATTTTGCCCGTCATTACGTCTATCCTGAAGACGCGCCCGAAGTTGGTAAACATGTTCGACTGGCTTTCGAAACTCTGGATCCGGATTATTTTGCCATAACCGAGACCCGCATATTAAGCGGGAAGGGCGAAATCATCTGGGTGGAAGTTCGTTTCAGGATCGAGAAGGACTTGCAGGGCAACACAATTAAGATGGTGGGGGTCAATCAGGACATCACCATGCGCAAAGATGCGGAAGAGGTACTGCACCGCACTAACCGCACCCTGTGGACACTCTCTGCGGGCAATCTGGCGCTGTTGCGGGCAGAGAACGAGGAGGAGTTGCTGCAGTCGCTAACCAGCGTGATTGTGAAACACGCCGGCTACATCCTGGCGGTGGTCGATTATGCCGACAACAACCCTCAAAAGAGTATCACCCCCATAGCATGGTCGGGCTTTGAAGACAGGTATTTCTTGGCGGAGCACCTGAGCTGGGCCGACACGGAACAGGGGCAGTTGCCTGTTTCAAGGGCGATACGTAGCGGCACAATGCAGATTTGTCATGACATCACCGCCGACCCGTCATTTAAGCCCTGGCGGAGGCCATACAGGCACACGACTACCGGGCGAATATCGCATTCCCACTGCGCGACGGTGGCAAAACTTTCGGTGCCCTGAGCATCTATTCGTCCGATGTAAATGCCTTCGGCGAGGATGAAGTCCCGATGCTGGAAGAGTTGGCCAACGATCTAGCCTACGGCATTATCACCCTGCGCAATGGTGTCAAGCAGGAACAGCACGCAGCTATTCTGCGACAGAGCCTGGAACAATCTATTCAGACGATCGCGACGACCGTGGAGGCGCGCGACCCATACACCGCCGGCCATCAACGGCGCGTCGCCCTTCTGGCCGTGGCCATTGCGCAGGAGATGGGCTTGCCAGAGGAGAAGATCAAGGGTATCCACCTTGCCGGCATCATTCACGATCTGGGAAAGATCACGATTCCTGCCGAAATCCTTTCCAAACCAGGTAATCTCACCGACATCCAGTACATGCTCATTCAGTCTCACCCGCAGTCGGGATACGATATTATGAAGAATGTGGTGTTTCCTTGGCCGATTGCGGACATCATCTTGCAACACCACGAAAAGCTGGACGGTTCGGGCTACCCGCAAGGCCTCAAGGATGAGCAGATTCTGCTCGAAGCCAAAATCATAGGTGTGGCCGATGTGGTGGAAGCGATGTCCTCGCATCGGCCTTATCGCGCGTCACGGGGCATTGATCTGGCACTGGCAGAGATCGAAGGAAAGCGTGGCAAACTTTATGCGCCGGATGTTGTGGATGCCTGCCTGAAGCTCTTCCGCGAGAAGAATTACAAGCTGGAAAGTACAAGCGAATTCCAAGCCTGAATGAGATAGCTTCGCCATCGCTGAAACAAAATCCACTCACCCGAATGGCAAGCCCTTCGCCGCAATACGATTACTTGGTCAGTGAAATAAACAGCTCGGGCAGACGTTCCGGCAGACGGTCCACATGATCGATGATGGTGTACTGACGTCCGAAGATGTCGGATACGTATTCATCGGCCTTGGGATCGAGGTTGATGCAATAGGAGTAGATGCCTTCGCGATCCAGCTCATTCACGGCCATGCGTGCATCCTGAATCAGCAACTGCGGATCATGCGTATCGATATCGGCGGGCTCGCCATCGGTGACAATCAGCAGCAGTTTCTTATCGGCCTGCTGCGCCTTCAGATAATGGCCGGCATGGCGCATGGCACCACCCATACGGGTGGAAAAACCGGCTTCCATGGCCGACAGACGCGATTTCACGTCGTCGCCCCACGCCTCGCCAAAACCTTTGATATGATAGAAACGCACATCATGGCGGGTGTTGGAATGGAAACCGACGATGGCAAAGGGATCGCCCACCTGCTGAATAGCCCAGGCCAGCAGCGATACAGCTTCCTGACTTAATTCCAGAATCGTCTGGTTGCAGCCCTGCGCCCTCTCGCTGAGTGACTGCGACAGATCGAGCAACAGGGTCACGGCCACATTCCGGCCATCGGTGCGGTGCGACATATTGATGCGCGGATCGGGCGCACATCCGCCCTTGAAATCAATCAACGAGCGAATGGCCACATCCAGATCAAGCTCGGAACCCTCTTCCTGATAACGGATGCGCACCTTGTCCTGCGGCTTGAGCATATCGAGCATGGCCTTCAGGCGCTTGGCCAGACCGCTGTGCTTGGCCAGCAGGTTATCAATCTTCGAGGAATTACCGCGCGGGTGAATGGCCTCATAAACACTGACCCAATCCGGACGGTAGTTCTGTGAATTGTAGTCCCACTCATCGTAATGGCGCGGTGGAAGACCCGTACTTTCTTCGTCTTCCTCCTCTTTGCGCTTCTGGTCGTACGACTCATCTTCGTCGCTATTCTCGATAAAAATCCACAGATGGCGGTTATCGTCTCGATAATCGACTTCCGTGTTCTCGAAAAAGGTATTCGGTGAGGCATCGGTCTGCCTGCGGGTACGGGCGATAAACAACAGAGCCAAAGAGGCCATTGCGGCGCTGGTGGACTCTCCCTTCTCCATTTCGGCAAAGAAACGGCCGACAAACTCGCGAACATCTGCATTCTCATAGGCATAGTCCGGATCGAGAATCGCTCTGGAAACCATGGCGAGACGCAGATTGATCAAGGAGGTGTCCTCTCGTTGCAGATCCGCTTCATCGGGAATCGGATGCAGGGCAAGGAACAGCTTGCGCAGGCCCGGGTACCTCTGCATAGCCAGATATTCAACGCGCGAATCCTCGAAGGTTTCAACCCCGATGCGCTGGAACGGGCTCCAGTTATCCACGATCATCTTCTGGCTCCAGCGGCGATGCGCCGCCATATGGGCCAGTGTTGCGCGATAGCGATCAATGCCTTTGACACCCCGCTCATCATCGTAGACATCAGGCAGACGAATGCCGATATCATCGAAATACGGCATCGGTTTACGCAATTCATCGAAGGCCAGTGAATACGGGATCAGATGCTCATGATCATTCCACAGACTGCGCATATAGCTATCGAGCTTGCGCTCATTATCCACCATCAGAGTACCATGCCGTTCGCGCTGCATGACAGCCACGGCATCCGCCGACTGCAGGGTGAAATAATCCACCTGGCGATCGGGATGGTCGTTGTAATAATTGATACCGTACTCAACCCAGTTCTTGAAACCTTCCAGCGGCAAGGCTGTCAGCAGGCGTGGTGCCTGTTTGAGCAGATCGGTCAGACCGGGGCTCGGGAAGGTTGTGTGGTGGCCATGTACTGAACCGGAGGTGCGCTCCATCATGTCGCGGATAATCTCGATGTACTGCTTGAATACCGCATAGCTGTGCAGGCGGCGTGCTACCGCGCCACTGGTTTGCAGAAACGGCACAATGGACTTGAAATTGGTATGCGTGGACAAGTAGTGGGCAAACTCGCGCAACTCCACCAGCGCCTCTTCACCAACCTGCTTTGCAACACCCGGCGCTTCTTCCAGATACACCAGCAGCGGTTCAGGCCCGCGACCCATTTTTCCTATAAAGCGTGCATTTTCGATATAGGAAACGATGCCGTCCTTGGACAACAGCACCTTGGCTTCCTTCATGCAATCGTCGAAGACGGCATCAGCCTGGGCAAAATTACAGCCCAGCTTCTGCCAGTACATCTCCAGCTCCATGTTTCTTGCTTTCATGTCACCCATCGATATCTCCCCGATGTTTGTGCGCAGCCAGGCTCTGAACGTCAGCCTGCATACTTAGGCAAAGGTGGCATCAATCGCGTGATCAAGCGTGTCGCGGATATCCGCATCATCAGTAATCGGGCGAACCAGCGCCATGCGACAGGCAGCCTTTTCTTCAACGCCGCCCTTGATCAGGGCTGCCGCATAGGTCAGCAAACGGGTTGAAATGCCTTCATCCAGACCATGACCCTTGAGGTTGCGTGCAGCACCGCCAATGGCGACAAGCTTGGCAGCCAGTTCGGGAGCAATGCCCGTCTCCTTGGCAACAATGGCGGTTTCCACTTCAGCCGAAGCGTAATCAAACTCGAAAGCAGCAAAACGTTGCTTGGTCGACTGCTTCAAATCCTTCATCAGGCTCTGATAACCCGGGTTGTAGGAAATCACCAGCTGGAAATCCTTGTGTGCATGAATCAACTCGCCCTTTTTATCCAAAGGGAGGGTGCGACGATGGTCGGTCAGCGGATGGATCACCACGGTGGTGTCCTGCCTGGCTTCAACGATTTCATCGAGATAGCAGATTGCGCCGATACGGGCGGCTGTGGTCAAAGGACCATCCAGCCAGCGGGTTCCGTTGGCATCGAGCAGGTAACGACCCACAAGATCGGATGCGGTCATATCCTCGTTACAGGCCACAGTGATAATCGGCTTGCCGAGTTTCCAGGCCATATGCTCGACAAAGCGGGATTTACCGCAGCCTGTCGGGCCCTTGACCATCACCGGCAGGCGCGCCGCATAGGCCGCCTCGTATAGCTCCACCTCATCGCCCTGCGGCTGATAAAAAGGTTCATCAACAATCTTGTACTGGTCCTTGTCGGTCATCATCGCCCTCCGGTTCATATTCAGTGGCTTCACTATATCCGACTTCGGACCAAAGAAAAATCTCTTATTCTTATAGGAACAATCAATTTATCTGATGCCCCATTCCGGCTCAGAAAAGAAGTCGACAGTATGAATTCCATTTCGCTCATCTATAGTTACCCGATGAGTTTCGCTCTGCCCGACAATTATGCTGCGCGCATTCCACTCAATGATGAATTGCACGCGCACCCCTACGAGCCATTAACGCCACCTGAGCGCGTGGTGTCCATCGCCATGCTGGCCGACCAGCAACACAGCGAAGCAGAAGCATCCCACCTGCAGGCGCTTTGCGGGCATTTCGGCGAACCGGCGCCGACCGACCCAGAGCGCTGGCACATTGACCTCGGGAAGCTGCGGGTGAAGGTCGAGAACCATCAGGAATACACCCGCTACAAGTTTGTCCGCAAACTCGATGTCGCTCCGCTGGAAGATCCCTACGGCGAGTCACCGCTTGCCCTGCTTCCCGAGGGCTGGCTGGCGGCTCTCCCCGGCAAAATGCTGGTGGCAATGGATATCTGCGTCATGCCCTATCCTGAGGGGGCATCGCATCGCGGACTGCTCGATGAATTCAGCCCGCATTTCGACAAAACAACTCTGACGGCCTCACAGGTCGGGCGCAGCGCCAACCTTGCGATGACCGACTTCAGGGTTCGCGAGGATGGCATGACGCGCATGCTGATCTTCTCCAAGGCCAAATTGCCCTCGCAGATCGGCCGCCTCACCCACCGCCTTGTGGCAATGGAGACCTATCGCATGCTGGCTCTGCTCGCGCTGCCGGAGGCAAAGCGCCTTCTCACCGAATTGCCGCAGGCTGATGCCAGACTGACCGAGCTGACACACGCTATTTCCGACGGCGGCGGTGCCGACGACGAAACCTTGATGCACCAGCTCACAACGCTCGCGGCCTTTGTCGAAAAGCTTGTTGCCACACACTACCGGCGCTTCTCCGCCACGCATGCCTATTTCGATTTGGTGTTTAAACGTCTGGACGAGCTTCACGAGCAACAGGTTGAGACTGTTTCTTCCCTGGGCGGCATTCTTGGGCGAAGGCTCGAACCAGCACGAACCACCTGCGATGCTGTGTCACACTGGCTCGATCAACTGGCCAGCCGGGTGGGTAAGACGACCGGCTTGCTGGGCACGCGTATCGATGTGGAGCACGCCAAACAGAATCGGGAAATGTTGTCGGCCATGAACCGGCGTTTCCAGCTGCAACTGCGCCTGCAGCAGGCCGCCGAGCTGCTGTCCATCGCAATCTTCACCTACTACACAGTCAACCTGCTGGACTATGTCGTACAGGAACTGGCCGTGCTTTCAGGTGCTCCGCTCGAATCACTGCTGGTCAAGGCTATTGCAGCCCCGCTACTGGCTCTTTCAGCCTACCTGTTCATCCGCAGACTAAGGTCCAAGCGGGAGATGTGAATCCGGCCGCCTTCCTGCCGGAACCCGCAACGAAAAAGGCCCCCACTTGCGTGGGGGCCTTTTATTGCTTCGGTTTGAAAACCGAGCGCTCGTTTTACTTGTGAGCGCCGATCTTGTCGCGCCAGCCCGGGAAGATCTTGTCTGCATCTTTCGGGAAGGAATCGAATGCGCGGGCAAACTCTTTGTGAGTCTTGGCGAATTCGATCGGGTCGGCACCGGACTTCCAGCACTCATAAGCCTGATCCAGTGATTTACCGCCAGAAGCAGGGCTGTCGATGTGGCCGAAGGAGCCGCCACCGCATGTGTTGATGACGTTGCCATGACCCAGATTCTCGAAGAAGCCTGGCAGACGCAGTGCATTCATACCACCGGAGATGATCGGTGCAGTCGGCTTCATGCCATACCACTTCTGGTTGAAGTAGTGACCCATGCACTCATCACGCTCAAGCATGTAGGCCAGCACAGTTTCCTTGCCATGGCCTTCCATCTTGCCATAACCCATGGTGCCGGTGTGAATACCGGAAGCACCCTGCAAGCGTGAAAGCTTCATGTAGCACAGCGGATCCATACCCATCGGGGACTTGTAGGAGGTCACTGCGCCGTGGCCGGCACGGTGGAAATGCAGGAAGGTGTCCGGGAATGCACGACGTGCAGTGGTCACACCGGCAGGTCCGGTCACAAAGCCGTCGATCAGGAAGGCCACATGCTTCTCATTGCCGTACTTGGCGAATTCGCCGAGGATGTACTCGCCGCGGGCAATGCACTCACCATGGAAATCGGCAGTCGCATTGGCCGAGAACAGCTTGGCATTGCCGGTTTCCTGCTGTGCTTTGTCCATCATTTCCGCAACCTTCGGAATCACCACCTTCATCGGGCAGAACGGCTGATTGGCCTGCGGCTCATCGTTCTTGATGAAGTCGCCACCCAGCCAGAAATCAAGACAAGCCTTGGCAAACGGCTCAGGACGCAGGCCCAGCTTCGGCTTGATGATGGTGCCGGAGATGTAACCGCCATCCACTTCCGGACGACCAAGCACTTTCCACAGATCGGCAATACCGGCACTCGGGCCATCAAACTTCTTGATCATGCACTCAGGCACCATGAAGTCGAGCATACGCAGGCCTTCATGATCGCCCATGCCTTGGTTATTACCCAGAATCAGGGACCACATATGGGAAACATTGTAATGACCGTCGGTCAGGTTCGGATCAAACAGTTCAACCGGGTAAGCGACCTTCATCAAGCCGCCGCCTGTGACGCGGTCGTCACCAAATGCGGTTTCGTCGATGTCATAGACCAGTGCGTCAACGCCACGGGTGAAATCATCGGTTGTGGACACTTCTACGTTTGTACCGGTTGAAGATTCAGCTGCAATGTGCGCTGCCACTTCCAGAAAACCATAGCCCTTGGCAGGTATCAGTTTATAAGCAACAAGCAGGTGCTTTCCGCCTGCGATCAAATCCGCTTCATTCAAGCTGAGATTTGCATAACGATTCGATTGATCCATTTAGAATCCCTCCATTTGATTTTGTGAGTTGCAACCCAAAACTGGCTACCTCTCCTAGCGCGGTCAGACACTATAATGATGTCCAGCCACATTGGGAAGTCTATTTCGGCCTTCCATAATGTAAAATCAAAGCTTATGATGCATTGTATAAATTTTACTTATACGGGGTCTTTATGCACATCACCCTCAAGCAATTGAAGATATTCGAGACCGTTGCCGAGCAGCAAAGCTACACCGAAGCAGCCAAGGTATTGTACCTGACCCAACCTGCAGTTTCCATGCAAATCAAGCAACTCGAAGAGCAAACCGGCCTGCCTTTGTTCGACCGCAGTGGCAAGCAAATCACCCTGACCGTGGCCGGCGAGGAGTTGCGCCATCATGCGCGTCTGGTCCATCAGCAAATCAGGGATGCACAACAGGCCATGGAAGAGATGCGTGGACTCAAACGCGGTCGACTGCATCTGACCATGGCCTCCACGGCCAATTACTTTGCCCCCCGCTTGCTGGCTACCTTCTGTGAGCGCTACCCCGATGTGCAGGTCAGCCTGAAGGTCGCCAACCGCGACGGCCTGCTGCAGGCCCTGGAAGACAACACCACCGATCTTGTCATCATGGGTAAGCCACCAGCCGACATGGCTGTCGAGAGCGAGATGTTCATGGATAACCCTCTGGTCATCATCGCGCCACCTAGCCATGTGCTGACCGGGCAAGGCCGGATTCCACTGAGTGAGCTTGCTGCCCACCCTTTCATCGTCCGCGAACGCGGCTCCGGCACACGGGCTTCCCTTGAGCGCTTTCTTGCCCGTCACGATATTGAACGTCCCCGTGGTATGGAAATGAACTCATCGGAGGCCATCAAGCAGGCCGTAGAGGCAGGGCTCGGCCTTGGCGTCGTTTCTCTGGATACAGTGGAAATGGAATTGGCGCTGAATCGGCTGGTCATTCTCGATGTCGAGGACTTTCCCATCATGCGCCACTGGCGGCTTGTCTACCGGCGCGATAAACGATTCTCTGCCATTGCTCAGGCCTTTCACGATTATGTTGTTGGTGAAGCCAACACCCTTATCCATCCGGAGGCTGTATAGGAACCATCAACCGAGGCAAGGCACGCGGACCGGCTATTTCTCTTTATCCATCCCTGTCGGCAAGGTCTGGCTTAAGGCAACAACAGCCGCAGGCAAGACAAGGAGATTGACCACAGGCAGCAACATCAAGCCCATGGCCGAACCGCCGAAGCCCAGCCAGAAAAAACGCGCCTCGGTTAAGGCCGCCTTGCGACGGGAATAATCCCAGGCACGCCTGGTGGCCGGCACATCAAGCAATTCAAAATTAAGAAAGCGAATGCCGGCATAGCCCCAGATTAACATGGCTGCCACCTGCCCGACCAGCGGCACCCAGATCACGGCCAGTGCCAAAAGACCCATCAGCAGCAGACCCACAAGCGGGCGAACGGCATTGCTCAGGCTGTGCATGACCGGACGCAACCAGCCACCCTCGGGATCAGGCAAGACTCTGCCCAGATGCAGGCCTTCGGCACGCACGGCAAGCACTTCCAGCCAGGGAGCCACGGCAACAGAACCGAGCACTGTAAAACTGACCGCACCGGTAAACAGGGCGAGCAGAACAACTAGGAGCCAGACAAACCAGCTCAATATCTGCCAGTACCAGGCATCGCCAACAGGCAGCCAAAGACCGGCCAGATACTCGGCCAATCCATACACACCGAAGCTCACAGCCAGCATCAGCACAAAAAGCATCAACACGATGCGCCATAGAATACTGCGCAGCACTTGCTCAGTGAGCAGCTTGCTAAAGCCACTGAGCAGGCTTGTTACACCCTTAAACATCCCTAATCTCCCAAACCAAGATCGCACACGACCTGACGCGCCATATCAAGATCGAGCGCATCAACAAAAACGCGCATATCCATGATGTCGGGCAGCGGCATCAGGGCATGCATACCGGCATTATCAACCCGGTAATTAATCCCGAGATCATCCAGCGCATCGCCCAGAGCCTGCAGGCTGATGGCATCGTTTAAGCGGATAAGCATTTGCATGCAGCAAGCCTAACGTGGATATTGCGGTAAAACCATGCAAGGACAACGAAAAACTGCAAACACGGCATGAAGGATGATGCCAATCACAGGCTTTCCATAGAAAATCGCAGCAGCATCCGCCCGGCATGATTTTAATCAAGGAGACCGACATGACCTCAACAAATGAAATGAGCCCCTACAGCCGTAAGATTCTTATACGCATGCTCATCGCTCTGATCCTGTCCGCCATTCTCCTGCTGCTTAATTACGATCTCCTGAGCACTATCTACCTGAGCAATCAGCTGACCCATGTCGGCATCATCATCAATGGCGGCATCTTTGCCCTGTTTATTGCCGGCATGGTCAAGATGGCCCTGGGGCTGGCCTATTACGCGAAAGAGGAACAGGCGCTGCGCACCTTTGTCGAGTGTCTGGATGATGGCAACAATGATCCGGCCGCTGACATTGCCTCCGACAGCGTTATCGCCCGGCGCTACACCACCATGCAGCGCCTGTTCAACCACAACACCCCTATCAACCACAGCGCCATGGCCGCCTCCCTGCTGGCCAGAGAAAGCACTCGCGGCGGCACACCGCGCTTCATCAACAACATCCTGATTCTCGGTGGCGTCTTCGGCACCATCGTATCCCTGTCCATTGCTCTGGTCGGCGCCTCCGACATGCTGCAAAACGCCATCAGCTCCAGCGGCATGGGCATGGTGATTCATGGCATGTCGACGGCACTGGCCACCACCATCACCGCCATCCTGTGCTACATGCTGCACGGCTATTTCTTCAATGCCTTCGGCGATGTACAAACCAACTTTCTCGGCAGTATTGAGGAAGTGACTTCTATCCGGCTGATGCCGATGTTCCAGATCGAGCAGAAAACCATCGACTACCGCATTGCCGATCTGCTCAAGGCCATGGCTGAGATGATTCGCCGCATCGATGATGGCCAAGGCGGTGTATTGAGTATCACCGAACGCCTGGAGGTCTTACTGGACAGGCTGGAGAACGAACACAGCGATGTGAAATCAGATCTGGGTGACATCCGCAAACTGCTGCGCGATGGCTTCCGCCTGCCTGGAGAAGAAATCTCGTGAGCCAGCACTTTACCGACCTGCGACTGAATACACGCAGCGGCAGCAACGAGGAGTCTTTCTGGCCCTCGTTCACCGATATCATGACCGTGGTGGTGATGATCTTTCTCATCGCCATGCTGGTACTGCTACTTAATAACATGGATCTGGTACAGCGCCTGCAAGCCACGCTGGCTGCCGAGCGCGCCGCCAGCGAACAGGTTGCCAGCACATCTTCACAAAACCGCGATCTGCAGGATCAACTGCTACGCACCCAGACACAGGTCGATATGTTGCGCATGCAACTGATGGATATGGGTGAGGAACGTGACCATCTGACTGCTCAACTGGCACAAAGCCAGTCGGATGCGGAACAGTCGCGCAGCGCATTGCAGCAGTCGCAGGATGAACTGGCACAGGAACGCACGAAGCGGGGCAATCTTGAAACGCAACTTGCCCAGACCGCCCAACAGCTGGCCGAACTCGACAACAAACACACCCAACAGCAGGAACGCATTCGCATACTGGAAACGGAGCGGCAACAGGCAAGCAATCAGCTGGCTGCATTGCAGGGCGACTTCGCCACTTTGAAGGTTAAATACGACAAGCTTGTACAGCCGGCACGCAGTGCTCTGGGTAAATATGTCGTCAATGTCCGCATCATGCGTCAGGACGGCGAAATCGAGCGCTTTGTGCAAAGCCCTGAGCAGGATCAGTTTGTCGCCGTCTCTGAGACCGGCATGTACAGCATGCTGGATAAGCTGCATGCCGCTCATCAAGACGATATGTATGTACGCATCATCTTCCCGGATGATTCCGGCCTGTCCTACAGCGAGGCATGGAAAATGACCGAAGCGCTGCTCAGGAAATATGATTACTATTATCGTGAGTAGGGCCTGTTAACATTTATGTTAACAGAGACCCTGACTTGACAGCGGCGGTGACAAATGAACGATTGCGCGCCATGAAGTCAGCAGTCCACCCCTCCCCCACAATCAGTTCAAATATAAGCATCGCCGACAGCACCCTGTCGGACATGCTGCATGCCATGACCCCGGCCGGCGCCGATGATGCCGATCTGTATGTGCAGTATTCCGAAAGCGAATCACTGGCGCTGGAGGAAGGACGTGTGAAACACGTTTCCTCAAGCACGCATCAGGGCATCGGGGCACGCGTTATCAAGGGCGAAGCCTCGGGCCATGCCTATACCGACAGTCTGGAGCCATCCGCCCTGATGGATGCAGCCCGCGCAGCGCGCAGCATTGCCGCCGAATCAGGTTCACGTGCCCCCGTGGCTGTGCATGCAACAGAAAAAAGACATGCCCTTTATCTGCCGCAGAATCCGGCCGCAGCAGCACCGATGCCCGAGCGAAAAGCGCTGCTTGAGCGACTGGACGGCTTTGCCCGCAAACTGGATCCACGCGTCAAACAGGTGTTTGCCAACGTTTCCTCATCCTTTTCCGATATCCGTATCGTGCGCATGGATGGTGCCGAGCTGCACGATGTACGGCCACTGGTACGTCTTAATATCTCTGTAGTCGTCGAGCAGGACGGACGACGCGAAACCGGCTCGGCCGGCGGTGGCGGACGATTCGGCCTGGAGCGCATGCTGGTGGGGGAAGAGCCGGAGCGTCTGGCCCGCGAGGCCGTCCGTCTGGCCCTGCTCAATCTGGATGCGATTGCTGCACCGGCTGGCCCCATGCCTGTGGTACTTGGCCCCGGCTGGCCCGGCATTCTGCTGCATGAGGCCATCGGCCACGGGCTTGAGGGTGATTTCAACCGCAAGGGAACAAGCGCCTTCGCCGGCCGCATAGGCCAGCAGGTGGCAGCGCGTGGCGTCACGGTTGTCGATGACGGCACCATCAGCGAACGACGTGGATCGCTCAACGTCGATGACGAGGGAACGCCCACCGAGCGCACGGTACTGATCGAAGACGGCATCCTCACCGGCTACCTGCAGGACCGGCAGAACGCCCGCCTGATGGGCATGCAGCCCACCGGCAATGGCAGACGCGAATCCTATGCCCACCCTGTGCTGCCGCGCATGACCAACACCTTCATGCTGGCTGGCTCGGATTCTCCCGACGATATCCTGGCCTCACTGAAGCATGGCATTTATGCGGTCAACTTCGGTGGCGGCCAGGTGGATATCACCTCCGGTAAATTTGTCTTCACCACCTCCGAGGCCTATCTGGTCGAGAACGGCAAGATCAAGGCGCCCGTCAAGGGCGCCACACTGATCGGCGACGGACCGAGTGTACTGACCCGTGTTTCGATGATCGGCAACGATCTTGAGCTCGATCCCGGTGTCGGCACCTGCGGCAAGGACGGGCAGAGCGTTCCGGTCGGCGTGGGTCTTCCCACCCTGCGCATCGACGAGATGATCATCGGAGGCTCCGAGGCATGAGCGATTTAAAAGACATCTCCGCGCAGCTCGTTGAGCTGGCCGGCAAGGCCGGAGCACACAGCGCCGATGCACTGAGCATTGCCGACACCAGCGATTCGATCCGCGTGCGTCACGGCAGGATCGAATCGGTGGAGCACGAAGATTCGCGCGGCATCGGTCTGCGCGCCTTTGTCGAGAAACAGGGCACAAACGGAAAGGAACTGGCCTTTGCCAGCGCCTCCACCTCCGATGTCTCGGCCAGCGGACTGACCCGGCTTGTCGAGCAGGTGATGGCCATGGCACAGATATCCGAGGCCGATCCGGACGCTGTGCCGCCACTCGGCGCGGAGCACCCGGACGCCATACAACTGGCCGACTGGCAGAAGCGGCATGCCTGCACGGAACCGGCCTGGCAGATCGATGCGGCAAAAGATGCGGCACTGGCCTGTGAGGCGGCAGCGCTTGAACATTCATCGCTTATCAGCAACAGCGAAGGCGCGGAATCCGGTTTTGGCAGGGTGCGCGTCGCCTATGCTTCAAGCGACGGCTTTGCTGCCAGCTACGAAAAGACATCGGCGGCATTAAGCGTTTCAGTGATTGCCGGGAAAGACGATGGCATGCAGCGCGACTACGACTGGGATCGCCAGCTCACCGGCATTGCCTTGCGCCAGCCTGAGGATATTGGCCGCGAAGCGGCCGAACGCACCTTGCGCAGGCTCGGCGCCAGCGGCATGAGCAGCGGCAGTATGCCCGTGATTTTCGAGCCGCGTGTTACCACTTCCATCATCGGCCATCTGACATCTGCTGCGAATGGCCGGGCTGTGCTGCAACAGCGCTCCTTCCTCGGCGAGTCTGTGGGTCAGGCCATCTTCCCGGATTTCATCACCATCACCGATGACCCCGATCATCCACAGGGCCTGGGCAACCGCCTGTTTGACGGCGAGGGTAGTCGCTGCAAGCGCCTGCAGCTCATAGAAAAAGGCCGGCTAACCGCCTTCCTGACCGACCGCTATGCGGCCGGCCGTCTGAAGACAATTCCTGGCGGCCATGCCAGGCGAGGCCTTACCGGCGATATCGGTATCGGCTGCTCCAATCTTATCCTGCAACCGGGCAAGCTGACCCAGGAGGCTCTGCTGCGCGATATCGGCAACGGCCTGCTGATCTGCGAGCTTATCGGTTTCGGGGTGAACGGGGTTACAGGCGATTATTCGCGCGGGGCTTCCGGCTTCCTTGTCGAGGATGGTAAGATTACGCGGCCGGTTCAGGAAATCACCATTGCCGGCAACCTGAAGGATATGTTCCAGCATGTCCGTCATGTCGGAAGTGATCTGACATGGTTCGGCTCCATGGCCGTACCCAGCATCGCCATCGATGGCCTGACTGTTGCCGGACAGGGATAAGAGAAAACCAAGAAAGGAAGATGATATGACATATGACGTGTACGGCGTGGGCAACGCCATTATGGATTTGCAAGTGCAATGCGATGACGCAGTTCTGGACAAAATCGGCGTGGAAAAAGGCATCATGACCCTGACCGAGGAGGCGCAGCAGCAGCATGTGCTCACCAGCCTGTCCGACCACCCGGTCAACCAATGCTCCGGCGGCTCGGCAGCCAATACCATCGTCGGTCTTGCCGATTTCGGCGGCAAGGCAGCCTATGCCTGCAAGGTCGGCAACGACGCCTTCGGCAGCCAGTATCTCAGTGAAATGCGCAAACTCGGTATTGCCGTCGAGGTGATGCCGAGTGCCGGGCAAACCGGTACCTGTGTGGTTTTGATCACCCCGGATGCGCAGCGCACCATGCTCACCCACCTGGGTGTGTCATCCACCCTCGGGCCGGACGACATCGACGCCCGCGAAATTGCCAAGGCGAAGTATGTATATATCGAGGGTTATCTGTTTACCGGCGAGTCCACCAAAGCCGCCGCGCTGAAGGCCATCAAATTGGCCAAAGAGCAGGGAGTGAAGGTTGCCCTGACCGTTTCTGACCCCTTCCTGATTGATCTGTTCCGCGACCAGTTCATTGAGCTGATTGAAGGGCCGGTAGACCTGCTGTTCTGCAACGAGCAGGAGGCACGTGCCCTGACCGGATTCGACAATCCGGTGGACTGTGCGCAGGCCATTCATAAACATGCCGAAAATGTTGCGCTCACCCTTGGCAGCAACGGCTCCATCCTGATGCATGAAGGCCAGGTCATTGCCGTGGAAAGCATGCCGGTGAAGGCCGTGGATACGACAGGTGCCGGCGATATGTATGCCGCGGGCGTCCTCTACGGCATCACCAACGGACTTTCCTGGCAACAGGCCGGGCATCTTGGCAGTCATGCTGCGGCCCAGATTGTTTCCCGCCTCGGTGCCCGCCTTCCCAAGAGTTACACAAAAGAAGAAATCCGGGCGCTGCTCGGTTAGGATTCAGCCATGCCATCCATCAAGGACATGCTCTCCGCCAACAAAAAGTGGGCGGATGAGATCAATGATCGCGACCCTGACTTTTTTGCACGCGTTTCGGCCAAGCAGACACCGGAGGTGCTGTGGATCGGTTGCTCCGACTCGCGTGTCGGACCGGACCAACTGGTCAGCGTGCCGATAGGCTCCATCTTTGTGCATCGCAATATCGGCAATATCTTCGCCACCAACGATCTGAACTGCCTTGCTGTTCTGGAGTTCGCCATTGATGAGCTGAAGGTGCCGAATGTCGTCGTTACCGGCCATTATGGCTGCGGCGGAGTGCATGCAGCCCTGTCGCACAGCGGCATCCAACCGGTGGACCTGTGGCTCGACCAGATTCGTTTCATCTACCAGCGCCACGAGGCGGAGCTGGACGGGCTGAGCCATGAGGAGCGCTGGAACCGGCTGGCCGAGCTGAATGTCGAAGCCCAGGTGCACAACATCTGTCGCAATACCATTGTCCGCGAGGCATGGAAACGGGGGCAGGAGGTCAATGTCATCGGTTTGATCTACGATATTCATGACGGCAGGCTGCGCCAAATGGGCCTTGAGTTCAGCTCACTGGCCGAGTGGGAAGCATGCTATGGTGTAAAACGTACCTCTAACCAGACATAGCTCTTACATGCAGCCCTTGAGGCTGTTCACATTTGATTGATTAATTAAACCCCTGCGGACCCGAACCTTCAGGCCCCCAAAACATCAGCTTTGAGCCGATAACCAGCGTTCGGCATCGAGTGCCGCCTTGCAGCCTTCACCTGCGCTGGTAACGGCCTGACGATAAACCGGATCAGCCACATCACCGGCGGCAAACACCCCTTCCACACTGGTCATCGTGCTGCGTCCCTGCACCTTCAGATAACCGGCATCATCCTTGTCCAGCTGATCGCCGACGAAACCTGTGTTGGGCGTATGCCCGATAGCGATGAACACACCATGCACATCCACTTCCCTTGTGGAGTCATCCACGGTGGATTTCAGGCGCACACCTGTAACCCCGGAATCGTCACCCAGGATTTCGTCGAGCACGCTATTCCATGCCATTTCGACATTGGGCGTTGCCAGCAGCTTATCCTGCATGATCTTCTCGGCACGCAACTCATCGCGACGGTGTACTACGGTCACCTTGCTGCACAGATTGGCCAGATAGATGGCCTCTTCCACGGCGGTATCGCCGCCGCCAATCACCGCCACTTCCTTACCGCGATAGAAGAAACCATCGCAGGTGGCACAGGCGGACACGCCGCGCCCGGCAAAGGCCTCTTCACTCGGCAGTCCCAGATATCGGGCTGAAGCGCCGGTAGCGATAATCAGCGCATCACAGCTGTACTCGCCTTCCTCGCCATGCAGTTTGAACGGGCGTGAGGAAAAATCGGCCTTCTCGATATGATCCCAGATGATTTCCGTGCCGAAACGTTCAGCCTGAGCCTTCAAATCCTCCATCATCTCCGGACCCTGCACGCCATCCTTGTAGCCGGGATAATTGTCCACGTCGGTTGTGGTGGTCAGCTGTCCGCCCGGTTGGCTTCCCTGAATAACGACCGGATTCATATTGGCGCGCGCCGCATAAATAGCTGCGGTGTAACCGGCCGGGCCCGAGCCAAGGATAATCAGATGATGGTGTTGAATAGCGGACATGCGAACTACCTCCGGATGTGGCTGCGCAGACTATCTGCGCTCCCCTCACCGGTCAAAGCAGGAAGATGGTTGCCAGGCCCAGAAAAGCGAAAAAGCCGACCACATCTGTGACCGTCGTCAGGATCGTACCCGAGGCAAGCGCCGGATCGATCTTCATGCGCTGCAGGGTCAGCGGAATCATGGCTCCGGACAAACCGGCCATAATCAGGTTGATGAACATCGCCACGGCAATAACCAGGCCCAGCTTGTAACCCAGCAATGGAAACCACAGCGCAGCAACAACACCCATAACCAGCGCAAAGGCCAGCCCGGTAAACAGACTGACCGACACCTCTTTGATCAATGATCGTCGCGCGTTGTCAAAGGTCACACGACCAAGTGCAATGCCGCGCACAATGACGGTCAGTGTCTGGGTGCCGGCAATGCCCCCCATGCTGGCGACAATCGGCATTAGCACGGCAAGTGCCACAATCTGTGCAATCGTTCCCTGAAACTGTGCAACCACCAGCGAGGCCAGGATCGCTGTACCCAGATTCACCATCAGCCAGATGCCCCGCCGCCAGGCGGTAATCCCCACCCGCTCGGAAATATCATCGTCACCCGACAGAGCAGCCAGACGATACATATCCTCGGTGGCCTCATCCTGCACAACATCGATGATATCATCGGCGGTGATGCGTCCGATCAGCACACCATCGTCATCCACCACCGGCACAGCCAGCACATCGTATTTCTCAAACAACTGGACCACAGCTTCCTGATCCTGCCCGGCATGCACCCTTGGGAAGTCCTTGTTCTCCACGCTCGTCACCAACTGCTCCGGCTCGCAGAACAGCAGCTTATGCAGGGGGATCACCCCGACCAGACGATCATCATCATCAACGATGTAAACATAGTTTAGATTCTCGATCTCATGCCCGAAACGGCGCAGCACAAGCAACACCTTTTCCACCGTCCAGTCTGCACGCACCTTGAAAAGCTCGGCCTGCATCAGGCCACCGGCGGACTCCTCATCATGACCCAGCAAGGCTTCAAGACCACGGCGATCATCCGGCTCAAGTCGCTCGATCACCTCATCGGCAACGTCTTTATCCACTGCCTGCAAAATATCTGCGGCATCATCGGAATCGAGATGTTCAAGGACATCCTCAATGTCGCTCGGCGCCAGCTTGGCCAGCAGGTCTTCCTGCATGCCTTCAGGCAATTCAAGTAGCACATCGCCGCGTTGCGCCTGAGGGATACGCTCAAGCAGAATCAGTCGCTCAGCGTCATCACGACAACCAAGCAACATGGCGCATAATTCGCTGGCATGCAGCTTGCGCAAGCGATTACGCAGGGCGCGCGGACGCTCCACTGCCATAAGCAGCGCATCCTGCGATGAAAACTCCGTCTGAATGTTGTTTTCGAGTTTTGCCATAGCTCCCTCTTTTGCGCATGCCAAGCCTACATGAGGCCGCGCCAGCGTAAAATCATCGTTTGCTATACCTTAAAACGAAAGCGCCCCCGGCTCAGCCGGGGGCGCTCACATCATAAAGCTGCCAGGTCGGCGTCTACTTGATGTGCAATTTTTTCTTCACCGCAGCAAGCTTTTCAGCAGCCTCGGCCTTACGCCCCTGCGAATAGACAGGCCGCTCAACCACATCCTGAAGGGCAATCACCTTCTCGAAATAGGGCAAAGCATTCTCGTATTTCTTCTGCTCCAGCCAGTAATCGCCCATGAAATAGTTCGCATCCATATCGTCTGGCGCCAATGCAATCGCCTTATTCAGATATTGCAGAGCCTTGTCCTTATCCCCGAAACCGATAAACCCGCCAGGAACCATGTAATAAAAACTACCCAATGTGGTGTAGATAGAGCCATGCATGGACAGCGGATCGATTTTCTCCGCCGCCAACAGCAGATCGCGTCCCTGCTCCATCTGCGGCATGGCATTGAACAGCGAGGACATGCCACCCATGGCGCCGGCATAACCGGCACGGATAATCGCCTCCCAAATCTTCGGCTCGGCGCGTTGCGGATATTTGGCAGCCAGCCCGGCAGAACTATCAACCAGCGCCTTGAACACGGCTTCCTTCTGCCCTTCGGCTGTAGCGTAGTTAGCCTTGGCCCACTGGTGTTGCAAGTCCAGCACGGCTTCATTGACTTCATCGGCCTGGGCGGTCGCCAATGGTGCTGCCAGCAACATGATGGCCAGCAGGCTGCCCAGCATTGTACGTATCGTTCTCATAATAACCCCTTAGTTTCCTTTTTCCTTGGCAAAGGCGCGTGCAATTCGATTCTGGGCAGCAAGGGCCTTGTCAACCAGTCTCGGGAAGCGCTGATTAATCTGTACAAACAGCGATTCCGGAAACCCGATATAAACTTCCTTGCGGTCATTGTTGATGGCCTGAAGAATCTTTTCGACCACCAACTCAGGCGTATCCATATTCATCTTGGTTGCCGCGCCCATGCGCATGATGCGACCGGTATTGAGCGGGGTTTTCACGGCACGCGGTGCCAGATACATCACCTTGATCGGGGTGTCATGCAGCTCGCGACGCAGAGCCTCTGAAAAACCGCGCAGGCCGAACTTGCTGGCAGAATAAGCGGTGAAATAAGCGAACCCGATCGAGCCAAACACCGATCCAACATTGATAATGCGGCCCTGATTGCGCTCCAGCATGCCGGGCAGAAGATGCCGTGTAAGGCGCATCGCGCCCAACAGATTGACCCCGATGATGCGCTCCATCACCTCAAGGTCTTCTTCCTCGAAGCAGCGGAAACTCATCAGGCCGGCCAGATTGATCAGTACATCAACCTTCCCCAGCGCCTTTTTGGCCGCATCAGCCACCGCCAGACAGCCCTCGGCGGAAGACAGATCGCCGGCAATGACCTTGCTGTGCTTGATGCCGGCGGCGACTTCCTTCAGGGCATCCTCATTAGCATCCACCAGTGCCATATTCGCACCTTGCCCGGCAAGACTTGCCGCCAACAGGCGTCCGATACCTCCGGCCGCCCCGGTCAGAACAACATTCTTATCACGCAGATCCACTACTTGCTCCCGGAAAGCGTTGTCAGAGGCAGACTGCGGAATACATCGCCATACAGCTTGTACATCATGCGTGCGCAGTGAATCACAGACTGTTTGTCATCCTCTTCGACCAGCTGGTTCATCAGCTTCTCATAGAAATCCACATGGCTGATGTCCAGTGAACCATGCGAATTCAGGTAGGAAAATGCTTTTTTAGGCAGCTTCAGCGCCACCTCGATGCGTTCGGCAGCCTGCGTGGCCAGCGATACACTGGTACCTTCAAGAACCAGCACCATGCCGAAGAAACCGACCGGATTGCGCCGATGAATGATATCGTAGGCATAAGCAACCATCATCTCGGTTTCGGGATGCGGCGTGCCATGCCGTACAGCTTCCTTATCCCCGCCGCAGGCAGCGATATCGTTGAGGATCCATTCCTGATGCCCCATCTCCTCTTCGATGTACTCGCCGATGGCCGTGCGCAGCCATTCCAGCCGCCCGGGCAAAGCGCCACCGCAGGCCATCAAAAGCGGGATGGTGTGCTTCACATGGTGATAGGCCTGACCGAGAAAGGCGGTATAGCTATCCAGGGCGATATCGCCCGTAGCACCCTTCTGGATAAACGGAATCGACAACAAATCTTTGCGTGCATCCTCTGTGGCTGCCAACAACTCATCATAGAAATTTTTCTGATTACTCATGTTACTCCCCATAGATGGAATTTATTCGTTCTCCATAAACCTTCATGATCGCTTCACGGCGTGGCCTTCCTGTCCCGGTGAAAAGGCCATTGGCCAATGAAAACGGAGCATCGGCAAGCAGCCATCGGCTAACCCGCGCATAATCCGGCAACTGGGCATTGGCGGCATCGACATATTGTTGCACATGCGATTTATCCACGCCATCCCGCGGCGTCAGTATGGCCACATTGAAGGCCCTGGACTCACCGAAGACCACAGCCTGTGCGATACCCGGCTGGATGGTCAACTCCCGCTCTACCCATTCCGGCGATACATTGCGCCCGAATGCAGTGATGAAAATATGCTTCTTGCGACCGGTGATATGCAGAAAACCATCCTTGTCGAGATGGCCGATATCGCCAGTGGCATAATAACCGTCCTCAGGTGCTGTCCCCGGTTGCCCAAGGTAGCCGGAAAACAGCGCACCCTTGACCAGAATCTCGCCATCCTCGGAAAATTTCAGCTGCACATGCGCAAGCGGCTTGCCCACAGCACCTGCCTGCACCGCGCCCGGCGCATTCACCGCTACCACACTGCCCGCCTCTGAAAGACCGTAACCCTCGAACACCGGCAGCCCCAATGCTTTCGCCTGTTGTAATTGCTGCAGCGATACCGGCGCACCGCCCACCGCAGCATAGCGCAGACCCTCGGGGCGCTTGCCGGATGCGTGCACGGCAGATACCAGAGCCAGCAACATCTGCGGTATGAGGATGCAGGTTTTAATTTCAAAACCGATCATGGCACGTAAAAAGGCAGCAGCATCCAGACCCGAAGAGCCCTTCAGGCCGACGGCAGCAAGACCGGGCAGCACACAGGTCGCACCGGCCAGCAGCGGCACATACACCCCACCGATATTCTCCAACAGCGTGGCCAGCGGCAGGGCGCAAAGATGCCTGTCATTTGCTTCGGCTCCGCAGGCCCGTTGCAGCGAGCCGGCAACCGTCTCAATGGTCTGTTGTGTCAGACATACACCCTTGGGGTCTCCGGTAGTGCCGGAGGTGAAGGTGATCTTGGCAATACCCTGTGGAATCAGCCCCGGACGCGCTGCAGGAAGTTGCAATACGGTAATACTGCGCCCGGCAATACTGAGTTGCTGCTCTCCGACAACTTCAAGGCTGATGGCCGCCAGAAGAGTGTGCAGCGCTTCCGGCTGGTCAGTAAAGATCAGTTCAATTCCGGCGGAAGCAATCAAATGGGCAATCTGGCGCGGGGAAAAAAACAGTGGCAAAGGCACGCAGGGAATCTCGGCCTGCACCGTAGCCAGATCACTGATCACCCAGGCAGGCGTATTGTCCATCAACAGACCGACTGCCGCGGGTTTATGTTTACCCAAGGCCTTGGCCACGTTTCGAATTCCCTCACTCAGCGCGGCATAGCCAACATCACCGCCGACACCGTCCGTTAACGCCAGTTTCTCCGGATCGAGTCTGGCATGATCTTCAATGGCCTGAAGTACACTGCTCATGATCGTCCCCTTTGCTCACGGGAATTGCGTTTACCTTCCTGCAGGCCCGTCCGCCACAGAGGCTGCAACACTTCGCGGGCAAAACGCAGTGCCCAGTAGCCCTTCATGATATTACCGGCCATAACCAGCGGCCCCGACTGGTAATAACGGCCCCAACGTTTCAAGTCTTCACTTTTCAGCCGCGAGGTATCGGCTACGCCGACCTGCTCGGTTTCAATGCCCAATCGCCTGAAGCCGTTGCGCAGTTTCTTCACGCCGGTAAACACCACCCACTGATAACCCATACCCGAAAGATAGGCGGTTAAAGCAGTAATGGCAGCTCGCCCGCCACCCGGATGGGCATCAGCCAGATTACCAACCTCCACAATACTGTCGCGCGAGATAATCTGGCCGTATGTGCGGCTCAGGACTTCTTCAACAGGATCATCCAGATAGGTTTCCAGAAACAGCCTATGCTCAGCAGCGGGGCGATAACCAGCCGCAGCAATCAATTCGCCGGCATCGGTGTTCAAGCGTAGAAGGTTGGGCATGAAAGAGCGGATATCGGCGCTGTATTCAAGGCCGAAACGGTCGTGAATAAAACGCTCGATCGTTTTCCGGTCCGCGTGCCCGATATCGATGTCCTCGATTTTCATCCTGTGTCCTTTACCCCATTCCTTCCAACTTGTGCGTGATCCTCCACGCCAAGCTGAAACAGACATGAAACGCTCTGCCGCAAAGCACATGCCAAAACAGGGCCCCACCTGTGGCTTTCATGAACCAAGCTCATATCCTCCCACGGCGCAAGCCTGCATCTGAATATTAGGCATCCAAAGCCGGCCGGTTCGGCATGTTATAGCGCCTGTTATGTAATGTCATCGGGGCAGCATAAGCCCCAAGTCGTACCGATTCGTGATAGCCCTTAGCAAAAACACACAGGCTTGCACCTCCTCGCATGCATGTCAGCCTGCGCCGCCATGTGCGCCCTGAAATTTGAGATTCTGACCCGTGCCGAAGGCAGCAATGCCCGGCGCGGCCGCATGCATCTGGCCCACGGCAGCGTGGAAACGCCGGCTTTCATGCCGGTCGGTACCCAGGCCACAGTAAAAAGCATGACGCCGCACGATCTGCATGAACTGGGCGCGGAAATCATTCTCGGTAACACCTATCACCTGATGCTGCGCCCCGGTGGCGATCTGATCGAAAAATTCGGCGGCCTGCATGGCTTCATGGCCTGGGACGGCCCGATCCTGACCGACTCCGGCGGCTTTCAGGTCTGGTCACTGGGCGATCTGCGCAAGATTGAGGAGCACGGCGTGCGCTTCCGCTCGCATATCGACGGTTCCGAATTCTTCCTGGGCCCGCGTGAAAGCATGCATATCCAGCAGCAGCTGGGCAGCGATATCGTCATGAGCTTTGATGAGTGCACGCCCTACCCGGCGGAAAAGGATGCAGCGCGAGCCTCCATGCAGATGTCCATGCGTTGGGCGCGCGAATGCCGCGAACACCTGCCGGCAAACGATAAACAGGCACTGTTCGGCATCGTGCAGGGCGGCATGTATGGCGATCTGCGTATCGAATCGCTACAGGAACTGCTGGATATCGGATTTGAGGGTATTGCCATCGGCGGATTGTCGGTCGGCGAGCCGAAGGATGAGATGATGGGTATGCTTGATGCCCTGGCCCCGCACCTGCCCGAAGCACAACCGCACTACCTGATGGGTGTGGGTACCCCGGCTGATCTGATTGAGGGGATTGATCGCGGCATCGATATGTTTGACTGCGTCATGCCGACGCGAAACGCACGCAATGGCACGCTATTCACCGATCATGGCACCTTCAACATCAAGGCAGCCCGCTTTCGTGATGATCCCGAGCCAATCATGACCGGCTGCGAATGCTATACCTGCCGCCATTTCTCGCGTGCCTACCTGCGCCATTTATACGTCAGCCGCGAACTGTTAAGTTCGAGGTTGAACACCATGCACAATCTTCACTACTATTGCGCGCTCATGCGACGGGCGCGGAAGGCCATCGAAGAAAACCGCTGGACCGGATTCCGCAATCAATTCCTGTCCACCTACCATGCGAACGCAGATAGCGCGCATGCATATTCGGGAGAATAAACCTATGAACCATATCAACCGATTCCTCAGTCACACTGGTGCTGCAGCCGGTATCCTGCTTGCCCTGTCACCAAACGCACTGGCCGCTGCAGAGCCAATGGGTGGTGGTATTGCCCAGCTGGTACCGCTGGTGCTGATCATCGTCATTTTCTATTTCCTGCTCATCCGCCCGCAGCAGAAGCGCCTGAAAGCGCATCAGGCCATGATCGGCGAACTGAAAAAAGGTGACAAAGTGCTTACTTCCGGCGGCATCATCGGCACCGTGCAGGATGTCAGCGAGGATACCCTGCGCATTGAAATCGCCGACAAGGTGCGTGTTACCGTAAAACGTGACACCATCACCTCGCTGGCTGACTGAACAAGGCCGGAGTACATTCACCGATAACCACTGAGACAAAGGAAACACCATGCACGCATATCCACGTTGGAAACTCTGGCTGATACTGGCCGTACTGGTCATTTCGGCCATGGGCAGCCTGCCCAATATCGCCACACCTCCGTCGTGGTGGCCATCGGGACTCAGCAAACCCCTGAATCTTGGTCTGGACCTCAAGGGTGGCGTGCATCTGGTTCTCGATGTCGATGTCGATAAAGCGGTTGAACGCAGTGTGGAAGAGGATGTCGACACAGCCCGACAGGCACTGCGTGGTGAGCGCATTCTCTACAACTCACTCGAAGCCAAGGGCATGACCCTGAGCGTGAGCATCAAGGATGCCGGCCAGTCCTCTGCTGCCGGCAAGCTGCTGGGCGATACCCTGCCCGGCTATCAACTGGCAGATCAGGGTGAAGGTCGTTTCCTGCTGACCATCACAGAGGCCAATGCCAAGGAAATCAGGAAATTTGCCGTCGATCAGGCGATTGAGGTGGTGCGCACGCGTATTGATGCACTTGGCACCACGGAGCCTGTTATCGTCAAGCAGGGCGATACCCGCATTCTGGTGCAGATCCCCGGTTATGAGGATACAGCCCGCGCCAAGAGCCTGATTGGCCGTACAGCGCAGCTCGAATTCAAGCTGGTGGATGAAAAGGGCGACCTGGACAAGGCACTGCAGGGCGCGATTCCGGCTGGCGATATCATCATGTATGGCGCCAACGAAACCCGCAACGGCCAGTCGTTCCGTCAACCCTATCTGCTGATGAAGCGCACCGAGCTTTCCGGCACCGAGGTGTCCGATGCGCGCGTATCCATCGATTCCCGCTTCAATGAGTATGCCGTAACACTGAAATTCAACAGCAAGGGGGCGCGTAAATTCGATCGCCTGACTGCTGCCCATGTTGGCGAGCGTTTCGCCATTATCCTTGAGGGAGCGGTGATGTCGGCTCCTGTGATTCGCGAGCGCATCGCCGGTGGCTCGGCACAGATTACCGGCAGCTTCTCACCAGCCGAGGCACATGATCTGGCCATTGTATTGCGTGCCGGTGCCCTTCCAGCCCCCGTCAAGGTTGTTGAAGAGCGTTCCATCGGTCCGAGCCTGGGTAAGGACTCCGTCGATCAGGGTCTTAACTCCATCATCATCGGCGGCATCCTGGTGCTCATTTTTATGGGTGTTTACTACCGTGCCTTCGGCATGGTCGCCAATGCGGCATTGCTGTTCAATATGCTGCTGATTGTCGCTGCCATGAGCATGATCGGCTCGACCCTGACCTTGCCCGGCATGGCCGGTATCGTGTTGACCATCGGTATGGCTGTGGACGCCAATGTGCTGATTTTCGAGCGCATCCGTGAGGAACTGGCGCTCGGCAAGACACCGCTATCAGCCATTGACGGTGGTTATGAAAAAGCCTTCTCCACCATCGTCGATGCCAATATCACCACCCTGATAGCCGCCATCGTGCTGTTCCAGTTCGGTTCCGGCCCGGTCAAGGGCTTCGCTGTCACCCTCTCCGTCGGCATTATCGCTTCGATGTTCACCGCCATCATGGTGACACGTGCCATTGTTTCGCTCTCACTGGAGCGTCGCGGCCGTATTGAAAAACTGAGCATTTAAGGAAGCAGGTAAACACTATGCAACTGATTCGTCCTGATACCCATATCGACTTTATCGGCCGTCGTAAAATCGCCATGGCCATATCCGGCCTTGTACTGTTGATCTCGGTCGGCCTGCTGGTCACCAAGGGTCTGAACTTCGGTATCGATTTCACCGGTGGTACGCTGGTCGAGGTGAAATTCACCCAGGCACCAAAGATTTCCGATATTCGCACCAGCCTGAGCCCTGCCGGTTACGAGCAGGCGATTATTCAGGAATTCGGATCTCCGGAAGAAATTCTGATTCGCGTCCAGAACAACGATGGGGAAAAATCTGCTGCCATCAGTACCGCCATTCTTGATACCCTGAGTAAAGACTTTGGCGCTGATGCGGTGGAAATGCGCCGCGTTGAGTTTGTCGGCCCACAGGTTGGAGATGAGCTGACGCGCGCCGGCATCATGGCTGTATTGATTGCCATGCTGGCCATTCTTGTTTACGTCACGGTGCGTTTCGAGTTGCGCTTCGCCCTCGGCGCTGATGCCGCTCTGGTGCATGATGTGACCATCGTTCTCGGCCTGTTTGCCTTGGGTGGCAAGGAATTCACCCTGCCGGTGGTTGCAGCCCTGCTGACTGTGATCGGCTATTCACTGAACGATACCATTGTGGTTTTCGACCGTATTCGTGAAAATCTGGCTGCCAACCGCAAGAAGAAATATCCGGACGAAGAAAGCCATGTCGCCAATGCCTCCATCAACCAGACACTGGGCAGGACCATTATGACTTCATTGACTACCCTGCTCGTGGTTATAGCCCTGTTCTTCCTCGGCGGTGAAGTGATCCACGATTTCGCCTTCGCGCTGATTGCAGGCATCGTCGTAGGTACCTACTCATCCATCTTTATCGCCAGTCCAATCATGTTGTCCCTGCAGGGGAAGTTCAAGATTGACGAAGAAGAAGCCAAACGACTTGAGGCCCGCCCCTGAATACCTCGCTCCCCGGCGACATATCGCTGACCGATCATCGCATACCGATTTTTCGCGGTTATGACGACGATTACGTACAATTTGGCGATGAAAAGCTGAGCCATAGTTTCACCCTGCATCACGGCACCGTATCGGCATGGCGCCCCGAATCGCTTGCCGATATAAGGCTTGAGGATTTAGCGCTGTTCAGCGAGCAACTGCCCGAGGTGCTGCTGATCGGCACCGGCCGCAAGACCGTTTTCCCGGATGTGACTATCCTGCAGGCGTTGGATGAAAGCCACATCGGCTATGAATGCATGGATTCGCGCGCTGCCGCGCGCACCTACAATATTCTCGTAGGCGAAGGCCGCAACGTTTCCCTCGCTATGCTCCTACCCGGCGCCAGCTGAATTTAGCGTTCGACAAAAAATCCTTACCCTAACGATATTCAGGGGCTTAGACCTGAATATCCAGCAAATTCCGGCTCTCTTCCAGATAGGCCAGAAAACGACTCATATCTTCATCGCTGTAATGGAAAAACTTAACATGCATACCAATCGGACGTTCCCCACCAGTGCTGATCTCAGTAACTTCACCACTGAATTCGGCAAGCAACCGCTCCTCCGGAGGAACGTAAAAATGTAATATCAGGATGGTCTCTGGCGGAAAGGGCGCATCACACTGAATAAACACGCCACCTTCGCTTGCATTGAGTACAAAATCCTGATGCAACTGAGGCCATTCCTGACCATGGCGAACGGCCAAAGAAACCGGGAAGCGAACGTGTTTGCGTCTTTCAGTGCCTGAATTTATTTCATCAAGCCCACCGCCATGGCCGACAAGTATTTTTTTACCATCATCCTTGTCTCCAAGCAAAATACGTTTGATCAGATTGCCTAGCAGGAAACCTTGCCTACCCAGAAACCCCATTATTTTCTCCTATCGTTTCTGGAGTGATTCGTGCACATTCTGCAGGTTAGATGCAAAGACACAGGCGTGTCTATTATGTTGATAAGATAGCCTTTTGCGCCCTGCATAATCCTTCCCTGACCTTGCACTTATGAACTCAATATCATCCCGTCAGGAAAGCGGCCTCAGCTTGTCTGTATAAACTGTTCGGCGCGGGCCAGATCGGCGGGGGTATCAACGCCGATGCAGTGAAAATCACCGACGCTGACCGCGATGTCGTAACCGTGGTGCAGCACGCGCAACTGCTCCAGTTGCTCGCATTGTTCGGCTTCGCATGGAGTTAGCTGCGGATAGATCAACAGGAACTCCTTGCGATAAGCATACAGGCCGACATGCTGCAGAGCGCTGCCTGAACCTGAACGGGGATAGGGAATCGGTGCACGACTAAAGTACAGAGCCCGCCCCTTCGCATTGGTCACCAGCTTGACGACATTGGGATCGTGCAGATCATCAGGTGCACGTAGCGGATGCGCCAGGGTTGCCATCGGCAAATAGGCATCGTTCCTGAAGGGTTCGACAACGGCGCGAATGGCACGCGGATCAATCAGTGGTTCATCGCCCTGCACATTGACCACGATATCGCAGTCCAGCTCCGCCACAGCCTCGGCCAGACGATTGCTGCCATTGGGATGATCAGCTCGGGTTATACAGGCCAGCACCCCGGCCTGCTCAGCAACTGCGGCAATCCGCGCATCATCGGTAGCGACAAACACATCGCCGATACCTGCAGCGAGTGCCTTCTCAATCACATGTAGAATCATCGGACGACCGGCCAATAGCGCCAGCGGCTTGCCGGGAAATCGTGTGGACCCCATGCGGGCCGGAATGCCGACGACGATCTTCATGCGTATCCCCTCATGCGTGGGCGTTAATTTCAGCCCAGCTTGCCGTAGCCGTACCGACCTTACCCACCACGACACCGGCAGCAAGATTGGCATATTGGGCGGCAGTCAGCGCATCATCACCGCGCGCCAGACAGGCTGTGAATACGGCAATCACCGTATCACCGGCGCCGGTCACATCAAACACATCGCGCGCTGCGGTGGGTATATGGTGGCAGGCACTGCCATCGAACAGGGTCATACCCTTCTCCGATCTGGTAATCAGTACATATTTCAGTTGCAACTGCTCATGCAGACGGCGCGCCATTTGCTCGGCATGGCCATCCTCATTGATGGCATCCATGCCGGACATGGCCGCAGCTTCCATAAGATTGGGCGTAATGGCCGTTGCTCCGCGATAGGAAGCGGTATGCACCGGCTTGGGATCGATGCAAACGATATGCCCGGCCAGCAGCGGCATCAGCTCACTCATGGTTTCGGGGGCCAGAACCCCCTTGCCGTAGTCAGATAAAATCACCGCATCGGCATCCTTCAGTCGGGCGAGGACGTTGCCAACGATGGCCTTGCGGCTTGCCTCAGTGGCTGGTTGAATCCATTCCCGATCGTAGCGCACCACCTGTTGATGACGGGCGATAACGCGCGTCTTGATGGCGGTCGGCCGCTTGTTTTTCTTGAGCAGCACACCGGAGGCATCGGAATCCAGTTCGGTCAATTCCTGCATCACCCAACGACCCGGTTCGTCATCACCGATCAGGCCGAACATGGCCGAAGGTGCCTCAACGGCATGCAAATTGCGCACCACATTGGCCGAACCACCCAACCGCCGCTCAATGCGCTCAACATGCACCACCGGCACCGGCGCCTCGGGAGAAATGCGCGACACATCACCCATGACAAATTCATCCACAATAATATCGCCAACAACCAATATCATGCTATTTCTCCATCTGAAAAATCCGGCTTCCCGGAGTATAGGGACTCATCAGGCAGGCTGATAGCCACACACTCAACGGATGTGCTGCAGCGCGGTTTCAATCACACGCTCCTGCTGCGCTTCAAGCCCCACCCACAGCGGCAGGCGGACCAACCTGTCAGCAAGGCTCACAGTAACATCCAAGTTCCCGGAGGCTCGTCCGAAGCGTCTGCCAGCCGGCGACAGGTGCAGAGGAACGTAATGGAAGACCGTATGAATACCCTCATCCTTCAGCGCTGTGATAAAAGCACTGCGCTTCTCCATATCCGGGAACAGAAGATAATACATATGCGCATTGTGCCCGCAGTCCTGTGGCACACGCGGCCGGCGGACATGTCCCGCGCCTTCCACCGCAGCAAATGCCTGATGGTAGCGCTGCCAGATATCCAGCCTGCGCGCGGTGATCTCTTCGCCATGCTCCAGCTGCGCCCACAGAAAAGCTGCTATCAATTCACCGGGAAGAAAGGATGAGCCGATATCCACCCAGGTGTATTTATCCACCTCGCCACGAAAGAAACTGCTACGATTGGTACCTTTCTCCCACAGGATTTCAGCGCGTTCGGCAAAGCACTCATCATTGACGAGCAACGCCCCGCCCTCGCCGGAAATGATGTTCTTGGTTTCGTGAAAACTGAACGCCGCCAGATGGCCGATGCTGCCCAAAGGCCGACCCTTATAATCAGCCATCATGCCTTGTGCCGCGTCCTCAACCACGAAGAGCTTGTGCCGCGCCGAAATATCCATAATGGTATCCATTTCGCAGGCTACGCCGGCATAGTGCACCACGCAGATGGCACGCGTACGCTCGGTAATCGCAGCCTCAATCAGCGCCTCATTGATATTCAATGTGTCCTCACGGATATCAACAAAAACCGGCACCGCGCCGCGCAGCACAAAGGCATTGGCCGTCGAGACGAAGGTATAGGAAGGCATGATGACTTCATCGCCGGCCTTGATATCAAGCAGCATGGCCGCCATTTCAAGGGCGGCGGTGCAGGAGTGCGTCAGCAATGCCTTGGCACACCCGACATGCTCTTCCAGCCATGCATGACAACGCCGCGTGAACGGTCCGTTGCCGGCCAGTTGCCCGTTGGCATGCGCCTCAAGCATGTAAGCTGTTTCCTGTCCGCTCATAAACGGCCTATTAAACGGAATCAGACTCCCGGAACTTCCTGACATGTTTATTTCTCTCCCTGAGAATAGAGATAAACGTGGTCACCGCGCAAAGGCCATGATTTGACCAATCGTCCAAGCGCAGGAGTTTCCACCTCAGCCAGCACATAGGCTCTCGCAGACCTGTTCAGATTCCAGGTCACCGGAGGGCGATCCTGATGCCAGACATCGATATAGGCGGCAATGGCCAGACCCGTGGAGACATCGTTTTCGGTGAGCAACGGCGCATCCGCGGTCAACTGCATCACTTCCCGCGCCACCTGTTTCACATCCCGCTCCGGCATCCAGTCCTTGATGTAGGGCAACACACCCAGCGAATAGGGTATTTTCAGCAGCACAATGAGACCCATCAGCAGCACGCCCTGACGAATACGCCCGGCATCAAGCTGCAGCAGCAAACCGGTCAGCAGCAGCGCGACCAGCCCATAAAACGGAACCAGATAGCGCGGCGAACCGCCGGCAGACAACCAGAATGGAAACAGACAAACGAGTATGATCGCTCCGAGACTTGCCACTGAACCGCCCATGCGAAACCGGCCCTTACGCAACAACCACAACCCGACGAGAAACAGGCTGATCGGCAAGGCGCGAAACAGAAAAACCAGCGGATAACTAACCCAGTGCTTCACAAAAACCCAGGGACTGAAGCCGGTAAAATTGCGTAGCGCATCGTTCACGGTTGTCGTCGCCGTGCTTGAACCCTTGATGATCACCAGCTCCTGCCACAGGTAGGGGACCGCCAACGCTGCCAGCACCGGCAAGACAAAACGGGGCGACAACAGCAAATGCCAGCACCTGAAGCGCCACATGAGCACCAGCCCGGCAGCCCCATAGAATGCATAGGCGGTGATGTTCTTGGTCATGAAAGCCAGTGATAGCGGCAGTAATGAAAGCAACAACCAACCGACATGCTCCTCCTGCAAAGCCCGCCACAACAAGGCGATGGAGGCAAAGATGAAACACGCAAAGGTCGCATCCAGATAACCCAGCCAGCCGTACCAGAAAGAAATCTCTCCTATCGTCAAATAAACCAGTGCCGCCAGCCAGCCAAGCCCGGGATGTCTCTCATCCAGGATCCACGATGCCGACCAACCAACCATCGCAGCGGTTATCCATGTGGCCATTACAGAAACAAGCCGGATGGCGATATCAACATGTTCCCAGCCGATCAACTTGCAGATACCCATCACCGGCCAGTGCCACAAAGGGGAATGCGGCCAGACAAAACCCAGAATGGAAGGATGCAGAAAATCGCCGCGCACATGCATTTCATAGGATTTCAGGGCCATCAGCCCTTCCTCACCGACAAACTGCATTACTGGAAGCGGCAGAAGCATGCAAAGCCCTGCAGCAAGAGCCAGCCATTTGTAATGTTCGGGGGTGATTTTGATCGTCATTTTTCTTCCAACCCTATGCAGTCAAGCGGTGGTAAACATCAACCGCATCCTTAAAGCGAAAGCCCAGCGAGGCATACAGATTGAGCACCGGAAGATTGGCCGCTGAAACCGAGCTGCTTAGTTCCACGGCACCCTGTGCAAACAAATAGCGACATGTCTCCGACCAAAGGAATTTGGCCAGACCGCGTCCGCGAAATGGCTCGGCCACGGCATGCAGGAGCAGCGCGTCGTGCTGATCGTCACCCATCCGATGGGCGATAAAGCCTGCCAGCTCACGCTCAAAAAGCAGCCCGATCACCCCTCCACCAGCATGCATTTGGGCGAGCCACTGCACATAACGCTGGTCGGCCTGATCGCGCGGCAGATTAAAATCGCGTTGAAACCGACCATGCACAAACGCATGCCGGCAAATGCGTTGCACATCGGCCAAGGCCACGTCGGTGGAAATACAGGCCTCGGGATGTACATGGCTGATCAGCTGCCCTGTCGTGCAAACCGGTTCAAGCAAGGTGTCGGTATAATAAAAACCGTATTGATGCAGCAGACCCTTGTCGGCCAGTGGATCAATTTTGACGGTGTAATGCCCCGGCGTTGAGGCTGCGTGGGCAAGCAGCATCTCGCTCGGATCGGTTATTTCGTAACAGGGAATACCAAACACGGCCGCATCCCACGGCGATGGATGCAGGCCCTCAGGCATCGCGCTTGAAGGTGGTGTTCATCACGACATACAGCGGTCGTTTCTTGCTTTCATCAAAGGTCTTGCCGAGATAAATGCCGATAATGCCCAGATTGGCAATGATGATGCCACCGATGAAGTACAGCGAAACAATCAGGCTGCTCCAGCCCATGATGGGCACATGATAGATGCTGGCATAGACCAGCAATCCGATACCGGCCACAAAGGCCAGAGCAGCCAGGGTAAAACCGAGCTGGATGGACATGCGCAGCGGTTTGTCGGAATAGGCAATGATGGTATTGCTGGCCAGACGCAGCAGGCTGGCGAAGGTATAGGAGGTTTCGCCCGCGAAACGCTCGCCATGCTCACTATCAATCTTGGCTGTGGGAAACCCAAGCCAGTCGATCATGCCGCCAAAGAAGCGCAGGTTCTCCCGCATACTGCAACAGCTGTCGACAACCTTTCTGGAGACAATGCGAAAATTCCCCACCTCAGGGTCATAATCCATATCGGCCAAATAACCGAAAAACTTGTAGAAAAGTCTGGAGCTGTAGGTTTTTTGCATACCGTCCTTGCGCATGATGCGGCGGGCCAGAACCACGTCAAACCCCTCCTGCGCCTTGGCGTACAGCTCCGGAATCGTCTCCGGCGCATCCTGCAAATCACAGTCCATGACCACGGCCCAGTCACCTGTGCAATAATCCAGGCCGGCCGTAATGCCGTAGTGCTGGCCAAAGTTGCGGGAAAATTGCAGGCCTTTGATACGCGGATCGACTGCAGCCAGTTCACGGACAATCTCCCAGGAACGGTCGCCACCACAGTCTTCAACCATAATGATCTCAAAATCACTGCTGATGGATTCCAGTGCAGGAACAAGTCGCCGGTACAATTCGTGCAGGCAGTCTTCAGCCTTATAGACGGGGATAATGACGGAAATCAGCGACATGGCAGTAAGTTACCACATTGCCACAGCATTGCAGAAGCCCTGTAAGGCAGGGAGAAGAGCATCAGACGAGGGTGCACTGCATAATCGTGTGGCTGTAGGGAATATTCAGCATATCGTGACGCAGATGATGGTTCACAAGCGGGAAGCTCGCCCGGGCCAGCGCTTGATAGCCATCAGGACTGCGCACGCAGCGCCCCCGGTCGCGACTGATCATCCAGCGCGCCAGCGGATGCTGCCCAGGAGCAAAAACAGGATCCATGGTAATCAACATGCCATCCGGCTTCAAAGCCTGTGCAGCAAGCCGGAACAGGCTTGCCGCATCGCTATCATCCAGATGGTGCAACAGACCAAAAGCCAGCACCACATCAAACTGTTGCATCGAACCCAGCGTTGCTGCGCTAACTAACTCGGCCCGGAAACTTCCTCGATTTCCGAAGGCACGACGTGCTTCGGCGATATAGCTCTCCGAGGCATCAAAACCGGAATATTCCATCTGCTCGGGCAGGTGACGCAGGATTTCAGCTGTCCCGCAACCGATATCCAGCATGCTTTTTCCCTGCATGGGCGGAAAATAATCGCGCACCAGCATGCGTCGGGCACGTTCCGCACCAACCATGCGCTGTGCCATATTGTAGATGGCGGGATGGGAAAAAATCGCCCGGAAACCACTGGTGATCTGGGTCATCAGCCGACCTCTCTGCGCATGACAAATACCATGGGGGTGGACATCGCTGCTGGTAGATAGCGTAACAATTTCAACAGACCCGTCTTCGCCAGCATATCGGCAAGGCCTGCAACCAGCCCTTGGTGCCGCTCGCGAAACAGCGGGTCGGACTGCATTCTGGCCAAAGCCTGATAGATCAGACCGCTTTGGAATGACACGACATAACCATGCTTGCGGGCAAAGTTTCGCACCTGACGGTGACAGATAAAATTCAGCGAATCCCATATTTCGGCATCGGCTTCGCGCGGCAGAAAGAAACGCCGACTCAACCGTGGCAAACGACGCAGCACCGGCACGCCGTAGTGCGGCTCATAGGGCACCGAATAGTTCGGGCAGGCGTGCAACATGCGACCCTCCTCGCCAAGCACGGCCAACATTGCACTAAACGCGCCCTGCCAGTCGGGGATGTGTTCGATGACATTGTTACTGAACACCAGATCAAATTTGCCATGCTCAGCCGCATTCAGTTCACCGGCCGGACAAGTCAGCATCGACAATTCGATATCGTCATGTAGATCGAGAATCAGACGACGCAGGGTATCGAATAGGGAGTAGCCGCCCATCGCTGGCTCCAGAGCCGTAATGTCGTAGCCCTCACGACGCAGAAACAGGCTGAACAGACAAAGGCCAGCACCCACCTCAAGCAAGCGAATTTCCGAGCGAAGATGGGGAGCCACCAGAGTAAACGTAGCGCTCGCCTCATTGCGAAAAGTTTCGAGAAGTTGCGTAATTTCGCCTGCATCGCGCTGCGCGATCCCGGCAGCCTGCTGCGCAATCGATTGCACCGGCAGTTCGGCAAGGAAATGTCCAAGCCTGCTTTCCAGTTCTGATATAGTCACAGGAATATCGGGTAAAAGATGAGTAGCCGAACCTAAAGCCGGCTGGCGCGATGGCGCAGCAGATGATCGGCCAGCACCAGAGCAAGCATGGCCTCGGCTATCGGTACGGCACGGATGCCGACGCAGGGATCGTGCCGTCCCTTGGTGATGATCTCGGTTTCGTTGCCGTGGATATCCACAGTTGGCCGGGGTTTGAGAATGGATGAAGTGGGCTTCAGCGCCATGCGGACATGAATCGTATCGCCATCGGAAATGCCACCGAGAATGCCGCCTGCATGATTGGTCACAAAACCTTCCTTGCGCATTGCATCGCCGAATACCGAGCCCTGGGCTTCGATACAGGCAAAACCATCGCCGATCTCCACTCCCTTGACCGCCTGAATGGACATCATCGCCTTGGCAATATCGGCATCGAGCTTGTCGAATACAGGCTCGCCCAAGCCAGGCGGCATACCATGCGCCTCAACCACCACGCCGGCACCGATGGAGTCCCCCTCTTTGCGAAGGGCATCCATGAATGCAGCCATCTCGACAGCAGCATTGGCATCCGGGCAGAAAAACGGATTGCGTCCGATTTCCTTAGCATGGAAGCGCGCCGCGTCGATCCGAACCGGACCGATCTGATCCACCCAACCAAGGATGGAAACACCCGCATCAGCCAGCAGCTTGCGGGCAACAGCCCCTGCCGCCACGCGCATGGCTGTTTCACGAGCACTGGAGCGCCCGCCGCCGCGATAATCGCGCAGACCATATTTCTCGAAATAGGTGATATCAGCATGGCCAGGACGGAATTTGTCCTTGATCTCTCCGTAATCCTTGCTGCGCTGGTCGGTATTGCGAATCAACAGGCCAATCGGACAGCCAGTGGTCTTGCCCTCGAATACACCGGACAGAATCTCCACCACATCATCCTCGCGGCGCTGCGTGGTGTATTTGCTTTGTCCCGGCTTGCGTCGGTCCAGATCGGGCTGAATATCGGCCTCGCAAAGGCTCAGACCTGCGGGGCAGCCTTCAACAATGGCCACCAGCGCCGGGCCATGCGACTCACCCGCCGTCGAAACGCGGAAAATCTGCCCGAAACTGGAACCCGACATGCCTTACTCGGCTCCTGTATCGCCGGCACCGATATGAAAACCAGCATCAACATAATGCAACTCTCCGGTCACGCCGGAGGAGAGGTCTGAAAGCAGATACACGGTCGTGTTACCCACCTCATCCTGGGAAACGTTGCGTTTTAGCATTGCACCGCGAGCGCTTTTTTCCATCAGTTTGCGGAAATCCCCAACGGCAGATGCCGCCAGTGTGCGAATCGGGCCTGCTGAAACTGAGTTCACACGAATACCATCCGGGCCAAGGTCCTGAGCCAGATAACGGGTCGAAGCCTCCAGCGCCGCCTTGGCTACACCCATCACATTGTACCCGGGAACTGCACGCTCAGCACCCAAATAGGTCATGGTCACCATGCTGCTGCCTTCTTTCATCAAAGGCGCGGCTCGCTGTGCACAGGCGATAAATGAGTAGGCCGAGATGTCGAGCGCCAGATGAAAATCCTCGCGCGTGGTGGTATTGAAGCGGTTTTGCAGTGCATCTTTGTTGGCATAGGCAATGGAGTGAACAATAAAGTCGATCTCTCCCCACTTCTCTTTCACCTTGGCAAAGAAAGCATCGATACTGGCCTCCTCGGAGACATTCATCGGTTCGATGATTTCTGCACCAAGACTCTCAGCCAGAGGTCGAACCCGCTTCTCCATCTGCTCACCGAGATAATTAAAGCCCAGAATTGCGCCTTCGCGCTTGGCTGCCTGTGCTACGCCCCAAGCAATCGATTTATTGTTTGCAACGCCAAGAATCAGCCCTTTTTTACCAGCAAGAATACCCACAGGGTCCCTCCATCAGATGAATTGGCGAAAAGCTATCAGGACATCCGCGTAAGCGCACGCAAATGACGTCGCAGACTTGCTGGGGTCCATGCAGCTCCCTTGCCGTAGGCCTGCAACTCCCATGCAAGCACGAAATCCGCCCACCTGCCGTCATCCACGCCCTTCGGCCGAGGCAACGTCTCCAGCGTTTGCCAGCGTCTGCGCTCAATGCCTTGTCGAGCCAGCCAGCGATCCAGCACATCGCGACAATGTCCTCTCTGCCCAGACCATTTCCGGGCGACTGCAAAACGCAACAACAGCGCGACCAGAAAAAACACAGGCAACAGCAGCAACCATGTAGCGTAAGTCTTCACCCACTGCCGCAGCAGGGTCAGCAGGCCGGCCCGATCCTGATCACCGAATTCAAGCACGTAACGGTACCAGGAAAGACGAACCGCATCCCATGCATGCTCCAGCGTGGCAAATCGCACGCCTGAAAGATCCCAGCGCGAGGCGGGGGTCGGATCATAGCGTTGCCAACTGTCATGCAACCACACTTCGACCCAGGCATGCGCATGCTGCTGACGCAGCATCAGAAAACCGCCGGCATCATTCCAGTCGCCGCCGTAATAACCATTCACGACGCGCGCCGACATTCCCAGGCTTCGCGCTGCCAGCGCCATGGATGTGGCAAACATCTCACAGTGCCCGCTGTGGGTTTGCAGCAGGAAATGTTCGATGGGCTGCTGTTCGTCCACCCTGGTTTTCAGGCTGTAATCCCACGACCTCAACAACCCGGATATGCGGCTCAGCCGCTGTTCGTCGTTCTCAGCCCCTGCAGTGACGCGCCTGGCCCATGCTGCAATTGCTTCCGATGCGGGTGCGCGACCCTCGGCGCTGACAGGTGGGCGCATCACAGGTAAAGATCCCGCTGCTGACAACAATATTTCCATGCGCAGCCTTGAGGACGGTGGGCTGATAAATTTTACACTGCCGTTGACCGTCAGCCCGGCAGCCTCCGGAAGATCGGGCAAGCGGGTTGCTCCGTCCGGCAGCATCAGATAGGGATGCATCACCGCCTCGCGGTAGAGCACAATCCTCCGCCCAGTCGTTCCTCCGCCCAGATCAAGGGAAGAATGCGGCGCGGCACGTCGGGAAATTATATCCCCCGACTGGCTCCACTTACCCTTGAGGAAGGATGACAATGCTACGCCACGCCAATAGCGGTTCTGTAACAACGCCTTGGCCTTAGCTGGCGTTGTGTCGGGCACTTCAACACGCATCACCACGGTTGGATCAAGCAGGCGGGCGAAATCGCCCAAATAAACAGCGTCGGAGAACCCACTCATCTGCAAACGTGGCTGAATGTTCTGCAGGCGACTATGCGTGTCGAAACGTGGTGCCAACACGAACAGCATCGCCGATACCAGGAGCATCACCAGCAGAGCACCCCAATCAGCCCGCCAATCACCTAGGGGAAGCTCTCCCGCATCACCCCCAACGCCGTACAAGCGTCGACAGGCGCGCCACAAAAGCAACAGAAAGCCAGCCAGTGGCAGGGCATAGAGCACGCTATCGGTTAAGACTGAGGCAGCCAGTATCAGAAAGGTTCCGGTAATCAGGCGGTGCAGATGATTGCGCGGTGTCGCAGCCTCGATACTGACGGCCAGAGACAAGATCAGCAAAAAATCCGTCAGGGCGACGATCCACGACCTGCCCATGACAAGCTCGGCTATCACCCAGAAAAAACCAGCCCAACCAAGCAGGCTTGCCTGCATTTCACCAAGCGCGAAACGTGGCCCGATAGCAAGACGCAGTACACAGGCGATAGCCGTGACCAGCCAGTAGGCGGGGCTGACAAAATCAGAAAGCGCAAGAGCGGCCACCCCAAACAACAGCACACCGAGGGTCAGCCGTTCCGCCTGAACAAGACTGCCGCCGAACTTTACAGCATCAGTCGCCATGCCCGTTCCCCACACCCAGCCATACCCCACCGCTGCCTGCTGCCGGTGAACTGCCGGGCGTGGCTGCCGCCAGACTTCGCCAGGCCTGCAAACGCTCCTTAGCATCAGCCAGCTTGAAACGATTTCGTCCCAACACCAGTTGCCCTGCAGGATGCAGGCGCATCCATCCAGCTACTTGAGCAAGCAGGTGCTCGAATGCCTGATCGGAAGACACACGCAAATCGACGCGTAAAAGATTATCCGCTTCAGCCGCCTCCCGGCCGGAAAAGCGCTTCACCAACCAGCCTGAGGCCGATGGGTCGACAGACTTGCGCCAATGGATACGGTTCGGCGCATCTCCGCGAACATAGCTGCGCAAATCATGCCATTCACCCCCATCAGGCAAACTGGTTTCAGGGTTAACAGGCAACGCAGCCGATGCCGGAACCGCAGCCCATGTCCATTCCATATTCTCCACCCGTCGCTGCAGGTGCCACAAGCCAAGCGGCGCTTCGGTGCTGACAAACAGCTTGGTAAAACGCATCAAACCGCGTCGGGGAACAGGCAAGCGACCCTGCAAAAAGGTTTTGTCTGAGCAGCGCAAACGAAAGTCCACCGCATGCCCCTCACTCTCCCAGCGACCATGCACATCGGCCGGAAACCAGGTGCGCACCTGCAACTCCCGACGCAGGACATGCACGCAACCGGAGATGGAAACGTCGGGCATGCACGCGGATACATCGGGAATGGATCGCAGTACCAAGAAACCTGATACCAAGGCCAGCACACCCATGCTCAGCAGCATGCCGGCGCACAGATAAAGCAGGTTGTTGCCGGAATACGCGGCCGCTGCAGTTACCCCGACCATCGTTGCAGCAAAGATCGCCCCGGGGCGCGTTACACCCAGATGCCAGCCAGAGCCGAGCGGAATACGCAGACGAACAATCGCATCCAGTGCCGAAGTCAGCCAGGGCGGCAGTCGCAGGTCGGCCGGATCGTAGGCCATCGTCTCAGGCGGGAACCGTCACCTGTTCGAGAATCCCCGCCAACGCAGCCTGGGTATCCCCTTCGGCAAGCACCCGGTGGCCGAGACAGGGTTGCCACATGGCCTGCACATCGGCAGCGCTGACATAGCTGCGATTGTGCAGCCAGGCGCGCGCCTTGGCAGCAGCTACCAGATCGGCCCCGGCGCGCGGCGAAGCTCCAAGGCTCAGCCAGCTGCCGTCACGGCTCAAGGCAAGAAGCTCCAGCACATAATCAAGCAACACATCTGATACCGGCATGGCCTGCACCGCGTCCTGCGCCGCAAGCCAGTCACGCACACTGGCCACTGGCTTGAGGCCTGCCAGCTGCCTGCGCCCCACCTCGCCCTTGAGCAGGCGACGCTCGGCATCGCGATCCGGGTAGCCGAGGCGCAGGCGACAGAAAAAACGATCAAGCTGCGATTCGGGCAAGGGATAGGTGCCCAGATGTTCCATTGGATTTTGCGTTGCCAGCACGAGAAAAGGCTTGGGCAGCGGATGTGTCTCGCGTTCGACCGATACCTGCCCCTCCTCCATCGCTTCAAGCAGCGCCGATTGCGCTCTGGGCGTGGCTCGGTTGATTTCATCGGCCAGCAGGATGTGATGAAACACGGCTCCGGGATGGAAAACAAAACGTTTCTCGTCCGGGTGAAAGATTTCCACCCCGACAATGTCGGCTGGCATCAGGTCTGCAGTAAATTGCACTCTGCCAAAGTCGGTATCCAGGCTGACCGCAAGAGCCTTCGCAAGCGTCGTTTTACCCATCCCCGGCATATCCTCAATAAGCACATGCCCGCCACACAGCATGGCAATAAGCACCTGTTCAATGACCTCCTGCTTGCCGGCTAACACCCCATCGAGCCGGGCGGCAAGCCCGAGCATCACCTGTCTGGCATCAGCTTCCTGCCGGGGGTCCGGTTGCATTACGGTTGGGCACATTCAATCATCTCCATCTCCCTGTCCGAGAATCCGAAATAATGGCCGATTTCATGAATCAGCACATGACGGATGCAGTGTGCCACGTCCTCTCCATGTGCACGACAGTAGGCCAGAATCGGCTCGCGATACAAATGAATCACGTCTGGCGGATGACCGCCATAACTTCCCCCTCGCTCAGGCAGGGGCCAGCCCTGATACAAACCAAGCAGATCAAACGGTGAATTCGTTCGCATCTCAATTTGCACATCGGCATCAGGATAATCGTCGGTCAGCACAACCACATTATCAATGGCATCAACAAAATGTGTCGGCAAAGAGGCATAAGCAGCTTCTGCCAAGGCCTGAAAATCGTCTGCATCCATAGCCTGAGACTACAGGCCGGCATCAGGGCTGAGCAACAGACCGGGCAAACCTTCGCGAAAGCCCGGATAGGCAAGTTCAGGCAATAACTCCGCATGCAGCAGGCGGTTGCTCACCCGCTTGTTGTCGCGGAAAAATTCCAACGCCATCGGCGACAGCTGATCCTCGCCCTCCGCAGGCGTCAGCAGCACGGGCGATGGAGCGCCGATCAAGCGCGCCAATTCTGTTACATAATCTGCATGCGGCACTGGATCATCGTCGGCGAGATTGACGATGCGCCCGGGACGAGGCCTGTTCATCGCCGCCAAGAGAGCGCTCACGATATCGTCCACATGAATGCGATTGGAGTAATGCGGCGGCTGCCACTGCACCGCCCTGTAGTCGCCGGCACGCAGACGATCAAGAATATTACGTCCCGCCCCGTAGATGCCGGCAAGCCGGAATATCTCGGAAAAAGCCACCGAATCCAGCCAAGCCTGTTCGGCCCGCAGTCGTTCCATCCCGCGAGGGCTGCCTGGATTGCACGGCCACGATTCGTCCACCCATGCCCCATCCGCATCGCCATAGACACCGGTAGTGGAGAGATAGCCTGCCCATTTTATGCGCGTCATTTTCGGGGCAATAAGGGGAAGCCATTCAAGTTGCGGGGCATGCATACTCTGCCCGCTTCGGCTTAAGGGTATGGAATCAACCACGGCATCTACACCGGCCAGCAGCGAGTCCGGCAAATCGGCAGGCGTAGCAACCACAACCGCCTCAACACCCTTTGCCGCAAGTTCAGCCGCCCGTTCCTGCGAACGCGTCGTACCACTCACCCGCATACCTTTAGCATTACACGCAGCCGCCAGCCGTTCGCCGACATAGCCGCAGCCGAGAACCAATACATGTCTGATTTTGTCACTCATGAGCCCAGCCTAATCACTGCGCCTCAAACAGCAATTCACCCCAGGCACATGCATCAGGGGTGAATATCCTTTGCGAGTGTTAAGTGTTACGTTGCGATCATCATGACAGCCCAGCGGAGAAATCTCAGGATGCACCATGCAGCGCTATAAAATCCTGCATCGCACCTACTACAACTTCTCCGGACCCGTCTGGCTTGAGCCACACACCCTGCGCCTGCGTCCGCGCGAGAACCATGAACTGCGCATCGAATCCTCCAGCCTGACGATCACGCCCCACGCCACCTTGCGCTGGCATCGCGATGTGGAAGGGAATTCGGTGGCCATCGCCACCTTTGAAGCACCCGCCAGTCAGCTATTGATTGAGAGCGAGGTCATCATTCAGCAATACAACGAGAACCCTTTCGACTTTCTGGTAGCCGATTACGCAACCAGCTATCCGTTTGCCTATACCCCTGATGACTGGCTTGTCCTCTCGCCCTACATGCATTGTCCCGAACCAATGGAAAATCCCCTGCTGACCGATTGGCTTGCTGGACTCTGGCAGACGGGTGAACAGATTGAGACCTTTGCCCTGTTGCAACGGCTTTGCAGCCACATCCATCAAAACTTGAGTTACCAACTGCGTGAAGAATCCGGCGTGCAAGGGCCGGAGGAAACCTTATCCCGGGGCACAGGCTCCTGTCGCGACTTCGCAAACCTGTTTATGGCGGCGACCCGCAAGCTTGGACTGGCCGCACGTTTTGTCAGTGGCTACCTGCACGCCGAACCCTCCGCGTTCAATTACGGCTCCACCCATGCATGGGCCGAGGTCTACCTGCCAGGCGCCGGCTGGACAGGCTTCGATCCCACCGGCGGCATTCTAGCCGGCAGCAACCACATTGCCGTGGCAGTGGCCAGATCACCCGAATGGGTGCCACCCGTCGCCGGCTCCTTTGTTGGCCGTCTTGGGGTAAACCTTGATGTGGGAGTATGGGTGAGCGAGCAGTGAAACCCGTAATGTGCATGGCATAGCGTTCATGCCTGCGGCGGATATACTTGCCATTCAATGACCAAACCCTCGGAGAGCGGCGTGCAGCAGCCCGCAAGATTCAACACCCTGCTCGGCTATGCGCCCGGCAATGTGCCGGTTTATTCCTCGCATTACCCTTCGGCAAGCGATGAGGACTTCCCCGACCGCAAGGCATACCGCAGCTATATCGACGGGATTTTCATGGGCTACAAATGGCAGTGCGTGGAGTTTGCCCGCCGCTGGTTGTATCTCAACAAGGGCTGCACCTTCGACAATGTCCCGATGGCCTACGACATCTTCCATCTGCGCAGCCTGCGCTCGGTGCACGACCATACAATGCTGCCCCTGCACTCCTTCAGGAACGGCGCCAAACGCCGCCCTGAACCCGGCTGTATGCTGATCTGGGAGGAGGGTGGCGAATTCGAGGATACCGGGCATGTGGCCATCGTTACCGAGATATTTCCTGATCGCATCCGCATCGCGGAGCAGAATGTCGGGCATCATATCTGGCCGGAGGGACAGGACTATTCGCGCGAACTGAAGGCGCATATCGCTGATGACGGCGGATACCACATCGAATGTTCCTATGACGATGTCGCCATCCTCGGCTGGGTGATCCAAACCGATGATGACACACACGCCGATATCTTTTTTGATATCGATCCGGCACTGCTCAATCTCCATCTGAGTAAGGTTGATGCGAGCCGGCCGACGATTGCCATGCAAACCGAAGAACTGCAACCCGAAGAGAAGGCTTTCGTCACTTTCATGGGCGGCTACACCCTGACGCGCAACCCGGATGAGAAGCTCAGCTATGGCCGCATGTCCGAATCGGCCATCAAGGAAATTCGTCATGCCAGCAATGAGATGCATGCCATGTTCATGCAGGCCACCGATCATGTGCTGGAAAGCGATGCTCTTCTGGAGCGCTTCGGCTTCCCGCGCGTGCTCTGGCCCCGACTGCGCCAATCGTGGAACAACCGGCGCAACCATATGATCACCGGCAGGCTGGATTTTTCCGTTTCCGAGTACGGCGTAAAGGTTTATGAATACAATGCCGATTCGGCTTCCTGCTATATGGAATGCGGACAGGCTCAGGGACGCTGGGCCGAACTACATCGCTGTAAGGATGGCTGGAATCCGGGCAGCCATCTGCATGAAATGCTGGTCCACGCATGGAAAAAAAGCGGCCTTGATGATGTGCTGCACATCATGCTGGATAACGATCCTGAAGAGACCTACCACGCCCTGTACATGAAATCCGCCATCGAAGAGGCAGGTATTCCCTGCAAGGTGATCCGGGGCTTAAGCGATTTATTCTGGGGCGATGATGGCAGCGTTGTGGACCGCGATGGCAAACGCATCCGCTGGGTATGGAAAACATGGGCCTGGGAAACAGCACTGGATCAACTGCGCGACGAATGCACCGAGGATGAACAGCCGCAACTACCCTACCAGGGCACACGCCGACATGCGAAACCGCGCCTTGTCGATGTGCTGCTGCGCAAAGACGTCAAGGTATTCGAACCACTGTGGACGCTGGTACCAAGCAATAAGGCCATCCTGCCGGTACTGTGGGAGATTTTCCCCGATCACCCCAACCTGCTCGACGCACAATTCAACCTGACTGCCGACCTGCGGCAGAACGGCTATGTAGCCAAGCCGATTGTTGGCCGCTGCGGCTCGAATATCAGCATAGTGGGGCATAGCGAAGAGGTCATCGAGGCCACCGACGGGCAGTTCGACAACCGCGAACTCATGTATCAGGAATTCTTCGAACTGCCACAGCTTGGCGGGCGTCATGTGCAAATTAGCACCTTCATGGTGGACGGCCGCTACGCCGGTGCCTGCGTACGTGCCGACGCCTCACCCATCATTACCGGCGGCAGTGATATTCTGCCGCTGCGTATTGTGCCGGATGGTGATATACTATTTTCAGATTAGACGGATTCGATCACACAGGAGTAAATAATGAAACTGACATGGATGGCTCTGGCCATTGGCCTGATCTTTGCGGCCTCCCCTGCCTCTGCTGCAGATATGAAGCTGGATCTGAATATCCCCGAAGTGAACGTAGAAGGCTTGCAGGGCAACGGTAATGCTGTGGCCCTTTGGGTCGAGGATGTCAGACAGGAAAAAATTCTCGGCAAGAATTTGCAGGGCGACGATGTCGTTCTGGGCTCGGATGTGGTAGCAGCGGTCATGGCAAACGCCTCCTCATCCCTGCGAACAGCCGGTTTCAAGGTTGAGCCATATCAGGTCAATGCCCCCGTCGCCATGTTGATTAGCATCAAATCGCTGAGCTACGCCGCCGAAAAAGGCATGGTGACCAACACGGCGAAGCTGTCCGCCAGGTTTATAGCCACCCTGAGCAGCAATGGCGTAATGGTAAAAGAAAGAACAATTGGCACATCGGGCGAATACACCCTGACACTGTGGGCCGGCAAAAAGAAAATATCCGAATTGGTCAGCGAATCGCTGGGAGATACAGTGAGCGCACTATTACAGGATAGCGATACCGTGACCTTCCTTAAAGAAGCCCCGCAAGGTGTGCCCGCTCAATAAACAACCCAAGGGTACAACTAGTCGGAACTTCCCGGAGACCCGTTAAACCACCAGCTGTGCAATGACTTGCAAACTTATTCAGTGAAAGAAAATGGCCAGCCAGACGGTGTCAGTTTCAGCATCCGTCCATGCAACGCGATGCTTTTGATGCGCGGGAAGCAACAGAAAATCGCCTGCCATGAAACTGCGTATCCCATCTTCCCCAGCGATCTCCAGTCCAGCGCTACCCGCCAGTAACAGCACCCACTCATGCTCCGGCTGGTCGTACCAGAACCCCAGCGGCGAGGCTTGCCCTGTTGAAACAATCCGCTCAATACGGATGCCGTCAGCATCAAGCAGGGTTTGCGTAATCTCCTCAGGAAGATTTGCCGGAATAGCATCGAACACGTTACTTATTTCCATGATGAAATAGCCTATCGGCTTTATCCACCGCGGCAAACCACCTTTACAACCCGACAGTTGACAGCGAGGTCGCCCTTCCCATCATTGGCACTCCTTCTCGGGGAGTGCCAGAAACTTTCTGTGAGGGGCTTGAATCAGCGCATGCTGATTCCTATATAGATATCTACGGTGGCAGCGCCACCCATCTTTTAACGAAACGAAGGAGCATCAACGATGTCAACAAAGGTCCGTCCTTTACATGATCGTGTCATTGTCCGCCGTCTGGACGAAGTAGAAAAGTCCGCCGGAGGCATCATCATCCCGGATACCGCCAAGGAAAAGCCGGTCGAAGGTGAAGTCATTGCAGCAGGCAAGGGCAAAATTCTGGAGAACGGCGACATCCGCCCGCTGGACGTCAAGGCCGGCGACAAGGTCATCTTCTCCAAATATGCCGGTACCGAGATCAAGCTCGATGGCAAGGAATTCCTGATGATGCGCGAGGATGACATTCTCGGCGTGATCGAGTCCTAAAAACTCGAATTCTTAGCAAACCGAATCCTGTACAGAACCCAACACAGATAAAGGAGATTAAAGAATGGCTTCAAAAGAAATTCGTTTTGGCGAAGATGCCCGTTCGATGATGATGCACGGCGTCAATCAGCTGGCTGACGCAGTGAAGGTCACACTGGGCCCGAAAGGTCGCAATGTGGTCATCGATAAAGCATGGGGCGCACCAAGCGTAACCAAGGACGGCGTATCCGTTGCCAAGGAAATCGAGCTGGAAAACAAGTTCGAGAACATGGGCGCACAGATGGTCAAGGAAGTTGCTTCCAAGACCGCCGACATCGCCGGTGACGGTACCACAACCGCCACAGTGCTGGCGCAGGCCATTGCCAAGGAAGGTATTAAATCCGTTGCCGCCGGCATGAACCCGATGGACATCAAACGTGGTATCGACAAGGCCGTGGAAGCAGTTGTTGCCGAGTTGGGCAGGCTTTCCAAGCCGGTCAAGAATCAGGCAGAAATTGCTCAGGTGGGCACCATTTCGGCCAACGGCGACGAGGAAATCGGTAAGATCATCGCTGATGCCATGGAGAAGGTTGGCAAAGAAGGCGTAATCACCGTGGAAGAGGCCAAGGGCCTAGAAACGGAACTGGATGTCGTGGAAGGCATGCAGATCGACCGTGGTTACCTCTCCCCGTACTTCGTGACTGATACTGAGCGCATGGAAGCCAACATCGAGAGCCCGTACATCCTGTTGCATGAGAAGAAGATCTCCAACATGCGCGACATGCTGCCGATTCTTGAGGCAGTGGCTCGCTCAGGCAGACCGCTGATCATCATCGCAGAAGACATCGAAGGCGAGGCTCTGGCAACGCTGGTGGTCAACAAGGTTCGCGGTGTGGTCAACGTGGCTGCTGTTAAGGCACCGGGCTTCGGCGACCGCCGCAAGGCCATGCTCGAAGACATGGCCATCCTGACCGGCGGCAAGGTGATTTCCGAGGAATTGGGTCTGAAGCTCGAGAACGCAACCCTTGAAGACCTCGGCTCAGCTGCCAATGTGAAGATCACCAAGGACACCACGACCATCGTGGACGGTGCTGGCGCCAAGGCTGATATCGAAGGCCGTGTGGCTCAGATCCGCAAGCAGATCGAGGGAACCACCTCGGACTACGACAAGGAGAAGCTGCAGGAGCGTCTGGCCAAGCTGGCCGGCGGTGTTGCTGTGATCAAGGTCGGCGCTGCGACTGAAGTGGCCATGAAAGAGAAGAAGGACCGCGTGGACGATGCATTGCATGCCACCCGCGCTGCTGTTGAAGAAGGCGTTGTGGCAGGCGGCGGTGTCGCTCTGATCCGCGCCCGCAAGGCGCTGGACGGCATGAAGGGTGCCAATCACGACCAGGATGTAGGTATCGCTACCGTGCGTCGTGCAGTAGAGGCCCCGCTGCGTCAGATCGTGGTCAACTGTGGTGATGACGCTTCTGTTGTGGTCAATGAAGTCTCCAACAGCAAGGATGCTGATTTCGGTTACAATGCTTCAACCGAAACCTACGGCAACCTTGTCGAACAGGGCGTCATCGATCCGACCAAGGTCGTGCGTACGGCACTGCAGAATGCAGCTTCCATCGCTGGCCTGTTGATCACCACCGAAGCCATGGTGGCCGAACTTCCGAAGAAGGACGCGCCAGCAGGTGGCGGCGGCGACATGGGCGGCATGGGCGGCATGGGCGGCATGATGTAAACCAAAACCCTTAATATCATAAGGTAGCAAGAAAGCCTGTAAGCCTAGTGCTTGCAGGCTTTTTTCTTGCTATTCACTGTCAGTTAGTCGCATAATGACGCATCAAATAGCGGTGCAAGTGGTGCAACTATCGGTACAAGTATCAAAACCATGATGTGAAATGAACCGATTTATAAAACCATTTGCACCGAAACCTTTCGGAAAGGTGGTTTTATTATGAAGCTCAAAGACTTACAGATAAAGCATTTACGCCATAGCGGTGCAAGTAAAAAAACTGAACCTATTTCAGACGGTGACGGCTTGTTTCTCATCCTTCACCCATCCAACACCAAAACATGGCAACTTCGCTATACGCTGAATGGCAAACGGGATAAAATAAAAATTGGCGATCACCCCTATCCAGCCGTAAGCCTCGAACACGCGCGAAATCTTGCGGCAGAGCTTCGTGAAGAAATCGCCCTTGGCATTGACCCCAAAGCAAAAAAGGAAGAAGCAAACAAGCGACTATTTGAACCGCTTGCATTGGAGTGGTGGCAGGACAACAAAGAATCTTGGAGTGCCGACCATGCCGAGAAGGTGAAAAAGTGGCTGGTTAAAGATGTGTTCCCTCAAATTGGGAAGCTGCCCGTTACTGAAATAGATCATGGGCATATTGCAGACATCATGCTTGGCATTGAAAAAGCAGGGCATCCAACCTGTGCAGCTCCGATTTTGAGTGTACTTAATCGAATCTTTGGCCGCGCCTTGGTTCGCAAGTTCACTACGATTAACCCTGCGCAATGCTTCCCCCTTAAAGATGTGATTAAGCCTATACCCAAAGTTCAGCACAGAGCTGCTATCACGGAACCCAAGCAGCTTGGAGCACTACTGCGCGATATTGAAAACTGGAAGGATGGCGCATATAGCACCGTTCAATCATTGCGACTTATTCCCTATATCTTTTTAAGACCGAAAGAAATCAGGCTGATGCGCTGGGAGTATGTGGACTTTGACGCTGGATTGATCCGCCTGCCTGATTCTGAAATGAAGAAAGACCGTGATCATCTTGTGCCGATGGCTCGGCAAGTGATGCAGCAACTCAAAGAAGTGCAGATCATGACCGGATATAGCCCCTATGTGTTCCCATCCAGCCGCAACAGCGAACTACCCATGAGTAAGAACGTTATCACCAATGCATTGAGAGTCATGGGCTATGGTGCTGATGTGATGTGTGGACATGGTTTTAGAAGCACCGCGTCAACATTGCTGCATGAACAAAATTGGCATCATGATGTGATTGAAACACAGCTTGCCCATCTTACAGGCAGCGCAACATCAAGAGCTTACAACAGGTCAATGCACTTGGCAGAGCGCACCAAAATGATGCAGGCATGGGCTGATTACCTTGATGCATTGCGTGATGGTGCTGAGATTATTGCCATCGGTAGAAAAGCATGAGCTCCACATTAGAAGATGAAATTAAGTCTGCATTACAAGCCGCCGCACATGGGGCCGATTACATACAAGAAAAAGTCAAATACATGACCTTGCCTGAAAACCTTGAGGAATGGCTTTCAAAGCAAAGCGACTACGCTTCAACTTTACCAAGCGAACTAGAAGAACAAAAAAAAATAATTAACCGATATATTCAAATTATTTCAGGGGAGCTGAAAAAAAACGATGATTCTACGTTGCGCAGATTCTTTTATATGCTTTTAAAGGAAATCGATATTACCCACGACAATGAAGGAATATTAGCAAATAATTCTGCAAGAAAGGCTAAAGGTGAGAGAAGTAATCCATCATACTCTGATGACTTAAACCGCATTATTCGAAATAAAATAAAGTGCCTGAATACAACAAATACAAGAAAAATTTTATATAGTCTTGATGGTGAATCTTTTGGTTGTATAGATTCTATAGAGCTAATTGATAATAAACTGTCTATCACATTCGTGGGGATAGATGACACATTAAAGGATGCGCCTTCTATAGGTTTGAAAGCACTTAGTAATCGAATAACAAAACTAAAACAATAAACTTTTCCCTCTCACATACTGCGACGAAATTTGCTTTGGATAGTTGTGCCAAATCAGCTCAATAAAGAGCTGTAGGAGGCAAGAAAATGAAGAACTACCAAAGAGCACAAGCCCTTGCAGATGAAAAAAATGTAAGTGTCTCAACAATCTGGCGGTGGACTGCTGCTGGAATTATTCCACAACCACTACGACCAACCAAAAGAACAAGCCTGTTTGATGTTGAAGCAGTTGATCAAGCTTTGGCAAGATTTGGTGAAGATAACGCCGCCCATGCCACCGAAGGATTGGGGGCATCATGAACACACTTAATAACAATCCATCAAGTGAAACACAGCGCAACATGATCCTGGAGCTTATCGCCAACAATAGGTGCATGAGCACGCTGGATGCTCGTAACAACAGCATCATGCATCCTGCAATGCGAATTAAAGAATTGCGCTCAATGGGTCACAACATCGTTACTAATTGGATCAGACAAGCCGATCAGGCTGGCGTGATGCACCGTATAGCTGTTTATACCCATGATGGTGATGCTGAATGAATATCACCATTAAAGAGAAGGCAAGGGCTCACCTTTTTGGAGTGTGCCTGATTGATTCAAGTTTTGCATATCGCTTACCGGCATCTATCCACTTATCTGAATATGGAGCGTTCACCATTTCCATGATTCAGCAAGGTTTGGGCATAGAAGCGATCATAAAACACTTAGAAGCTGTAGGCATAGCAGAGGCACAAGACATGCTTCTAAACGCACTGAAGGCCGTTCCTGATGGCATGTGTTTGTATTCTATGTTCTGGGATGCGGTACAGGTGCTTACTGCCAGCATGGTGAGAGCATGAACATCTATCTTCATGCAGCGGAATTGTCTCAATATATAAAAGCGGTTTCGTCTCAGCGGTTTCGTCTCAGCTAATGGGCAATCAAGCCTTGGAATCATTAGAAATCGGCAACAGTAAAACCGTCCGAACGAGACGGTTATTACTAATATCTAATCTAGGAGATAGCTCACTTAATAGGAAAAACAGCACGAGAAATAGAAAGACAAAATTGGCCTGTGAAAGTTTTGAGCATGAAGGCGTGCATTATAAGGTCAACTCAAAGAAATCAGGCATCTATAAAGAGATCATGTTCAAAATAATTGAGCAGATGAAAATAGCTAGAGAGATACACAACCGATTGCTAGTGGTTCGGTTTGATTTGCACAGTGGAAATTTCAGCCAAGGGAATGAAGAAATAAGCCTGTTTAGGAAACAAATCATACAATGGGTCACAAGGCACTATCAAACGCACTCTATAGGCTTTGTGTGGGCTAGAGAGCAAGAAAAAGCCAAGTCTCAGCACTACCATTTAGCCATATTCATTGATGGTGACAAAATCAGGCACCCCAAAAGGCTATTGAAAGAAATCAGAGACAAATGGGAAGTAAAAGACCCTTGGAACCACCACAAACCGTTTGTTGAAAAACCAGCCTATTTCATTAACAGCGACGAAGTGTTTCATGATGCAGTTTATCGCCTGAGCTATTTGGCAAAAGTTAGAGGTAAGGGCTACCGACCGGAACAGTCTAAAGATTACAGCACCAGTAGATTGAGGTTGAAAAATGATAACTGAAGATACAAAGCAGGCAGCAATATCAAACACAGAAAAGGCATGTGGTAAGATGGCAAAGGCAGAGCGCATTTCCGCATCTGGAGATGCAAGGCCACATGAAATGATTATGGCTAACTGCCTTGTGAAAGAAGCTGATAATTTAATGGCTGTTGATTCTGATTCGCTGGAGCTTGAATCTGGAGAGGTTAAAGCGCACTCCAGCAAGCAAAGCATGTACCCACTGACCGAAAGCCCTGATATGGCAGCGGTAGAGTCATCTATCCAGAGAATGGAGCTTTCTGGAGGTGTGGACTGTTTAAGTATCGGGATTGATACAGCGAACAGCATTAAGGCCAAAGACACGCCCGAGAGGATGCTTGCTCACCAGATGGCCGCTTGTCACAAGGTGGCGTTCAATCTGATGAGGGAGGCTGAACAGATAGATGCCAGGTATCGACTTGATGCAAATACAGCCAGTGTTATTCAGTCGCGCAAACTCAATTCAGCCAATCGTTTGATGCAAACCTTTCAGCAAGCCATGCTGACATTGCAGAAGATGCGAACAGGCGGCAAGCAGGTGATGACGGTACAGCATGTTCAAGTGAATGATGGTGGTCAGGCCATCGTGGCGGGGGGCGATGCGGGGCGGTCAAATGGCGAAAAAGAGTAAACCCTATAAGCCGTTTGAGAATATCCGATATTGTGGCGCAAAAACGCGAACAACAGAGCAACCCTGCAAGGGTTCAGCTATGGCAAATGGTCGCTGTAGGCTGCATGGTGGGCTTTCTACTGGCAGGCCAATCACAACAGGCCAGTGGACGAAACAGGCCATTGAGCAGCGCAAAGAGGCTGCTCAGATAATCAGGCAAATAAAAGAATCTATTGCCTCCCCAGTATAAATAATGGAGAAATTATTGGCATGCTCTTGCTGGCGACTGTCTCAAACCGCCAGAATTGGTCATTCAGCTTTAAGCTGTGCCTACTGTTTATGGGATGGGCCACAATATAGGTTCACTTGTATTGAATCAGTAATAATTGTTTTGTGCTGTGCTAGACTGACTGCATCCTGCAAAGAGGAAGGGAGGGGTAGATGTTTGAAGAGGGGCTTCCAGATTTCCTAGTAAGTGGTGAAAAGGCTCGATTAATTCCTGTTGGGAAAGAAAGTAATAAAGAAAGAAATGTGGCATCTGTTTTTCTTTCAGCAATATCTGCTGTTGATGAGTTTGGGAAAGAGTTACTAAAAGAAATTGGTGCCCCAATAAACTCGCGATCAAAAATCCATTGCTATACCGAAGTAGTATTTAAAGAAAAGATACAAACAACAAAAGACCGCCCGGATGGATTGATTGTTGTTGAATATGGAAAGACCTTCTGGATGGCACTGGTAGAAGCAAAAATCGGGAACGCCCCATTAAATAAAGAGCAAATAGAGACGTACTTAGATATAGCAAGGACATTCAAAGTTAATGCGCTGATAACCGTCTCAAATCAATTTGCCAGCTTACCAACTCACCACCCTATTCAAGTAGATAAGAGAAAGATAAAAACTGTTTCTCTCTACCATTGGTCATGGACAAGCATCGTGGCCAACGCCCTTCTGCTGGCATCGAACAAAAGCATATCTGATCCTGATCAGGCATTTATTCTTGAAGAATTACTTCGCTTTCTTCGTCACCCTAATTCGGGAGTCTTGTCATTCACTAGGATGGGGCCGGAATGGAAAGATGTTTGCCAAGCGGTTTTAACTACCCCTCTAAAGAAACACGCCCCAGAGGTTGAATCGACCGTAAGTACTTGGCATCAGCTTGTTAAGTATCTCGCTTTAGAAATGAGTGTAGCCACTAGCAATCCCGTTGCAGTTTATATGAGTAGAAACCATAAAGAGTCAGCGCAAAATTACATGCAGGCTGGCGTAACATCATTGGTTGATCGTAATGAACTGGAAAGCCAATTCGTTGTCCCAAACACAGCAGGGCGAATAAAACTCGTGGCAGATATTAAGGGGAGAACGCTAGTTGCATCTATGCGGTTAGATGCTCCAAAAGATAAGCAGCAAGTAAAGTCTAGAGTCGCATGGTTGGTACGCCAACTCAGCAAATGCGCTGACACAGCCATGCAAATTAAAATCATCTGGCCTAATCGATCAGCTGACGATGTCTATTGTTTAACCGACCTTAGAGAAGAGAAAGTTGTAGTAACCCCTCCATCAGCGAAAGCCTTACCGAACGCTTTTGAGGTTATGCGCGTTTATGAACTTGCTGGCCGTTTTGCAGCTCCCAAAGTCTTTGTCGAAGAAGCCGAAAAAATATTGCCGGACTTTTATGAAAATGCGGGACAACATCTAAGAGCGTGGATTGCACCTCCACCAAAGATCAAACCGCAAAGGGATGAAGAAGATGAAGATAATCGAATCAAGCTGGAGTGACCGGCAAGGTGTGCGGCCAGAACTAGTCACTCATCACGCTTAGTAAATAGTCGGTTTATTGAGCTTGGCCACAATATTTCCTCACCTGTAATATGTATTGCTTACCTTCAGGTAAGTCGAAGTGGCCATCGAAGCTACGACCATTACTCCCAAAGGCCCTTACTGTGACCTTCTCACCAGATAGCAGGGCATCTATCATTGTCTTTGCGTCATCGGGCCAGAATGCCTGCCCAGATAACGCTGGTGTTGCAGTGGAATTAACTGGTGGGTTTTGATCAACCCTGTACATAATCTTCATATTATCTTGGGTCGAGTAGAAACCCTTAATGCCGATTACTACCGCTAGTTTTTTGTCATAGCAGCCAACATCCAAAGTACCCCAAAATTCAGAAACCCCTGTAGTGGAAAAGGACACTTTATCTGTCATAGCATCTTTCGTTTCAGGCGACATATACCAAGAGGTCTTAAACTCACCAAGAAAAGCGTCAGTCCGTTCTATTGTTTGTTGAACGGTATAGCGTTCATAAGCTAGGTAGCCCGCGAGAAGAAGGGTGGCTACCCCCAAGATTATCAACAGCCACTTAAATGCTTTTTTCATGTTTAACCCCTGTGATACTAATTGGAACAACATGCTCCCCATAGGTCAAACGATTAAAAACAACTACAAGGCTGCTAACATCGACAGCAGTGAATATATCAGTTCTGGCGAAGCACGAGGTTGAACAACGGCAGGAAGTGGCCAGTTTGATACAGTCACAAACAACTTATCAAAAGTTAAGCGCATACCCTATCGGTTCAAGTATCGGTGCAAATAAATATAGTTAGATTATAAAGCTTTTAAATTTATAGTGTTACAAGCCGATGGGCGGCATGATGTAAGAGCCCTGCCCGGGCACAAAAACGAAAGCGGCCTCTCCGGAGGCCGCTTTTTCTATTTGGTTCTGACTTTGTTTTGGTTTTAACCTTGGGTCCCGCTTGTAGCTGTGCCGGATCGGGTACTTGCCCGGCGGACAAGCGCAAAAAAAGTGGGGTTCATTCGCGGTTTGCGCCCACCGGGCGAGTACCCGGGCCGGGAATTCACAGCTACCCGTGGGTGGCCTTCTTTGCTTCTTTCTTGGCCACGCAAGAAAGAAGGGAAACAATCACCAAAGGAAAAAGAACCTCAGCGGTTCGAAGAATCAGTCTCCGGAAAATAACGACGACTGTCGGGAAGCGGCCATATCATCGCCAATATCGCGAATCTGGCGACTCGCCCAACGCGCCGTCAGACGCTTGCGCTCCGATAACGATGCCTTTTCCATCTGACCCATCGCAGTCAGCAAGGTATCCAGATCACGTGGCAGATGGGTAAGCATCAAGCGAATCACCGCATCATCAATCTGCCACTGACGGGAGACAGCTACGGTCTGCAACACCGCCGTCAGTTCCGCATCGTTTTTCGGAGGATGCATATCCACCCGTTCCAGCGTAGCCAATCTGCTTACCAGCTCGGGCGGTGTCTGAGAAAAATCAGCATTGCGCCACAGCAGAGCCAGAGGGCGCTGTGCCTCGCGACTGCGCTCCAGCAGATGAAACAATGCAATGGCCGTGGCGCGGGGAAGCTCCCCGTTCGGCACGTCGAACAACCACCATGCAGCATTACCCAATTCAGCCAGCCAGCTGGCCACCTGCCGTGTTGACGCCTGTGCTGCATCGGGATGCACAGACACAAAACCCAGATGAGGGTGCTCCTCAATCAACAGGTGTGCCAGATGCGTCTTGCCCGCCGGTGCCTCCGAGTTCAGCCACAAGCGACCACCATGAACCAGCCAAAGAGCCAGCCTGTTTTGGGCCAACTCCACCCCGCCATGCCGAACCCATTCGGCATAGGCATAGCTCGGTGGCAAATCAATATCGAGCAGTTGCTGGCGCATCAGACCGCGTCTGACTGCTGGCTATCCCGATAGCGCCGATCGATCTCGCGCAACAGCACGGTGGCAGCGGCAGTCACCGGCACAGCAATCAACAGGCCTGCGAATCCGAAACGCTCGGCAGCAATGGTCAGGGCAAGCAAAATAACCAGCGGGTGCAGACCCAATCTGTCACCCAGCACCTTGGGCGCCAGATAAAAGGCTTCCAGCAGATGCACTACAGTAAATACCACCAAAACGCCGAACAGATGCTGATCCCCGCCAAAGGTCCACAAGGACATCAGGCTTGCCGCACCAAAACCACCGATCAGGCCGACATACGGAATAAAGGCCAACAGACCGGAAATCAGGCCGATAGCCAGCGCAAAGGGAATACCGGCCAGATACAAGCCAATGCTGTAAAGCACGGCAAGGATCAGACAAATAGAAAACTGACCGCGCAGAAAGGCACTGATCATGGTATCAATTTCCCCAGTCAGGCGCAGAATCAGATCTCGGCTACCATGCGGCAGACGATCCTTGACCAGATTGCCGATTTTCTCCCAGTCGTAGAGCAGGTAGAAAGCGAACAGCGGCACCAGAATCACCTTGAACAAACCGAGAATCGTTCCCAGCATATTCGTCACCGCGGACAATCCCCAATGCGCCCATGGCGATAATTTTTCCAGCCCAAGCTCCCTGACCTGTTCGTTCAGCCACTGACTCCAGCGCTCCAGATCACCACCGATATCCACGCCGAGATTGGCTAGCACCCAAGGCGCCCATTGATCCTTCAGGCGCAAGACAATATCAGGAAGCCCCTGCACCACATGGATGGCTTGCGTCACAAGCGGTGGCAAGAGCAACACCATACTCAGTACTGCCACACTCAGACCAAACACAAAGACCAGCGGCGTGGCGATATTGCGTGATATACCATGGGCATGCAGCCAGGCAACCAATGGCACCAGCAGGTAGGCCATCAGCCAAGCGACAAGCAGAGGGCCTGCCACACCGGAAAGAAGCCACAGAATACCTGCCACGGCGAGCAGGAAAAGCCCAACCGTCAGCCACCATTGCCATGAACGATTTGCCAGCATCATCCCCCCTTCTCCGCATGCACGGCCTTCAAGGTCCACAACACCATATATTGCACACCGGAAGCCACCGTAAGGCCAAAGGTAACCCACACGGCAATGAGCATCAGCGTTTCTGGAAAGCCGTAAGCCATATGCAACAGGGCCAGCAGCACGTAGAAAATCTGCGCAACCGTGGTGCTCTTGGAAAGAAAAGTCGGCTCCATGCGCAGGCTTCGCGTCACCAGTTCATAGAGGGCTGCGCCGCCAATAATGATCGCATCACGGAAAATCACGGCAAGAAACACAAACAGCGGCACCTCATCGACATAAAACAGACAAACCATGGTGCTGACCAGCATCAACTTATCAGCCAGCGGATCGAGATATGCGCCCACTGTGGTGCGCATATTGAAGTGCTTGGCAATGGCCCCGTCGAGCATGTCGGTAAATCCGGCAACGGCCATAAAGATCAGCGCCTGCAAGGGCTGATCCATCAGGATAAAATAAACGATCACCGGGGTCAGCAGAATGCGCCCCAGCGTCAGCAGATTGGGAATGTTGATAACCTGTCCCATCAGCAATGTCGCATCAAAGTGCCACCATTTACTGTATCACCCAACTGCCATCGGCAAGCCGGTCCATCCGGTAACCACGGCGGGCAAACCACTCCCCCAGCCAACTCGTATCACCACCTTCGAGCTGCACCCTGTAACGCTGCATATCGTGACCCAAACGGATAGGTGTAAGGCTTCGCACGCGCGGATCGTGGCCCAGCGATTCCTCCAGGGCCACCTGCTCCAGTAAGTTGCCTGAGCGCTGCACAATCAGTTCGATAGTGAATTCACTCACACCACCTTCAGCCCCCTGAGTACTGGAAAGAGCCAGCGCATCGTAGGCATAGGCATCGCGCGCCTTGAGCAACACCTCATCAAGCCAGTCTTGCAGAACAGGCAGGGAGTCTGCATCGGTAATCTCGCGCGTTTCAACAAACTCAGCCAATCTGGACTGGCCGCGCACCGACAATTCGACACGCTGGGAATCCAGCCAGCGCCACGCCACAACAAGGCCCGCGCCATCATCGCTTAGTTCGATACCATGTGCCGGGGCTAATCGTGAAGAATCTTCCTCAAGCAACTGGGTCGTCTGCCGCATTTCCTGTCCTGCAGCATTGCGCACACTTAGCAGCAGGTGAAAACGCGGAGGAGTGACGATAGCTGCAATGTTCGCCTCACGCAGTGCTGCAAAAACCCTTTCTCCCTGAAACTCGATCACTGTAACTTCGCGACCTGGGACAATTCTCGCCACCATACTGCTGTCGCTACCGAGGGTATCGGCAAGACGACGCTGTGCCACAGGGACAATGCGATCCCAAAGGATTGGCAATGCCTCCTTGAGAAGCAGACCGGTATCGGGCGTTCCCTGTAAGGATGCATCTTCAATCAGCTCAACCGTAAATCGGGCATCACCTTCCTGCGCGCAAACAGAAAGAGGCACAACAAGCTGAAGCAATAATGCCAACCCGACGCAAACAACCGGGGAAAATCTTGCGACAGTGGCTATTTGACTATCCTCAGATGACCCACGCGTCGACCGGCGGGGGATGGGACATCGGCATCCACGATAGCGGAAACGGTGTGCTCCTGACTCATGGCTGGAGAGGGAATAGAAGAAATGGCATCGCCATCCTCATCCTGGTCGGTATCGTCGCGCATACTGCGCACCGCTTTAACCACTGCACGAATTGTTTCTGGCACATCATCCTCCCACAGAATGCCATTCTCCAATTGCTGCTCAGGCATATACGCCGCCCAGATAGCCTGCATGGGAATAACACAATGGAATGGGCTGCCGGAAAAGGTGAGATCTGATTCAAGGGAATCATCGGTGATACGAATGTGCTGCGGCATGCGCACATTAAGCACCAACCTGAGCGCTGGATCGCCGCGCAGATACTCCGGCACCAGAATATCGTCGCCGGTTGTGTTCACCACAATATAAATTCGCCCATGCCGCGAGAAATACGCACGCAGCTCACGGGCCTTGGCAGCCCCGGCCAATTCGATGCTCATATGCACCTCCGTATACCGCATCTTAGCTACGACAGCACAACAAGACAAAAATAGCGGAGCGGTCCTGTAAGCCGGGTTCTGTTCCAGCCGAAGCCTTCGATGATCATTCATCTGGGTGTGCCGTTGCCGACACACTCTAGCAGCCTACCCGGAAGCAGCGCGGGCCACGCCTATTGCTTCCCTATTTGGCCTTGCTGCGGATGGGGTTTACCATGCCCTCGTCCGTTACCGGACAAAGCGGTGCGCTCTTACCGCACCCTTTCACCCTTACCCTGCATCAATGCAGGGCGGTCTACTCTCTGTGGCACTTTCCCGAGGTCGCCCCCGCCGGACGTTATCCGGCATCCTGCCCAGTGCAGCCCGGACTTTCCTCGATGCCTGCATAAATGCAAACACCGCGACCATCCGAACCACTCCGCCGCGGCGATGGTAGCCGGCATGACTAGAAGATGCATCCCCCCATCGACCGCGCTATAGTCAGCTCAAGAATAGACAAGCAAGGGGTTATCGGTGCGTATCGGTCTGCTGATTATTGCCATTATCTGCCTTCAACTCACAGGCCCGCAGCCCTTGTTGGCCGCTGACAACTACACCTATTACGGTACTGAGGACAATGCTCCGATTCTGCCTCGCGCCATTCAAAACATTGAAATCAGTGGCCTGAAAAAAACCCAGCCGCGAACTGTACTGCGCGAACTACCCTTCAGCGTCGGCGATACTTGGCAGGAAAGCGATAAGGCGACCGGTGAGCGCCGCCTGCGTAACACAGGCCTGTTTGCCGAGGCTATCATCACCCCACCAGACAGGGACGGCTTGGTACATATCTGGGTACGCGACCGCTGGTCACTGTTCGTGCTTCCCGAGGCATCGCGCTCCGACATAGGCAAAACCAGCGCCGGTATCGCCGCTACCGAGCACAATATGTGGGGCCTGAATCACAATGTGCGCCTGGCCACGCGTGAAGAAACCGGCAAGAACTTTACCGGGGTCAAGGGCACGAGCTTTTCCGGCAGCTACCTGTGGCGGCGGATCAATGACGGACCGCTCAGCCTGAGCTTTTCCGGCAATACCGGCCAGCGGGTTTTCGACACCTTCCAGAATGGCCAACTGTATAGCCAATACAGGGAACAAAATGTCAGTTGGGCCACGCAACTCAGCATGGCGCACGGCCCTGTGCCCGGAGAAGGCTGGGGCAGCCTTCTTGGCTTTTCCAGCAGTCTGTCCAGTTTCACACTTATGTCCGGGCCACCCTCGACTACGGTCATTGCCAAACACCGCAATGCCATACAAGCAGGCGTCACCTACCAATTAATCGACGACAACATCACCTGGCTGACAGGCACCAGCTTCAACTATACATGGGATATCGCGCACCGCGGCCTCGGCTCCAATCTCAATGTGTACCGCCAAACATCGTCGTTCTCCAGTCATATCCCCATTCTGGACACCGGCAGCACCTTCGATTTCCGCATCAGTGGCGGCGGTGCAACCGGCAGTGTGGCGCAGGACGGCCTGTTCGATATCGGCGACGGCCGTGGCCTGCGCGGCTACCTGCCCGGCGAACTGCAGGGCACCTATTACGTGTACAGCAACCTTGAAGGGCGCATACCGATCAAGCCGGGTAGCAATTTTCAATTGGTCGGCTTTACCGATGTCGGGCAGATATGGAATCTCGGCAGGCGTGCTCTTGATAAGAGTGTCATCGTCGGGGTCGGAGCTGGCGCCCGGCTCACTCTACGCTGGCTGGTCAACGGTACCTTTCGCACCGATGCCTCTTACGGCTTGGCCACCAGTAACTGGCGCTTCTATTTCGGTACCTCGCAGGCGTTTTAGCTCCTTTCCTCAAGGAGAAACATTTCTACCGCACCTCCGCTTGTAGAATCTGGCGACAAAGTTCAGGGAAGCTTGCAGCATGAAAATCCCAAGGCTCGCGAGGTTCTTTTGCCGAAACCAGCGCCGTTCGCGCCCCTATGTCGCGCGCCGCTGCGAGATTGTCCTCCATGTCATCGATGACAAGGGCCTTCGCCGCGGACACGCCCTCGGCCTCAAGCAGGAACCCAAGTGTGGTGCTGCATGGCTTCGGCATGTAGGCATTGAATCGGATGTCGTAGATAGTTGAAAAATGCCGCTCAATGCCGAGGGCAGCAAGCACCCGTCCGGCATGCTCGCGCGTGCCGTTGGTATGAATAACCTTGCGCCCGGTCAGTGCGGATAGTGCTTCATCGAGTGATGCGTCCGGCTGCAGCATCTCATGCACGGCAATATCGTGCACCTCATGCAGGAAGCCCTCCGGCTCCGTACCGTGATGCAGTATCAGGCCGCGCAGCGTCGTGCCGTAGCGACGCCAGTAATCAATGCGCAGTTCGTTGGCCCGGGCCTCGTCCACACCCAGTTCACGCGACACAAAGGCTGTCATGCGTTCGTCCATGTGCGCAAATACCCCGCAATCAGCGGCGTAAAGGGTATTATCCAGATCGACAACAATAAGCTCGAAAGGCATAGCTCATCCTATGTCGCATTTCCCTGCCATGCACCTGTCAGGGTAAAAATTGGATTTGTCGGCATAGGATATTGCAGCTAGTTTCCTGCGCATGAAACTACACTGCACACCCGTCGAAAACATGCTGCCTGGCAGCGCTGTGCTGTTTCTTTCCTGCTTCCTTCTACTCGCCTCCTGCTCAACCGTTCAGCAACAACAGGCGACAACCATGGGCGGCATTCAGGGAGCCACAACCGGTGCAGTCATCGGCGCAGCGAGCAACAAACCCGTGCAGGGAGCAGTCATCGGTGCGGTCATCGGTGCGACAACCGGTGCAATCCTGTCCAGCCCACAGCCCGCATCCCAACCGATTGCCAGCCAATAAACAGACGAAGTAAAGACCTACAAACAGCCCAACAACTTAGCTACAGGAGCTTGCCGGCAAGCCATCCGACAGCCCCCAATCAACAAGTCTACAGCGTTTTCAGATAGGCAATGAGATCAGCCTGAGCTGCAGGATCACAGATACGCTGCACTCCCATTTTCGTTTTGGCTGAGGCATCCCCTGTGAAGCTTTTCACACCCTGAGTCGAATCACACACCCATGCTGCCAGATGCGCCTCATCCCAGCTCCATGCCTTGCCCGGCTTAATGAAATCGGTGAACTTGTAGCTGAATCCGGCAGCGGAACCTGCCTCGCGACCAAAGATGCCGGCAAGTCCAGGCCCCATCTTGTTTTTCGCATCAAAACTATGACAGACAGCGCATTTTCGGGCCAATTTCTTGCCGCTTGCCGCATCCCCGGCCGCAGCAGAGGCGACCGCCTTTGTCGCCACAGGGGCTGCCGCCTGAGGCTTGGCTGGCACGGCAGCTGCCTTCGTTTCTGTCTTGGCCACGGTAAGACTGTCGGCCATACTCGAGGCCTTCGCCTCTGCCGCATCAGCCATACTCCTGGCCTGCGCCGCTGCTGCCTCGGCCGCACTCCTGGCCTTCGCCGCTGCTGCCTCGGCCGCACTCCTGGCCTTCGCCGCTGCTGCCTCAGCCGCACTCCTAGCCTTCGCCGCCTCGGCCTCGGCTATGCTCTTGGCCTTCGCCGCCGATTCACTCACTGCGTCGGCGACCTTTTCGGCCGCAGCGCTTGCCGCTTGCTGGGCGGAGGCCACCGGTTCACTGGCCGGCGGAGTGGTCTTTTCGGGTTCGTTTCCCTGACATGCGCCAAGCACCAGCAACAGGGTTATGCCAACAAGGCATCGTTTCATGACAACCTCCTCGAAATGATTTTTTCTTACTCTAGCAGAAGAAGCCTGTCCTCACAGCGGAAAAGTCCCCCCCGGGTGCTGTGGTCTTGCAAAACCGGCGCGATTCTTGCTCGAGTTTTGTAGATAAAACAACGTGTTCAGACTATAAAGAAAACATGGAGGATGCCATGTACCACACGATGCACCTTCGCTGCTTCCGACCGATAAATCTTACCCTGCCGATCCTCTTGATCCTGCTGGCCTTCGCCGCAGCCCTTCTTTTCTGAAAATAATTCAGACGAAATATAACAGGCAAAATTTCACCACAAAGTTCACGAAGCCAATGCAACATGGATGGTTTTTCTTCTCGATTTGGTTTTGACTTCCGGTCCCCTTTGCAGTCGTGTCGGCGCAGAGTCCGGATCTTCTGCTTCGTGTCCTTCGTGGTAAATCCTTGCTTTCCCCTTACCCCTTCCCTGGACCCTTAAACAACACCACTAGCCAGACGCCGCCGACCACCAACATCAGCGAGGATAACAGCATGCCCATGGTTACCGGCCCAAACAGAAATCCGAGCTGCACATCGGGCTGGCGGAACTGTTCGCAGAAGATGCGCGCCAACGCATAACCCACCAGGAACAACGCCACACGCGTACCCGCAGGCCAATCGAAGCGACGCGTGCTCCACAACAGGGCAAAAAGCGCCACGCCTTCAAGGCTGAGTTCGTAGAGCTGGCTGGGGTGTCGCGGGTCTGGCCCGGCATAGGGGAATATCATGCCCCATGGCATATCCGTCACCCGTCCCCACAGCTCACCGTTGATGAAATTACCCAGACGCCCGAGCGCCAGACCAAGTGGCGCTACGGTGAAGATACGGTCGGCAAGCAGAAGGAAGGGAAGCTTATGCCTGCGACAATAAAACCAGCCGGCCAGCACCGGCCCCAGCATACCACCGTGAAATGACATACCGCCCTGCCAGACATACAGAACCTCAAGCGGATGCTCAAGATAGTAGGAGCCGTTATAGAAGATAACATAGGCCAGACGCCCACCCAGCACCACGCCGAGAATCAACCAGCTGAACAAGCCCTCAAAGTGTTCCGGAGATACAGATGTACCCCACTCGCCACGCGTCAGCATCTGTAGTTTGGCTAGCTGATAGATGGCTAGAAAACCAAGCACGTACATCAGTCCATACCAATGGATGGCCAAGGGACCTAGCTGGATGGCTACCGGATCAATCTGCGGCCAGTGCAACATCAGACAGCCACCCACAGCAGCAAAGCGCCGAACAGGATGCGGTACACACCGAAGGCGACGAAGGTGAAGCGCTGTAAAAAGCTGATAAACAGACGCATAACCAGCCAGGCAGAAACAAAGGCGACGACAAAGCCGGCCAGCAGCGGCATCAACTGAGCACCGGAAAAATCGTGATAATGCTTAAGCAAATCAAATCCGCTGGCCGCCAGCATGACGGGCAAAGCGAGCAGGAAGGAGAATTCAGCACTGGATTTGCGATCAAGGCCAACCAGCAAGGCGCCGATGATGGAAGCACCCGCCCGGCTGGTGCCGGGAATCAGGGCAAAAACCTGCGCGACACCAATCCACATGGCCTGCCTGTAGCTCATGTCCTCAACGCGCTTCACCCTATATTCCTTTCCGCGATGCAGATATTCCACCAGCAGGAAAACAATGCCGCCGACAATGAACATGACGGCAACCGTTTCAACGGTGAACATGGCTTTGATCTGCTTGTGCAGCAACAGACCGACAATGCCGACGGGGATAAAGGCCAGCACCACCTTTTTCCATAACTCGATATGCCCGAGGGTGAATTTCTCGCGGTAATTAGCCACCACTGCAAGGATGGCCGCCAGCTGGATAATGACTTCGAATGCCTTGTTATCCTCGCTTTGCGCGATACCCAGCCAATGACTGGCGACAATCATGTGACCGGTGGAGGAAATGGGCAGGAACTCCGTCACACCCTCGATAATCGCCAGTAAAACCGCCTGCAAAACATCCATGTGCATCATCCCGTTCGTCTATCGTTAACCTTGTCGGCACTCTACGTAATGTAAATTCGAAACAACACTGTTAGCGTTTTCCTTGCAAAGACAACACCTTATCCAGGCCCCGGAGGCATGCATGTTTGCCCGATTGCTGAAGTTTTTCGACATCCTGCGCCGTACCGTTGGCGCCATTCTGTTTCTGGCCCTGCTCGCCCTGCTTGGCGCTGCCCTTATCTCCAGCCGCCCGTCAGTACCGCAGGGCGCACTGCTCGTACTCAACCCGCAGGGCGAAATCGTTGAGGAGCTGAATACGCCCACCACCTTCCCGCCCGACTTTTCCGCTGCAAGCCAAACCCGGCTAAGTGATTTGCTGCGTGTACTGCGTGTCGCACGCAGCGATGAGCACATCAGCGGCATGCTGCTTGATGTGCAGGATATGGATCATATCTCGCTACCTGCCCTGCAATCACTGGATCGTGAAATTGATGCTTTCAGGAAGAGCGGCAAGAAGGTGATCGCCTACGCCGACCAATACTCGCAGACACAATACCACCTTGCGGCCCATGCCGATGAAGTCTGGTTGCATCCGATGGGCATGGTGCTGCTCACCGGCCTGTCCAGCTACAACAACTACTTCGCCGATGCATTGGAACGCATGCATGTGAAAATTCATCTGTTCCGCGCAGGCAGCTACAAATCAGCAGCTGAACCGCTGGTACGCAACGATATGTCGGATGCGGCCAGAGAAGAAACAGAGTCCCTGCTGACTCAGCTCTGGCAGGTCTATAAGGCCGACATTGCCGCTGCCCGACCTATCACAGCCGAGGCCATTCAGAACATGCTGGATGACCCCAAATCGGCCATGGCGCAATACGCCGGCGATCCTGCGGCTCTGGCGCTGGGCACCCATCTGGTGGACCGGATCGGCACACGCAGCGACATGATGCATGCGCTGGATGCAATGCCTGAAGCCGGGGAGCCAAACCATGTAGAGCAGCCTAGTATCGAATTCAGGCAATACCTGCATGCCATCGGCGACGAACCTGCAGGGGATGGTGCCAAGGTTGGCATCCTGACTGCCAGCGGCATGCTCACCGACGGTCAGATTGCCAGCGGCGGTCTCAATGGCGACGACTTCAGCGAGCTGGTCGAAGCTGCTATAGAAGACAACAGTATCAAAGCCGTTGTGCTGCGCATCGACAGCCCTGGCGGCAGCGTGCAGGCCTCGGAAACCATCCGCCATTCACTGCTCCGCCTGCAACAGAGCGGCAAACCTATTGTGGCCTCAATGGCCGGCATGGCCGCCTCCGGAGGCTACTGGATTGCCGCCGGAGCCGATGAGATTTGGGCGGCACCCACCACCATCACCGGCTCCATCGGCGTATTCGGAGTGTTTCCTAATCTGGCCGGTGGGTTGGAGTCACTTGGCATCCATAGCGATGGCGTCGGCACGACCACCATTGCCGGCGGCCTCAGGCCGGACCGCCCGCTGCCACAGGCCGTGGCCGATGTACTGCAGGCCGGCGTGGATCATGTGTATGGAAACTTTCTTGATATCGTATCCAAGGGGCGACACCTGGACCCGGGCAAGACCGCGGAACTGGCTGAAGGACGGGTATGGAGTGGTAGCGATGCCATGCAACTGGGTCTGGTCGATCACCTCGGCGATCTGGATGAAGCCGTCGCAGCTGCGGCCAGACGCGCAGGAATGGAAGATGATTATGGCGTAAAGCGTATCCGTGCGAAGCAAGGCCTGAGCGAGATGCTGCTGGAAACCTTCCTTGGTGAGTCAGGTGTGCGGCAGGCTGGCATGCACATCCTTGCCTCGCTAACCGGTGGTTTGAGCGTCCACTTGCAGGACACAGGAAACAGTGCAGGCAACTGGCTGCGCATGCTCAAATCCGAAGGCGGCATTTACGCCTATTGTGGCCTGTCCCCGCTCTGATCTGTTTATTACTTGCGTAAAAAGGGCAACAGCAGCAAATCCTTAAGGCTGTCGGAGCGACCCGACTGAAAATCAGGAAGGCCGATACGCATAGCGTCATGGCCATATTCCGGTTGAGCGACATAGCTGCCGAACAACCTGTCCCACAAGGACAGATTAAAGCCGTAATTACTGTTTGTTTCACTCACCAGAACGGAATGGTGTACCCGGTGCATATCGGGGGTCACAAGCAAAGTACGCAGCATCGAGTCAAAGCGAAGCGGCAGGCGCACATTGCTGTGATTGAACATGGCCATCCCATTGAGCAGGATTTCAAATAACAACACAGCTATCGCCGGCGCGCCAAGCAGAGCCACCGCGCCCATCTTGATCAACATGGAAATCAGGATTTCAATGGGGTGAAATCTCAGCCCCGTACTCACATCGATCTCCTGATCGGCATGATGTACCCGATGCAACCGCCACAGGATCGGCACAGCATGAAACATCACATGCTGGGCATAAATCAGCAGATCAAGCAGCAGCAAGGAAAGCAAGACCGCCACCCCTCCGCCAATACCCAGCCAGTGGAACAGCCCGAAACCCGCCTGCTCCGCCCAGATAGCAATACCCAGCGCACCGGTAGGCAGCAACAGCCGCACGAACACAATGTCCACCGCAACCAGCGCCAGATTGGCCGGCCAGCGACGATAGCCCAGTTGCAACTGGCGGCGTGGGAACAGCAACTGAAGCAGGGCCATTGCGGCTAGCACACCGACAAACACGGCCAAGCGGATCGTCGCATCGTTCATCGAATCATCCATCCGCTCAGCTTACCTCCCCCAAATCGTACGCGCACGGGAACAAAAGATTCCTGCCTCAAAAAGGAACAGGCGGCTCCGTGAAGAGCCGCCTGCTTTGCAACCTGAGATAGGGGAGGGGGAAGATGTCTCAGGCTGCTGGTTTCTTGCAGGTGCTAATGCCAAGCAAGGGGTAAAGGGGACAGAAATTAATCAGGCCGGTGGCCAATGGCACCACACCAATCCATGTCCATGGCGTACCGATTCCGGCTACCGCCAATCCGATAAGAACCAAGCCTGCAACTATCCTCAAAATCTTGTCTATTCTGCCGACATTCGCTTTCATTTGTCATCTCCCTAGTGTGTATTGTAGTTCATTTGAATGGTGAAGCATGCAGAATCACCACCACATATCAGGCAATGTAATACCCTGACCTCATTGCTTCCGTAACAATGTCACACAGTAGCTAATCAAAAGATAGGCAATATGGGATGCCCTTATGGTAAAACCTTCCCTTGTCTAATTCCCGGCTTTGGATACGCGCACGCTGATGGTCAGATCACGCTTGTTATTCTGCTTCTGAAGGCCGAGCAGGACGGTGGAAAATTCATTGGCCGCACTATGGCTCGCGGCCAGGCTTACCCGCTCACCAAGCTTCACTGTCACCTCGGTTGCAGCCTCGGCCACCATGATTCGATTGCCATCCTGCGCCTGAGTCGTTTGCGGCTGGGTATTGATGCGAAGCGGTGCATTGGTCACCACAAGCTGTTGGGTGTTACCCGTATTCGTTGCAACCTGCCTGAGCCAGGGACGGATACTCAAACGCACCTTATTGCCAGACAGCAGGGTGGCCTGCACATCGAAGCCACCTGTTACATCAAGGAATGCCACATTGCTTGCACTCACGATGCCGTGGGCTGTAAGATAATTGCGCACGCTCTGCTGCACAGCGCGGATTTCGCCGGCCTCAATATGGCCGACTGCTCCGGAGGATGTGCGCAGCATAAAATCACGCCTGTTGCCACTCTGTTGTGAACTGGCATTTGCATCGAGTCGAACCCAGCCTCCCGGCAACACAGCCGTAATGGCTACGCCAGCATTACTGTTTTCCACCTGCTCGGACATCTCCACCTGTACAGCAAACTGCGTCGGTGCCCTATCCAATTGACGTAGCAGATCACGCACCTTTTCAATATGCGCTGCATCGTCACTGACAATGAGGATTCTTTGTGAAGGCAGTTGCGCGATACGCCCCTCGGCAGAAAGCTGACTCCGCGCCACAGCCACCGCTTCATCGAGCGGTAGGTACATCACATCTATCGTGGCTGTGTCTGCCCACCCCGCCCCACTATGCAACAACAGCATTGCTGCCAAGAGCAAGGAAAAGCGCAAGGGCATGTTATTACTTGGTATCCGCGAACACAGCAATGCGCTCATCGATACTGGCCGGATCCTCATGAATAATCACCTCGGCATCGGGAAAGGCGGCCATGATTTCCGCCTCGACTTCATCGGAAATGGCATGTGCCTGGATCAGGGTCAGATGATCGTCCATTTCCAGATGCAACTGGATAAACTGGGTTGCGCCGGATTTCCGGGTACGCAGATCGTGCATACCGCGCGTTTCCGGATGGCGGTGGACAATCTCCTTCACCTTCTGCCGGTCTTCCAGCGGCAGCTCCTTATCCATCAGGTGATCGAGCGATTCGCGCATGATTTCAATGGCGCTATAGAAGATATAGGCGGCAATACCGAGAGCGAAAAGTGGGTCGAATCCATGCCAGCCATATACAGCCAGCAAAAGGGCGACAATCACGCTACCGTTGATCAGCAAATCGGTCTTGTAGTGCAGATGATCGGCCTTGATCGCCGTGGAGCCGCTCTTTTTGATGACATGGCTCTGGAACAGCACGAGTCCCAATGTGGCAACGATGGAGAAAATCATCACGGAGACACCGATGGTTGCCGAGAGAACCGGTTGCGGATGCAGGATTCGATTGACGGTTTCCAACACCAGAAACAGCGCCGAACCACAGATAAAGGTGGCTTGGCCAAGGCCGGCGAGCGATTCCGCCTTACCATGACCAAAGCGATGTGCCTTGTCGGCCGGCTCCAGAGCATGACGTACTGCAAGCAGGTTGATAATTGAGGCCAATGCGTCGAGGCAGGAATCAATCAGCGTGGCAAAAAGACTGACAGAATCGGTCATCAGCCAGGCGACGAGCTTGGCAACAATCAGCGTACAGGCCACACCCGTCGAGGCATAGGTGGCAAGGCGCATCAGGCGCGCGGTTTCAGGCGTGCTTTTGGCGGCTGGATTACTCAGGGTGGAATCAGTTGCCTGATTTATCTCATTCATGCCAGCCATTCTGAAGCAGAGCCCCGGCGGAATAAAGGGGCAAGGGAGCAGAACACCCAAACAAAAACCGATGAAGGGGATGATCCGGGCATGCAACTCAAGCACACCACCATTTTCAACGATAAAATGGCCGCCGGAAAATAATCAGTGCTTGCTCAGATGGCCTTGGCCTGTTCAGCAGCATTACCGATGTAGCTGGCGGGCGTAAGGGCCAGCAGGCGCTCCTTGGCATCAGCAGGGATTTCCAGCTGCTGCACGAAGGTGCGCAGGGCAGCAGCATCGATACCCTTGCCTCGCGTCAACTCCTTCATCTGCTCATAAGGATTGGGCAGGCCATAACGGCGCATCACTGTCTGCACGGCTTCACCCAGCACTTCCCATGTGCTATCCAGATCGGCAGCCAGATGATCCTCGGCCAGATCAAGCTTACCGATACCGCGTTGCAGCGATTGCAGGGCCAGCAGGGTGTAGCCGTAGCCTGAACCAAGATTGCGCAAAGCTGTGGAGTCGGACAGGTCGCGCTGCCAGCGGGAAATCATCAGCTTGGAAGAAAGGTGATCCAGAACCGCATTGGCCAGACCGAGATTGCCCTCGGCATTCTCGAAATCGATCGGATTCACCTTGTGCGGCATGGTCGAGGAACCTACCTCGCCGGGGATGGTAATCTGGCGGAAATAGCCAATGGAGATGTAGGACCAGATATCGCGGGAAAAATCGAGTACGATATTGTTGAAACGGCACACGGCATCATTGAATTCAGCGATGAAATCGTGCGGCTCGATCTGCGTGGTATACGGATTAAACTCCAGTCCCAGCGACTCCACGAAACCCTTTGCTGTTTCTACCCAGTTCACCTCGGGATAGCTGACCAGATGCGCATTGTAGTTACCCACTGCACCGTTGATCTTGCCCATGACCGGCACAGCAGAAAACTGCTCGCGCTGGCGCTGCAGGCGATAGGCCACATTGGCCCATTCCTTACCCATCGTCGTCGGGCTGGCCGGCTGGCCGTGGGTTCGCGACAGCATGGGTACATCGGCCATATCGTTGGCACCGCCCTTCAGGCTGGCAATGGCCTTATCCATGGCCGGCAGCAACACATCGCGCCGTGCTTCAGCCAGAATCAGGGCATAGGACAGATTGTTTATATCCTCAGAAGTGCATGCGAAATGGATGAATTCGGACACTGCCTCCAGTTCCTCCACATCCGCCACCTTTTCTTTCAGGAAGTACTCCACGGCCTTCACATCATGGTTGGTGTTGATCTCGATGCTCTTGATGCGCGCTGCATCCTTTTCGTTAAAGCCCTCGACAATGGCGTGCAATGCCTTGCGCGCAGTAGCAGAAAAACTCGGCACCTCGGCAATGTCCGGGTGGTCGGACAACATCTCCAGCCAGCGCACCTCAACGGTCACGCGGGCACGTATCAGGCCGTATTCACTGAAGTATGGGCGCAGCGCGTTGATTTTTCCCGCATAGCGTCCATCAAGCGGGGACAGGGCAGTCAAACTGGAAATGGTCATGTGATAACTCCGGACAGTGGTTGGCGCAGCATGATGAACCATGGAGAAGGAGGAGGCAAATCAGTTGTGGCTGAAATGTGCCGAATTCCAGTCTGAAGCTTCGGCATGAACTGTTCTCGCTAAGGTTGTGAAAACAGGTTTGCCAACGATGGCCAGCGGCCACTGAGCGCAGTTTCATGCTGAATATCACCCTGACGCACATCCAAACTGCCACTGATATCACCCATCGGGCTAACCATCGCTTCCCCATTCGCCGACAACTTCCTATTTATAAATTTCAGCCGTCTGAGTTGCAGGCCCGTGTCGCTGATATTGAAACGGGTTGAAATTCGATCAAACCCTTCCCCGGCATCGCCTTCCAGCTTCGCCGCTGCTTCATTTTTCCACTGAACCAGATGCGCCGCTCTGGCCTCTTTCCAACGCCCTTGATGGATCTCGATATCCCCATTTCCTCTCCAGCCGCTAGCCTCTACCCCTTTCAGCCCCAGAGGCAGGGTGCCGCTGAATGCTGAATTCAGAAAGGCAAGGCCATCCATTTTCGCACCCACCACATCTGCAAGCCCTTCCAGCTTGTTCAGATTTACACCAGCCATACCTGCACGGCCGGAAAAACGAACACCGCCGGAGACGCCTTCAAGAAGCATATTGCGACTCTGCACAGACCCATCGGCCAACTTGCCGCGAACATGGTCCAGCTCAATCCTTCCTTTGCGGGCAAGATAGCCGCCCTGCATACCTTTCCAGATATTACCGTTCCATTGCACATCCGTTTGCCGGAAGCGTCCTTTTATGTCCGAATTACCAAGCCAGGCAGGCAGTGATGCTTCAGGCAACCAGGCAAATGAAGAGCGACTGATATTCAACTTGCCCTTCAGGCTGGAAAGATTCACATCTGCATCAAAATCGGCAAAAGACGAACCATGTTGCCAGTTCATTTGCTTTGTCAGCACCTTGCCATGGCGCAAGCTGATATCCCCGCTCCACATCTCTCCATCCCGCCCGAAACCTTTCAGATGCAGGCTTCCATTAGCCGCCCCAAGCCATTGCCGCATACCTGCATCGCTGGACAGAGCAACATGCTCAAGCCCACCTTCCAGCATCCCCTTCCAGCCGCTTAATTCTCCAGGCAACACCACGCCCTGCGATTTCAGACTGCTCAAGTCCACCAGAGCACCGGCAAAGGATAGGTCCGGAACCTTGTCCGATAACATCAGCTTCATTTTGCCAACCCGGCTCTCGCCAAGTTGCAGATCGCTGACCTCCAGTCGAGATTGCCCCTCATACCGCCTGTAGTTGCCATCCATCGCGGCAGCAAGACCCGAAGGTTTTGCAAAGCTCTTTCCATAGGCGATGGATGCCTCAGCTGCATCCAGGGAAAACTGCAGCGTGGACTGATCAGCAACTGACTCCCACTCCATAGAACCGCTCAGCACACCTTTCCCGCTTACCTTGTCGCCCTTGCCCGAATTCACCACAAGACCCGATTGCTTCAAAAGGATATCGCCAAGCGGCGACCAAGTGTCATCCAGCCTGTTCAGGCGCACCGTAACATTCAGCTTCTCACCAAGCTGCTGCAGTTGGGACACCTCAATAGAGCCCTTCCCGCCCGCCGGTTGGATATAGGCATGCTTAAGCCGGAAATAATTCAGTGCGTCCATGTGTAGATCGCCAAACTCAATCATCGTGTCCGGCAGCCCGACTGAAGCCCACTTCATATTCCGCAGGCCAAGCTTGCCATCAAGTCGCCAGCCCTGTTTTTCCTGCTTGAGATCAACCCGCCCATCGAGCTTGCCGCTAAGTGGAACATCGATGGCCAGCGCCTTGAGAATAAGAGCTGGATTAGCCCCTTGGGTATCGATCCCCACCTGGCAAGGCTGTTTCGATTCACACCCTCCGAGCAGAACCAATCGGGTTTTATCACCAAAGCGCACAAAGGCATCATGCAGCTGGAAATCATCCGACGAGTACCCGATCGCCTTGCCTCGCCAGGAAAGCTCGGGTAATTCGCCATGCTCATCCCGCGTCAGTAAATTACCGAACCACTGCCACTCGCCCCCATCCTCGAGACTGAAGGTGAGCGATGCATCGAGCAGATCGTAATGCAGTGAAGGTAGCGGCAGGCCATGCAGCTGATCTATACGCAATTGTGTGGCTGATATCCGGCCAAACACCTTGTCTTCACCGGCGTTAAACGAGCGTATATAGCCCTGGCTGGAAAAATCGCCCCCGGCATAACGGCTCTGCAATTCCCACGTTGTCTGTTGTTCGCGCTCAATGCGACGCACGGTGGCAGCCACTTCGTCGGCTACAACCACATCGCGCAACAGAATCTGGCCCTGCCGAAAGCTGAAAATAGCGGTGTCCTGCAACAAACGAACGGCAACAGGCATTGCAAACAGCTGTTTGGGAGGAATGGCCTTATCCAGATGCAACACAGGATGCACCATATCAATGGCAGTGAGACGCAGCTCACCAAAGAGCAAAGCCCATGGAGAAATATCGAAACGCACGACATCGGCAGCAAGCCACCAGTCGCCGTCTCCATCTATACGCAACTTGGCAAGCTTCAGGCTAACACCATGCTGTAAACTCAGCCTGGCCTTTTCGCCATGCACTGTCCGACCGGTCGTCTGCTCAAGCTGGGTTATCACCCGCTGATGCAAAGCCTCATCATCAAGACGAATGAAAACAATCAGAAAAGCGGCAAGCGACAACAGCAGTGCGCTGATGATCCCTCTGCGCACCCACTGCCGCATTAGACTCTCACCCCTTGAGCAGGTCTTGTAGCCGCTGATTGACCATGCCCGGATTGGCCTGACCCTTCGATGCCTTCATGACCTGCCCGACAAAGAAGCCGAACAATTTGTCTTTACCTGCACGGAATTGCTCAAGCTGGCCGGGATTATCGGCCATGATCTGGAGAATCAGCGTGTCGATCGCACCGCTGTCACTGACCTGTTTCAAGCCCTTGGATTCGATAACCGCATCGGCAGATTCACCCGTAGCCATCATCGCATCAAGTACATCCTTGGCAATCTTGCCGGAAATCGTGTTGTCGGCGATACGATCCAGTAAGCCTGCCAAATCCTGCGCCGACACCGGGGAATCGGCGATATCCTTGCCCTGCTCCTTGAGGCGGCCAAGCAGCTCATTGGCCATCCAGTTGGCACAACGTTTGGGATCGGAAGGATGCGCCGCCACCAGCGACTCATACCAGCCGGCCAAATCAAGCGTCTGGCTGAGCACATCGGCATCGTAGCTGGACAGACCGAACTCCGATTCAAAACGCTCGCGTAGCTGGCCGGGCAATTCCGGCATGCCGGCGCGGATCCCATCCACTTCCTCCTGCGAGATGCGTAGCGGCGGCAGATCAGGTTCCGGGAAATAACGGTAATCGTGCGCCTCTTCCTTGCTGCGCATCGAACGACTCTCACCCTTGGCTGAATCGAACAGACGGGTTTCCTGCACCACCTGACCACCGTCTTCAATCAGCTCAATCTGGCGCGCCACTTCGTAATCAATGGCCTGTTTGATGAAGCGGAAGGAGTTGAGGTTCTTCAGCTCGGCACGTGTCCCCAGCGCTTCGCCAAATCGACGTACCGACACATTGGCATCGCAGCGGAACTGTCCCTTTTCCATATCAGCACCCGAAACATCAAGAAAGCGAACCAGTTGATGCAGTTGCTTGAGATAGGCCACGGCCTCATCGGCCGAACGCATATCAGGCTCGGAAACGATTTCCATCAGAGGTACGCCACTGCGGTTCAGGTCGATGTGTGACACTCCGTCCAGCCCCTCATGCATGGACTTGCCGGCATCCTCTTCAATATGGATGCGCGTGATACCGATGCGCTTCTCGCCATCGGCAACAGGGATATCAAGATAGCCATGCTCGACGATAGGCAGCGGGAACTGGCTGATCTGGTAGCCCTTGGGGAGATCTGGATAGAAGTAATTCTTGCGATCGAATTTCGATTCGAGATTGATCGTGGCATTGATCGCCAGGCCGGTCAGCACGCTCTTGCGCGCCACTTCCATATTCAGCACCGGGAGCTGGCCGGGCATGCCAAGACACACCGGACAGGTCTGGGTATTGGGTTCTGCGCCAAAGGCCGTGGAGCAACCGCAGAATGCTTTGGTATTGGTGTTGACCTGAACATGCACTTCCAGGCCGATGACTGTTTCCCAGTTCATGACTCACCTCCAAAGGCTGCTGGAGCTTTTGTCGTCCAGTCCGTCGCTCCTTCATATGCACTGGCAGCACTCAGCAATACATCCTCACGCCAGGCCGGAGCAATCCACTGCAGTCCAACCGGCAGATCCTCAACAAAGCCGCATGGCTGACTCATACCGGGAAGACCGGCGAGATTCAGCGCAATGGTGAAGATATCGGAGAGGTACATGGTAATCGGGTCATCGGTCTTCTCGCCGATTTTAAAGGCCGGAATCGGACTGGTCGGCGTGGCAATAATATCCACCTTCTCAAAAGCATCGAGGAAGTCCTGACGAATCAGGGTGCGTACCTGCTGCGCTTTCAGGTAGTAGGCATCGTAGTAGCCGGATGACAGGGCAAAGGTGCCGGTCAGGATGCGGCGTTTGACCTCCGAGCCAAAGCCTTCATCACGACTGCGGGTGTACATATCCACAAGGTCTTGCGGATTCTCGCAGCGCTTGCCGAAACGTACACCGTCATAGCGGGAGAGATTGGCCGAAGCCTCGGATGGCGCGATCACATAATAAGCCGCCACCGCATACTTGGTGTGCGGCAGGGAGATATCGACAATCTCAGCACCCAGCTCAACACACTTGGCCAGGGCTGCCTCGACAGCAGCGCGCACGCCCGCATCCATACCATCGACGAAATACTCTTTCGGCTTGCCGATCTTCAGGCCCTTCATGTCCACGCTATCGCAGGCGGCCAGCCAGTCGATCTCGGGTGCATTGACCACCGACGTGGAATCCCCGGAATCATGGCCGCACAGAATGGCGGAAATCATGGCCGTATCGCGCACTGTGCGCGTCATCGGGCCTGCCTGATCGAGCGAGGAAGCAAAAGCAATAATGCCGCGCCGCGACACTCGCCCATAGGTCGGTTTCAGGCCCGTGATACCACACACGGCCGCCGGCTGGCGAATCGAACCGCCGGTATCAGTCCCCAATGCTGCCGGCACCAAACCGCCAGCCACGGCCGAAGCCGAACCACCGGAGGAACCGCCTGGAATACGCTCAACATCCCACGGGTTACGGCATGGTCCGAAGGCACTGGTCTCTGTGGACGAACCCATGGCGAACTCGTCCATATTGGTTTTGCCCACCAGAATCGCGCCGGCGTTCTTCAGACGGGTAATGACATGTGCATCATAGGGCGCGTGAAAACCTTTCAGGATATTCGAACAGCAGGTTGTCGGCCCGTCCTGCGTGCAGAATATATCCTTAACGGCAATCGGCAGACCTTCAAGCGGGCGCGCGCCATGTTTGGCACGATGCGCATCAGAAGCCTTGGCCTGATCGATGATATGCTTGTGATCCACATCCACGAAGGCATTAAGCTCGCCGTTATGGGCATCGATGCGGTCAAGATAGCGCTGGGCAAGCTCGACGGCGGTGGTTTCACCGGCATCAAGCTGTGATTTCAAATCGGAAAGGGAAGAGAATGGCATGGCTTACTCGATGACCTTGGGGACAACATACAGTCCGGATTCAGTGTTGGGGGCTACCGCCTGCAAGGCATCACGGCGGTTGGCATTGGTCACCGCATCGACTCGCTGCGGCATGGCGACATCATGCGGATGTGCCGTCGGCACAACGCCTTCTGTATTCACTTCGGACAGCTGCTCGATATAACCGAGAATATTGGAAAGCTGCGGGCCCAGATGCGCCGCCTCATCATCGGTAAGTCGGATGCGGGAAAGCATCGCTACCTTGTGTACATCAATGTCCATGGTTCCAGCCTCATATCTTGCATTTCTTGATTTCAGGAAAGGGAACGAAGCATAACCATCTGCGTCGCATCACTCCAGCGGCGAAGCAAAAAGGAAGGTGGAGTTTACTGATGTTAGCGTTATCAGGGCAATGAAAAACAAACCACCGACCTTTGTTATCTTTCCCCCAACTCGCCTTCATGCTTGAAAGACACGCTGCGAATGCGGGCGTTGCCAAGGTACAGCTTGCCACTGATGGTGTAATTCGGGTTTTGCTGCTTATCAAGCACCATCACCTGCCGGAATATATCCAGCATGGTGGTCGTCACCACCAGTGAGGTTTTTGCCTCACCCAGCCGCGGCACGGTAAGCGCTTCATTATTCACCCCGCGGGTAAAGCGCGAATCGTTGATATCCAGTTTAAAGCTGAAGCCGGTAATATTCAGGTCAAAGTCATTCGGGTTGATAATGCGCAGATCAATCTTGGCGCGCTGCTCAAACATTCCTTCCGCCTCAAGCGGCACGATATTGATGACACTGATCTCGGGTTCTTCCATGGCATTGAACCCAGTCGCGCATGCAAAAAGAACAGGGAGCAAGACCACAAGCAGGCAGGTTCGCAACAGGTGTCTCATGCAGATGAGTATAGCTGCGTATGCAGTGAAAAGTCCAAACCGATGGCTTACCCCATCCGTCTACCGCTTAGGGCAGACGGCACAGTTCCCGTACTCTTACTTCAGGGCGTGCAGCATATCCTCGCACGCCTTTTTGGCGTCGGAGAACAACATCATCGTCTTGTCCATGTAGAACAGGTCGTTATCCAGGCCTGCATAACCCGCAGCCATGGAGCGCTTGATGAAAATTACATGTCTGGCCTTGTCCACATCGAGAATCGGCATGCCGTAAATCGAGCTGGTCGGGTCGGTCTTGGCCGAAGGGTTGGTCACATCGTTGGCACCAATGACCAGCGCCACATCCGTCTCGGCGAATTCAGGATTGATTTCATCCATTTCCTGCACGGCATCGTAGGGCACATCGGCCTCGGCCAGCAGCACATTCATATGCCCTGGCATACGTCCGGCCACCGGATGAATGGCAAAGCGCACCTTCACTCCAGCCGCAGTCAGCACATCGGCAACCTCTTTCAAGGCATGCTGGGCACGCGCCACAGCCAGGCCGTAGCCTGGGATGATGATGACGCTTTCAGCATTCTGCAGCATGAAAGCCGCATCCTCGGCGGCACCTGTATGATACGGACGCTCCTCACGGGCGCCCCCTGACGAACTCCCAGCGACAGCACCGAATCCGCCCATCAGCACATTGAACAGCGAGCGATTCATCGCCCTGCACATGATGTAGGAAAGAATTGCACCGGAGGAACCAACCAGCGCACCGGACACGATCAGCATATTATTGCTCAGTGTGAAACCAATGCCAGCTGCAGCCCAACCGGAATAGGAGTTGAGCATGGACACCACCACCGGCATATCGGCACCGCCGATCGGCACAATCAGCAGTACACCAAGCACCAGCGCAATGCCCGTCATAATCAGGAACGGCGTCCATTCACCGGTCATGCAGAAGACAACGCCGGAGCCAATCATGATGATACCGAGCAGCAGATTCACCAAATGCTGACCGGGAAAAACCAGAGGTCGTCCGGAAACCAGACCCTGCAACTTGGCAAAGGCAACCACCGAGGCAGTAAAAGTGATGGCGCCGATAAAGGTGCCAAGGAACAATTCGATGCGACTGGCTATATGCAGGCTGCCGTCAGCTGCGGCGATACCGTAGGCTTGGGGATTATACAGTGCCGATGCGGCAATCATCACCGCCGCCAGACCGACCAGGGAATGCATGGCTGCCACCAGTTGCGGCATGTGTGTCATCGGAATACTGCGTGCAATCAGCGTGCCCGTGCCGCCGCCAATCAGCACGGCAATAAATATCCACAGGTAGCTGTGCGTCCCGGCAATGGAGAGTGTTACACCGACAGCCAGCGCCATACCCAACATACCGAACAGATTGCCACGTCGCGCCGAAACCGGGCTGGACAAGCCCTTGAGAGCGAGAATGAAAAGAACCGCGGCCGCCAGATAGGCCATCGCCACCATATTTGCAGACATCAGAAACCCCTAAGACAAGAAACGGATTGGTACATTATTTACGCTTTCTGAACATGGACAGCATGCGCTGGGTGACCAGAAAACCACCGAAGATATTTACCGATACCAGCGCCACGGCAACCAGCCCCATAATGCTGCCGACGTTCATGTCCGACGGGGCGGCAGCAAGAATGGCACCGACAACGATAATGCCGGAGATGGCATTGGTCACACTCATCAGCGGCGTATGCAGGGCCGGCGTTACATTCCACACCACCTGATAACCGATAAATACGGCCAGCACGAATACCGTGAAACCGAAAACGAAAGGATCAACTGTCGCGCCATGGGCGCTTGCCTGCACTGCGGCATTGGCCATCTCAGGATTCATGCTGCACCTCCTTTGAGAAACTGCGGCTTAAGAAATTCACCCTCGCGGCACAATACGGCAGCAGTGATGATTTCATCATCCAGCACGGTGTTCAATCCACCCTCGCCATCGCACATCAAGGTAAGGAAATGATTCAGGTTGCGCGCATACAGCTGGCTGGCATCGGCTGCCACCAACGACGGGATATTGCTCTCGCCGATCAGGGTCACGCCATGCTTAACCACTGTTTTATCCAGCTCGGTGAGCGGGCAGTTGCCACCCATTTCAGCGGCCATATCAACAATGACAGAGCCGGGCTTCATGGCCTTGACTACCTCTTCGGTAACCAGCACGGGGGCCGGACGGCCCGGAATCAGCGCTGTGGTAATCACGATATCGGCCTTCGCAGCATGCTTGGCAATCAACTCGGCCTGCTTCTGCTTGTATTCCTCACTGACTTCCTTGGCATAGCCGCCTGCATCTTCGGCATCTTCCTCAACCGGAACCTCGACAAACTTCGCACCCAGGCTTTCTACCTGCTCACGCGCCGCAGCACGCACATCGAAGGCCTCAACCAGGGCACCAAGACGTCGGGCTGTCGCAATAGCCTGCAGGCCGGCCACACCAGCACCCATCACCAGCACATGCGCCGGCTGCACGGTACCGGCAGCGGTCATCATCATCGGGAAGAAACGGCGGTAGTGCTCTGCAGCCATCAGCACGGCCTTGTAGCCGGCAATATTGGCCTGCGAAGAGAGCACATCCATGCTCTGCGCACGTGAAATACGCGGCACCATCTCCAGCGCAAAACAGGTCAGGCCGTGTTTGGCATAATCACTGAGCAGAGGATTGGTAAACGGGGAAAACAGGCTGATGACCGTCGCATTGCTGGACATCAGTTTAATCTCGGCTTTTTCAGGAGCGCGAACCTTGAGCACGATATCGGCGGATTTAAGCAGAGACTTGGCATCCTTGACGATGGTCGCGCCGGCGGCTTCATAATCGGCATCGGCAATCAGCGAGCCATTACCGGCTCCTGCCTGTACCTGCACGGTAAAGCCCTGTGCAACAAACTTCTTGATGGTCTCGGGAGTTGCCGCAACACGAGCTTCATTGTCGCGTATTTCGGCGGGCACAACCAACAACATGTGTGACTCCTAAAGATAAAAACGATTGGTACAGCAGTATAAGCAGCAACTACTGATTTACAAGAAACAATCAACGCTCAAAAGACCGTAATTTCAAAGCAGCAACGATGTGGCTTGCAGCATTTCCATGTCCATCTCGACATCCGGCAGGGGCATCAACTCCTTCGCCGGCACATAGGCATGCGCATAGCGGAACAACTCATCATCCAGCACATCATCCCCGGCTATCAGCAGGTCGAGATCAAGCGTGCGCGGTCGCCATGAACCTTGTGAACGGTCACGCCCATGCTCATCCTCCAGCTGCTTGAGCCATGCACTCAAAGCCTGCGGCGACATATCGACATACAGACAACAGCAGGCATTAAGAAAATCGGCAGCATGCTCCATACCGACAGCTGGCGAGCGGAACACGGTCGAAAAGAAGGCCTCTGGACAAAGCCTGCGAATCGCAGTAGCAGCGCTGGTCAGGTGACGTTCCGGGTCGATATTGGAACCCATCCCGACAAGAAAAATCTGTTTCATACAGACATCAGGACTGTGCTTCTGGCTCTAGACTGCCGCGCTCAATCACCACCGCCACATTCTCGCTACCCCGCACCGCCCCCGGCTTGGACAGCTTCAGACGCATCCATGGCACATGAAACTCTTTCAGCACAATGCGAGCGCAGGCCTCGGCCAGCGCCTCAATCAGACCGAAACTTGATCCTTCGACAAAGGCAATCAAACGTTTGGACACCGCCTTGTAATCCAGCGTATCGGCAATGTCATCGCTGGCCCCGGCACGACTGATATCCCAGGCCATCTCCATGTCCAGCCGGACTGTCTGGCGAATCTCGCGCTCCCAATCGTAAATACCGATCACCGTGCGAACTTCCAGCCCCTCGATCAGAATTCTATCCATTCCCGACATTCAATAACTCCTGTTTTCCCATATTCCTGGACCTAAACTTGACATAATCGCCCCTCCCGACACAATTCGCCGCTTCAAAAAAAGGCGCAATTATATTAGGGAGGGATAAGTGACTGCCACTACCAAAGTAAAAGAACCCATCGTTTCCTGTTCAGACAATGGACAACACCCGCTGGTTTACATCAATCTCAAAAGCGGCAGCGGCAGCTGCCAGTATTGTGGCAAGAGCTTTGTGCGCGTTGGCTGCGATGCCGCCAAGAAGGCTGCCTAAACCTTAGCTTCCCAGGCTCGATTGATCATCGTTCACACTTGCATGCAAACGCTGGCGCACCACCTCAAACAGGGTTATCCCGGTCGCCACCGATACATTCAGTGATTCAACACTGCCCGGCATTGGGATGCTGAGCAGCACATCACACTGCTCGCGAACCAGACGGCGCAACCCCTTGCCTTCAGCCCCCATGACCACACCGAGACGGCCACTCAGGTCTGCCGCATAAATCGACTTGTCGGCCTCGCCGGCCAGGCCGACCAGCCACAGACCCTTTTCCTGCAAAGCCTGCATGGCGCGCACAAGATTGGTTACAACCAACACCGGTACGCGCGACAAAGCACCGCAGGCAGATTTGGCTGCCACCGGAGATTCCACATCTGCCGCGTGATCCTTGGGGATGACGACAGCGACACAACCCGCAGCCTCGGCACTGCGCACACAGGCACCCAGATTGTGCGGGTCGGTCACGCCATCGAGAATCAGGATGGAAAGATTTTCTGTCATATCCAGACCCGATAGCCAAACGCCGAAATCAAGTTTCTGTCCACTCGACACCCGCGCCACAACACCCTGATGCGCCACACCTTCACTCAAGCGCTCCAGCGACTGACGCGGCTGAAAAGAAATACGGATCGACCGCGTTTTAGCCAGATGAATCAGCTCATTGAGCCGGGGATGGCCTTTACCACGTTCACCCTTACCACGCTCAATAATGAGTTCGCTGATCGCTTCGCCCGATTCCAGTGCATGCTTGACCGCATGAATACCTGCTAAGATCAAAACCATCCCTCCTCTTTAAACGACAACACATCCTTCCCGGCAATCAGGAAATGATCCAACACCTTGATATCCAACGGCGCACAGGCCTCGACCATACGACGGGTCAAGGCGATATCTTCCTCGCTGGCACGTGGCGTACCGCCAGGATGATTGTGAAACAGAATCAGCCCCTTGGCATCCAGTTCAAGCGCCCGTTTCATCAGATTACGCGGATAAACAGCGGTGCGATCCACTGTGCCTTCGAACATAACCTGTGTGGCCAGATGGCGGTGCTGCTGATCGGTAAATACTGCCCCAAAACACTCCATGCCGCGACCCTGCAATAAAAACCGCAGATGCGCCTTGACCCGCTCCGGCCGATCGAACACCGAACGGCCCGGCAAATCGGAGGCCAGATAGCGAATCTCCGCCTGTTTGATAATACTGAGAAACACTGCCGCCTTTTCGCCCACTCCCTGCACCTGTGCCAACTCGACAACCGGCGCATCGAAGATGCCGGCAAGTGTACCAAAGGCCTTCAACAGGCGTTTTGCGACCGGCTTCACATCACATCGCGCAATGGCATAGGTGAGCAATAATTCGATGACCTCATCATCACGAAATCCGTCGAATCCGTGCGCGGCAAAACGGGCCCTAAGGCGCTCGCGATGTCCCTTTACCGATTCATCCACCACTGTCATGGCCCATTTATACACCGCACAGGGAGCCTTGAACATGCTCTGCCTTTTTCTCAACGATGCGGTGCAAATATAGTTTTACGAAGGTAAACTGCGCCGCGCACCGTCCCGCGGCGATCAACCGGATACAAGAAACATGAGCAAATGCTAACGATTCTGCAAACTGCCGCCGACCAAAACCGAAACGAGGAGTAAACCTTGGCCAACCACGATATTACCCCGAATCAGCTGAAACATATGCAGGATGACAGTGATAAGCTGTTTGTACTGGATGTGCGCGAACCGCATGAAATCGACATCTGCGCCATCGAAGGAACGCATAAAATCCCGCTGGGCGACATGCCCACACGTTTTTCCGAAGTGCCGACTGACATGCCCGTGGTAGTGCACTGCAAACTGGGCGGCCGCTCGGCACAGGCCGTGGCCTTCCTGCAAGCACAGGGCTACAACAACGTAAAAAATCTTGCCGGCGGCATCATCCGCTGGATCGACGATGTGGATGATTCACTGACCCGCTACTAGGGACCATTCTCTTGCAACCCCTAATAAAAAACGGGCCGGAAAAACCGGCCCGTTGAAAGGGAACAACTTTGCAGAAACTTTGATCAGACCGGTTGGGTAGCTGCCTGCCCCTGCATGTCCTGCACGGCCGAATCCTCAGCCTTGAGCTCTTCGATGCGCCATGCCGACTCATCGGCCAGCAGGGCTGAAACCAGACGGTGATTCATATCGTGCCCGGTACGCTCGCCCTCGAAGGCACCTACCACAGGATAACCGGCAAGAGCGAGATCGCCGACGGTATCCAGAATCTTGTGGCGCACGCATTCATCCTCGTAGCGCAGGCCACCCTCATTCACCACTCGGAAGGCATCGAGCACAATCGCATTCTCAAGCGAGCCGCCGAGCGCGAGTCCTGCCTTCTGCAGGGCTTCGATCTCATGCAGGAAGCCAAAGGTACGGGCACGGGCGACTTCACGGGTATAGGCCTGCGTTGAAAAATCAATGGTTGAAGAACGCTGCCGAAGCAGTGGATGGTCGTAGTCGAGCAGATAACTGACCTTAAACCCCTTGGCCGGATGCAGACTGCAGTGGCGATTCCCGTCCTCGACGGTCACCTTGTTGATAACGCGCAGCACCTTCTTGGCCGCTGACTGCTCGCAAATACCGGCACACTGAATTAGAAAAACAAAAGGTGCTGAAGACCCATCCATAATCGGCACTTCAGGTCCATCCACCTCAATGATGGCATTATCAATGCCAAGACCGGCCAGCGCGGAAAGCAGGTGTTCCACAGTGCCGATCTGCACGCCATCACGACCCAGGGTGGTGCACATGCGGGTATCAGTCACAAACTTGGCAAGCGCAGGAATCTCGGTGATGCCCTCGCTATGATGGCGATGGAAAACAATGCCGGAATTTTCCGGCGCAGGCCGTAACCAAAGACCAACCTTATGCCCTGAATGCAAGCCGATACCGCTACATCGAATCGGATGCTTCAGTGTTCTCTGCGGAATCATGGATACCTCCCGAGTCTATTTAAGCCATCGTATCCGGCGCTTTACAGGCGTGCTCAGGCTAGCTGCTTGAAGTGTGCCATACGTGACGCATGACACAACCCAAGCCGAATGCTGCCATATCGCACGCTACCCGCAAAGCCCTGTTTGCTTTGTGCCTGAAATCGCTGCCCTGGCTCAGTCTGCCTGCCTTCGAATCCATGTAGGCACCTGAAGGGTTTCTTCATCGTAGGCCAGGTTGTGACCAGGAACTGTAGCCACAGCCTCACGACCACCCAGAGTCATGCCTTCATAACCTCCGCCATGCATGATGTGAGCAACCGGCGCCTTCACCGGCTCTTTCATGCTGCTGCTTACGCTGGTCAGACGTACTCCGCCTTCACTGACCAATCCGGTTGCCACCACGGTAACACGCATTTCATCCCCTGCAGACTGGTCGTAAACCATGCCGCAGATGATGTTGGCATCTTCGTCTGCCATATTGTGAATGATGCTAACCGCCTCATCGTACTCAGCCAGGGTCATATCCTCATTGCCAGTCACGTTGACCAGAATGCCGCGTGCGCCGTGGATATCCACATCCTCCAGCAAAGGCGAGGAAATAGCCCGCTCGGCTGCCTCACAGGCCCTGTTTTCGCCACTGGCCACACCACTGCCCATCATGGCCATGCCGGCCGTATCGCTCATAACGGCCTTCACATCGGCAAAGTCGACGTTCATGTAGCCGGTATGCGTGATCAACTCTGCGATACCCCGAACGGCCTGCAAAAGCACGTCATCGGCCTTACGGAATGCCTCCAGCATTGTCGTATGCTTCCCGACAGCGCCAATCAGCTTCTGGTTGGGAATAATGATCAGCGTATCGACATAGCGGGAAAGCTCGGTAATTCCTGCCTCAGCCTGACGCAGGCGACGCTTGCCCTCGAAATTGAAGGGCTTGGTTACCACGGCAACCGTCAAAATACCCAGTTCCTTGGCAACTTCAGCGATGACAGGCGCACCACCCGTGCCCGTGCCGCCGCCCATACCTGCGGTGATGAACACCATATCGGTATCAGACAGAACCTCGCGCAGGCGGTTCTTTTCCGCCTCTGCTGCCGTCTTACCGGTCTGCGGATCGGCACCTGCACCCAGACCGCGGGTGATATCCGCACCCAACTGAATCTTGATATCGGCCCTGCTCATCTCAATGGCCTGCGAATCGGTATTGGCGACAATGAAATCCACCCCGCGCAGGTTCTGACTGATCATATTGTTCAGTGCGTTACCGCCGCCACCGCCGACGCCAACCACCTTCAAGCGGGCCGACTGGCCCAGCGTATCATCCAATGTAAATAATGTGCTCATAACTTTCCTCCTCGTATATCGTCTTTATGTTGCTGTTACCCTTTGTCATTCCTTTCAATTGCATCCGCTTCTGCTTTGCCCTGAAATCTGTTATTTATCCTTCGTCCCCGAACCACTGCCGTACCTTGCCCCACATGCGACCGAGCACCGATGGCCCGCCGCGTCCCACGGCCACCGACGATGTTTGCCGGTAGTTGTGACCGTATCTAATCAGGCCGACACCGGTGGCATACATCGGGCTGGAGACCACATCCACCAAGCCCCCCACGCCATCCGGCCGACCCATACGTACCGGCATGTCAAAAATCTCCTCGGCCAGTTCGACCATGCCTTCCAGCAGGCTGCTTCCGCCGGTAATCACCAGCCCGGCTGCCAGCAGCTCCTGATAACCGGAACGAGTCAGTTCCGCCTTGACCAGTTCATACAGTTCTTCCACGCGTGGCTCGAGTATCTGAGCCATAACCTGCCTCGGCATCGGCCGCGGTGGCCGACCGCCAACACTGGGGATCTCAATCTGTTCGTCGGGAGAAACCATCGACACCATGCATGCACCATATTTGCGTTTCAGATGATCCGCCTCGCGGGCACTGGTGCGCAGGCCTACCACCAGATCGTTGGTCAGGTGATCACCACCGATGGGGATCACGGCGGTGTGCCGGATAGCTCCGTCGAGGAACACTGCGATATCAGATGTGCCACCGCCGATATCCACCAGTGCGACACCAATGTCTTTCTCATCCTGAGCCAATACAGCCTCACTGGAGGCCACCTGCTCCAGAACCATATCGGCCACATCCAGACCACAGCGGTTGCAGCATTTGATAATATTCTGTGCCGACGAGACCGCGCCAGTGACGATATGCACCTTCACTTCCAGGCGCACGCCGCTCATACCAATGGGCTCGCGGATGCCGTCCTGTGCATCGATAATGTATTCCTGCGGCAGGATATGCAGGATTTTCTGGTCGGCCGGAATCTTCATGGCGCGCGCCGCATCAACCACACGATCCACGTCCTCGGAGGTCACTTCGCCACCCTTGGTTGCCACCACGCCGTGGCTGTTGTAGCCGCGAATGTGTGAACCGGCGATACCCGTGAACACCGATTTGATTTCAATACCAGCCATCAGCTCGGCTTCTTCGACTGCCAGACGAATGGATTCGACTGTGCTCTCAATATTGACCACCACACCCTTGCGCAAACCGCGCGATGGATGGGTGCCGATGCCGATCACATCCAGCCGGCCATCCGGCCCGGCCTCAGCAACCACACAGGCAATCTTGCTGGTGCCAATATCAAGACCGACAAAGATCTGTTCGTGCTTGGACATTATACCATGCCTCCAAGTTTTGATTTGCGTATAAACCAGCGCGTTGTGGCGCGCACATCGACACGCCAGTCGCCATTTTTCCAGCGTCGGTCCTGCATCAAGGCAATGACCTGCTGCATGCGCTGCATCGCGTTTGCATCACGTGGCAGCAGCCAGCAACGCCCACGATCGAAATTCAGTTTCCAGCCATCGTCTTCGCTGATCCATTCGCTCAGACGGGCATAGCTCGCCTTATCCATCTGCTTGAGCTTGAGCAGCAGTGAAACACCTGCATCCAGTTCGGCCGCCTCGACACGCAACAGGGGCAGATCAAGCATCTCGCCAGCCTTCAGCGGGCGATATGCGCTCCCCTGCCCATCCACCAGCAGCACGGTGCCCTGGGCGTTGCGCCACAAGGCGACAGGCATGCGCATAGTGGCGCCAATCTCCAACTTGTCGGGCAAGCGGCGGGCAATATTCACCTCCGCCAGATCCGGCATGCTGCTTAACAGATGCGTACGTAACCTTGAAGGCCAGGCGTGCACCAGATCGAGTGGCTGCAAGCCTTTCAATTGCTCATCCATGGCGTTTTCCATCGACTCGGGAAGGCCGCGTATCTGCCATGATTTCACCACCAGTGCCTGGTTGAACCACCAACCGGCTGCAGCAAACAGGCCAATCAGCGACAACACAGCCAAACCACGCAAGGTACCCTGCAATATCGATCTGACCTGCACATGCGGGCGGGTGGCATTGCGGCGACGGTTCGCTTGGCTCATACCTCCCCTCCTTCGCCTGTCATGCAGGCAGTCGACTTCAAGGAAGCCCCCTGCAGCATGCGCAGGCAAAGTGCTTCAAAATTCATCCCCGCTGCCGCAGCCGACTTGGGCAACAGGCTTGTTTCCGTCATGCCGGGTATGGTGTTGATCTCCAGGACAAGCGGCTCACCACCATCGCCCACGATCATGTCGACGCGCGGCGCGCCATCACAGCCGGTCACACGCACAGCCTGCTCGGCACGCTGCATGCAGAGACCGAGCGTTTCGGCCGGCAACCTGGCCGGACAGAAATAATCGGTCGCGCCCGCCGTATACTTGGAGGTGTAGTCGTAGACGCCGGATTTCGGGGCCACCTCAACCGGTGGCAAGGCCTCCCCACCGACTACCGCCACGGCAATCTCAACACCCCTGACCGGCATTTCAGCCATCCATCCACGGCTATCCGTGATGCCCAGTGCAAGCCATTCCTGCTCATTGTTCAGCAGATGCAGGCCGACGCTTGAACCCTCGGCAACCGGCTTGATGAACACCGGGTAACGCAGTGGTCCATTGGCGCGAATGGGGACATCCACCGGCACCTTGATGCCGGCGCGCTGCAGCACCGCCTTGCACAGATCTTTATCCATGCACAGACCGGAAGCCGTCACGCCTGATCCGGTATAAGGAATGCGCATAATTTCCAGCAAGCCCTGCACACAACCGTCTTCGCCCCAGCAACCATGCAGGGCAATAAACGCTGTATGAATGTCGGCATTCTGAATCTGCTTTACCCAGTCGGAGCCAAGATCGAGTCCCACGGCATCAATGCCGCAGCGCTGCAATGCAGCCAGCACAGCTTTCCCTGAACGCAGGGATATTTCGCGCTCGCTGGACACACCGCCCATCAGCACGCCGACCCGGGACCCGATCATGCCGGCTCTCCCAGCATGCGAACCTCGGGTTCAAGACGCACACCAAATTTTTTCTCAACCGTTTTCTGTGCCAACTGGATCAGGGCCAACACATCGCTGCTGGATGCGGAATCTTCATTAACAATGAAATTGGCATGCTTGGCTGAGATGCTCGCCCCGCCAATGCGATGACCCTTCAATCCGGCGGCCTCAATCAGGCGTGCGGCATGATCACCGTCAGGATTTTTGAATACCGAACCGCAATTCGGCAGTTCCAGCGGCTGAGTCCGACCGCGCGTCGTGCGCATCTGGCGAATGCGCTCGCGCACAGTCTCTCCATCGTCTTCCTGCAAATGAAATTCCGCCGAGACCACCAGTGATCCGTACGGCAACGAGGTATGGCGGTAGGCCATTTCCAGTTCAGCCGCCTGCAGCTCCTGCTTCTCGCCATCGCGCCGCACCACATGGATGCGCGTCAGACAATCGGCAATCTGCTGGCCGAACGCACCGGCATTCATCGCCACGCCACCGCCGATATCGCCAGGCACGGTTGCCATGAACTCCAGACCGGTTAATCCATGGTCGGCACAGATGCGAGACACGCGGCTCATGCGCACGCCACATTCAGCGGAGAGTATGGTGCCGTTCACCTGAATGTGATTCAGACTGCTTAAATCCAGTACCACGCCCGGAAAACCGCTATCCGGCGGCAATAAATTGCTTCCCCGACCCAGAGGAAGCAATGGGATATCGGCTGGAATGCACAGCATCGCCGCACACAGTGCGTCCTGATTGTCCGGACGGAAAAACCAGCGTGCCGGTCCACCCACGCCGAGTGTGGTATGCCCGGACAAGGGCTCGTTCTCGGTGCAGGTACCGCATGTTTGCAGGATTTTCAGCCAATCGCTCATTTTGGCCCCTCCCACAAATCGCGGCGCAGGGATGCGGCCAGACCGCCGATGGAACCGGCCCCCATAAGCAGCACGATACGACCATCGGCCAGCCCCTTGATGGCAATCTCGCGGGCCTCATTCAAATCAGCGCAACAGCGCACATTGCGGTGCCCGCGCTGCTGCATGCCGGCAACCATCACTTCACTGCTCACGCCCTCAATCGGCTTTTCCCCGGCTGCATAGATCGGCAACAGCACCACCTCGGCGGCATCGTCGAATGCCCCGAGGAACTCATTCATCAGATCGCGACTGCGCGAATAACGATGCGGCTGGAACAGCACCAGCGCCGGAGCATCCGGCCAGCTCAGACGGGCAGTGGTCAACGTAGCCATTACCTCAGTCGGGTGGTGACCATAATCATCCACCAAGGTCCCTCCGCCAAGCTGCACGGTCTGGAAACGGCGCTGAATCCCGGAAAAAGATTCCATACCCCGACAAATAGTCGGCATATCCATACCCAACTCATACAACACAGCTACTGCAGCCAGCGCATTCTCCGCATTGTGCGGGCCCGGCATGGGCAGATGGAAACTGACTTGCTGGTCGCTGCCGATATGGCCGAAGCTTATGCGCTGTCCAACACTCTGCGGCACGTCCTCAAGGATGTGGAAATCCGCCTGCGGGCTGCGACCATAGGTTGTCACGGCCTTATGCAGGTCATCGCGCAACAGGGCGACATTGGGATGCTCATGATGCAACACCACGCGACCATAGAACGGGACTGAGGAAACAAACTGCCGGAAGGCCGCGAGCAGATGATCGAAATCGCCGTAGTGATCGAGATGCTCCGGATCGATATTGCTGACCACGGCAATAACCGGTGTCAGCCGCAGGAAGGAGCCGTCGCTTTCGTCGGCTTCGGCAACCAGATAGGGGCTCTCGCCAAGCCGGGCGTTGTCGCCACTGGCAATCAGGCGCCCGCCGATGACGTAAGTCGGATCAAGCCCTGCCACTTCCATACCATGCGCAATCAGCGAGGTGATTGTTGTCTTGCCATGGGAGCCTGCCACAGCGATGCCCTGTTTCATACGCATCAGCTCGGCCAGCATTTCGGCACGCGGAATCACCGGAATGCCGCGGGCATGTGCCTCTGTAATCTCTGCATTGTCGGGCTTGATGGCCGTGGAAGCGACCACCACCTGCGCCTCGCCCAACTGCCCGGCCGCATGTCCGACAAACACGGAAATTCCCAGTGCGCGCAGGCGCTCAACATTGGGGCTCTCGGCAGCATCTGAACCCTGCACCGTATAGCCCTGATTATGCAGCACCTCGGCAATGCCACTCATGCCGATACCGCCGATGCCGGTGAAATGTATGCACTGCACACGACCCTTCATGCCGCCACCTCCAGCCAGCGACCAAGCACTGCCAGCATACGTTCCTCGCTGTCGGCAGGCTGTGCATCATGCGCAGCATCGCCCATTTTCTTCAGCCTGTGGGCATTGAAAAGAAGATCGCCGATCAACCCGGCCAGACGGCCTTCACTCAGGCTGTGTTGCTCAATCAGCACGGCAGCACCAACCGCGTGCAGTGCGGCAGCATTGTGATACTGGTGATTATCGGCTGCGTGCGGCAGCGGCACAAAAATCGATGGCAGACCGACAGCCGCCGCCTCGCACACCGTCATGGCACCTGAACGGGCCAGCATCAGATCAGCCTGAGCATACAGGGCCGGCATATCACGGCAGAAATCCAGAACCTCGGCATCCACGCCTGCCTCAGCATACGCGTCAACCAGCGTGGCTACGCGATCCACAGCACCCGCCACATGTGTCACACGAAACGCATGCCCGGCTTCGCGCAGCAAACGGCATGCTCCGGGCAAGGTGACATTGAGGATTTGCGCCCCCTGCGAACCGCCCAGCACAATCAGATGCGGCAACTTTTGCGCCTTATGTCTGGTCTGTCGTATCTCCGAGGCAACCAGATTACCCGTGTATTCGCATTTATCCCCGGGCAGGCGGCTTGCCGCCGCTGCAAAGCCAAGCATCACAACATTGCTGAAACCGGCCAGCTTGCGATTAACCATTCCCGGCACCGCATTCTGTTCGTAAAGCACCACAGGAACTCGCTTCAGGAAAGCTGCCAGCACGCCAGCCACGCTGGCATAACCGCCAACGCCGATAACCAACTGCGGTTTAACAGGGCGCCACTGGCGCCAGATGCTGAACACGGCACGCGGCAGCTCCCAGAACAGGACGCGCAACTTCTGCCCCAAACCTGCTCCCTGCACGCTATGCATACCCAGAAGCAGCACATTCTCCCCTCGCTCCGGGAGTAGCTTCGCCTCAAGACCGCGCTGCGCACCGATAAAGGAGACCTGCACACCGGGCCAGCGACGGCGAACTGCATCAGCCAGGGCCAGGGCCGGGAACACATGTCCACCCGTACCGCCACCGGCGATGCACAACTGCCTGCCTGCTAGGCTATGGCTCAGGCTATTCATACCCTTGCCTCGCTGCGTTTGCCGGCAGCACCGCGCTGTGTATGAACTGTCTCGCGATGCGCATTCATCGGCTGATGACGCTGCACGGAAAAAATCAGCCCGAGCAGGATGCAGGAGCCGAACAGTGCGCTACCACCGTAGGACATCAGCGGCATCGGCATACCCTTGGTCGGCATCACGCCCATGGCTGCGCCCAGATTAATGAAGAAGGTCGTGGCCAGCAGCGTAACGCAACCCACCACCACCAGACGCTGGAACACATCGGGAACCTTGCGGGCCAGTTGCATGCCGCGCATCAGCAACACACCGAATAGCAGAATCAGCCCGAACATGCCCGGCATACCCAACTCCTCACCGATCACCGCCGAAATGAAATCGGTAAAGGGTTCGGGAAGATAAAACAACTTCTGCACGCCCTGCCCTAATCCGGCGCCATGTACGCCGCCGACACCAAAGGCCACCATCGACTGCAACAGCTGATAACCACTACCCAACGGATCCGCCCAGGGATCGACAAAACTAAGGAAGCGTTTCACGCGGTATGGTTCGGCCAGCATGATCACCACGCCAACCGGCAATACGCTGCCGACCGTCAACAGCAGATGCCTGAGCGGCACGCCACCGACGAACCACATGCTGAAGCACAAAGCCACCAGCAAAGCCGAACTACCGAAGTCGGGTTGCAGCAGGAGCAATACCACAGCCACGCCGAGTACCACCATCATCGGTGCAATCCCGGTGGAAAAATTCTTCATGCGCTCTGGAAACGCTGTCATATAATAAGCCATGTAGATAACGATCACCGGCTTGAGCAGCTCTACCGGCTGCAGGGTCAAGCCGAGCATGGAGTACCAACGACGCGCCCCATTGATCTCCATGCCAATACCAGGAATCAGCACCAGCGTCATCAGCAACAGGGCCAGGCCAAGAAGCGGCATGACCATCGCCCGCCACCAGTCCACCTCGACACGCGACGCAGCCCACATCAGCACCAGACCAACCGGCACATACACCGCCCAGTGTCCGATGATGCGATAGGCATCGCCGTAACGCACAGCGGAAATGCTCATGCTAGAACTGGCCACCATCAGCAGACTGGTGGCAAGCATGACAAGAACGCAGGTCAGCATGACTGGATCCAGTGGAGGCAGGCGCTTCATGACGTTGTCTCCAGCGCGACCACAGCATCACAGAAACATCTGCCGCGATCGGCATAATCCCTGAATTGATCCATACTGGCAGCCGCAGGACTGAGCAGCACAGGTAACGCCAGACTGCTTCTGCCTGCCTGTGCCACGGCCTCATCGATATTCGTCACCACAAGGTAGGGAACGCCCGATTCCTCCAGCAGTGCCGCAAAGGGTCTGGTATCCACACCGATGACCAATGCCAGCCCCACATGCTTTTGCACATCCGGCAACATGGGCATCAGATCCAGACCCTTGGTCAGACCCCCGCAGATCCAAATAACCTTGTCGAATGAATTCAGCGCAGCCACAGCAGCATCCGGATTGGTCGCCTTGGAATCATCATACCAGGCCTTGCCGGCAACCTTGCCGACATAACGAAGGCGATGATCCAGGCCACGAAAGGCAGTCAGCGCCTCGGCAATCACGCTTTGCGATACGTCTGAATCCGACGCAGCCTGTGCCGCGACTGCCAGATTGATGTGCTGATGCTCGCCACGAACCCGCACCTGATCGATGGCAACCTGATTTTTCCCGCCATCACTGGTCCAGAAAATGTGCCGCGCACCGGGCTCGCCGAACAAGCCGGCATCGGCTTGCCCGAAGTCGCTCACCGGGCCGAAACGACGTACATAAACACCTCTTTCGCCCAGCCTCCAGGCCAGATCGTTCCAGTGTTCATCCAAAGGCAACATGGCTATATCGCCTTGACCCTGCTGCTCAAACAGGCGCACCTTGGCCGCCTCATATTCCGCCATATCGGCATGCATATCGGCATGGTCCGGCTGGATATTGAGCAGCACTGCCCAGTGCGGATGGATGCCCCGACAACGCTCAAGCTGAAAACTCGAAAGCTCCAGAACAGCGCGCGGCGATGGTTTCTCCTTATCCAGCATCTCCAGCATCGGCACGCCGATATTTCCACCGACCTCCACGCCACCCGGCAGAACTTCCAGTATCTGCCCCATCAGATGCACCACGGTACTTTTACCGTTGGTTCCGGTAACACCCAGCAAGTCTCCGGCAAAGTTTTCACGGAACAGATCCAGATCGCCGATCAGCTCGACGCCGCTTGCGTGTGCCTCCTCCAGCGCCGGGTGATGCCATGGGATTCCCGGGCTGACAATCAGGCGGCTGAACTTCTTCAGCACCCTGCCGCTCAGCTTGCCGCTGTGCAGTTGTGCGTGAATATCTTCTGGCAATGCTTTCAGCTTCTCATCAAAGGCCACGAATTCGATACCACGCGCCGTCAGGAACCGCGCCACCGAACAGCCGGTGCGGCCCATACCGATGACCGCCACGTCGGGGGAGGAGGACCGGGTGGCGATCATCGGATCTTGAGCGTGGACAGTGCCACGAGTGCCAACAGGAATGAGATGATCCAGAAACGGACAATCACCTTGGGCTCAGCCCATCCCTTGAGTTCGAAATGATGATGAATGGGCGCCATGCGGAACACCCGTTTGCCGGTCAGCTTGAATGAGGCCACCTGTACAATGACACTCACCGCCTCCAGCACGAACAAGCCGCCGGCAATGGCCAGCAGCAATTGCTGGTGCACCGCACTGGCCACAAATCCCAGGGCACCGCCCAGCGCCAGCGCGCCGACATCGCCCATGAATACCTGTGCGGGATAGGTGTTGAACCACAGGAAACCAAGGCAGGCACCCACCATTGCACCGCAGAAAATGGTCAATTCACCCGCCCCCGGCACATGCGGAATCAGCAGATAGGCAGAGAAGTGCACATGCCCGGTTACATAAACGACAACCGCCAATGCAATGGCCACCATGAAGGTAGGCGTCACAGCAAGCCCGTCCAGTCCGTCGGTCAGGTTCACCGCATTGGAACTACCGACCAGCACCAGCACGACAAAGGGGATATACCACAGGCCCATATTCCACTGCGTCTTGAAGAAGGGAACATCGACCAAAGGATCGGTTATCTGCATCAAACCGTATGCAGCGACTCCGCCAATCATCACCTGCAACAGCAATTTCCAGCGTCCGGCCAATCCTTTGGGGTTGGCGCGAATGATCTTCAGATAATCGTCATACCAGCCGATGAATCCGTAACCCAACGTCACAAACAGCGCCAGCCAGACAAAGGCATTGGTGATATCAGCCCACAAAAGGGTGGAGATCGAGAGGACAATCAGGATCAGCGCACCACCCATAGTCGGTGTGCCGGCCTTGGCCAGATGCGTGGCCGGCCCGTCCGAACGGATCGGCTGACCCTTGACCTGATAACGCTTCATGCGGCGGATGAAACCGGGACCCAGAATCCAGCACAGCACCAGCGCGGTGATCAGCGCATACACAGTACGGAAGGTGATGTACTGAAAAAGATTGAATATCGGATACTGGTCGGCCAGCGGATACAGCAGGTTATACAGCATCGCGACCCTCCTGCAGACCGGCAACCACCCGCTCCATATGCATGCAACGGCTCCCTTTGATGAGCAGTGTATCGCCCTTTCCCGGATTCATTTCCACCAGTGCGGCCAGCACATGCTCAACATCCGCCATGTGCTGGGCTCCGGCGTGTTGCGCCGCCAGGGCGCGCATCTTCTCGCCAACAAGCAACACGGCATCGAGCCCGCTGATATTCAGGCCTGCGTGCAGGGCGGCCGAATCACGCCCCAATTCAGCCATGTCGCCAAGCACGGCGATGCGGCGTCCCGGCAAGTGGCGCAGGGTATCCAGCGCCGCAGCCATCGAGGCCGGGTTGGCGTTATAACTGTCATCAAGCAGACGGCAAGCACCCATGCCGGTGAGGCTGCGCATGCGCCCGCCCTCAGCCTGCCAGCTGGCCATGGCTGCACCGACTTCCTGCAAAGAAGCAAAACCCAGCCGCCCCAGAATCGTTGCCGCCAGTGCGGCATCCTGTGCCCAATGTCTGGCCGGCAATGCCAACTCAAAGGTAGTGCTCTCTGCTCCGCGCTGCAGACTCACGCGGCAATCGTCCATGTCCCATTGCACCACAGCGTCATTCGCAGCATCCATATCCAGCAGCATTGCAGGGGCAGGTATTGACCTGTCGCCAAGCAGCGCTGATACGCCTGAGCCCAGCACAGCAAATCCATCTGCGGCCAGCGTATCGAGCAGAAGCGCCTTCTCTGCAGCCACGCCGGCCAAGCTTCCCAGCCCTTCGGCATGCGCGGCCGAAATACCGGTAATGACTGCTACATCGGGTTTTACCATCCCTGCCAGTCGGCGCATCTCGCCCGGCTCGCTGATGCCGCATTCAACTACCGCCACATCGTCATCAGGCTGGATACGCAGCAGAGTCTGCGGCACACCGATCAGGTTGTTGTCATTACTGCGCGTCGCCGCCACACGCATGCCCTTGGCCCTCAACACATGCTCCAGCATCGAGCGCAATGTAGTCTTGCCGTAAGAACCGGTGATGGCGACCAGCGGCAGGGCCAACTTGCTGCGCCAGTGAGCAGCGATATCGCCCAAAGCCTGCAGACCGTCCCGCACTTCAAGTTGCGGTAATGAAATACCCTTCCACATATCAATACCGGCTTTATCACCGATCAGTGCTGCAGCTCCGCGCTTTGCCGCCTCAGCGGCAAATGCACGCCCGTCAAAGCTCGGGCCACACAGAGCGATAAAGGCATCGCCTTTGCACAGACTGCGTGTATCGCTGCTGATGCCACCGATCATGGACGGCGGAGCGCCATGCCATTGGCCGGCGGTGCAGGATTTCAGCTCCATTTCGCTCATGCGCATGCCCTGAATTCCGTCATGCCGGGTTTTTCATGCAGCGCATGCGCGGCAATGTCGGCATCGCTCCACGGCAAGCGTTTGCCGGCGATTTCCATATAATTTTCGTGCCCCTTGCCTGCAATCACCAACACGTCACCAACCTGCATTGCCGCCACAGAGCCTTCGATAGCAGCCTGCCTGTCCAGCTCAAGATGCACCTCGGCGGGATAAGGGTGCGGCATGCCGGACTCAACCTCCGAGGCAATCACCTCGGGAAGTTCGCCGCGCGGATTGTCCGAGGTCAGCCAAACCACATCTGCCTTCTGTACGGCAATGCGACCCATTTGAGGGCGCTTTTCGCGATCACGCTCTCCGCCGCAACCAAACACCACTATCAGCCTCTTTTCTGCCAGGCCACGTGCCGATTGCAGGCAGGCTTCCAGCGCTTCCGGGGTATGGGCATAATCGACAAACACCTGCCAGCGACCGATATTCATGGCCTGCATACGCCCCGGCGGGGCACTGATACCACTCAGAATATCGGGCAGCTCACCCAGCTTTACGCCGGACTGCAAGAGCAGCAGCGCCACGCATGTCATATTCACGGCGTGGAACTCGCCCACCGGGATATCGCTGACAAACACCTCTTCGGCACCTTGTTTGAGGCGCAGCATGCCCGGCAATTCCTGCTCCCAGGCGAGATCCACATCATTGCGGAACAGACCGCGCCCGAAGCGCAGCGCCCCTTCGGGCAAACGCTGCTCCACTCCCGGTTGGTCGGCATTCCCCACCACGCAGGCACCGGCCGTCAGGGAGCTGGCAATAAATGATTGTTTGATGGCGGCATAGGGTTCGAAGCCACCGTGATCCTGCAGATGATCATGTCCCAGCGTGGTCCATGCGACACCTGTAAATGGAAGGCCGGCAATACGTTGTTGTGCAATTCCGTGCGAAGAAACCTCACAGCACAGCGCCGCCACATGCTGCTCTGTCGCGACAGCCAGCAAGGCGTGCAGGACCAGGAGCGAAGGCGTGGTATTGCCGATATCGGCAAATGAACCGTCTTCCTTTACCCAGCCCAGCGTGCCGACTGTCCAACTCTTGCCTGCGCATCGCTGCATCGCCTGACGCAGCATCCACGTCACGCTCGTTTTTCCATCGGTTCCTGTGACCCCATACAGGCGCACCGGGCTCTTCTCTGTGCCGAACCAGCGACGCAACAAAGCCCCGAGACTGTCCATGTCCGGCAGCAGAAGCTGGGGCAAAGAGGTATCCAGTTCGTTCATACCGACGGAGATCACGCAGCTGGCGCCATTTTTCTCGGCATGTTCGATAAACTGATTTGCACTGTCGGCAGCCCGGGGTAGACACAGAAACGCATCACCGGGTTGGATACGCCGTGAATCATCATTCAGCCCGTACACTTCGGCATCGCCATGCAATTCGCCGCAACCAGCTGCCAACTCACCAAGGGTTTGCGGCAGGTGGTTACGAAGTAAACTAAAGACATCGCTTAGCGGGTTACTCATTGAGCCACACCTCCAGCGCACCATTTTCTTCGAGCCTGCTCAGCGCCACTGGCTTCTGACGCACAACCCAACCCCGACCATGCACCTGCAGCTGATAGCCGTTCTGCATGGCCAGTCGACGCACCTCGCGCAATGAGCTGCCGTACAGCGATGGAACCTCGCCGCTCTCATTAAGCACAGGCTGCGGCTCACTGACTGCGGCAAGCATCTTGCCCCATTGCTGCTGTTCCGGAGACACACCAAGATAAGGCAGGGCCGCTGCAGCAATACGGCGGAAAATCGGCGCCGCCACTGTGCCGCCGTAAATGCTCCCCTGTGGTTCATCCACCATCACGGCAATCACCAGTTGCGGATCATCGGCCGGAACAGCGCCGGCGAAAACGGCAGTGAATTTACCTTTGGAGTAACCGCCGTGCGGCGAAGGCTTCTGCGCCGTCCCGGTCTTTCCTGCCACCCGGTAACCCACAGGCACTGATTTGGCACCGGTTCCGTCAGGACCTGTCGCATGCTCCAGCATGCGCATCACGGTGCGCGCAACCTGCTCGCTCATCACCCGATATGACGGCTCTGCATAACTGCCCATAATCAACTTCGGCGACACGTGCATGCCGCCGTTGGCTATAACGGAAAATGCCGTTGCAAGCTGCAACGGCGTGACGGCGATACCCTGGCCAAAGGCAATGGTGGCTGTTTCCACCGGCCCCCAGCGCTCAATAGGAGGAAGTATTCCCGGCGATTCGCCGCTCAGGCCTATGCCGGGACGTCTCCCGAAACCCACTGCCTCCAGCATGTCTGATAACCTTTGCGGCCCGATATCCAGCGCCACCTTGGCCGCACAGATATTACTGGAGCGAACCAGCAATCCGGTCATATCCAGCCAGCCCTCGGGGTGCACATCATGAATCACATAATCGGCCACGCGGTAACTGCCATTCTCGCAGAAAATCAGTGAGTCGCGTTTCCAGTGATCAGTCTGCAATGCCGCGGCAATAGCAAACGGCTTAAGCACCGAGCCCGGCTCAAACACATCAGTCACCGCACGGTTACGCCAATCCCGCGGGTGGAAGTTGCGATAGTCATTAGGATTAAAGCCAGGCCAGCTGACCATGGCCAGCACCGCCCCATCGGATGGCCGCATGACAACCACGGAACCACCTTTGGCCTCCTGCTCACCAACACCCTCAGCCAATGCTGCATAGGCCATGCTTTGCAGCGTCGCATCCAGATACAGCTTGACCTCACCACCCATTTTCGGCTCATTCAACCAACGCGCACCCGGCAGGTAGTGACCGCGCGCGTCGCGCTGCACATGCTTGCGCCCTTCTTGCCCGGCAAGCTGTGCATCAAGGCTGTGCTCCAGGCCTTCAAGACCACTTCCATCCAGCCCGACAAAACCGAGCAGGTGGCCGGTCGCTGGACCAAGCGGGTTGTACCGGCGCCACTCGGTTTCCTCGCGCACACCCGGGATATCAAGCTCGGCCACAGCGCGTGCCTTGGCCGGATCGATCTGCCGTGCCAGCCATACAAACCCAGGATTCTTCAGGCGTTTGGTCAAAACCGAAACCGGCACACTCAGCGCCTTGGCCAATTCCGCAATACGATCCTTGGGAACATCACGCCCGATAGCTGCAATCGACGGCACCTGGATACTTTCAGCCAGCACACGGTCATTCACATCCAACACCGGGCCGCGTGGCGCCAGAACCGTGTACTGGCGTTCCCGTTGCCTGTCCGCCAGATCTTGCAACTTTGGCGACTGCATCCACTGCAAATCGACTACGCGCACCATCAACAGCACCAGGCCCAGCACGATAAAGCCGGTCAACGCCTCAATGCGGCGACGGAAAAAAACGTCTGTCTTGCTCACGGGTTGATTACCTGCATGGCGGTGGGCGGCCGCATACCAAGCTGTTCGAGCGCCACAGTACGCAACTGCTCGGGCCGGGTGAGCATGGTCAACTCGATATTCAGGCGATTGATTTCGTCTTCAACCTGTCGCACATCCCGCTGCAACTGGTTGTACTGACCGGCAGTCTCCAGGCGCTGATGTGCCAATGCGACCTGTGCGGTTGCCAACACGGCCACGGCAAGACAAAGCAGCAACCACGGCCGGACAAGTTTCTGTGCGGCACTCATGACAGCTTCTCGGCAACACGCAGCAGGGCAGAACGGCTGCGCGGATTTTCGACCATTTCCGCCTCGCTGGCGCGAATCGGCTTCTTCTGCACCCAGCGCATGCTGGCCACCCGACCGCAAACACAAATCGGAAAATCAGGCGGACAGGTACATGGGCGCACCTGCTCCTCAATCAAATCACGCACCTTGCGATCTTCGCCGGAATGGAAAGAAATCACTGCCAGCCGACCACCCGGAAGCAGGCGCTGCATGGCTGCTGTAATGCCGGCCTCAAGCTGTCCCATTTCATCATTGATCCACATACGCAGAGCCTGAAAGGTGCGCGTGGCTGGATGCGCGCCGCCAAAGCGGCTCTGCCTGGGCATGGCGTGAAACACCACATTTTCCAACTCGGATGTCCGTGTCATCTTGCCCTCGGCATAGGCATTGAGAATGGAGCGAGCGATACGGCCGGCATAACGCTCATTACCGTAGCGGCGCAGAATGTCGGCCAGGTCACGTTCGCTGAGGCGCGCAAGCCGCTCTGACAGTGGCTGCCCACTGTTTGCATCCATGCGCATATCAAGCGGGCCATCGTGAGAAAAGGAGAATCCGCGCCCGGCATCATCCAGTTGCGGAGAGGAAACACCGAGATCGAAGCCGATGCCATGCACCTGCCCCCAGCCTGCCTCATCCAACGCCGCATCCAGATCGGCAAACGCTGCATGCCGAATGCAAAATCGACCATCCTGCGCAGCCAGCCGTTCACCTTCGCGAACTGCCTCGGCATCTCGATCAAGCCCGATAAGGCGACCTGCGGGCGACAAACGTTCAAGCAGGGCGCGCGCATGTCCGCCGCGACCAAAGGTCGCATCGACATAGCAACCGTCCGGTGCGGGGCAAAGGGCATCAATGAAAGGTGTGAGTAGGACCGGCGCATGGCGTCCCACATCAGAACTGCGGCGGGCCATTTCTCAGCATGGCCAGATCCTGCTCCAGCTGGGTATCGCGACGGGTGACATCCCATATCTCGAAGTGACCGGCACCACCGGCAAACAACACGGTTTTATCCAGTCCGGCGTATTCGCGCAGGGTCGGCGGCAAAAGAATGCGCCCCTGCCTGTCGGGCTGGCAACTGACAGCCGGACTGACCACAAAGCGCTCATAAGAGCGACGCCATTGATCATTCACTGGAAGATTGCGCACAGTGGCCAGCACATCACGCTCCCACTCCTTCGGCGGGTAGGCATGCAGGCAGCCATCATAATCGCGGGTGATAATCACCTCTTCGCTGCCGTAGCGGTTGCGCAGGGTGTCACGGAAGGAGGCCGGGATATTCACCCGTCCTTTGGCATCCATCGTGTTTTTGTATTCACCCTGAAACATTTTGCCTGTTGCCCTCCGCCGCGAACGGGAATGCTGTCACTTACACTTCCTACTCCGTGGGCTGTTCACCCACAATTACCCACTTCGCGCCAATATTGCTCAATCAATGACCATTGTCAACCGCATTATTCCAATATTCCGCACAGATGGACTGTAAAACCGACTGTAAAATATGGTTTTATCCTTATACCCCTTGGCCTAGAGGGTTGGTGGTTAATGGTGGGTAGAAAAGACACAAGCACCTCCAAACAGGACTTAAATGGACAATTCTGCTGACCTGCCTGTGTCATTTGTCTGTCACAGGGACCCTCTATGGTTCGCACCGGCCCGGTGCAAAACACCGCCGAACAACCCACAGAGAGGTGAAAAATGGCTTTACGTGATATGATCAGTAGTGACCGGATGGAGATGCTCAAATGGGTTAGCGAGCGCAATGTGCATATACCGCTATCCGATCTGGCTTTTATGCTGGGCTTAAACGACGACGCATGCACTGACAATGCAAAAGACAAGGGAAATGCCCTTTACGATTATTGTGTCGACTGACAGGCTCCTGTGGAAGAGAAACACCCGCAAAGGAGCTTGCCATGCTATTAAGCACGACCCCCTCGATTGAAGGGCGCAGCATCAAAGAATACAAGGGCGTTATTGTCGGAGAAGCAATACTGGGCACCAACATTTTCCGCGACATGTTTGCCGGCATCCGGGACATCGTCGGCGGTCGTTCCGGCGCCTACGAAAAAGAACTCGCCAAAGCGCGTCAGATTGCCTTTGGTGAAATCGAACAGCGCGCAGCCGAACTCGGAGCCAATGCCGTGATCGGCATGGATATCGACTATGAGGTGGTCGGCAAGGACGGCAGTATGATGATGGTCAGCGTCAGCGGCACGGCGGTTGTGCTGAGCTAGGGTCTATTCACACCCATACGGGCTCTTATCGCCTCCACCCGCTTGCGATTCACACCGAAATCGGAATGCCCGACACGTGATGCCGAGCGGATGTGAACCAAACCCTGCTCAACATCAAGCCGCAGTTCGACATCATCGACAAAACGAAACACGGCTGAGGTAAAAGTGGCGTGCAGATACCGGCCACCGTCGAATACAATCTTTCCACCGGCACCCTCAACCGCCTGACGCAAGGCCTGCCAATCCGCGATGGCAAGCGGGGCAATGGCATGTACTTTATCAACAGCTTCTGACTCACTGCACACGCAGTTCGGTTTGTCGGGACATGCCTGCAAATGACCCTTGATCAATCCAAGCTCAGGTGGCGTCTGCGACTGCCCGCCGCGCACAAAACCTGCAATCAATAACAGGACTATCAGGATAGCGATCCCAAGAAATAACATTTTCATCCCCTTCATTTGCGCCCGGCACAGCAGCGTTTAAATTTCTTACCGCTACCGCAAGGACACGCATCGTTCCGGCCGATTTCACCTACCCGGCAATCACCATCCACATAAAACCAGCGCCCATCCTCGCGCACGAATCGGCTCGTTTCATGCAGTCGCTTTCCCTTGCCACGATCAACATAACTGGCGATGAATTCCACCTCGCCGGCAATGTCCCCTGCTCCGCCCGATGATGTTCGAATAATTTCAAGTCCGATCCAGCCCAGGTCCGTGCCACCAAGCGAACCAGGCGCGGGCCGCGTCGAGGAATGCCATGTGGCGTAAAGATATGCATGTCGGCCAAGGACATAGGCGGTGTAGCGCGAACGCATCAGCGCGCCCGCATCAGAGGCGGACATGTTCTCCAGATAGCGGCCGCAACAATCAGCCAAAGGCTGCCCCGAGCCGCAGGGGCACATCATATCGGGCGGGGTCACGCCATCACAGCGGCCGGCTGCAGTACTCGGTAACCATGCAATGCGTTTCCGTCGGCTCCAATTGCACCACATCATCGGCGGCATTGGCTGTTTCCACGCAAAGCATTCTCAAATAACCGTCCGCACCGAGATCACCCATCTTCGCGGCAGTCTCAACCCATGGATTCCACACCACCACGGAAGCGCTGCCTTCACAACAGATGCGAATGATTCTATCCATGACTGGATCAATAATTTCGCAGCAATTTGGTGTTCCCAGATAAATACGGTCCGCTTCAGCGCCAATGGTCACCGGCCCGTCCTGCTTCTTGCGTGCACCACCATCCATTTTGTCGATGTAGGTACAACCTTCCAGACCTTCAACCTTCACCTGCCGTACATCACCGACCATGAAATAGGTGTGCAGGGCCTCGCCCAGCGTATAGGTCGTCTCGCCAAGATTAGCTGTTTCCAGAGATAGCAGAAGACTTTTGCCTACCGTGACATGCAGCTGCACGCGTAGCGCATGCGCGCACAGTTCGCGAACCTTTTCAGACTGCACCAACTCAAAGCTGAGCTTGGTACGTCCATCCTTCAGAGCTTTTGAGAAGACCGGCTTCCAATCCACGGTGCGTGCCGGACCATGCCCCGGCAGACTGGAGTCGGAGGCATGCGGCCCGAACCACGGCCAGCAAATCGGCACACCGCCACGCAGGGATTTGCCTGGCGCGTATTTCGCCTCATCCGACATCCAGATAATGGGCTTCCCACCCTTGGCTTGATAATCCAGCACATGCGCGCCCTGCAGCGCGATACTCGCTTGCCCGAGCTCGTTATTGATCTCTGCAACCGGCATGCCGCCAGGACCGCTGATAAAACGCAGATGTCCTTCAATGCCGAATCGGCCATTCAGCTTCTCAAGATTAGCCATAATCCCCTCCAGAAAATCAATTCCTATTACGCTAATCTATGCCCGCGACAGTGCGGACACAATCAGGAAAATAATGATGATATCTTCACTCTTAAGCCCCCACTCAGAGGCCGGCAAATCGCCTGATGGATTGCAGCTTGCCGAGACCTCAGAGATGGGAAAGAGTTCGCTGCAGATTTATGCTGAAAGACCTGTCATATCCTGTTTCACGACTCTGCTGCTATCGGGCATTTTGCCCTACCCCTATTTGAGGCAAACAACCCATGCAAGCACACATCGTCCAAATTGAAGACTATTACAACCCGGAAAATTTCGCCGATATCAAGAAATTTGCCGACACTCAGGAAACACCATTCGTAGTCATTGACCGACGCATCATCCGGCAGCACTACAACGACCTTACCGGTTTCTTCCCGTTCGCCAAAATTTATTACGCAGTCAAAGCAAATCCGGGCAATGAAATCCTTGAATTGCTGCGCGATCAGGGCTCATGCTTCGATATCGCTTCCACCTATGAGTTGGACAAGGTTCTGGCTCTCGATGTGTCCCCCGAGCGCTGCAGCTACGGCAACACCATCAAGAAGCGCAAGGACATCCGCTACTTTTATGAAAAAGGCGTGCGCCTGTATGTCAGTGATTCCGAACCCGACCTGCGCAATATCGCCCTCGAAGCCCCCGGCTCGAAGGTTTATATACGCCTGCTCACCGAAGGCAGCCACACCGCCGACTGGCCACTGTCGCGCAAATTCGGCTGCCAGACCGATATGGCTGTCGATCTGCTGGTGCTGGCCAAGGAACTGGGCCTCGAGCCTTATGGCGTATCATTCCATGTCGGTTCGCAACAGCGCGACATCAGCGCCTGGGATGCCGCTATCGACAAGGTTAAGACCATCTTCGACTGGCTTAAAAATGAACAGGGCATCCAGCTGAAAATGATTAATATGGGTGGCGGCTTCCCGGCCAACTACCTCAACCGCACCAACGACCTCGGCACCTATGCCGACGAAATAAAATACTATCTGCATGAAGACTTTGGCGATGAATTGCCCGAAATCATCCTCGAACCGGGCCGTTCACTGTGCTCCAATGCCGGCGTACTGGTCAGCGAAGTGGTGCTGATTTCGCGCAAATCCACCAGCTCGCTGCATCGCTGGGTGTATACCGATGTTGGCAAGTTCTCCGGCCTCATCGAAACCCTCGGCGAATCCATCAAGTATCCGATCTACACCGAAAGAACGGGGGAGCAGGAAGAATGCGTGATCGCCGGCCCTACCTGCGACAGTGCCGATATCATGTATGAAGACCACAAATACGAGCTGCCGCTTTCCCTGGAAATCGGCGACCGCCTGTACTGGTTCTCCACCGGCGCCTACACCACCAGCTACAGCGCCATCGAGTTCAACGGCTTCCCGCCGCTTAAACAATACGTCATCGGATAGTCGAAACCGTCCCGAGGCAGTTCAATCCTTACAAAGGGTATTCAACGGATGAGAAATTTTTGCTTATTGCCCGTTATGCGGATGTTCGTTTGCATCTGTTGCTGCTGGATTTCAAGCGCTGCGGCAGCCGATGCCCTGCCGCGCTGGGAGGCCGGTATCGCAGCGGGCGCTGCGACGCTGCCGCAATACATGGGCAGCGACGAACGCTACACCTTTGCCCTACCCGTTCCGTTTCTTGTCTACCGCGGCGACCGGGTAAACCTGGATCGCGATGGTCTGCGCGCCGAGCTGTTCGGCAATCATGACGTGTCGCTGGATGCCAGCCTTGGCATCGGCCTGCCTGTGCGCAACAGCAACCGCGCCCGGGTTAATATGCCGCATCTGTATTTCAGCCTGCAGGCCGGCCCGCGCCTCAACTGGCGTGTCTATGCCAACGAGCAAAGCGAGTGGACCATCCGCCTTCCCTGGCGCGGCGTCATGGATGTAAGAGGACACTATCTCGGCTGGGTATCGGAGCCCGACCTGCGCATACAATACAAACTCTCCGACAACATCGGTATGCGCCTCAGTGCGGGCGCACTGTTCGCCTCAAAGAAATTCAACGCCACCTATTACAGCGTTGACCCAATCTATGCGACCGCCACCCGCCCCGCCTATCAGGCCAAAGCCGGGCTGCATTCCTTATCGGTGGGCGGCACGATGTTCTGGACTGTGAACAAGCGACTGCGCCTGTTCACAAGACTGAATTATCGCAACCTGAGTTCCGGCGTCGTCAACAGCAGCCCACTGGTCAAAACGCCGCATTATCTTTCAGGCGCAGTCGGTGTTGCCTGGAGTCTCTACCAGTCGGATGAACTGGCCGCATCGAGTGACGATAACGACTAGGGCTTCTGCATCCGGAATTGGATTGGTTAGATCAGCCCGATTTTTTCACGAACTTGGTCAGGATGACGATCTGCTGGCCTTCCACGCGACCTTCAATATGTTCAGCATTATCGTGTACCAGCCGGATATTGCGTACGGCGGTGCCACGCTTGGCGGTCAGGCTGCTGCCCTTCACATCCAGATCCTTGATCAGAACGACTGTATCGCCGGCCTGTAACACCACGCCATTGGAATCGATGTGCTTGATGGCTTCGCTCCCCTGCCCTGCGAGGCCTGCTTCCGCCCACGACCGGGTTGCGTCGTCCAGATACAGCATATCAAGCAGATCCTGCGGCCAGCCTTCACCCTTCAGGCGGGTAAGCATGCGAAAAGCCATCACCTGCACAGCGGGCACCTGGGACCACATGCTGTCGTTCAGACAACGCCAGTGGTTGGCATCCACCTTTTCAGGGTCTTCAACCTGCTCAAGACAGGTGGCGCAGAGCAGCACGCACTGATCGGCCGTTCCATCCGAAGGGGCGACTTCATAGGCCGCCAGATTGTCGCTTGCACCGCACAATTCGCATACTGAAGCACTGCGTTCAAGCAGCTCCTGTTGTGTACTCATGAATAACCCTTTCCCGTAAGCTGGATTTCAGCGCGCGCCGTGGCACTGCTTGTATTTCTTGCCTGAACCGCATGGGCAGGGATCATTGCGCCCCACCTTGGGCTGATTGCGCCGATAGGTTTCGTGATCCTCATCGACGATCGGCTCGTTGCCATGGCTGTACTGCACTGGCGCTTCCTGTTTTTTCGGCTCTTCGACCGGCACAGGCTTCTCCACCTGCACCTGATGCAGGGCAAGCATGGTTTCCATGCGCACCCGACCGAGCATGGCGGCAAACAACTCGAAAGATTCACGCTTGTACTCCTGCAAGGGCTGCTTCTGCGCATAACCGCGCAGACCGACGCTCTGACGCAGGTGATCCATGGCCAGCAGATGATCCTTCCAGTGATGATCAAGCATCTGCAGAACCAGATACCTCTCGAAGTTGTGCATGGCCTGCACGCCAACCTGTGCTTCCTTGGCCTGCATCATTGCATCCAAAGCAACGCAGACATGCTCCACCATAGCTTCAGCATCCTGCACCTCGTCGCTGTCCACCCAGGCGCGCACCGGCGCATCAAGGGTCAACTGCTCCTGAAGCTCATCATGCAAGGCATCCAGTTCCCAATCGTCGGCGTAGGCATGCGCGGGCAGGTGTTTCTCAACCAGTGTGGCAACAAAATCGCGGCGCATATCCTCGATCACATCGCGCACATCCTCTGCCTGCAGCAACTCGCGACGCTGTGAATAGACCACATCGCGCTGCTGATTCATCACATCGTCGTATTCAAGCAACTGTTTGCGGATATCGAAGTTGCGCCCTTCGACCTTCTTCTGCGAATTCTCGATGGCCTTGGTCACCCAGGGGTGCTCGATGGATTCACCCTTGTTGAAGCCCATCTTGGCGAGCATGGACTGCATCTTCTCGCCGCCGAAGATACGCATCAGATCGTCCTGCAAGGAGAGATAGAAACGGGTCGAGCCCGGATCACCCTGACGTCCGGCACGACCACGCAACTGGTTGTCGATGCGCCGCGACTCATGCCGCTCGGTACCCACAATATGCAGGCCGCCGGCCGTAACGACCTCGATATGCTCGGCTGCGCACTTAGCCCGGATTTCCGCCTCTTTGACCTTTCTTTCCTCCTCGGAGAGCTTGTCGGACAACTGCCCGATGAGCATCTCCGGATTGCCGCCCAGCATGATATCGGTACCGCGACCGGCCATATTGGTGGCGATGGTCACCGCACCCTTGCGGCCTGCCTGCGATACAATCTCCGCCTCGCGCTCGTGCTGCTTGGCGTTGAGCACTTCATGCTTGATATCGCGCTTGGTGAGGATGTCGGAAAGGTATTCCGACTTTTCGATGGAGGTGGTACCGACCAGAATCGGCTGACCGCTTTCATGCGAGGTCACGATATCCTCGATCACGGCAGCATATTTATCTTCCTGGTCGCCAAAAATAAGATCGGCCTTGTCGTCACGGACCATCGGCTGGTTGGTCGGCACAATCACCACTTCCAACTTGTAAATCTTCTCGAATTCCTCGGCCTCGGTATCGGCCGTACCGGTCATGCCGGCCAGCTTGTCGTACATGCGGAAGTAATTCTGGAAGGTCACTGAGGCCAGGGTCTGGTTCTCAGGCTGTACGGTCACGCCTTCCTTGGCTTCCAGGGCCTGATGCTGACCGTCGGAATAGCGGCGACCGGGCATCATGCGTCCGGTGAATTCATCGATGATGATGACTTCATCATTGCGCACAATGTAGTCCACCTCGCGGGTGAACAGGGTATTGGCACGCAGGCACTGGGTAGCAGCATGCATCAGATTGACGTTTTCCGGATCGTAGAGATTGCCCGACTTCATCAAGCCGGTTTCACGGAACAAGGATTCCACATGCTCCATGCCTTCCTCGGTATAGGAAACGGCCTTGTCCTTTTCATCCTTGTCGTAATCCGTTGCATCGAGTTGCTTGATGATGGCGTCGGCCTTCTGATACAGATCGCCGGCCTTCTCGGCAGGCCCCGAGATAATCAGCGGCGTGCGCGCTTCATCGATCAGGATGGAATCGACCTCATCGACAATGGCATAGTGCAAATCGCGCTGCACCAGATCCTCACGGGCAAAGGCCATATTGTCGCGCAGGTAATCGAAACCGAATTCGTTGTTGGTGCCGTAGGTAATGTCACAGGCATAGGCCTTCTGGCGCTCATCGCTGCTGATGCCATGTACAACCACACCTGTGGACATGCCAAGGAAGGAATACAATTTTCCCATCCACTCGGCATCGCGCTTGGCCAGATAGTCGTTCACGGTCACGACATGCACGCCGCGCCCGGTCAGGGCATTGAGATAGACAGCCAGTGTGGACATCAGTGTCTTGCCTTCACCGGTCTTCATTTCTGAAATCATGCCGTTGTTCAGGATCATGGCGCCGATCAACTGCACATCGAAGTGGCGCATGCCCAAGATGCGGACGCTGCCCTCACGGGCCACGGCAAAGGCTTCGGGAAGCAATGCATCCACCGTTTCACCCGCTGCCAAGCGAGCCTTGAACTCGCCGGTTTTACCCTGCAGTTCCTCATCGGAAAGCATTTGCATGCGGCTTTCCATGGCATTGATCTGCTCCACAACGGGATACATCTGCTTAAGAATCCGTTCATTGCGGCTGCCAAACATTTTGGTCAGAAAATCGAACATGGGGTACTGGCTCCTGCGGCGCGGTTAAATCAGGCGGCGCACGCTAACATGCAAGCGGTGATGCGACAAAACAGGAATATCGAGGCCTCCTGGCCTTTGATTCTCAAGCGATTGGAAGAAAAGAGCCAAGCAGACAGGTGACCCGCGAACAGGCGTCTGGCCTAAACATCCGATGCGCCCCAGATCATACGCAGCATGGCAGTACAGATATGGTCACTGATGTCTTCATCCATATTCATAATAAAAGCTCTGGCTTCAGCCATATGCATGACTTTGCGTTTGGCCAGCAAGTCGCGTAATTCCTGATGGGCATCGAAAAGCTCCTGATAATCATCGCCGGGCAATTGCATCAACTTGCAATCAGAAATAGCGCGCGCCGTCGCCGTTCGCTTGCCACCAAGCGCCACGGAGAATTCTCCGATCAGGCTTCCGGTGGACACATCCTTCAGATGCTGCTCCTTGCCAAGTTTAAGATGGACAGAAATCTCACCACTCTGGACTACATAGGCATCCTTCGTAGTTTCATTTTCGCCAAACAGCTTTTCCCCTGCCTGCAGCACTATCGGCCGCATGCGGTGAGCAATCTCATTGCGCAAGGCTGCACTCATTTCCGAGAAGAAATCATTGACAGCCAACTGATTGGCCAGCATTCGGGAGTGGTAAAGGTGATCAAGCCGATCACCAAAATCAGGGGCTTTGTCGCGTAGCTCATCGAGCTTGCTGTAGGGCAACTCAAGCACGGCACTGTCCTCTCCGGCCACAACCTCAGCCGTACGCTTGCCGGCCAGAAAATAACCGATTTCGCCGCATATATCGCCAGGATGAATGCTGCCCAGCCTGGTTCGCTCATCATTGAGGGTCAGGTAACCATCCAGACGTCCTTCGACAACAATGAATAATGATGTGGCTTCATCATCCTTTTGCACCAGTGTCTCACCGGCTTTGAGATAATACAGCTCCATTGCATCCAACATATCGTCGAAGGTTTCATCATCAATAGTGGCGAAAATATCCTTAGATCGCCAATGATGGCCGGCACGCTCCTTGGGCGAAAGAAACTCAAGCAAGCGCTCCCGGAAATCATCCATATCCCGGCAAAGCCGGAAAATACGTTTGGGGCCTTCATGCTCATTGGGCGCCATTTTGTGATACAGACGCAATATAGCGATGGACTTGGTCGGATAGCTCTGACGCGCGTACCGTTCTGAAGATGCCAGAAACCAGCGCAATGCATCATCACGTGCACCCTCCGCCTTCTCATAACAACGTGCAGCCTGTAGTGCCAGATCCGGATCCGTTGGTGATTGTTTTGCCAGAGTAGCGAAAGCAATGCCGGCTTTAGCAAACTGCTTTTTTTGTATTGCCTCGCGAGCTTTCCTGCGCAGGGAATCAACATCATGCAGACCAACATGAAGTTCGTCGAACAAATGATCTTCGCGCAACTCGTTTTCGGGCATGCAGTCTCAACCTCCAGCTAGCCGCTAGGGTATCAGGTGTTTCCAAGGCTCGCCATTATCCATGGAGCAGATTGTCGGCAGCACATAACCTGTCCTCATCAGTAGCTCATAAGTTGTCCGGTCTGAAGATTACCCGAGAGGTAATCAGAGATGAGACGAACGACAGTGTTACAGGAGGTCAGGAAGATGAGATTTGATGAGGCATATGGTGGTTGGCAGAGAGGCCAGTTGACCCAGGAAGAGGCGGGACGACTGCTCGGCATGAGCGAGCGTAACTTCCGGCGTTATGTAGAGCGTTATCAGGGGGAAGGCGAAGCTGGGTTGATGGACAAGCGTTTGACGCAAGCATCCAGCCGGTGTGCCCCGGTGGACGAGGTGTTGCGACTCACCGA
>MNXA01000030.1 GCA_001871195.1 Zetaproteobacteria bacterium CG1_02_55_237
TCGGTGAGTCGCAACACCTCGTCCACCGGGGCACACCGGCTGGATGCTTGCGTCAAACGCTTGTCCATCAACCCAGCTTCGCCTTCCCCCTGATAACGCTCTACATAACGCCGGAAGTTACGCTCGCTCATGCCGAGCAGTCGTCCCGCCTCTTCCTGGGTCAACTGGCCTCTCTGCCAACCACCATATGCCTCATCAAATCTCATCTTCCTGACCTCCTGTAACACTGTCGTTCGTCTCATCTCTGATTACCTCTCGGGTAATCTTCAGACCGGACAACTTATGAGCTACTGATGAGGACAGGTTATGTGCTGCCGACAACTGCGCTGCTGAAGCTTGAAGCAACCATCGTGATCACCAGCCTGTTCGTGCTGTGCATGCTCTCGCTGATTGCCGGCCTGATATTCTTCATTGCCGATGTGAATATGTCGCTTTCAGCGCTGAAGCTTGAAGTCGGCGTAAAGCCGCTAGACAAGCCGGAGCCATAAACCCGCACCCAGGAAACGGTTTAAGCTTCAGTTCAGCCCCTGCCCCTACACTCCCACCATCTTCATGACAGGAGGCAACACCATGCAAGAGACTGAATCCATCAAGGTCTGGGATATCAGCGTTCGCGTTTTCCACTGGGCGCTGGTCGTGTTCTTCGCCCTCGCCTACATCACCGGCGAAATCGAAACAGAGACCCTGCATGCCTGGGCCGGTTATATCATCATCGGTCTGCTCATCTATCGCATCGTCTGGGGCCTGATCGGCACGAAGTACGCCCGCTTCAGCGATTTCATCTACAGCCCGGCCCAGATCATGACTTATATAAAGAGTCTGCTGACCACCCATCCCAAGCACTACCTCGGGCACAACCCGGCGGGCGGCGTGATGGTGGTATTATTAATAGTGGGGCTCACCGCCGTCAGCTGGACGGGCCTGAAGGCCTATGAAGCCGAGGGTAAGGGCCCGCTGGCCGCAGCTCCGGCTATCACCCTCTCCATTCCCGTCGCACAGGCTGACGACGACTGGGGTGATCATGGCGGCTATGGCGGCAAAGAAGATGAGTTCTGGGAAGAGGCGCATGAGGCGGCCGTATATTTCATGCTGCTGCTTATCGGCCTGCATCTGGGCGGCGTGGCTGTGTCCAGCCTGTTGCACCGCGAGAACCTTGTGCGCGCCATGGTTACCGGTCGAAAGCAACTGCCTAGAGAATAATTAGCCGCTAAAAAACGAAAGGGCCCCGACAAGGGGCCCTTTTTCTTGCTGCTCAAGATGCAGCCGGATCAATGCATGTGCAGGGTGGTTTCCTGATTGCCGTGCTGCGCGGCATACTTATTGGCGAAAAAGACGGAGATACTCATCTCGGCAAGCACCACAAGCACGACCACAATGCCGATGCCGATATATATCTTGGTCGTGACCTTCATGCCCTTTTTCTCGGAACCCTTCATTTAACCCTCCGAATCATTCCTTCCCTCTTCGTTGGCATGACTATAGCGCTATCATACAGCATCTCAAAAGAGCTTGGCTTACATGGGGAACAGCAGGCGGATGGATGCGGGGGAGCCATCAGAGGTGAAGCTGAGGGAGAACTGGCCGCAGCGGACGTTGCGGGTGGGGGTGCATTCGGACATTTCCTGAATCACTTCCTCGAAATAGATATCGGCAATCATGTCATTCCCGGACTGGCTACACACATCGATGCGCAGGGTTGCCCCATCCGGCCAGCCGCCGCGCTCGCACAGCTTCTCCAACCCTGCATGCTTATCCACCCAGGCAATCAGCTCGGGATGCGAAGCGGAAGTCAGCGGTTCACCCTTCATGGTTTCTTGAGGAGGCCCCCATCAGACCATACTGCCGCTTTAGCCAGTATGCGCACCAAGCGATGGCCAGCAGCATGACGACGCTGCCCGACACATGGGCGATGCTGGCAAAGGTGTGATCGAAGCGCGAAAGGCCGGTTTCACCCAGAACGAACTCCCAGTCGTGGAACCCATAGGGCGAGGTGTCGCCGAAGTTACCGCCGAGCAGGGGCAGGCTGCGCGAGCGTGCATCGTTGATATACGGTGCCATGTCGAGAAAGTTCTCGCCGAACCACCAGGCGCACACCCCTGCCCCGAAGGCATCGTGGGTTTTGAACCACAGCGCGAACAGACAGACCAGCGGCATGAGCAATTGCCCGAGACTGCCGCCCAGGGATGTGATCACCGCGCCGAAGGGCCTGAACACGATATGCCCGGCCTCGTGGAAGGGCAGATTAATCAGATGCAGGAAGCTTTGCCCTGCGGCATTGGATGCAATGGATGCAGGAATCAGGCCCCAGCTGAACCAGAGGAGCAGCAGGAGCACGAAGGCGCGCCCGTAAAACACCAGCTCGTTGTCCGCCTGCGGAATGGGTAATGCTTCAATTTCTTGCTGCCGCTGCTCTTCGCGCCGCTCCTGTGCGGCCTGATAGCGCGCATACTTGGCGAACACGATGCCGCATTCGGAGCAGGCCTGCGCATCATCGGGTTGATCGGCCGCGCACTTGGGACAAATCATGGACAGCCTCTAAAACACGACCCGGCCCGCTTCGAGCAACAGGCGCACAGTCAGGGAAACGATCAGCGCCACGCCGATGGACAGGGCCAGGGAAAACAGCGCCTCGCGCCGACCGATGACCCTGATCATCACCGCGAAGGTGGACACACAGGGCACATAGAACATCAGGAAGATCAGGAAGGTGGATATCTGCACCCAATCGAGCACGGAGCCGACATCGAAGGTACCCAGCGCCTGATAGATCATCAGCAGGCTAAGCTCCTTTCTGAGCACGCCGAACAGAATCGGCACGCCGAGCACCACAGGCAGGCCGAGTGCCCAGACGCTGATCGGAGTCAGCGCCTGATTGATCCATATATCCGCACCGACATGGTGCAGCAGGGCCAGCACGATGGAGCCACCGACCAGCAGCGGGGTCACAATGGTGAGGATATCCTGCGTGCGCTGCCAGGTGACATGCAGCACCGGTTTGATTTTGGGAATGGCATAGGCCGGAATCTCCTGAATCAGACCGGGGCTGATATCCGGATAGCGCTTGACCAGAAGCTTTCCAAGCAGGGCGATGATGAGCAAATTGAGCATGAAGATGCCGAAGATGCCGATGCCGCCGAGATACTTGCCGCCCAGCGCCAGGATGATGGCCGAGCGTGCCGAGCAGGGTACAAAGGTAATCAGGAGAGATGCCACGACCCGGTCGCGCCCGGAGACCACGGATTTTGTCGCGGCAATGGCCGGCACATTGCAGCCCAGGCCGAGCAGGAAGGGCACAGCCACCTTGCCGTGCAGGCCGATGTAGTGGAAAAAGCGGTCGACCACGAAGGCCACGCGCTGCATCACACCGGATTCCTCAAGCAGCACCAGCATCAGCACCAGCGGCAGCATATAGGGAACCACGATGCCGATCAGTCCGACTAAACCGTCGGCCACGGCCCGCCCGATCACACCTACCGTGCTCACCGGCTCCCATTGGGCAACGAATTCGGCGAGCTTAGCCGAAGTGGCCGCATCGATGCCACTGCTCACCTCGAAGACCACGAACAGCACCAGCGCGAACATACCCAGGCTGCCGAGCAGACCCCAACTCGGATGCAGGAAGATGGCATCAAGCCGGTCCTCCCAGGTGATGGTTTTGGAGCGATGCGTGAGCTGCGCCACCCGGCCGAACAGGGCTGCGGCACGGTGGTGATAATCGGCCGCGACTTCTTCAGACAAGGGCCTCGGCAAAGCCTCATCAGCGGCTATTCGAATCTCCTGCACAGCTCTGGAAGCGGCGGGGAAATGGCAGGCAAGTTCGGAACAGAAATAGTCATCCGCCTGCTTCATCTGACGAATCAGGAAGGGGCGCGGCACATTAAAGGCGCGCCTGATTTCAGGCACATCCACGGCCGCACCGATCTGCAGCCCCCAAGTCGTTAGATGCTCGCCCGAGGGCTGCGGCAGCGGGCATGCCTTGTCGCGCACGGCCTGCACAGCGCGCTCGAACAGACGCGCAATGCCATGCCCCTTGATGGCGGTCATCGGTACAACAGGGATGCCCAACTCCTTCTCGAGCAGCGCGACATCGATCTGCACACCCTTGCGCCGCGCCTCATCCATCATATTCAGGCCCATGACGATGGGCAGGCCGAGCTCAATCAATTCGAGGGTGAGTTCCAGATGGCGCAGCAGGGTGCTGGCATCGACGATGTGAATCAACATGTCCGGGCGCGAAAAGGGTGCAGGCGGCTCGGTCCCTTCATGTGCTGAAATCAGGGGGCGGGAATCGCCCCACAACAGATATTTCAGTCCTTCGAGATCATCGCCACGCAGATTCTGCAGCGAATGGAAGGCCGGCAGATCGACCAGCTCCACCTCATCCAGCCCGATCTGCACGGTACAACGCTGATAAGCCTTATCGGTGCCGGCCAATTGGCCGTGATCAACACTGGTACTGGAAACGGCATGAAACAGGGTGGTCTTGCCGCTGTTCGGCTGACCGACCAGCGCAATGCGCAGGCGCCCGCTGCCGCGATAAAACGGCCCGGATAACACCATCTCGCTCACGCCCTGGGCCAATGCGTTAATATGAACACCTCGCTTGATGCATGGCGCAGCTTACTGTGATTTTCGCGCCGCGTCGAAACCCTGTCTGTCTTAAGCGGACCTGCTTGAGTGGCTTGGTTTGAGTGGCGGGCCTACAGACGCACGTAATCCCTGCGGTACTTGACCACCTTCTGAATATAGCGGCGGGTTTCCTTATAGGGCAGGTTATTCACCAGATGTTTGTACACCTGCGGCGGCCGGCTCTTGTTGATTCGATCAAGCGCATCCCGCCTGTTCTTTGAGTATGCCTTCAAAACATTCGACGGGCCGGTGTTGTAGGCGGCAATCACGCAGTATTCCCGCGAGATGTTGTCATACACGTCCTTTAACTGCTCGTCGAACAGCACCCCGAGGTAGGCCGTTCCCAGCTCGATATTGTTGTCGGCATTGAACAGGAAATCGCGCGATGGCGCGTGATCCCTGCCGCGCGCCTTCTTGTAGCCCTCGCGGCCGCCGCTGGATGGCACCAACTGCATCAGGCCGAAGGCAGGGGCCGAGCTGACAGCAAAGGGATTGAAATTGCTTTCGGTACGAATCACGCCGAACACCAGGCTTTCGCTAACACCGTATCGTTTGGCAAAGCGCTGCACCGCCGGTTGATACTTCTTTGCCTGTTTATCCTGGAAATTGCTGACCATGGTCATATCAACGTAATGCACGGTCTTGCTACCGGTTTCGGTCTGGATGGTTTTTGTCTTCTTTGCCTGTTCCACCTGCCAGGTGGCGAAGCGCTCGGCACTCTTTGGATCGGCAATCGGCTTGCCCGCCCGATCGAGCAACAGACCATACAGATACGGCATTGATCGACTGGTCAGCTTGATATCGGCATCGGAAAACAGGTCGACAGCACGCGGATCGTCCGGTGTGAGCAGGGTGGTGATGATCGCACTCTTCAGGCTTGCAGTGGCATCGGCCTCCTGCAGGGTTTCAACCGTGACGCGCCCTTTGTCGAAATCGACCACGGCCCGGCTCTTGTAGTTGTGCGTGTATTTCACGTAGTGGGCGCGATCCGGTGTGCGCGTATTCTTTTTCCCCCACTGTTTGCCGGCCCGCCCCGACAGCACCGCCATCACCTGCTTGAACTGGGCACGCATCACGCGCAGATCACGCAAGGCCTGGGCCGGATTGCGCTCGTAGGATTTACCAATGCTTCTGGCCGTGCGCTCAACGGCCCTGGCCGGATTGCCACTCGTGGCGATCCTGGCGACATTGAGTGCAGAATTCACGTTCGAGCTCAGCGATTTGCTGCAAGCACCCAGCACGACCGCGCTGCCTGCCACAAGCAGGGCCGCGAGAACCGAAGCAAAATAGCGTGACCCTTTCAAATCAACCTCCGCGCGCCGACAAACACATACCGCTCGCCGTGCATGCATAGCTTACCGTGATTTTACTGCGACGTCGAAAGCCGGCTCAGGCTGAGCGGAGCTGCAGGATATTATTGATGTGATGCGGTGCAAAAGGAAGAGGGGGCGAATGCTTCGCCCCCTATGCCTCCCCCCCCAGGGATCCCCCCCCCCCCGTTTCTTCGGAAGTGCCTGCGTCTTATGCCTTCTTGCATGACAAGAACAAGACGAACAGCAGACAGCCCCCGGTTTATTCATTGCTGCAAGCTAAGCGGCGAAGTCAGGTGTTAATCAACAAGCTTTGCCTGCCGCTTGAGTGCCCCACTCTTGGCAAGGAAAGAGCAAACGCAATCCAGCAGGCGTTAGTAGGGGTATAACTTTAGTTAGGGTGCCGGGGGGAAATCAGGCCGTATTGTCCGGGTGATGTTGCAGGCTTCTTTCCAGAAGCTGCAACAGCCTTTCGAAATGAACCGGCTTGTGCACCAGCAGGCAGTCGGCCTGCATGACTTCAACAGCAACGTGTTTAGCGGTATCGCCTGTCACGATAATGGCGGGAATTTGTCTGCTCGACAGGATACGGATTTGCTGCACGGCCTCGATACCGGTATTCCCCTCACGCAGACGATAGTCGGCAATGATAAAGTCCGGGCGAGCCTTTGCAGCGCTGAGCTGGGCAACAGCATCACTGGCATTTTCCGCCAGGATGCAGGTGCAATGCGAACCTTCCAGACTGATCTTCATGGCGCGCAGAAGCTGCACATCATCGTCAATCACCAGGGCGAGCTTGTCCGACAGGTCGATTGGCAGGGGCTGAACTGTTATGGCCTGATCGCCTGGGTCTGCAACCCACGGCACATCAACCGCGAAGCAGGAACCACGGCCCAGGTGACTGCGCACATACAAGCGGTGCCTGAGCAGTCCGGCAATACCTTTGACGATGGACAGACCAAGGCCCAGGCCCTTATCCCTGTCTCTCTCGGGATTCTGGATCTGATAAAACTCACCAAATATCGTTGGTATTTCGCTTTCATCGATACCCAAACCGGTATCCCATACGCTAATGCGGACCCCATTCCCGTGCCGTCGGCAACCCAACAGAAGACCTCCCTTATGGGTGTAGCGGATAGCATTGGCAATCAGATTGCGCAGCAGCCGGGATAGCAGGATGGGATCGGTTCTGATATAGATATTCACACAACCATGCAGGCGGAAATCCAATCCTTTTTCCCTGGCCACAGGGGCCCACTCCTCGGCAATATCCAGCAGCAGGGGTGCCAGCCTGACGATGCCGACGTCAGTCTGAATTGCGCCAGCTGCCAGTCTTGATACGTCCATCAGGGCACTAAGCAAATCGCTGAGGCCTGATTGGATTTCTGTGCCTGAGCAAGCAGTTCGCGCTGCTTGTCCGAGGTCAGGGTAAATTTAAGAGAGCCGAGAAACAGGGTCAGGGCTTGCAGGGGCTGGCGCAGATCATGGCTGGCCGAGGCCAGAAAGCGTGATTTATCACGGTTGGCCTGATCGGCTTCCTCCTTGGCCTTGCGCAACTCCTCCGTGCGGGATCTCACGCGCTTCTCCAGCTCTTCATTGTTTCGGGCCAGGGCATCGTGAATCAATTTCCGTTCGCTGATATCAAACAGCACATTGAGCAGTGCATCCTCGCCGGAAAATTCAACAGGCTGCATGGAAAGAGCCATGGTGACCTTGCTGCCGTCCCGTTTATGTACCACCACTTCACGATTGGACAAGGAACCTTGCCGCGCCACTTCACCCAACAGCGGCGCACTCGATTCAAGGTCCAGCTCCAGCAAGCTGAACAGGCTGTCCGGCGCTGCATCCTGCCACTGGAAGAAGCGCAGAGCCTCCTGGTTGACGAACAATATCTTCCCGTCTTTTTTACGACTCACCGCCACGGGCAAAGGAATCGATTCGACCAGCAAGTGGAAACGTTTTTCCTGTTCGGCCAGTGTATGACGTTGATCCTCAATAAGGGCAAAGCTGTGCTGGATTTCCCCCGTCATTGCATTGAAGCCGTCATGCAGGTCGGCGATCTCTTCATACTCCCCACCCTGTGTTATGCGCAGGTTGTAATCCTGTTCCAGGCCGACCTTACGCATCAGTCCGGCAAGATTCATGATGGGCGAGGCAATCTGCCGTTGCAGACGCAGGCTGATGAGGTATGCCAGCAACAGGCTAAGTATCATCGCCATCCCAACCACGATGCTGCCCGTGCGCATATTGTCGTACAGCATGCGGAGATCAGACTCCACCATGGCTGTGCCGATAACGCTGCCTTTAAGCCGGATCGTCTGGTAGGCCAGCAGGTGCCCATTCTCTTCATAGCTGCCTTCGGCCCTCAGCACAGGCAGGTCTGCAATCTTGTTGCCGGCATGATAAGAGCTGAACAGGCGGCCATCGGCCGTGAACAGAGCGGTCTGAACGATCTCCGAGTCATGCTGGAATGTCGCCAGCATTTCCCTGGCCATCACCGGATCGGAAAAACTGATGGCCGGCCTGGCAACCGCAGCCAGCATATCCACATGACTCAACAGGTGTCGCTGCGATGCCTCTTTGGATGTCGTGGCATTGTGGATCATCCAGATCAATCCCATGCTCAAAACCACACAGCCGGCACCAAGGCCGATGAGCAGCTGCAGTCTGCGCCGTAAGGAAGATGGTCGCTTAAGCATCATGGCTTGATACCAACCACTTCGCCGAGCTGCAGCAGCTGAGAGCTGATGTGTAGATTTGCTTTGCCCGCAACCGCCATATTGATGCGGAAGGTAAGCCGCCCCTTGCTGCGTTGAAGTTCAATCATGCCGCCCATATCTGCGAAGCCCGGCATGTCGGAGATAGTCAGCAAGGGCTTGCCGGACCAGGCCGTCAGCAGCATACGAATCGATGATGCACTCATACTCCCGGCAACAAAGAATACGGCATCGCTATCCTGTGCGCAGACCATATCCCTACAATAGCTTACCAGCAGCTTGCTTTCCGCCGGGGATTTGGATGCCACTTCATCCAGGGCCGGGCCAAACGGGCTTCTTCCCAGTACAGCGAGTCGTGTCGCCATATGGGGTGTCGCCGTATGGTCTGCATTCCCCTCCGGCCAATTCGTATAGCGGGTGAAGTTGTAGACATACACAGCCATGAGCCGTTCCGCACGCGTACTCATGTTCCCATCGTTCGCCCAAGCCATACCAGGGGGAAGAATCAGAAACAGGAAAACCAGCAGAAGCTTACGCATCAAATTTCATGTCAGAACGGTTTCAAGGCTGTGCTGCACTGGCTTGCAGACTCAGAAGAGGCAAGGCAACGCAAAACATGTGTCCCAGACAAGCCCACAACCCCTCCTTCCTCAACCATTAGGAAAAATAATGCTCGCACAACCATGCGGGAGGTCAAGCCGGCGAAAGTTAAATGCCTTAACTAAAGTCATGAATGCGTTTACAGTTTGAGCTCATGGATTCGAGCTTATGAAAATCCTGATTGCTGACGATCATGCCCTGTTTCGTAACGGGCTGCGCAGCTTTCTGCTTGGCATAGATCTGGCAACACTGGCGATTGAGGCAGAAGACCTCGATACTGCACTGGCCTGTCTGGACGAGCATCAGGACATTGACCTTGTTCTGACTGATTTGAGCATGCCCGGCATGCAGGGGGCACAGGGCGTGTCCTGCCTGGTACAAAAGGCTGCTCCGGCACCGGTTGCCGTGATATCGGCAAGCGAAGAAAGCTGCATGATGCGGGAAGTGATTGCGGCCGGTGCAGCAGGATGTATCTCGAAAGCTGCAAGCCCTGATGTTCTGCTGCATGCGCTGCATGTGATACTCGCCGGCGGCATTTATCTACCCAGTCGTTCCTTGCTTGTCGCCAACGAAGAGTCCGGTGACACCCGGCTCTCTGCACGCCAAATGAGCATTCTAAAGCTGCTCGCCGAGGGCATGTCCAACAAGGAGGTCGCCCGTGAACTTGGCGTGACCGAAGGCACGGTTAAACAACATTTGATAGCCATTTATGCATGCCTTGGCGTCAACAGCAGAACCCGGGCGATTGTCACTGCGCAAAAGATGGGCCTGCTGGACTAGTTGTAGGTATATGTCGCACTAAGATAGTAACGCTGCTGTATTGAGCTCGCATATCCGATGATACTGTCGGTATTGCTCTGATATGAAGCTTGCAGCATATCCTGTCCGACCAGACTGATTTCCAGATTCTCAACCGGACGCCAGCCCAGACGCATATCCAATCGATGATAGCCATGAATATCCCCTTCCCGGAACGGGCCGGTAAAATAAAGGTTTGCATCGAACTCAAATCCCCTTACCGGCCCCAGGCCGGCCCCTAGATGAAATCGATTGGCAGGATCCTGTGCTTTTACCGAGAGTACCGTCCACTTCGTTTCATTATCCTTGACCGGGTAATCATCATAAAGCTGATGCAGGTAGGTGTATGATCCTTTCAGCGTCATCCACTCCCACGGCTTGTAACGGAAATTGGCCTCAACGCCATCCGCCTTGCCGTTCAATACATTGGTCAGATATTCAGGAATGACCCCTGCAAGCACATAAGGATTGGTTGCGCTGCGATCCTGCCAGGTGTCGAGAACCCCTTTATAGAAAATCCTGAATGTTGTGACCTCCACCAGGCTCTCCTCAGTTGGCCGCAGGCGGGCGCCCATTTCATATGAGGTAACCCTTTCGCTTTTGGCCCTGCCATCCCCGACCTGTTTTAAAATCTTGCCGCCAGTGGATCTCAGGGCCCAACGCAATCCGTTTTCCATATCATTGGGGGTGCGCACCGCCTGGGAGGCAGAAGTCCAGACTGCCCATCTGTCATCCCCGACGATTGCTCTCACGCTGGGTTGAGACTCCCAACTGGTAAAAGAATTACGCTCTACTTTCACGCCGCCGTTGATGCGCAGTAAATCATCAAGAAAGCGCACCTCATCATTGATAAAAAACGATGCCAGATGGGTGGTTCTGTTGGGCAGGGAAAACTGCGGAGTATTATCGTTGCGGGATCGCATGAAACGCACATTGCTGCCCACCGAAATATCCTGCCCCATCACCCCCGCGAAATCGAACTGCATATCGGCATCGTAGGTGTTCTTCTCCTCACGCATCATCTGCCGGTGTAATTTATACTGATCGAAAAAAAGCTGCCCCTTGAACAACACACCATGAGCCACCTCCTTTTCCATATGGAATACGAGATTCTTGCCGCTGTAACTATTTTTGTGCGTGTACTCCGCCAGGTTGTTCACAACCACCGTCGGCATCCAGTACATGGAGGAACCGGCATGCACCTGATAGGCATCGCCATGCAGGCTGATTTTGGTCACGGCATCCGTACCCCAATCCAGACGAAAGCCCTGCTGATTCACCTGTCTGGAATCCGGCATATCCCTGTTCGGCAGATAGCCCCAACTCGTCTTGTGGCTGACCAGGGGGGTCAATCCGCCATCACGCGTTTCCTTCATGGCGTAAACCCTGTAGTCCGCATTTCCGATACTTGAACTATAACTGATGTTACCAAAGCCCCTGTCTTCGGTACCGCCACCACCGCTGATACGCAAGCCGGGTTTTCCTCCCGCCTTTTTGGTCTTGATGTTGATCACGCCATTCACGGCATTGGAACCCCAGATCGCGCCACCGGGTCCGCGCACAATCTCGATGCGATCAATATCTTCCAGCGGATAATTCTGGGTTACCCACCAGACACCCGAAAAAGTAGTGGTATAGATTGGCCGACCGTCCACCATCACCAGCAAAAGATCAGTGAAAAAATCAGTTTGGCCCCGAATGCCGATCTGATATTCGTTCATATTCGATTGCGACACCTGCAAGCCGGGAGCAAGCCTTAATGCCTCCGGAATGCTTCTTGCGCCGGAGCGCCGAATATCGTCACTGCTGATGACAAACACGGCACCGGCAGTCGACATGTATTTTTGTTCGCGCTTGGAAAGGGTTGTCACCTTCACATTGACGAGGTCCTCGATCTTCATGGTAAGCAGCTCATCCACAGACATGTGGTCAGCAGCCATAGCTGGCGCGGCGGCAGCCGCAATGATTAGAAGTATGAATGTGAGTGCGTGCCTCCAGCACAACTCACTGTAGCTAAGCAATGACATCACCCCTCCCAAGAGTGTGGCAGGACTTTCTGGCTATGGCTTCCTGCTGGAATTCAGATGATGCTCTTGGGTCTATCAAAGAGTGAAACCCCGGATCGCCAGCCGGTTGCAGCATACAACATCACAGGCGGCGTTCCAACCAAACATGTCTGTGCCTGCTGCCCCATTGATTTTTAGGCTTGAAAGCAAACCGTCCACCGCCTCACCTTGAGATAAAAAGGGCTGGCGCTAGTCTGCATAACCCAAACACGCCTAGGAGTCCGCATGTTCCAGCTTTACTACGATCACGCCGCACGAGCCCGCGATGATGTTCTTTCCGGCCTGACCGTCGCCTTTGCCCTGGTGCCGGAGGCCGTCGCCTTTGCTTTTGTTGCCGGAGTGAACCCGCTGGTCGGGCTGTACGGGGCCTTCCTGATGGGCCTGGTCACATCACTCATCGGCGGGCGGCCCGGCATGATTTCCGGTGCCACAGGCGCCACGGCCGTGGTCATGGTCTCGCTGGTCGCCCTGCACGGTGTGGAATATCTGTTCGCCGCCGTCGTATTGACCGGCCTGCTGCAGGTGGCCTTCGGCGGCCTGAAATTCGGCAAGTACATCCGCATGGTGCCTTATCCGGTGATGCTCGGTTTTGTGAATGGCCTAGCCATCGTGATTTTTCTCGCCCAGATGGATCATTTCAAGGTTGAGGGAGCCGATGGCATCATGCACTGGCTCTCCGGCCCGCCGCTGTTCACTATGCTCGGCTTGGTCTCCCTGACCATGGCAATCATGTATTTCCTGCCAAAATTCACCCGCGCAATACCTGCGGGACTTGCGGCGATTATCACCATCAGCCTGATCGTCATCTTTGGTGGCGTGGATACCAAATCGGTGGGCGATATTGCCGACATCAGCGGCGGCTTTCCGGCCTTCCACCTGCCTGCCGTGCCGCTGAACCTGGAGACCTTGTGGATTGTCCTGCCCTTCGCCGTGATTCTGGCCGGTGTTGGCCTGATCGAATCATTGCTGACCATGAGTGTGGTCGATGAAATGACCGGCACACGCGGTCAGGGCAACCGCGTATCCATCGGTCAGGGTGTGGCCAACACGGTCAACGGCTTCTTTGGCGGCATGGGCGGCTGCGCCATGATCGGCCAGACCATGATCAATGTTTCCTCCGGTGGTCTGCGCAATCTTTCCGGTATTGCGGCAGCGCTTTTCCTGCTCATGTTCATCATGTTCGGCTCCGACCTGATCGCCATGGTGCCGCTGGCCGCCCTCGTCGGTCTGATGTTTATGGTGGTCATCGGCACCTTCGAGTGGGGTAGCTTCAATCTATTGAACAAGGTGCCGCGCGAGGATTCGTTTGTCGGCATTTTGGTTGCCACCGTTACCGTATTCACCAACCTGGCCACCGCCGTGATTGTCGGCGTGATTGCCAGTGCACTGATGTTCTCCTGGAAACAGGCGCGCCACATCTATGCCATCCGTGAGGATCAGAAGGATGGCTCGCGCATCTACCGGGTACATGGCCCGCTGTTTTTTGCCTCGGTGCACCGTTTCGGCGAGTTATTTGATCCGGCCAACGATCCGGATGAGGTGTATATCGACTGCGCCATGTCGCGTATTGCCGATCATTCCGCTATCGAGGCAATTGATAATCTTGCCGAAAGATACAAACAGGCCGGCAAGCATCTGCATCTGACCCACCTTAGCCGGGAATGCGTGCAACTGCTGACCACCGCCGCCGATCTGGTCGAGGTGAATTTCAGCGAAGATCCCAGCTACCATGTCGCCGACGACAAGCTGGCCTGAAGTCGTTCGCAGCATGCCAGTATGGATTGCCCCCGGAACCTGCCGCCGATAGCGTACCTGTATGCAGAAAGCGACAGGTGAGAGGAATGACTGACAAGGCAAAATACAGCACGCCGGCGATCCATCTGGCCGTGCTCAAGGCCATTACCGAGGCACAACCATCAATCTCCGGTGAGCACCTCGATATCGGCAGTGGCGATGGCAGCCTGATCCGTCTGCTGGGCGAACATTTCAAACTGCATAGTCGGGCCTGTGATTATACCGATACGCTGATGGAGTTGGCCGGACAAAAGGTCGATGTGGTGAATCTGGATCACGACGCGCTGCCCTACCCGGATGAAAGCTTTGATCTGATCACCTTTACCGAAGTCATTGAGCATGTGGAAAACCATCGCGCTGTGCTGCGTGACATCCAGCGGGTGCTCAAACCAGGCGGGCTGCTACTCATTACCACGCCGAACATTCTCAACCTTAAATCTCGGCTGCGTTTTCTTTTCTTCGGCTTCTGGAACCTGTTCGGTCCGCTGCATGTTTCAGCCAGCGATAAATACAGCACCGGCGGCCATATCAATCTGCTTTCCTATTTCTACCTGTGCCATTCACTGCATGATGCGGGACTGAAACCGGTGTATTCGGGCATCGATCAGGCCCAGCGTTCATCGCTTCCTGCACTACTGCTGTTATGGCTGCCGATTACCCTGCTTTCCCGCCGGACGCTTAGCCGCGAGGAACGCAAATACCGCACCGTTGATGCACACAACCGGCCTATCGTGAAAGAGATGAATCGCAGTCGCATGCTGCTTGGTCGAACCATCGTCGTTGCCGCCAGAAAGGCATAAGCCAGCCCCCTCAGATGGGGCGACTTTAAACAATCAGCCGCTGATCCCCTGCTTCTCCACCCATCTGCATTCGTCAAAGATGGGACAGAGATGACATTTGGGCTTGCGCGCCGTGCATACATAGCGGCCGTGCAACACCAGCCAGTGGTGTGCATGACGCAGGAACTTTTTCGGAATAGCTGCCAGCAGCCCCTTCTCGACAGCCAACGGCGTTTTGCCCGGAGCCAGCCCCGTGCGATTGCCCACGCGGAAGATATGCGTATCCACAGCTATCGTCGGCTCACCGAACAGCACATTAAGCACAACATTGGCGGTTTTGCGGCCCACGCCGGGCAGCTTCTCCAGCGCTTCGCGCTTGTCCGGCACCTCGCCAGCATACTCGCCCACTAAAAGCTGGCAGGCTCCGATAATGTTTTTCGCCTTGCTGTTGTACAGGCCGATGCTGGAGATGTATTGCTTCAAGCCGGCCTCTCCCAAATCGAGGATGGCCTGCGGCGTATTGGCGATGGGGAATAATTTGGCGGTGGCTTTATTCACACCGACATCGGTGGCCTGCGCCGAGAGAATCACGGCGCACAATAATTCAAACGGGGTGTGGTATTGCAGCTCGGTGACCGGCTCGGAATCAGCAGCCTGAAGTTTTTCGAAAAGGCGGGTGACATGCGCCCGCGGCATGGGCCTGATACTACTTGAGCTCATGCCTGAAAAATTTACTGATTCACTTCGTTAAGGGTCAGCACAGCCTTGCGTTTAACGATTTCCCCAGTCGCGGTGAATTCATCTTCCATGATCTCCACGCTACGAGCGGTGATGTTTTCGATACGTCCATTGTCACGACCGATATAACTGCCGGCGCGCACCACATAGCCTTTACCCTCAGGATCCTCAACCATAGCCGCCTTGTTAGAGCCCATCTGCATGATGGCGACCAACCTCAACGCACCCAGATCAAATGCCTCCAGTGGTTCTGGGTCATGATCAGCCCCCGAGCCACGATGCTGTTCCATACGCTGTTTGCTCTGCTGATCCAGCACAGTCAGATAGGACTCAAACGGATCGCGCATCTTGGCTATATCCAGCTCCGGGGCCTTCACAAGATGCGCATTGCTCTCCGGGATTTGCTCGTCTTCAGAAACACCCGACTGCGCAGCGGTAACAGCTGTATTCTTTGCTACAGCTACAACTTTATCAGCCGGTTTTGCGCCTTCCCGTTTAGCAACTTCCGACCTGACAACCGGAGCCAGCTTGACTGCGGGAGTCGTTTTTGGAGATGTTGATTGAGGCGCCTGACTTATGGCCCTGGCAGGCTCATTCTCCACCGTCGGTGGAGCCAATGCCACGGCAAGCGATGGCGCCAGAGCTAAAAGCCCGACCAGCGCCAGATAAAGAACCCATTGTTTACGATCAGCCATGCCCGCAGGCTGCCACTTGGGAGTTCCGCCGTCATGTGCCATTTTCTGCTCGACATAGAAAAAGAAGCTGTAGGCCATCATCAGAACCGAGATCAACACTTCCAGCAGAAGTCCGCCGACAATCAGAATGCCGAATGGAAGCCATGCGGCCGAGCCCATCCCAAACAGCATCGACATCGGATCTGCTGCCGGGCCACCTGCCGCAACCGCACTGTTGGCCATCGCGCTCATCTGCTGCGTAACACCAGACAGGCCTGTTAGCCAGGATATCCCAACAAGTATCAGCATCAGCACCACGAAAATCAGTGCCAGAAACAGTGCATTGCCCAGCATTCTGAGGACAAAACCGCTGGAAAGTTGCCAGCTTCGCTTGATTGCCTGCCATGGCCCGACATCCTCCATAGCTACCACACCAGCCAACGTATAAAGGCGCAAGGAAAACCACCAGATAACAAGCATGCCAATAAACGAGACCAGGGGGTGAATCTGACCAAGCAGAGAAACAGCCAGCCCAAGCGGCGCAAAAATCAGCATAACGAGAAGCATGGCATTACCCATCACAGGCAGCCTTCCCAGACCACCACGCAAGGTTGTTTTCAGCGGCGGCGATTCGTCTGTAGACATGCAGTGCGCAAATGCCGCCATCAGGACCTGAATCATCCAAGAAACGAAAAGCAAATAGCCCACAACCATGACGAACACAATCAATGCAGGCGCAACCGGGGCCAAAATACCGCAAATGATGCCCAAGACTAAAACAACCAAACCGACGACAAGCTGCACCATGATCGTACGACCGAACAACTTGATGCTCCAGACCAATCGGGAAAACAACGTCGCATCCCACATCGTTACATACTCCCTGTTTAAGACGCCCTAACTCTGGACCCCCGCCTTACCGAAACGGGCAGGACAAGTCCCATCCACTCTCATTTGCAACTTCTAGCTTATCCTTCGCACCATCAACAGCTTTAGAATGGGCCAGTAATAAGAAAACGTCAAACACTCAACAATCGTGGCGCGGGGAAACGGCGGACTTAAAAGCGGATGAAACCGCCGAGAAAAGGTCCGGAAACAACGGTATTAAGCAGCACACCGGAGCGATCCAGCTTCAAATCAATCAGCCGGTAGCCGGCGTACACACCCATTGTTGGCAGCGGTGAAAATTCGACCTGCAACTCGCTATCGAGAAAGTGATTACCGGCAAAACCAATATATCCTGCACGTCCGGTCAGGCCGACCAAATCGGAAACCCCCACGCGACCACGCGCACCGAGGGTAGGGATGGGCAGCGTGGTGGACACGGACTGCGTCACGCCAGTAGTCCTGTCCTGTATGCTTGATGTTGCATGCACCAGCTTGACCGCAGCCTCAACACCCAACTGAACACGGCTGGGGAGATCATCCATGTTTAATAGATAATAGGTCAGCGATGCATCGAACACATCAGCCTGCAAACGGGCATGCACCGCATCGCCTGCTGCAAACGTCCGGCCATTATACTGCAGCGCAGAGCCGAGCACGCCATCACCACTGAATCTAAGCGGAAAATAATTCAGTGCAGCGCGAACATCGCCTACTTGCAGCGCCGCTTCAACGGTCATCTGATTGCTGCGCCCAAGGTGCACGGATGAATCGACATTCACCGGGGTGGCAGCAAGCCCGCCCGCTGCCGCGCCAAAACTACCGCGCGCATCGAGGCTCATGTAACCGGCCTTGAGCATCACCGTCTCATCGGCATGCGCCTTAACGGAAACCAGCAGGTGCACCAAAACGGCTATTGCGATCACAAAACCCCGCCACAACAATGTCATGGTGGACTCATTTACCGAGTGGCTTCGCCATACCAATGTCATGCCTGCCTCCTGCGTCGCGAGACTCCGGGAAAAACTCCGAAGCACTCCTGATCTGGCGCCAACTATGTGAGTAACAGGGGCCCTGTGCCGTGACTGCTGTCACACCCTGTTTTTGCCGGTTCATTGCGTTATATTCGCCACATGCTATTGGGTGTTGATACCGGAGGAACCTTTACCGACTTTGTCGTCTGTGACGGTGACCGGGTGCACTTCCACAAAGAATTATCCACGCCGCAGGACCCATCAATCGCCATTTTGCGTGGCATCGATACGCTGTGCCGTAACAAGCACGGCAACGATCTGCATCTGGTGCACGGCTCAACCGTCGCCACCAATGCCATACTCGAGCGCAAAGGCGTAAAAACCCTGCTGGTCACCAACCACGGTATGCAGGACCTGCTGCGTATCGGCCGCCAGACCCGGCGCGAGCTATACAATCTCTGTCCACCACTGCCTGAAGCATGGACACGACCCGAGGACTGCTTCGGCCTGCACGGCAGGGTGGATGCCTCAGGCACACTGGTTGAAGACATACAGATAGCCAACCTTGCCGAGTTGCACCACAAGGCTTCCGGCTATCAGGCCGTTGCCGTATGCACGCTGTTTTCCTTCCTCAACCCGGCGCAGGAACAGGCCGCTGCCGAGGCCCTCAAAGGACTCGATGTGTTCACCTCGCTGTCGCATCAGGTGCTGGCCGAATACCGTGAATTCGAACGCGCCTCCACCACTTTTCTCAACGCCTATGTCGGCCCGTTGGTACAGCGCTACCTGCAACGTCTGGCCGATGGCCTGCATGCACACAGCCTTTTTGTCATGCACTCCACCGGCGGCGTCATGGATATAGCCGAAGCGGGCAAGCACGCCGTGCGCATGGTGCTCTCAGGGCCTGCCGGCGGCCTGGTTGCGGCAGGCGAGGTTGGCCGGCAGCTCGGCAGGGACACGCTAATCAGCTTCGATATGGGTGGCACCAGTACCGATGTGGCGCTACTCACCGGTGCTGCGCGCATCACCGTCGAGGGACAAATTGCCGGCATGCCGGTAGCCGTACCTATGCTCGACATCCACACCATCGGCGCAGGTGGCGGTTCCATTGCCTGGCGCGATGCCGCAGGACTACTGCGCGTAGGTCCGGAATCAGCCGGCGCCGATCCGGGGCCCGCCTGCTACGGCCGGGGAGGTGTGCGGGCCACGGTAAGCGATGCCAATGTTGTGCTCGGCCGCATCCCGGAAAGCGCGATGCTCGCTGGGAATATGACGATACATATTGACCGGGCGCAGCAGGCCCTGGAAACACTCGGTCGCAGCTTCGCTCTCGGTGCAGAAGAGATGGCTGCGGGCGTACTGCGCGTAGCCGAGGAGAATATGGCGGCTGCTCTGCGTGTGGTTTCCGTACAGCGCGGCTTTGATCCAGCTGATTTTGCCCTGCTTTGTTTCGGCGGCGGTGGCGGTCTACACGCCTGTGCGCTGGCCGAAGCACTGGGGGTGCACGAGGTGATTATCCCGGTGGGCAGCGGTGCCTTTTCGGCCATGGGCATGCTCAGCGGCAAGCGGCAGTGCGACCTGTCGCAAAGCAGGCATCTGTTGCCGGAGGACCCGCAATCGATGGCTGAAGCTGAAACCATCTTCGCAGAACTGGAGAAGCAGGCCGCCTCCCGCATGCCGGGTCTTGACCTGCAATTCTCGCGCAGTGCTGACGTGCGCTACGCAGGACAGGGCTTCCATCTAACCCTTCCCTGGCAAGCCGAGGGTGCAGTATTGGCGGAGAATTTTGTCGCAGCCCATCTACAAGCCTACGGACACGTGCTTGGTCGCGGGCTTGAGATCATGACCCTGCGTGTCTCAGCCTTTGCTGATACCCGAACCCTCGCCCTGCCGCCGCTTGCCATGGCCGAATCCGACATCCAGCCAAGCGGTTGCTCAGCTGTTTACGGGGCGGGCGATGTACCACATTTCCGTCGTGCAGCACTGCTGCACGGACACCGTATCGATGGCCCAGCCTTGCTGCTGGAGGACACCGCAACGGTCTGGCTGCCCGAACACTGGCGGCTAGAGGTATCACTGCACGGCCACCTGCTGCTACACAGGGTGATGGCATGAACGCCATCGAACTCAGTCTGTTCGCACATCGTCTGAACGCCATCTGCGACGAGATGGGTGCAGTGCTGCGGCGTACCGCTCTCTCACCGAACATCAAGGACCGCGAGGATTATTCCTGCGCGCTGTTCGATGCCGCGGGCGAACTGGTGGCACAGGCGGCGCATATCCCGGTGCACCTGGGCTCAATGGCCTACTGCATGCGTGATGTGGTCAGCAGGCTTGACTGGCATGCCGGCGATGTCGTGGTATTCAACGATCCCTTTTTAGGCGGCACGCACCTGCCCGATATCACACTGGTAGCCCCTCTGTTTGATGCTGGCGAACTGCTCGGATTTACCGCCAGCCGCGCGCACCATGCCGATGTCGGCGGCGTCACCCCCGGATCGATGGGGGTGCATGAGCATCTGGCTGACGAAGGGGTGGTCATTTCTCCGGTGCACTGGTGGCGACAAGGCAACGAGGATGTATCCTGCCTAGCTGATTTTATGCAACGCGTGCGCAACCCCGACGAAAGGTTGGCCGATCTGGCCGCACAGCGTGCCGCATGTCTGAGCGGCGTGCGCCGACTGCTGGATATCAATAGCAGCATGCCCTGCCGCACCGGCTTTGCCGAACTTCTGCACAGCTCCGAGGCCTACGGCCGGCAGGCCGTGGCCTCGATCCCGGATGGTGTTTACCGTTTCAGCGATGTGCTTGAAGACGACGGCATGGGAACTCTCGATCTGCCCGTCTGCGTGAATATTCACATTGCCGGGGATTCGGCCCTAGTCGACTTCAGCGGCACGGCTGTGCAGTGCCGTGGCCCGGTCAACTGCCCGATTTCGGTCACTGCCGCAGCCGTGTTCTATGCCTTCCGCTGCCTGATGCCGCCGCATACGCCGCAAACCTCAGCCATCTTTCGCTGCATCGAACTCTCTGCCGCACAAGGCTCTATGGTCAACGCATCTCCCGGAGCAGCTGTGGCCGCCGGCAATGTGGAAACCAGCCAGCGCATCGTCGATGTGGTACTCGGTGCACTGGCCCAGGCTATACCTGAACGCATCCCGGCTGCAGCGCAGGGTACGATGAACAACGTGATTTTTTCCGGTGGCTCACAAGCCTGCGGCTGGGTGTATTACGAAACACTGGGCGGGGGCATGGGCGCACACGCCGCAGGCGACGGACTTTCTGCGCTGCAATGCCACATGACCAACACACGCAACACCAGCATAGAGGTGCTGGAGATGCATTATCCACTGCGCATAAGCGAATATACTGTACGCCGCGACTCTGGCGGCAAGGGACTGTATCGCGGCGGTGACGGTCTGTGCCGCGAGTGGCAGGCTATGGCCAACTGTCAGGTCTCCTTGCTCGGAGAACGACGGCGAACCGCACCCTACGGCCTTTATGGCGGCGGGTCTGGCAAGAGCGGCAGGAACCTGCTTCTGCGTAACGGCGTGCAAAGCGAACTGCCGGCAAAGGCAAGCATCAAGCTCGCCAAGGGTGACCGTTTGCGCATCGAAACGCCGGGCGGCGGCGGCTTCGGAAAAGGAGACACATGAACATCCTCGGCATTGAAACCTCATGCGATGAAACGGCGGCAGCCCTATGGCAGACGATGGATGGTAAGGGTCGCATTCTCGCTGAGAAGGTCGCCTCGCAGATTGATACGCATGCGCGCTTCGGTGGTGTGGTGCCCGAGGTTGCTTCGCGTGAACACCTTGCCGTACTGCCCATACTGGCACAGCAGGTCATGCAGCAGGCTGGCCTCACCTGGTCAGAGCTGGATGGTATCGCCGTCACTGCGGGTCCCGGCCTGATGGGTGCACTGCTGGTCGGCACGGCATGGGCGCGTGGCGCCGCTTGTGTGAACAATATCCCGGTGCTGCCTGTGCATCATATGGAAGGACATCTGCTGGCACCGGGACTGGATCACGAACTCCCTCCCTTCCCCTTTGTTACCTTGCTGGTATCCGGTGGCCACACCCTTCTGGTACGCGTGGACGGCATTGGTCGCTATGTGCAATTAGGTCAGACCATTGATGATGCCGCCGGCGAATGCTTTGATAAATCCGCCCGCCTGCTTGGCCTTCCCTACCCCGGCGGGCCGGCCATTGCCAAACTGGCTGAAAATGGCGATGCCAAGCGCTTCGCCCTGCCAAGACCCATGCTGAACCGCGATAATCTGGACTTCAGCTTTTCGGGACTAAAGACAGCGGTGATGTATGCCGTACACAAAATGGATGATATGGACGAACAGACGCGCACCGATATGGCTGCATCCGTCGAGGCAGCTATCTGTGAAGTATTGGTAAGCAAAAGCATCCGCGCCTGCCGCCAAACCGGCAGCAAACACCTGCTCATCGCCGGTGGCGTTGCCGCCAACCGTACCCTGCGCCACCTGCTTGAGACTCAGTCCGAAAACAGCGGCATCAGCGTGCATCTGCCACGCCCCGAGCACTGCACCGACAATGCCGCCATGATCGCCTATGCCGCGGCCAAGCGACTGGAAAAGGGACTCGCATTCCCTGATAAATGGGATGCCAGACCACGCTGGCCACTGGAAGAGCTAAGTAAAACCTGAGAAATCAGGGCGAAATGCCCTCATCACCCTGCCGCATGGAAAATGTTACAGGTGAACTCTCTTCAGAAATAAATTCGGCACCCTGTACTCAAGCTTGTAGCCATTCTCGATGTGTGGAAGCTGCCTTATGTAATCCGGGAGCAACTCATCCAGCGTATCTGGATGCCTGTTTGTATTACGAACATATTGGTCCAGTGCCGCCTGCACAAGCAAGCCCTGCTCAAAAACCTCGATTTCCTTTTGATAACGTTCTTTTTCTGCCTCATCGTCAGCGCTGGCCTGCATCGCCTTCAACCAGATGAGCCCGCTGCGAATATTGCCCCCCTCAGCAGCCAGTAAACTGGCCAGATGGCCAATCCAACGTGGAGATCCGGGAATTTCGCTGGCAACACGTAAGATTTCAGCCGCTTTCGCAGGCTGGTTCATATACAGGGAATAATTAAAACCTTCGAAGAAGGGCATGGCCAACACATTGGGCAAGGCGGCGCGCCCCTGCTCCAGAATCCCGTTGGCTACACTGGTATATTTGATGCCCCGGTGCGCCAAAACACCTTCGCTGCGATAGTAGACATCCAGCATGCGTGGATGCAAATGACTTATGGTCACGAAGTGCTGCCCCAGCAGATCAAGGTTTCCTTCATCCGGCATGTGGTTCAGACCACCGTAATAGACAGCTGTCTTGATGAAGAGCGCCTCGGCAATGAACTGATTCAGATATGTGTGCCCGATAAGCTCAAGTGCCATTGTTGGCAAAGCCGGTGACAGGTCTCTCTCATCATGGTTCATTTGCCGGTCAACGCTGAAAAAAACGGTGATGTATGCAACGATCAGCAAAGGCGGCAGCAAATATGCAGCGCGCCCCAATATCATAAAATATCCCTGCGCTGATAAATAATGCAGGCCAGCAAGAGGACCAGCAGCGTATAAGAACCCATCAGCGTAAACGGCAGCCATGCCTGCATGCCGATAAATGCCTCGATTCCCTCATGGCTTAATACGGCATCTTTCAAATCCAGAGCGCCAAAATCGGGAAAGATCATCCCCAGACCCTGCAACACAGCAATCATCCCCTGATCCGAGGCATTCCCACCATGCGCCGGGCTCAACGAAGCCCTGACCACAGGAAGCCCGGAACAAATCAGGGAATAGGCCAGCGTTATCAGCATCACCGGAAAAGCCCCTCGAATCGCCGAGGAAACCAACATAGCCACAGCTAAATGGGCAAGAAGAATAAGCTGCAATCCTCCCCACGCCATAGTGAAATGCAGCGCAGAAAATACCGGGAAATACGCATCTCCAACCAGAGACTTGGCCCACAGTAATTCAGCAGCAGCCAATCCACCCAGCAATATCTCAAAACAGAGCAATAACAGCGATAAGCCTGCCATCGTACCCAGCACATATTCAGCACGTGAAATAGGTCGCGCCAGAATGCTGTCGATGCTGCGGTGATCCTCATCCCAGGCAATCGCCTGAATCGCGTAAAACAGGATGAAAATCATGCCTGCGGCAAACATGATGGTGAACTGAAAATCGCTGATCACCCGGCCCAGATCGTGCCCGAAGAAATCCATAAACAGAATGCCGAACAATTCAAACAACAGCGAGAATACGCACAAGCCCCAAACCGCATTGCGTCTTAAACCATTAAGAAAGGTGATGTAGGCCAGGGCCACGATACGGTTCATGACTGATCTCCCTTCACCAGCCTGACAAAGGCGGTCTGCAGGTCTTCCCTTCCCTGCCTGACGCCGATGACCTGCTCCGCATGCTGTTGCAACACACTAGCCAGCTTCGCCTCACTATCTGCCTCCAGCTTGCGCCCATCGCGCATGTTCACGATTGAGCCTGATGATGCCGCACACAGATCGGCGATAGCGCCGGCATAAAGGAGGTTTCCCTGATGCAGAATGGCGACATGATCGGTAATGCGCTCAACATCATCGAGCAGATGCGAGCAAAACAGGATGCTTTTCCCCTGAGCCCGAAGATCATGAATCAGGTCAATAATTTCAGCGCGACCGATCGGATCAAGGCCGGACATCGGCTCATCCAGAATAAGCAGTTCGGGATCGTGAATCAGTGCCGCCGCAAAGCTCGCCCGCTGCTGCATACCCTTGGAGTATTCGCTCAATCTGCGATTGCGGAATTCCCATATACCGAGTCGCTGCAGCAAAATTTCCGCTCGTTCGGCAATCGCTTTCTTTGGCATATCGCAACAGCGCCCGGCAAAATGGAGCAATTCCAGACATGTGAGATTGGCTGGAAAGCTGGAGGTTTCCGGCAGATAGCCAATATGCCGGCGCAGGCTTGGGGAGCTTTTCTCCTCCCCCATCACGATAACCCTGCCCTGGTCCGGTCGCATATAACCCATAATCAGGCGGATACTGGTGCTCTTGCCAGCGCCGTTCTGACCGATCAGACCAAGGGTTTGCCCTCGCCCAAGCGCAAAGGAAACCCCTTTCAGGGCATGCTGGGCTGGTGAGCGGTTGATTTGCTTCGGGTAGGTTTTATGAACTTCATCAAAACGGATCATGCACGGATTCAATCATGCCTTAAGGTATAAAAAAAGGGGGAGCCGCTGGCTCCCCCTTCCCCTTGTACGGTATTATATGCACAGCAAGCTGTGCCACCGCGATTTACATTACCGTATAGCCGGCTGTAGTCGCATCGGTGCCATTCGTCGCTGCAACGGCATCTCCGATCACCATAGCGGTTCCCGAAGTACCGGCCAGCCAGAAAGTGCCCGACTGATCCGTTTCAGCAGCGTAGAACTTGGTGCCACTGGTATGCTTGCAGGTCATGGTAGAATAGGTGAATGTAGCATCCGTATTCGCCACAAGTAAGACATTGTTGCTCAGGCCCACAGCTGCCTCTTGATTGGCAGTCGTCGTGGCTACAAAACCGCTCGCTGACAACAACGCACCTGCTGCCGCACCGGCAGTACCGGATGCAGCTACCGAGCCACCGTACACCTGATAATCCGCATACAGAGCTTCTTCAGCCATGCGGGCAGTATTCAGATCGGAAACAGCAGCGGAATTGAATGCTCTCTCGCGATAACTGGCAAACTGCGGAATGGCGATAGCTGCCAGGATGCCGATAATGGCCACCACGATCATCAACTCGATGAGCGTAAAGCCCTTTTCTTCTTTCTTTGCATTGATTGTGTTCATCATTTCACTTTCTCCTTTTTTCCTTCCCCGGGATTCCTTGAATTCGGTCAAGGTTGATGATGCATGATAGCGGGGGGACGAATCAAGTCCCGTGAGCCAAATCACACAACATCACACTGCACAAACCGATTAAAGACGATATACATCGCTTTGTCACGTTGCAATTTAAATCGTTTTGCTGGCTTTTGCCACAACTATATCGGGTGCGCCTCACCATGCAGAAAATCCTTCGCCGCGATATTGCAGGGCCTCGGCCACATGCGAGACTGCAAGGGATGTATCTCCAGCCAGATCGGCAATCGTGCGCGCCACCTTCAGGATACGGTGATAGCTGCGCGCCGACAGCGAAAAGCGCTGCATCGCCGTATCAAGCAACTTGGCCCCATCAGCATCGGGATGGGCAAAGCGTTCAATCTGCTTCTGGCTCATACGCGCATTAACACAACCCTCGCCAAGCCGCACATACTGTCGCTGGCGGGCAGTCAGCACGCGTGCTGCCACATCAAGTGAACTTTCCCCCGGACGCATGCGCGCAAGCTCGTTTTTATCCACCGGAGGCACATGCACATGCAGGTCGAAGCGATCCAGCAAGGGGCCTGAGATTCGCTGGCGGTAGCGATTGATCTGCGAAGGCGAGCAAGTGCAGGCCCGCGTCGGGTGCCCGAGATAACCGCAGGGACAGGGATTCATCGCCGCCAGCAACTGAAAACGCGCCGGAAACTCCAGGGTATCGGCGGCACGCGCAATGCACACCTTGCCGTCCTCCAAAGGCTGGCGCAGCACCTCCAATACCTGCCGCTTGAACTCAGCCAGTTCATCAAGAAAAAGGACGCCGTAGTCGGCGCGCGACACCTCGCCGGGACGCGGCGTGCTGCCGCCGCCGATCATGGCCACATCGGAAGCCGAATGATGTGGAGCGCGAAATGGTGGAGCTGTATCGCTTAAGCTGCGACCGGCATCGCCGGAAACACTAAAAATACGCGCCACCTCCAAGCACTGCTCCAGCGTCAGCGGCGGCAGAATGCCGGGAAGTCGCTTGGCCAGCATGCTTTTGCCCACACCGGGCGGACCGCTCATCAGCATGTGATGCCCGCCGGCAGCAGCAATCTCCAGTGCCCGCCTGGCCTGCAACTGGCCGCGGATATCAGCCAGATCGAGCATATCTTTGCCTAGAGGAGCAGGTGCCGGCGGCTCGGCATAAGGGGCAAGCAGTGAACGCCCGGCCAGATGAGTCACCACCTGCAACAGACTGGCAGCAGGGAATATATCCATGCCGGCCACCATGGCTGCCTCGTGGGCGTTACCTTCGGGAACAATCAGGCTGCGGAAGCCCTGCTCGCGGGCAAACATGGCCAGAGGCAAAATGCCGGGCACAGGATTCAGGCGTCCGTCGAGAGCCAACTCTCCAAGCATGAAGGGGAAAGTTGAAACCTCTCCAGCCGGCCTGAATTGCTCGCTAGCCAGCAGCAGACCCATGGCAACAGGCAGATCAAAATGTGCACCGTCCTTACGCCGATCTGCAGGGGAAAGATTAACCGTGATATGACGCAGTGGAAATTCAAAACCGGAATTAAGCAAGGCAGAGCGCACCCGGTCGCGTGCCTCACGCACCGCCGCCTCTGGCAGTCCGACCATATTCCATGCCGGCAAGCCGCGTGATAAATCAACCTCCACATCCACCGGCTCGGCCTGCAGCCCCCTGAGGGCCGCACTTGGCAGCCTCGAAAGCATCCCCCCCCTCCTTTTGTGCGTGCTAAACTTACTTCTTACTTCTTGGTTTTTGCTTCCAGCTCTTCGATACGAGCTTCCAACTCGGCCATTTGCTCACGTGTTTTATTCAACATGGCTTCTGCCACCTGCATGCGCTCGCCGCTTACCACATCAAGACCTGAGAAAGCACTCTCCAGAATCGACTTGATCTGCGCCTGCGCCTCCTGCTTCACACCGCCAATAAGACGCAGCCCACCGGCCACCTTTTCCGCAACATCATCAAGTATTGCCTGATCTACTGCCATCATCCACCTCCGCAAACTACTGTTGTGAGTCTAGAACCTGAGGCAAGCCAGGTCCATGCCCGCATCAAGTACCATCGCTCTTGAGAGCCCCCTTAATGTACGCATTCTGTCCGGATGGTAATTTAATTTTCAACCAACCGGCCTTCCGGACCACACTGACATTCAGCTTTGTCCCGGGCCGGAACCAACCCAGCTTCTCAGCGCTTGTCTCCGGCTGCGCATAAATGCTGTCGTAACCCGCAAACTCAAAGTGCGCACCGTCCTCCCCCTGCTCGGATGCTGTGAGCACTTCCTTGGCCATAGCCGACTCAACCGATGACTGCTGTGAAAGTCCGCGATGCGCTGAGATGGTCAAGGTGGTCAGGTTTTGTGTCTGACGCTGCAAATGAATATCACCATCCAACTCGCCGTTACCAAATTCCATGGCATAACCATCCGGCACCGGCTCAAGCACATTCACATGTAGACTCATGCGTTCAAGACCCTGTTGCACAGCAGCCAGGGAACGCTGCATATCAAGCGCGAGGCTAATGTCCTGACCTTTGAAATAGCCCATCGTACGATCTACCAACACCCCGGGAACCGCCGCTACTGCGGCTGCCGCAGCACAACCACCCAACAGCAAAGAGCACAAAAGCAATATCCGCAAACGCATCAGACTCCCCATCGTTGCATCCCTTCCGGCTCCAATCTGAGATGGACAAGCACACGATCCACCATGAAATCCACCAGTTCCTCAATACGCTGAGGACGATGATAAAAGCCCGGCATGGCCGGAATGATATGCACGCCGAGATTCGACAACTTCAACATATGTTCCAGATGAATGCTGGAGAGCGGTGTTTCGCGCGGCATCAGCACCAGCCGACCGCGCTCCTTGAGCATCACATCAGCAGCCCGTTCAATAAGATTGTCGGAAGCGCCCGTTGCAATCCGCGCCATCGTGCCCATAGAACACGGCACAATGGCCATGGCATGGATGCCGGAAGAGCCGGAAGCGGCTGGAGAAAACCAGTCGTTCAGCGCATAGCTCTTCAGGCCGACAGCAGCAATCTCCAACCTATCCGCCAGATACCCGGCCACATCCTGCGCCGCATCGGGCAAAACAATATCCATCTCCTGCTTCAGCACCACGCGGGCCGCATCGGAGATCAATAAATGCTGCTCCACACCCGCCTGACCCAAACGCTCAATCAGACGCAAACCGTAGGCGGCGCCTGACGCACCGGTCATGGCGACTATCAGGCGTTGGTTGTAGCTGCTTTGACTCATATCGCTCACCTCACCCTACCGGCCTACATCTTGAAGCTGTCGCCCAGATACAGGCGGCGTGCATCCGGATGCGCCACAATCTCTTCCGACGTACCCTGCACCAGAATCTCGCCGGCATTCATCAGGTAGGCCCGGTCGCATATGGACAGCGTATCGCGCACATTGTGATCGGTAATCAGGATGCCGATGCCACGCTTTCTCAGGTCGGCAATAATGCTCTGGATATCTTCGACAGCAATCGGATCAACGCCGGCAAACGGCTCATCGAGCAGCAGGAAACGCGGCTCGGTAACCAGCGCACGGGCAATCTCAGTGCGTCGCCGCTGTCCTCCGGATAAAGTGAATGCCTTCTGGTGCTGCACCCCTTCAATACCCAATTCAACGAGCAGGATCTCCAGCTTCTCCTCAACCATGGCAGACGGCATATCCAGCGTCTCAAAGATACCCAGCAGGTTTTCGCGCACCGTCAGCTTGCGGAAAATACTTGCCTCCTGCGGCAGATAACCGATGCCCCGGCGTGCCCGGCGATGCATGGGCAGATGGGTAATGTCCTCGCCATCCAGACTCACCACGCCTTCATCGCCATTGATCAGGCCGCAAACCATGTAGAAACAGGTCGTCTTGCCGGCACCGTTCGGTCCGAGCAGGCCCACACACTCGCCGGAAAAGACATCCAGACTAACCCCGTGCACAACCCTTTTCTTACGGAAGCTTTTGGAGAGTCCGCTGGCCGATAGATGGTGCACTTGGCTCATGGCTGTTGCTCCTGCTCGATGTCGGTCGGCACCGGCTTTTCAGCATCCTTCACTGGAACGTCAGATCCAGCTTGCGCCGGCACCTTCTCTGCATCTTTGGTCTGTACGCCACTGCTATCCATCTGTTTGTCATCAAGATGCAGCGTTACTCGACCATCACCGCCCTGTAATACCTCAGTGGTTTTGGCAGCAAGATTGTGCACAATGGTCTCTCCTTCCACCCGACCGCCATCCTGCTCCATCACGGCATGACCAGTCAGGGTGACAATCTGTTTCTTGTTATCGATGACGGCAGAGTCGGAAGTCCCTTTTTTGCCGCCCTGAATCATCCGCACATGGCCAACTGCGTGTGCACGATCGATGCCCCCACCCTCCTTACCGCTGAGGTAAAAAGCCCGCAGGGAATCGCAGAACAGCTCGAAATCTTCTCGTATCAGATGCACACTGCCGGTAAACAGCGCCTCCTGCTTCTGCTCCCATATGTCCAGATGATCCGATTTGATCGTCACTGTTGCAGCCTGCGCGGTGAGCGGCACAGCAGCGAACCACAACAGCCCTGCCAGAAACAGAATGGCGGCAGAAGACCCCCGCATAAGGAAAACATCCGATTGCTTGATTTGCTTCATGGCATCACCTGCATCTTATATGGGTGTCTATCCTCAATCCACACGGCCGAACCGACCTGCACATGATGCTCGCTTCGCCAGACAGTCATTCCACGACCACGACCCTTCGTCTGCTTACTTTCAATGCGGAAGTCGCCGGGGATATTTACGGTGTCGCCAGCCTGCGCATAGCTCACATCCTCAGCGTAAAGCGTCCATTCATCGTACTCCGCCACCACATCACCCTTGAAATTAATGGCCTTGGTCAGCGGGTTGAACCATGCCTCACGGCCGGTGATCGGAATGCGTTTATCATCTTCTGAAAACAGCTCCAGCTCCGGTTCAATCAAATGCATGCTGCCACTTAATTCCTGCTCCGCTTTCTGGGCCTTCAAGCGCCAGATCATCTTGCCGGCCTTGCGCTCGATAATCAGCGGCTTGTCGACATGTGCCTGCTGGCTTTTTACTGCCTCGGAAGAGTCGACCTGCAGCTGTTTTTCGCCCCCGGCCTGCAGCACGAAAAAAACCGCCACCACGACAGAACCAAGCATCAATGCCAGAAAGGCCCATTTGATGCTGGTCCACAATTCAAACATTCCAGCCACAATCAGCCGGTGTCACCCCATAGGGCGCCTCAACCACCGTCTGCCAGGCATCATTGGCCAGAATCAGCCCCTCAATCACCTGTCGCACTGCGCCGCGGCCACCATCACAATCGGCCGCCCAGTCCGCCACAGCCAGCACTGAAACATGTGCATCACGCGGCGCAAAACCCAGCCGACAGCGCCGCATTGGGGGCAAATCCACAATATCATCGCCCATGAACGCGCAGTCCGAAGCCTCCAGCCCTGCCTGCTCCAGCAAGACATTCAGGCCCTCTGACTTTTTCAGACTGCCCTGAATCACGTGTTCGATGCCCAGATCGCGTGCCCGACTGGCCACCACGCCCGAGGTACGTCCGGTCAGTATGGCCAACTGGATACCAGCACGTTGCAGCATTTTAATACCGTGCCCGTCGCGCACATTGAACGCTTTCCACTCCTCGCCGCCGTTATCCATGATAATGCTGCCATCAGTCATCACGCCATCCACATCCAGGATAAGCATGCGCACGCCTTTTGCCTTGAGTAACGGAAAAGCAGCCCGATTATTCTGTTTCATCATGCCTCCCCTGCCTGCAGAAGATCGTGCAGATGCACCACACCCCTTACGCCACCATCCGCATCGAGCACAAACAAGGTGGTGATTTTCGTCTCTTCCATCAAATGCACAGCCTCAGAAGCCAAATGGCCTGCGACGATAGTCTTGGGGCGTCGATGCATGACTTCCGCAACCGGACACATCAGATCCAGATGCCCCGATTCCAGAATGCGGCGCAGATCGCCATCCGTCAGGCAACCGACCAGTTGCCCATCATGCTGCACACCGGTGACACCAAGCCGGTGCGAACTCATGGTCATAATCGCTTCCTTAAGCGGTGCATCCGATGCAACCATCGGCAGAGCACTGCCCTTGTGCATCAACTCCTCCACACGCATCAGCTTTCGCCCAAGACTCCCGGCCGGATGAAAAAGAGCGAAATCCTCCTGACTGAATCCCCGCTGCTGCAAAACCACAACGGCCAGCGCATCGCCTAAAGCCAGCGCTGCCGTGGTCGATGCCGTCGGTGCCAGATTCATCGGACAGGCCTCCTGCGACACATCGACATGCAGCACCATATCGGCATGTCTGGCCAGCGAGGATGAGGTGCTTCCGGTCACCGCGATCATTGGAATGCCCATGCGCTTCATCACCGGCAACAGGCCGATCACCTCGGCCGTCTCACCACTGTGCGAAAAGGCCAGGACTGCATCCTGGCGCGTTATCATGCCCAGATCACCGTGCTGGGCCTCGGCGGCATGCACAAAGAAAGCCGGTGTGCCGGTAGAAGCAAAGGTAGCGGCAACCTTCTGCGCAATAATCCCCGACTTGCCCATGCCAAGCACAACCAGACGCCCGTCTAATTGCAGAATAGCCTGCACTGCACGACAGAAATCCCCGTTCAAGGCTGCCGCCACAGCATCGATGGCCGAAGCCTCCATGCGCAGTACTGCGCGCGCATCTTCCAACCATTGTGCTTCCATCGCATGTCCCGTTTCGTGCATCATCAACCCCAGGTCAACTTGTTTACGCCGGCTATCATAGCCTGCTTTTGTTGCTCTACCTCGGCACGAAAGCGTGCCATTTGCGTCGCCGGCACCGGCGTTGCCGAATCGCGCTTGATATTCAGCGGATTAATGGCCCTGCCATTAACCCGGAACTCAAAATGCAGATGCGGCCCGGTAGCCAAGCCGCTCATACCGACATAACCGATCACATCACCCTGCCGCACACGTGCACCATTGCGAATACCCTTCGCATAGCTTCGCATATGTCCGTAGGCAGTGGAATGGGTACTGTTGACATGGCGAATCAGCACAAAGCGCCCGTAGCCACCCTTCCAGCCGGAAAACACCACCCGTCCATCGCCCACAGCATGGATCGGCGTTCCGGTGGCGGCTGCATAATCCACGCCACGATGCGCCCGCGTAAAGCCCAGCACCGGATGCTTGCGACGCAGTTGAAAACGGGAAGATATTCGGCTGAATTTGACCGGCGCCTTCAAATAGGTCTTGCGCATACTTGTGCCATCCGGGGTGTAATAACCGACACTACCATCAGCCAGTGTGTAGCGAATGGCACGGTAGGTCTCTCCCTGATTGATGAACTCCGCAGCACGAATGACGGAACTGATCAATCGTCCTTCAGCATCGAACCGCTCCTCGGTCAAGACACGGAAGCGATCACCGTTGCGCAGATCGCGTACAAAATCGATATCCCAGGCAAAGATATCCACCAGCGTCATTGTCGTGCGATCATCCATGCCCGCACGCGCCGCATCAGTGAACAGGTTATCAGTGATTTCACCTTCAAATACCTGTGTCTGGGAAAAGGCCGTTCGCGGCCGAATTTCGGCCTTCCAGACATTGTGGCTCTTGGTAAGGTATAGCACCCGATCATAGTCGACCGGGTAATACAGCTCAGCGGAGGTCTCTCCCTTGCGTCCGGAAAAATGACGCCCTGACCTCACCTTGGCCAATGAATAAACCGGCTTGGCCGCCTGCAGGATATCGTATGCTTCGCTGCGCGAATAACCCATGCGCATCAGAACCGGAGCCGCCGCATCGCCCGACTTGATGAGTTCACGCTTCCATGATGACTCGGCCGCAGCTTCCTGCACGGCCTCGGCCCCAATCCACTCTTCATGCGTGATACTCGTGCTGGCCACGCTGGTTTCACCACCGCCGGCCAGCACCCAGATAAGAAGCAGACTGGCAAGCGCGGCCAGCAACCACCTACCCGACCCGCGAAGCGAAAACCGTCGCCACGCAATCGCCAACTGCGGCACGGGCCGCTTACGGGCGGAGCGCCGGCTCGTAGCGGATGACGAAACCTTGGCTGCAAAATCCTTGTGCAAAAAGCCTCCTGCCGGTGCGACTTGCGCCTGTGGCGTGTCGCGGCTGCAAGTTCCGCATGCTCAGGGCAAAGCAAAACGATGTCAAAGCCGGGAACCCTCCGCGCATGGACAATCGCGGTGCAATCCATGCACTATTCGAATCTTGGGGTCTGTTCACATTCACATTGCAGCGTTTCGACAGGCCCTGTTCAAAAACGACCCATGGAGAGTCACTATGCCCACCTTTGATATCGTATGCGAAACCGACATGCAGGAAATGGATAATGCGGTCAACCAGACGCAAAAGGAAATCGCCACGCGTTATGATTTCAAGGGCAGCAAATCAAGCATTGAGCTGGGCGATACCGACATCACCATCAAGGCCGATGACGACTACAAGCTCACCGCCATCTGCGAAGTCCTGCGTGCCAAGATGACCCGCCGCAATCTGGATGCCAAATCACTGGAGTACGGCGAAGCCGAAAATGCCAGCGGCGGCAGCAAACGCCAGGTCATCACCATCAAGCAGGGCATCAGTCAGGAACTGGCCAAGAGCATCGTCAAGCACATCAAAGAAGAAAAGATGAAGGTGCAGGCCTCCATTCAGGGCGATCAGGTACGCGTCACCGGCAAGAAGCGCGACGATCTGCAGGAAGCCATTGCCCTGATCCGCGGCATGGATGCCGACCGACCGCTCATATTCACCAACTTCAGGGATTAATCTAGGGCAGACTCCCTTTCTAGCGGGCCACCTGTGCACGCAGGACGCCAACCTGCAATGTGTTTAGCTGTGCATCGACAACAAGCCCGGTCAGATCAAGATCAAACAATTGCTGCGTTTCGGCGGCAAGCACAGCACTCATTTCCCGCTGCGCTTGCTGCGCCTGACCTGCGGCATCGTGGAACTGAACGAGCAAGACAATCCCGCTGATGTTTCTCGGTGTCGGATTGGTCAGCTGCGCAACAATCTTTCCCTGTGCATCCCTGCCTGCTCTGAGCTGAATGTATTTGCCGGGATTGTCTTTAAGGTCCAGATCAACCAGATCCCCGTATGCCTGCTTGCCCAGCTCCCCCTGACTGGCCGCCACCTTGGCATAGAAAGTCTTGGCCTCGTCAATGCGCCCGGCTTTGCGGGACAGGCTACCCAGTGAATAGTAGGCATCCGCCGTAGGCAGAAGGGCCACGCTGCGTTCGAAATCTGCACGCGCGGCAGCATCAAGATGCAAAGCCTCGTTCGCCTTGCCACGCTGCAGGGGGTAGTAAAAGAAATCCGGATTCAACCTGGCCGCCTTGGTATACTGTTGCACAGCAGAGCTTAAATGCCCGTTTTTCTGCTCGGCATCACCCATAAGACCATAGAAATGCCCCTCTTTGGGCTCAAGCGCAATCGCCTGACGAGCCATCCGCGCAGCAGTGGTCGCATCCCCTTTGGCCAATGCCTCGCGCCCCTTGTCATAGGCGTCATAGGCCGGCTTGGCCCGCATCAGATGCGCGGTTCTGGAACGATAACGCGCCTCACCCATTTCCCCGCCGCGGGGCAGGGTCGCCAGCATGTCTATATTGTTCTGCACCCGTTCCGGCGATGGCGGGTGGCTGGCGAACAGACCGTTCAGCCAATCCTGCTGCCGGCCTTCGGAGAGCTTCACGAAGGTGCGCTGCAGATCTACCGCACCCTGAGGGTCATATCCCGCCCGCACCATATATGTCATGCCATAATGATCGGATTCCCGTTCGGCATCACGACCGTATTTCTGACTGATCAGCTGCGCCCCGACATTCGCGCCCAACTGCGCGATGTTCGCATAATCCTTGCCCTGCGTGGCAACGGCCGCCCCGATCACTGCTGTTTGCAACAGCATCCCTTTCGACATGCTCTGCGCGCCGTGCCTTGCCGCCGCATGCACAATCTCATGGCCAAGCACGGCAGCCAGTTCCGACTCGTTGTGCAACTCGGTCAGCAGACCGCGATTGACGCATATCTTGCCGCCCGGTAGCGCCCATGCATTGGGAACCGAATTATTCAACACCTTGAATTCATAGGGCAGCTTGCGGTCACTGACTGCGGCAAGACGCTGACCCACCTGGCTGACATAAGCCGTCAGCTCCGGATCAGCTACCAGGTCACCGCCCTGCGCCTGCCGCGCAGGTGCATACTGCTGTGCCCCGATGGCAAGCTCCTGCTGTTCGCTGACCAGAGAGAAATCATTTTTTCCGGTCACCGGATTGGTCGCGCAACCGGGCAGGGCCACACTCAGTAACAACAGGACCATCAGAAATCTATTCATACCAACCCGCCTCCCTTGCCGCACTTCACTCCACCCGGAGCAATCGCACCTCATGCAACGGTGAGGTTCACAAACTTCCGTTTACCCAACTTGATCAGATAAGGACCACCCGGCTTCAGTTGAAAATCCTTGTCACTCATTTTCTCGCCGTCGATGGACAGCGCATTCTGTTTGATCATGCGCATGGCCTCGCCATTGGAGGCCGTCAAACCGGTCGCAGTCAGGGCATGCACAATCCATAAACCGCCATCTGCGGAGGTCATGGTCGCCTCCGGCACATCCTCCGGTATCTCGTTGCGCGCGAACTGCGCCTCGAAGCCCGCACGCGCCTCGGCCCCCGCCCCGTTGCCATGGAAACGCTCCACAATCGTGGCCGCCAACTGCTTCTTGGCCTCCATCGGATGCATGGACTTCACTTCATCGAGGTTCACATCAGTGAGTAGCTCATAGTATTTATACATAAGCTCATCGGAGACGCTCATCAGCTTGCCGAACTGCTCTTTGGCCGACTCCGCCACGCCCACATAATTATTCAGCGACTTGGACATTTTGTTCACGCCGTCCAGCCCTTCGAGCAACGGCATCGTCAGAATCACCTGCTGTGGCTTACCGTAGGCATCCTGCAGCTGCCGACCCATCAACAGGTTAAACTTCTGGTCGTTACCGCCCAGTTCCACATCAGCATCCAGCGCCACAGAGTCGTAGCCCTGCACCAAGGGATAGAGAAATTCGTGGATAGCGATGGACTGTCCGCCCTTGTAGCGCTTTTCGAAATCATCACGCTCCAGCATGCGGGCCACCGTCGCCTTACCTGCAATGCGAATCAGGTCGGCTGCGGTGAGGTTACCCAGCCACTCGGAGTTGAAACGCACCTCTGTCTGCTTGGGATCGAGAATCTTGAATACCTGTTCCTTGTAGGTTTCTGCATTGAGCAGAACCTCATCGTGAGTCAGGGGGGGGCGGGTCTCATTCTTGCCGGTCGGATCACCAATCGTGCCGGTGAAATCACCAATCAGAAAGACCACCTGATGCCCGCAGTGCTGAAACTGGCGCAGCTTTTCAATCAGTACGGTATGACCCAGATGCAGATCGGGCGCGGTAGGGTCAAAACCCGCCTTGACGCGCAAGGGCCTGCCCTCTTTCTGAGCCTCTTTCAGCTTCGCTTCAAGGCCGCCATGCGGAAGAATCTCCAGCGTCCCGCGGCTCAATAGCTGCATCTGTTCCTGTACTTTCATTGGCTCACCTATTAAATCGAAGCGTCTCATCCCTGCCTGCGAACATGCAGAAGTCGGGCCATCCTAACGTCCCTGTTCGCATCTGCCACACATGCGCATTATGCTTGCACCCATGAACCCTTCCCCCCTGATCCTCGGCATCATGTCCGGCACCTCCGCCGATGGCATCGATGTGGCCATCATGCGCATGGCTGAAAACATGGAGGCCCGGCCTGAACTGGTGCATTTCCACAGCTGCCCGATGCCGCCGCGCCTGAGCGAACCGATTCTGCGCCTTGCCGAACCGGGCGTGAACGAAATTGACATCATGGGCTCCCTGCATGTGCAACTCGGCCATGCCTATGCTGCTGCAGCCCTGCAGGCCATCGCGGAAGCCGGCCTGCATGCAGGCGATATTGCCGCCATCGGCTGTCACGGTCAGACCATCCGCCACCGCCCCGCCGAGAAACACCCCTTCACCCTGCAAATCGGTTGCGCCGCCACCATTGCCGAGCGTACGGGCAGCACCACCGTCTCCGACTTCCGCAGCCGCGACATAGCCGCCCATGGACAGGGCGCACCGCTTGTTCCCTTTGCCCATCGCCTTCTGTTCGCATCGGACGAAATGGATACCGCCGTTCTCAATATCGGTGGCATCGCCAACATCACCTGGCTGGGCAAGGACGGCAGCACCACAGGCTTCGACTGCGGCCCTGGCAATATGCTGATGGATGGCTTGATGTTGGCCCTTTCCGACGGCCGCAACAGTTATGATGAAGACGGAGGGCTGGCTGCTGCCGGTCACATCTGCCAGCCCCTGCTGGACAAACTGCTGGGCATCCCCTTTCTGAACAATAAACCGCCCAAATCGACAGGGCGGGAAGAGTTCGGCCGTCAGGTAGTCGATACTATCTTAGGCTGGCCTGAGATCACTGATGCTGATCGCCTGGCCACAACCTGTGCGCTGAGCGTGGAAGCCATTGCGGGAAGTATTCGCTTTCTGCCCAATCCACCGCAGCGCTGGCTGGTCTGTGGCGGCGGGGCACGCAACACGCATCTGATGCACAGCCTCGCCAGCCGCCTTGCACCAGCCAGTCTTGGCGGAACCGAAACATGCGGCATGCCGGGACAGGCAGTGGAGGCGGCATGCTTTGCCATGCTGGCACAGCAGACCCTGTGCGGAGCGGTCAATACCGTTGCCGCGGTCACCGGGGCTACGCACGCCGTTTGCGGCGGCAGCATCACCCCGGGAGCCAACTGGTCAGCACTGTTGCGCGACATTCCCACTTGGACCCGCTGACCCACGCCCTCACCGGCTCGGTACTGGCCCGTGCCCTGCCGGGCAGGCCTCTCCCTACGCGCTATGTGATTCTGCTAGTGCTGCTCAGCATGGCTCCGGATGCCGACTTCGTGCTCAAATTCATCTCCGACACGACCTATCTGCAATACCATCGTGGCATCACCCATTCGCTCCTCATGCTGCCGCTGTGGGTGTGGTTGTTTTATTCACTCTTACCGGCAAAGCGTGCGGAGCAGAAACTCGCGCCCTGGCTGATCGGTGCAGCCATCGCCATGCACATCTTCCTCGATCTGATCACCTCTTTCGGCACCATGCTTTTGGCACCTTTTTCCGACTGGCGCGCGACACTTGATCTGGTGTTTATCGTCGATCCACTTTTTACCGCCTGCCTGCTGCTGCCACTGCTTGCCACCATCATCCGGCCAAAGAAGGCGCGACAACTTGCCGTCACGGCACTGCTGCTAAGCGCTTCCTATCTGGGGCTGACCCTGTGGGCCCACGGTAAGGCGGTCGAGCTTGCCCGCAGCGAACAACCCGGAGCACAAGCCTATGCCGCCCTGCCCTTACCCTTCTCCCCCTACCACTGGCAGCTGATTGCCACATGGCCGGATCACTACAAGCGCAGCTCGGTCAATCTGTGGCCGGACTTTGCCGGCAGCACGCCGTTTTTCTCGCAGGCCTTCATTGATCGCACCATGCCACCACTGCAAAACCCGGATCGGCTGACTTGGCAGTACCTGCCGGCCATGCAGGCTACGCCCGGCATCGATGGCCTTCCCGGCGTGGCCTTCTACCGCTGGTTTTCGCGCTTTCCGGTACTGCTGGCACGGGATGAAAAGCACATCGAATTCGGCGACCTTCGCTTCGGCGCAGGCGTTGAAGGTGCCGAGGCCCCCTTCTCCCTCGATATCGAGCTGGGCGACAAGCCCGCCGCCTGGCTGATCTGGCGAGAAGGCCGGCGAAGTGCATTGCCATGACAGTATACCTTTGTCCCGCCCATTGACTGGCATAGACACGGATGCACACTCGGCATTTATGCGTCTTCTGCGATTAACCCCCCTGCTCATCGCTGCCCTGCTGCCTGCGGCGGCATGGGCTGCCGACAAGACAGCAGCAGAAGGCCTTGCATCCACTGCAGACCCTGTACAAGTCACCTGCGAGAAAATTAGTCACAAACTGGGCAGTGTAAGCCTGGCCGAATGCCTGCAAGCCAGTCTGCAGACCACAGGTGCATGGTCAGTGCAGGAGCAGCCGATCCTGATCAAGGAATACCCGCCACTGGGAAACCGCACCCCACGGGCGCGAGTCCTGATGCTCGGCGGCATCCACGGCGACGAATATTCCTCCGTAAGCATCGTGTTCAAATGGATGCAGACCCTGGATCGCTACCATTCCGGTCTGTTTCACTGGCGTGTCGTACCACTGCTCAATCCGGATGGCCTGCTGCAAGCGGAATCGAGCCGCCTGAATGCCAACGGTATTGATCTGAACCGCAACTTCCCGACGCCAGACTGGTATGCACAAACGCGCGACTACTGGGAACGCCGCACCCACAAGGATCCGCGCCGCTATCCAGGCGAAGCCGCACTCAGCGAGCCGGAATCACGCTGGCTGTACGAGGAAATCCGCAGCTTCAAACCTGATGTCATTGTGTCCGTACATGCTCCGTACGGCGTTCTTGATTTCGACGGCCCCCCCAGAGCTCCGAACCGCATGGGTTATCTGCATCTGAATCTGCTTGGCACCTATCCTGGATCACTGGGCAACTGTGCCGGTGTACAGCATCGGATTCCGGTCATCACCATGGAGTTGCCGAGCGCCGGCATTATGCCAAGCGATGGAGAAACAAGTCGTATGTGGACAGATCTGGTGCGCTGGATGGCGCGCAATCTTCCCAAGCGGGATACGAAGAAAGCCTATGCCAGCTTTGATGACATCGCCCGCGCTTTGAATTCACCGCTTACCGTCAGAACAAAGGCCGGCGGCTAAATAACGCGCCTTGCCACAGAGGAAACCTAACAGAAAAAACATTAAGCTTTTAATTTTTGGGTCCCACTTGTAGCTGTGCCGGACCAAGCGCTTGCCTGACGGACTAGCGCAAAAAAGAAGATAAAACTAGGCCAGCGGGCCGTCGAGAAAGGAAACGTCCTCCCAGGCCTGCGTCGGCTGGCCGTGGGCATCGCGGAAACGCAGATTCTGCACCTTGGGTACACGTCGGTGCGCCCGACCATAACTGTCTTCCTGCATTTCGGTGCCGGAATCGGCGGAAAGAATCATCATGTCTTCAACAAACACGATATCGGTAATCTCGTATTGCTCGCCCAGATAACGCACCCGTCTTCCAACCAGTGCGCACATGGCCTCCCTGTCTTCAACCAGTCCTTGCAATGCCGGGTCACTCATTTCAGGCTCCTCGCGCGGTGAATCCCTTTCAACAGGCCTGTCAGCAGGGCCGCACCGCACTCCCACGGAGGAAGTATGCCACAAACCCTTCCCGTCGCCATACGAAATTACAGTGCCGACGGCGCGCTTGAAATCGACTGGTCGGACGGACATCACAGCCGCTACAGTCACGAATGGCTGCGCGTGCAATGCCCCTGTGCCGACTGCCGCGGGCATACGCCTGAGCAGGCCAAGGTGATTGCCGGCAAGGAGAAGGTGCGCATCTCCGGTGTCGAACCGGTCGGGAATTATGCCCTGCGCATCAGCTTTGACGACGACCACAATACCGGTCTGTACGAATTTTCCGGCTTGCGCCACACTTTGTGCCGCTGTGCTGAGTGCAGCGACAATCAGGCTGATAAGGAGATGCGCGCCCCGTGATGGAGATATGGACGAATCTGCAAAACTGGCTGCTGCTGGATATTCCGGCAAGTCGCTGGATCGCGGCCCTGCTTATTCTGTTCGTCACCATCGTGGGTAGGCAATGGCTACTCTGGCTGTTTGAGCGCCTGACCAAGGGCATCGCCAGGCGAACCGCCACCCATCTGGATAACGTATTGCTTGATGCCGCCGAGAAACCGGCCGGCTGGCTGCTCTACACCCTCGGTGTTCTGGCCACCGTGCATGTACTCAATCCACCTGAGGCGGCCTTCCCGCTGGTCTCGCTGGTCGACACCCTCGGGCGCATCCTGTCGCTGGCCATCGGCGCTTGGTTCCTGTGGCGCCTGATCGATGGCCTATCCTCCTATTTCAGCGCCAAGGCCGCGCAAACCGAATCATCACTGGACGACCAGCTCGTACCGTTTATCACCAAAACCCTGAAGATATTCATCGTCATTACCGCCGTGCTGGTCATCGCCCAGAACATGGGCTATTCCATTTCCGGCCTGATTGCCTCGCTTGGCATCGGCGGTATCGCCGTGGCCATGGCAGCACGCGATACCATCGCCAATGTCTTCGGTTCCGTGATGATTCTGGTCGATCGCCCGTTCACCATCGGCGACTGGATCAAGGCGGGCGACTTCGAGGGGGTTGTTGAAGAAATAGGCTTCCGCTCCACCCGCATCCGCACCTTCGAGCATACCCTGGTCAACGTGCCCAACTCGCTGCTCGCCAATATGGTGATTGATAATATCGATGCGCGCAGTAAGCGACGCATCAAGATGCGCATCGGCCTGACCTACAGTACGACCACAGAACAGATGCAGCAGGCCATCGAAGGCATTGAGACCATTCTGCTGAATCATCCGGGTGTGGATCAGCACTTCAAGCTGGTTAAGTTCGATGAGTTCGCCGATTCCTCGCTATCCATCTTCCTTTACTACTTCTCGGCCTCCAAGGAATGGAGCGACTATCTGCAGGTGCGTCAGGAAGTGAATATGCAGATCATGCAACTGCTCGAATCCATGCAACTGGACTTCGCCTTCCCCAGCCGCAGCATTTATATGCATCCGGTCGAGTAGTCGCTTCTATACTTGACAAAAACACTTGGGTATTGAGCGTTGCCGACCCATCGTTTCAAACATACCAATTGTAAACAGACCCCAGGAGACAGCATGACCGTCATTAGCGAACAGCAGGTGCTCGATGCACTGAAGAGCATTATTGATCCGGATTTTCGCAAGGACATAGTCAGCCTTGGCTTTGTAAAAGACGTAAGCATCAATGGCGGGCGCGTAGGCTTTACCATCGAGCTGACCACCCCGGCCTGTCCGGTGAAGGAAGAGTTCCGCCGGCAGGCTACGGAAGCAGTCGGCGCGCTCGCCGGCGTTCGTGACGTGCAGGTGAACATGACTTCCAATGTCAAATCCAATGCACATCCGGGCAGCAAGGCTCTCCCAGGCATCAAAAACATTATTGCGGTGGCTTCCGGCAAAGGTGGCGTGGGCAAATCCACCACGGCAGTCAATCTCGCCGTGGCACTGGCCCAGAGTGGCGCGCGCGTCGGCTTGCTTGATGCCGACATTTACGGGCCATCCATCCCGCGCATGATGGGACTGGAAGGTCGCCGGCCGGGTATCGAGAACGAGAAGACCATCCTGCCACTGGTTAATTTCGGCGTGACCAGCATGTCCATCGGTTTTCTGGTGCCTGCCGAGCAGGCAGTGGTGTGGCGCGGGCCGATGGTGGCCGGTGCCTTGACCCAGCTGTTGAACGATGTCGCCTGGGGAGAGCTGGATTATCTGGTGATTGATATGCCGCCGGGCACGGGCGATGCGCAGCTCACCCTGTCGCAAACGGTGCCTGTAACAGGCTCGGTGATTGTTACCACACCACAGGACATCGCGCTGGCCGATGCACGCAAGGGCATCGCCATGTTCCGCAAGGTGAATATCCCGGTGCTCGGCATCGTGGAGAATATGAGTGTGTTCGTCTGCCCGCATTGCGGCGAATCCAGCCATGTGTTTGCTGAAGGTGGCGCTGCGCGACTGGCAGCGGAGAACGAATCAAGGGTACTGGCCGAGATTCCGCTGGATATCAAAATCCGCGAGAACTCCGATGCCGGCACACCGATTGTCGCAGCACACCCGGATTCACCGCAAGCAGCCGCCTATCGTGAACTGGCCGGTGAAGTGGCACGGCATATCAGCATCCTGAACAGCCGCAAGATTGAAATTCCAGTCGTGATGCAGATGCAGTAAAGGGCGTGAAACCTGAGGCATCATAGCCAAGGCACAGGCCTCAGGCGATCAGTCCCCAGTAGCTGAGCAGGCGCTCCCTTGGGCGATCCACGTCGTCCAGAGGGTAGGACCAGCGCAGGGCATGGATGCCGGCATTTTGCGCTGCCTCCACATCTTCTTCCTCATGGTCGCCCAGATGCATCATACGTTCAGGGGATACGTCCAGCCGCTCAGCGGCACAGGTGAAAATATCCGCCTGCGGCTTCTCGAAACCGCTGTTGCCGGGCAAAACCACCACATCAAACAATCCGGGCAGCATGGTATCTAGCAGGGTATGCAACCGGGCATCGAAATTCGATATCACCGCCAGCTTCACATTCATTTCGCGCAATTGCAGCAACACCCTTCCGAAGGATTCATGGACGCGCCAAGCCTCGGGGGAGGCAAAATAAGCAAACAGGGCATCGAAACAGGCCACGAAGTCGCTGTCATCCAAGGCACAGCCATACACCCTGGCGGCCAGATTCATCCACCACTGGCGTTCAAATTCGTCGTTATCCTCACCGTCGGGCATCACCATCGACGGTGCTGCCTGAAAGGCAAGATCGAGACGCCGGCTCATGGTCAGCTCGGTCGCTTCCAGCCCGAATTCGCGGGCAAAGCGGGTGTAGGTGACAGGCACAGGTTCGGCAAAATGCAGAAAGGTTCCGACGGCATCAAAGCTCACGGCCAGCGGCCGGTCCATTTCCCCCATGTCACTCATGGCCGGACCTCATCAAGCATCAGTTTGTATTCAATGGCATCGAGCAGGGCCTGATAGCTGGCATCGATGATATTGGTTGATACCCCCACCGTCGTCCATTTGCGTTCGCCATCGGTGGATTCAATGAGCACACGCACGGCAGCCTCGGTGGCCTCAATGGTGGAAAGTACGCGCACCTTGTAATCCACAAGTCTGAACTCTTTCAACGAAGGGTAAAAATCCTGCAGGGCTGCACGCAGCGCTTTGTCCATGGCATTCACCGGCCCGTTGCCCAGGCTGGCCGTATGCGCGAACTTATTACCGACGCGCAACATCACCGTCGCTTCGGCCTGCGGCGCGCAGTCGTCGCCACGCTTTTCATCGATCACGCGGAAGCCTTCGAGCGTGAAGAAATGATGCAGTTTGCCCTTGGCGCGTAGCAGCATCAGATGAAAGGATGCCTCGGCTGCGTCGAAAGCAAAACCCTGATCCTCCAGCGATTTAACCTCGGCCACCAATTCGGCCACAGCGGGATCGGAGGCATCCAGCTTCAGGCCAAAGCCTGTTCTGGCCGCCATCACCAGCACATTGCTGCGCCCGGCCTGATCGGAGACGGAGATAAGCTGCTGGTTACCCACGCTTTCCGGCGGAACGTGTTCATACAACTTTGAAAGTTTACGCACCGCCGATACATGAATGCCGCCCTTATGGGCAAAAGCATTCAGACCCACAAAGGGCTGATGCCGCCAAGGCAAGCGGTTGGCCATTTCATTAACAAAATCGGATACCGATTTGAGCTCGACCAGCCGGTCCCGGCTGATGCCACAGTCCATGCCCATTTTCAGCACCAGACAGGGTATGATGGAAACCAGATTGGCATTGCCGCAACGCTCGCCGATGCCGTTGATCGTGCCCTGCACCTGTCGCGCGCCATTCTTTACGGCGATCAGCGAATTGGCCACGGCCACCTCGCTATCGTTGTGCGTATGGATACCGATGGTCAACCCGGGGAAACGCGCCACCACCTCACGCACCACAGCTCCGGTCGCATAAGGCAGGGTGCCGCCATTGGTATCACACAGCACCAGCGCATCGGCACCGGCCGCAGCCGCAGCATCGAGTACGGCGATGGCATATTCAGGCTTGGCGGCATAACCATCGAAGAAATGCTCAGCATCAAAAAGAACCTGTTCGAAATGGCGTTTGAGAAAGCGTACCGAGTCATGCACCAGAACCAGATTCTCCTCCAGCGTGATACCCAGTGCCTTCACTACATGCAGATCCCAGGACTTGCCGAAAATGCAGACCGCATCCGCACCACTGGCCACCAGTTTTTTCAGTCCGGCATCGCGACTGGGCTGTCCCCCGGGGCGGGCCGTCGAGCCAAAGGCCACCAGCTTGCTGTGCTTCCATTGCCGTTCGCGGGCCAGTTCGAAAAAACGGTCATCCTTCGGGTTGGCGCCAGGCCAACCGCCTTCAATATAATCCACGCCGAAGCTCGACAACCGCTCAGCGATGCGCAGCTTGTCCTCGGCAGAAAAGGTAATGCCCGCCGTCTGCCCGCCGTCACGCAGCGTGGTATCGAAAATCTGCACCCTATCGGCCTGTTTGCTCACCTGAAGTCTCCACCTGCCTGCCCGGCATTCTGTTCGCGCACCTTGCGCTGCGCTGGCGGATGATACGCCTTCCAATCGCTGCGTGTAACCCGCCTGCGGGGATTGCCGGGTGAAGGCTTCACAGTGCCTTGCCTGCCAAGTGCTGCGCGTCTACATTGCCTTGCATGCGAGCCATCATCATGACCGCCGCAGGCGGACCCGAAGTATTGCAGGAGCAGCAGCTCTCCAAACCCGAGATTACCGACCCCACGCACATGCTGGTGCGCCTGAAAGCAGCCGGCATCAATCCGGTGGATACCAAGCTGCGCAAGGGCGGCCTGTTAATGCCGGGCACCCTGCCGGCCATCCTCGGCTGTGACGGCGCGGGCGTAGTTGAAGCAGTCGGCAGCTCAGTCTCAGGTTTTTCGCCCGGCGATGAAGTGTTCTTCTGCTACGGAGGTCTGGGCCAACCATCCGGCAACTATGCCGAATACAATGTAATTCCGTCTTTCGCGGCAGCGAAGAAACCTGCTGCGATTGATTTTCCCGAGGCTGCCGCTGCTCCCCTGGTGTTGATTACGGCATGGGAAGCGCTGTTTGACCGCGCAGGCATGCAGGCCGGGCAGAAGGTTTTTGTGCATGCCGGAGCCGGTGGTGTCGGCCATGTGGCGATTCAGTTGGCCAGGATTGCCGGCTGTAAAGTCGCCACCACGGTCAGCGACGACAAGAAGGCGGCCTTCGTCACCTCACTTGGTGCGGACTGCATCATCAATTACAAAAAGCAGGATGTGGCCAAGGCCCTGCTCGAATGGACGGACGGGCTTGGCGTGGATATTGCATTCGACACCGTGGGCGGCCCGGCTTTCACGCAATTGATTCCGGCGGTACGGGTGTACGGCGATCTGGTTTCCATTTTGCAGGTCCCTGCCGATACGGACTGGAAGACCCTGCGTCTGCGCAATATCCGCATCTCGCAGGAGCTGATGCTCACCCCGATGGTGCTGGGCATGACGGATGCGCTTGCCCATCATGCCGACATTCTTGCGCAATGTGCTGCCCACATGCAGGCACGGAGGCTCGGCGTACACGTCACACAGCTCCTGCATCTTGAGCAGGCAGCCAAAGCGCATCAACTGATTGAGGCAGGCTCTATGAGCGGCAAAATCGTGCTCGACATATGAGCGGCACACCCGGCAATTCCACCCCCGACACAAGCCCCATCGACGAAGCGAAGCTGCTGGCAAGCTTCACCTCCGGCTGCAAGCCGCGTGCAGACTGGCGGCTGGGCACCGAACACGAAAAAATCGGCTTCTGCGTTGATTCGCATCGCCCCATTCCCTATGACGGAGAGCGCAGCATCCGCCGCGCCCTTGAATTGCTGGTTACCGACGGCTGGGAATTGGAGTATGAGGACGGCAATCCGATCGCGCTCAGGCGCGGCATGGCCAATATCACCTTGGAACCAGGTGGGCAGTTGGAACTTTCCGGTGCTCCGCTGGCCACGGTGCATGAAACCTGCGCCGAGGTGCGCGATCATCTTCGCCTCTTGCATCATGTGCGTCACGATCTGCGCATCGGCTTTCTAGGCCTCGGCTTTCAGCCCAAATGGGCGCGCGACGATATCCCGTGGATGCCCAAAGGACGCTATGCCGTGATGCGGCGTTACATGCCGCAGGTCGGCGCGCACGGGCTGGATATGATGCTGCGCACCGCCACCGTGCAGGTGAATCTGGATTTCTCATCCGAGACGGACATGGTGCGCAAGATGCGCGTCGGCTACTGCCTGCAACCGCTGGTCACCGCGCTGTTTGCCGCCAGCCCCTTCTCCGATAGCAAGCCTTCCGGCTACCTGTCCACCCGCGCCGCCGCCTGGCTGGATACCGACCGCGCACGCACCGGTATTCCAGCGATGATTTTCGAGGAGGGCTTCGGTTTCGAGTCCTATATGAACTGGCTGCTTGATGTGCCGATGTATTTCATCATTCGCGACGGACAATACATCGACTGCGCCGGTCAAAGCTTCCGCGCATTTCTCAAAGGCAAACTAGCTGCCCTGCCCGGCCAGCGCCCGACCATGGACGACTGGGAACTGCATATGACGACTGTGTATCCCGAGGTGCGTCTGAAACGCTACATGGAGATGCGCGGCGCCGATGCCGGCGGTAAGCCTTGGATCTGTGCCCTGCCCGCTCTGTGGAAGGGGCTGCTTTACGACGAAAGAGCGCTGGATCAGGCATACAATCTGGTGGCCGACTGGACGCATGTGGAAGTGCTGGCCATGCGTGCTGCCGTGCCCGAACACGGGCTGAAAACGCGCTTTCGCGACACCACCCTGCTGCATCTGGCCGAAACGGTGATGGATATAACGCGCAGCGGCCTTGAGCGCAGCGCTGAGATCAACGTCAACGGGCAGGACGAAACCGTGCATCTGGCCCCGGTACTGCGTGCCGTGGAAAACAATTGCACGCAGGCCGAAGCCTGGCTGCATGCCTTTCACCACGACTGGAAGGGCAAGATCGAGCCCATCTTCGAACACGCAGCCCTGCCATGACGGATATGTTGCGCCATCCGCATTTCACCTGTCAGCGCTGCGCCAGCGATAACGTGCTTGAAGTGGATGTCTCCGAAGGTTTCCCGCAAAACTTTGTCTGGGACTGCCTGCGCTGCTGCAACCCACATGACATCACCGTGCGGCAGGATGGGGATGAGTTATACGTACAGGCCGAGCTGGTCTGAATCATGGGAAACTTCGATCAGGGTCGCGCCAAAAAATCACTCGGCCAGCATTTTCTGGTGGATCGCAGCGCCATTGCACGCATCGCCGCCGCCATCCCCGAAGGCGCATCCACGCTTGAAATCGGCCCCGGCCGGGGAGCCATCACCGAATCATTGCTGAAACGGGTCGGCAAACTGGTGCTGATCGAAAAGGACGACGATCTGGCTGCCATGTGGCAGGAGCGTGCTGAATCTGAAGACAGGCTGACGCTGGTGCACGGCGATGTGATGCAATGCCTGTTACCCACGGTTGCGGGACACCAGCCGGCATGGATCGCAGGCAACCTGCCCTACAATATCTCGGGGCCGCTTTCCGCCGCCCTGTTTTCGCTGCATCTCCCGGGTGGGCTGGTGCTGATGTACCAGCGCGAGGTAGCCGATCGCATCAATGCCGATGCCGGCAGCAAGACCTACGGTGGCTTAAGTGTTCTGGCGCGACATTTCTATGATGTGAAGCGCCTGCTGGTACTGCCGCCGGGAGCCTTCAATCCGCCGCCCAAGGTGCATTCGGCGGTGTTGCTGCTCACCCCGCACGGCAGAGAACCGGCCTGCCCTTTCGATGATCTGCAACGCACCGTGCGTCAAGGATTCGCCCACCGGCGTAAAACCATCAACAACAATTTCCGCGGCGACATGAGCGCAGAAGACTGGGCTTCTGTCGGCATCGATCCCGGCACCCGCCCCGAACGGCTCGATTACCCCGCATGGGCCCGCCTCGCCACCTTCCTCACCGCAAAGGTTTAGCCTCTATCCGCCTTCGACTCCGGGCCCCACTTGTAGCTGTGCCGGCCTGATCGCTTGCTCATCGGGAGTTGCGCAAAAAGAGGGTGATTCATTCCCGGTTTGCGCCCGATGAGTGAGTGATTGGGCCGGGAATTCACAGCTACCCGTGGGTGGCCTTCTTTGCTTCTTTCTTGGCCACTCAAGAAAGAAGAGAACTCATCAAACCGAGCAAACAGGGAACACTGTGGGTTCGCGGTGCATCACAACTCACTTTGAAATGGTTTGGTATTTTCTTCTTTGCGTGCTCAAAGAAGAAACAAGAAAGAGCACCCGTGAGAAAGCTGTGAATTCCCGGCCCGTACACTTCCCCGCCGGGCACAAATCGGGAATGAATCCCCCTTTATTTGTGCAAGGCTCCGTCGGGAAAGCGCCCGGTCCGGCACAGCTTTAAACGGGGCCCGAAGTCAAAATCGAGCCAAAGGCTACTGAGAAAGAATCAGCCGCCGAGGTCCAAGGTGGCGGACTCGATATCCGCTTCCAGGCGTTTGAGCAGGTCGTTGCGCTTGGTTGCTGCAACCTCGGCGGCCGGGATATAGGGCAGGAAACGCACGCGGATGGTGCCCGGCTTTTTGATAAAGCCGCGCTTCGGCCAGCAGACGCCTGCGTTGTGCGCCATCGGCAGGATGCCAGCCTCCGCCTTATGCGCCAGCACAATGCCACCCGGCTGGTAGTTGCCCTTTTCGCCGGGGTGAGTGCGCGTCCCCTCCGGGAAAATCACCACCCAGCGATTGTCTTTCAGGAATTTTGATCCCTGCTGAATCACCTGCTTGATGGCTTCGCGCGGGTTGCCGCGACGGATGGCGATGGTGCCCATCACGGCCAGCGCCCAGCCGAAGAAGGGGATGTAATACAGGTTGCGCTTCAAAATCCATACATAAGGCGGCACAAGAATCGGCATGGCAATGGTTTCCGCCGCCGACTGATGCTTGGCCATCACCACGCAGGCTTCCTCGGGGAAATGCTCGCGCCCCTCCACCTCAAGGCGGATGCCGCAGATCAGCCGCAGCATGGCAAAGGTCAGCCCGGACCATGCTCGCGCCCAAATCCATGAGGCGGAAAAACCGAAGATGCGGAAGATGATCACCAACACGGAAAAGATCGCCGTGGAAATCATAAACAGCAGATTGAACAGAAGGGAACGGATAAACAGCATGGCGTCAGGCTAGCAGGGCATCCACTGCTGCGGCCAGATCGGGAAAGACTGGAATATCCGGCATCAGCGCGCGTGACTTTTGCAGAATCTTCTCCGCATCGCCGTAACCGCTTTGCACCAGCCAGCATGGCACGCGTACGGCATGCGCTGCCTGCACATCGCGTATCGAATCGCCGATCATCAACGTATCGGCAGCCGACACATTGAGTGCCACCATCGATTCTTCCAGCAGCCCCGGCAACGGTTTGCGGCACTCGCAGACGTCGTCCGGCCCGTGCGGACAGTAGGCCACATGCGCGATCTCGCCGTGCCTTTCCTCGATGGCCAACATCATCTTGGCATGGATGTTCCGGAAGGTTTCCTCATCCATCATGCCGCGCCCCAGCGCCGACTGGTTGCTGCAAATCGCTACGGCAACACCCGCTTTGGTCAATTTCCCGATGGCCTCAAGGCTCCCGGGAATCGGTTTCCACTGCTCCGGCGATAAAATATAATCCGGCGAATCGAAGTTAATCACCCCGTCGCGATCAAGTAGCACTGCCTTGGGAAGTTTCATACCGAAACGGTACTTTCACTCTGCCCCAAAGGAAAGCGAAGCCTTCGTGTAGCCGTCAGTTAATACGGGTTCAGTGCCTTATTCTTTCCGGCTATTTGAAACTCAAGCTGTCTTATTCATCAATCCGGTAATTTTAGCGACATAGTTCACAGTCTCCTGCGGCATACGTTCAGGGTTGCGTTCGAGATTGCCCATGCCCCAGTTATAGGCAGCCAGGGCCAGTTTGGTATCCCCATCGTAGCGCTGCATGAGCTGCTTGAGATATCTGCTGCCTGCCTCGATATTCTGCTCAGGATTAAATGCATCGCTTACCCCGAGATCAGCCGCTGTCTCGGGCATCAGCTGCATCAGGCCCTGTGCGCCGACAGAAGAAACAGCCTGTGCATTGAAATCACTCTCCGTACGCACCACCGCCTCAATCAGTTTCGGATCAAGACCGTGTTTCTCTGCAGCAGCGTATATGAGTGGCGCGTACTGCTGCTGCCTTGCGCTAGCGGATGAAATCACTTCCTGCTGTTTTACGGGTTCTATCCGAAGCGGCCCGGAAACGGCGGTCGGTTCAACAGCTGGCGCGGACAGGTTCACCAGAGCCTGCGGCACAGGAACAGTTGGCACCGTGGAGCTGTTGCGCAAAGCCAGAAACAGGTCGGTGGATAAACGGTTGGAGAGTGAAGTCCCCTGTCTTGAATCAGCCTCGGAAAACAGGGCATTCATGCTGGCCCGTTCCAGTGCCGAGATAAGATTTACCGCCAGTGCCCGGATAGCCTCAGGTGTCAGTTTCTCGCCCGCATTGGGCAGCGCGTTGCCTTGCTCCATATCCAGATACTTCTGAAAAGAGCTGGCAGCAGTCTGTGTATTTCCCTGCTCAGGCAACCTAATTGCCTTAGCGTTCCAACCAGCCCCAGTATCAAGACGCGTAATCATGCTCAGGAAGGAGCAATACCCATGCCATTATTTATTGGGATAGTGTTATCCATAAAGGGTAGAAACAAAAAAGGACGATCCGAGGACCTCCCTTTGGTTCGCAGCTTTTCGGCATTAGTCAGGCGGCGTACCAGAAGACGGCGAAGTAGTGGCAGGTGGTGCCGGCCATGACGAACAGGTGCCAGATGAAGTGGCCGTAGCGCAGACGGGAATCGGCTACGAAGAAGGCCACGCCCACTGTGTAAGCCACGCCACCGGCAACCAGCCAGAGCAGGCCGGCTGCGGGCATCAAGACATACAGCGGATGGGCAGCAACCACGATCAACCAGCCCATGAGCAGGTACAGACTGGTGGTAATGACCGGGCGAGTCATTTTGCCAAACGCCTTCAGCGTCGCGCCGGTTGCGGCCAGCCCCCAGATGAGGGCCAGTAGCGTCCAGCCCCATGCCCCATGCAGCACGCCGAGGGTGAAAGGCGTGTAGGTGCCGGCGATCAGGAAGAAGATGGCGGAATGCTCGATGATCAGGAACACATGCTTGGCTCTGCCCACCGGCAGGCCGTGATAGATCGTTGAGGAGAGGTAAAGCAGCAGCATGGTGGCGGCGAAGATGCAGACGCCAACGAGATAGCCGCTGTTGCCGCTGTGCACCCCGTGCAGGACAAGAAAGGGTGTCGCCACGATAGCTGCAACGAGACCTGCCCCGTGGCTGATACTGTTGGCGATTTCCTCACCCCTGGTTTGCTTGCGCATGCTTTCCCTGTTCACATCCTGCGTTCCTCGTGCCATTGGAAAACCAAGTTTAGCAGGGCCCATTGTGGCATGCAGAAAGAAAAAGGAATGTCCAAGGACCACCCTTAGGTATGCAGCTTTTCGGGATTAGGCGAAGAAGCGGAAGTGAGCCGAGGATGCCATCAGTCCTGATCCCCTGCCGACCGGCGGGCAGCTTTTTCTTTTTCAACGCTGCGCGAATAGAGCAGCACAATGCCATTCTTGATGCTGAACATCAGGGCAAAGAAAACCAGGGCAATCAGGAAGCCGACGGCGGGATGTTCCTGCAAGAGCGTGATAAAGGAGATGACGTTCATGGTGTTTCCTCAGGCTAACAAGGCACATGAGTGGGTTCAATCCACATGCAGCGAATTGTCGGCAGCACATAACCTGTCCTCATCAGTAGCTCATAAGTTGTCCGGTCTGAAGATTACCCGAGAGGTAATCAGAGATGAGACGAACGACAGTGTTACAGGAGGTCAGGAAGATGAGATTTGATGAGGCATATGGTGGTTGGCAGAGAGGCCAGTTGACCCAGGAAGAGGCGGGACGACTGCTCGGCATGAGCGAGCGTAACTTCCGGCGTTATGTAGAGCGTTATCAGGGGGAAGGCGAAGCTGGGTTGATGGACAAGCGTTTGACGCAAGCATCCAGCCGGTGTGCCCCGGTGGACGAGGTGTTGCGACTCACCG
>MNXA01000010.1 GCA_001871195.1 Zetaproteobacteria bacterium CG1_02_55_237
AGAAGCACGAACGCACAGTCAACAAAGACAACACCGTCAGCTTTGAGGGCAGAACCCTGCAAATCCCCAGCAATGAATACCGACACCATTATGTCAAAGCCAGAGTGCGTGTTCACTGCTATACCGATGGCAGCATGGCCATCTTCCACGGGCCAAGAAAACTCGCCGAGTTTCAGCCTCTTCTGAAGCCCAAGGCCAGCAAGCCGGAACTACCACTACCAAGGCTGAAGGCAGCAATATGAACCAAAACCAAACCGGACAACCCTTGTGCTCTAAAACCGGACAACTCTATTTGTTGCCAACACCCCAAATGTAGGTGTGGGCAATTCATCAGAAAATCAAATGCTTACAAAATGCAACAGGCTTTTATGCAGGTTTTCCGAGGCTGTGGCAAGAATCGATGAGGCGGGTTTTAGCTTGCTGAACAAAGGCTTGCCGCTGAAATCGGTCAGTGTGCACCCGGCCTCTGCGGCGATCAGACTGCCTGCGGCATAGTCCCAGATTTTTTCGCCGCCGTGGACGATAAACTGGCTGCGTCCGGCGGCCAGCCAGGCCCACTCCAGGGCACAGGTGCCGATATTGCGCTGACTGCGATAAAGTCCGGGCGTGGCCAGAAGTCCCCTGCGGTTTGCATCAAGTCGCTTGAAATCGACAAAGCCGACGGCCTCGTTAAGGCTATCGACGGATTTGGCCCGTATAGCAGCGCCATTGAGGAATGCGCCCTGACCATGGGCGGCCGAGAATGTTTCCTTACGTACTGGATCAACGATGCAGGCCAGTGTCGGCCGGGCCTCCTCGATCAGTGCCAGCGAAAGGGCGAAAGCGGGGAAGGAGGCGACAAAATTGGTTGTGCCGTCCAGGGGATCGAGACACCAGAAGCGCCCACCGCTATGCAGGCAGGATACCTGTTCTTCCTTGCTCATTTCCTCGCCTAGAAAATCAATATCGGGCCAGGCTTTGGCAAGTTGCGAACGAATGTGCTGCTGGCAAGCCAGATCGGTTTCGGTAACGATGGAGCCGTCACTTTTATCGCTGCTTGCCTTGTCCCGTTGCAGGAAAGCGGGCACTAGAATTTCCCGGCCTGCTGTTTCAAGAATGGCGGCGATAGCACTGCTGGTCGGCTTGCTCATGGTGATGCTCCATATGTTTGCGGATGCGGTGATTGGGACTTTGTTCCGCGTGTGCACGTGCTATGATGCGCGCGCCCCGCAAGGCGGGCAATTATACATGGAGGTGCATGGTGCTTAAAGGAAAGATGGTGATCGGACAATCCGGAGGGCCGACAGCGGTGATCAATCAATCGCTGGTTGGGGCAGTTCTTGCAGCGCGCAAGGAAGAAGCAATTACCGGTATCCTGGGAGCAAGGCACGGCATTGCCGGTATCATGAAAGAAGATTTTGTCGATCTGACCACGCAATCGGTTGAGCAGTTGGAAACAGTGGCACAGACGCCGGCCGCAGCTCTTGGTTCCGTTCGTTTGAAGCCTGGCCGTGCAGAGTGCGAGCGTGTTTTCGAGGCGTTCAAAAAGAACGACGTGCGTTACTTCTTTTATATCGGTGGCAACGACTCAGCTGAAACCGCACACATCATTTCCGAGATGGCCAAGGAAGCCAACTACGATTTCTGCACGGTGCACATTCCCAAAACGATTGATAACGATCTGCGCGTAACCGATCACTGTCCGGGCTTTGCCTCTGCAGCGCGTTTTGTGGCGCTGGCCTTTATGGGCGATGATCGCGACAGCAATGCACTTCCCGGTGTGAAGATCAATGTTGTGATGGGTCGCCATGCCGGCTTCCTGACCGCTGCTGCAGCATTGGCACGCCAGGCAGAGGGCGATGGTCCGCATCTGATCTATCTGCCGGAGCGGGTTTTCGATGTGGAGCAGTTCAAGGTGGACGTGCGCCGTGTGGTCGGCGAATTCGGTCGCTGTGTCGTGGCTGTTTCCGAGGGGGTATCCGATGCTGATGGCAATCCGATTGCCTCCAGTGGTGAGCGCGATTCGCACGGCAATGTGCAGCTTTCCGGCACGGGTGCCTTGGGCGATTGCCTGTCGGCACACGTTAAGGATGCCTTCAAGGGTGAAGGTGTGCGTGTGCGCGCCGATACGTTCGGTTACCTGCAGCGCAGCTTTCCGACGATTGTTTCCCCGATCGATGCGAAAGAGGCACGTGAAGTGGGCACGTTCGGCGTCAAGCATGCAGTCAGCGGCGCAGGTAACGGTTCAGTAGCGATTCGCCGGGTGTCCAGTGTTCCCTATGCCAGCGAGTACTTTATGACGGAACTGGCCAATGTGGCGAAAGAAACAACCCATGTTGCCGATGAATACATCAATGCCGAAGGTAATGATGTGACCAGTGCATGGCTGGATTATATCCGTCCGCTGGTGGGTGACTTGCCCGAGATTGGCCGCCTATAGGCATTTGCTTCATCAACAAGGGATAAAAGATGTAGGGAGAGGAGATATGGCAGGCTGAATCAGCCTGCCATACTTTTTTCATCGCATCGCGGAGACGGGATGCTCTTCGATTCCTTTCCCGATGGTGCGACGCACCTTGTCATCAAAAATGTCGAAAAGGGTCGGGTGCAGGGAGAGGGCTTTCAACGTGGCTTGCTGGCTGTCTGGCTTGGAGAAAATCCAGCTGATTTAGCCCTGAAAAAGGCGCTTCTCGACCGTTAAGCTAGGCGCCACAAGGCCTCCCGCTTTGCGTTGACTTGCTAGGGTCATTTGGACAGGCTGCGCGACATTAATTTTGTGAGGTTGCCATGAAGTCTGAAGGAAAAACCTATTTGCTCCGGGTTCAAGGAAAAACCTATTTGCTCCGGGTTCGCCCGACCATCCCCAAAGCCCTGAAACGTCTCGAAGATATTGCATCCAATCTGTGGTTTGCATGGAACGCCGATGCGCGTGGGCTGTTTCGCCAGATGGACCCGATTCTATGGGTTGTGTGCGGTCATAATCCGCGTGCATTCCTGCGCCGGGTGAGCCAGCACCGACTCGATGAGATGGCTTCCGACCGCGCCTTTCTGTCCCAGTATCATGGCATCGTTTCCGATTTTGATTCCTATATGAAAGAAGAGCATCAATGGTATACCAATACGATTGAGAAGCCTGAGTCACATCAGATTGCCTATTTCTCCGCCGAGTTCGGTATTCATGAGTCCTTGCCTATTTATTCCGGCGGCCTTGGTATCCTGTCCGGCGACCATTGCAAATCGGCCAGCGATCTTGGCCTGCCGTTCACCGCTGTCGGCCTGCTCTACCGTCAGGGTTACTTCACCCAGACCATCAATACGATGGGTCAGCAGGTGGCCGTATACCATGACAACCGTTTCGGCGATCTGTGCATTGAGCCGGCCGTTGGCAAGGATGGCAAGGAAGTCGTTTTTCATCTGGCCTCTTCGGATTGCAAGGCCGATGTGAAGGTATGGATTGCAGAAGCCGGGCATATCCGCCTGGTGTTGCTCGATACCGACCTGCCGCAGAATGGTAGTGATTGCCGTGGCATTACCCACCAGCTTTATGGCGGTGGCATTGAGAACCGTATCAAGCAGGAAGTTATTCTTGGTATCGGCGGTGTGCGTGCCCTGCGTCTGCTTGGGCTGACGCCGACTGTATGGCATGCCAACGAAGGGCATGCAGCGTTTATCATTATCGAGCGCGTACGTGAGTTGATTGAGAATGCCGGATTGAGCTTCGAAGTGGCGCTGGAGGCTGTGCGTTCCAGCACCGTGTTTACCACGCATACCCCGGTTCCTGCCGGGCACGATATTTTCCCGCTGGAGCTGTTTGATCGCCACATGAGTGGTTTTGCCGCTCTTCTGGGTGTCGATGTCAAGCAGCTGCATGAGTTGGGTCATGGTGATTTCGGCCACGGTGCGCATGGTTTCAACCAGACGGCGCTTTCCATCCATGGTGCAGCCTATGTGAATGGTGTGGCCAAACTGCATGGCGAGGTCAGCTCGGTTATTTGTCAGTCGATGTGGCCTGATCTCAAGCCTGAGGAAAACCTTGTTACTTCGGTAACCAATGGCGTGCATGTGGCGACCTGGCTGGCACCGGAATGGATCAATGCCTTTAACCAGCATCTGGGCGGCCAGTGGCGCGGCCATTTGCTGGATCCTGATTACTGGGAAAATATTCAGGAAATTCCGGACTATCTGTACTGGAGTATCCACCAGACCAACAAGCAGCGGATGCTGGTGCATGTGCGCGAGCAACTGGAACGTCAGGCACGCCGCAACGGCGAAAGCGCCCATCTTGTGCAGGCCATGACCGGGCACTTCGATGTGCGTACCCTGGTTGTCGGTTTTGCACGTCGTTTTGCCACCTATAAGCGTGCTGCTCTGCTGTTCCAGGATGAAGCTCGTCTGCTTCAGATACTCAACGATGCCAAGCGTCCGATCGTCTTCCTGTTTGCCGGCAAGGCCCATCCGGCCGACAAGCCGGGTCAGGAGCTGATTCGTCGAATTCACGAGATTGCCCGTAAGCCGGGCTTTGTTGGGCGCATCCTGATGCTCGAAGGCTACGATATGACACTGGGTCGCTACCTGACTTCCGGTGTGGATGTCTGGCTGAACAATCCGATTCGTCCGATGGAGGCGTCCGGAACGTCAGGCATGAAGGCTGCGATGAACGGCGTGCCGAACCTGAGTATTCTCGACGGCTGGTGGCCGGAAGGATTCCAGGGCGACAATGGCTGGGCCATTGGCGGCGAGCGTGATATCGAGGATGCGGATCAGCGCGATGCCGATGATGCCGCCTCGCTGTATCACTTGCTGCAACGTGAAGTAGCACCAACCTATTACCGTCGCAATGAAAGTGGTTTCTCCGATGAGTGGGTCGGTATTTCCAAGCGCGCAATGATTTCCAGCATTCCGCACTTTAATACCGATCGCATGGTGTCCGAGTATACCGAGCGCTTTTATGTGCCGGCTTCAGAGCACGGTAAACTTCTTGCCAAGAATGACTACAAGCATTCCAGGGCATTGGCCGAGTGGAAGACCAAGGTGCGCAAGTCATGGAGCAAGATCAGCCTGTCCATGCTCAATGCCAACGAAAATAACAACGAGTTTGATACGGCCTATGGCAAGGAACTTCAGCTGAGCGTTCAGGTCAATCTCAATGGCTTGTCATCAGAGGATGTCAATGTTGAGGTTCTGCTGCTTCGCCCGACGCGTGAAGGGGGCTACAAGCCTTACCGCGTGGTCGGCATGCAGCACGTCAAGGACGGTGCCTATAAGGTGAATCTGTTGCCGGATGACAGTGGCGATTTTGCCTACCACATCCGCGCTTATCCGACCCACCCTCATTTGGCTCATCCGTTGACCATGGGATTGATGACCTACCTGTAGGTTCAAACAAGACTGCAAAACGCAAAACCGGCGCTATCGTTAAAGATAGCGCCGGTTTTGTTTTATGGGTGTGATTTAATGTCAGGCCAGGCGTTCGGGCTGGCCGGATTCAGTCGTTCTGCATATCACCGAGGGCCAGTGCTGCTGCTCCGAGAATGCCTGCATCATCACCGAGTTTTGAACAGAGTACCGACACCTTGCCGATCAAGGGAGGAAGAAGGTGTTTATCTAGCTCCTGCTGCAAGGCCGGGGCAAGATGTTTCCAGGCCCCGGTCAGGCCACCACTGATGCTGACCTGCCTGATGTCCAGTAACTTGACTGCCTCGGCAATACCCCGACCGAGTATGCGTCCGGCATCATGCAGTACGGCAAGGGCGTGTTCATTTCCGGCATTTGCCATTTGGTTTACCTCGCGGGCATTCGCCTGTATGCCGCTGAGTATGCTAAAGCGTTCGGCTACGGCGCTGGCGCTGGCCCAGGTTTCCATACAACCACGTGCACCACAGCCGCAAAGCCTGTCTTCGGGGGCAACGTGCAAATGCCCCATTTCCATAGCCATGCCGCCATCACCGGTGTAAAGACCGCCATTGATGATCACCCCGCCACCGATGCCGGTGCCGAGTGTGAGATGCAGCAGGGACGAAAGGCCCACGCCGACCCCGAAAGTGAATTCACCGAGCGCAGCCAGCGAGGCGTCGTTCTGTACATGTACAGGCCGACCCAGTCGCTGGCTCAGGCTTTCAGCCAACGGGACATTGAGCAGTCCGGGAATATTGGGTGAGGAAAGCATGCTGCCGGTTTGATTGTCGAAGAAGCCCGGAAAGCCGATGCCGATGCCCTGGATGTCAGGTTGCCGTTCGAGCAACGGGCGGATAGCGCTTTCCAGCGTGGCCAGCACAAGCGCCATGCTGCGGTCGGCATCCGAGCTTGCTCCATGCTGCGAGAGTCTTGCCTCATATTGCCTGCGCTCACCGATCTTGCCCCGGCTATCAACGACAGCAAGGCGGATGTTGGTGCCCCCGACATCCACACCGAGCGCGAACTGATTTGTCACCTCAGTCTTTCAGTGAGGTATACAGCTCAAGATAGGTGCTGGCGGAAGCATCCCATGACGAATCGCGGCGCACGGCATTGCTCACAATGCGCTTCCAGCTTGCCGGTTTGCGCCAGACTTCCACCGCTGCAGAGACGGCAGCGCGGAAGGCGGCCGGGTTGGCTTCCTCAAAGGCGAAGCCGGTTGCATTTGGTTTGTCCTGCGCATAATCCGTGACCGTATCCTTCAGGCCGCCCGTAGCCCGGACAACTGGGATGTTGCCGTAGCGCATGGCCATCAACTGGCCGAGTCCGCAGGGCTCGAAGCGTGAGGGCATCAGGAAGATATCGCCGCCGGCATATATCTTGCGCGCCAGTGTTTCATCAAATCCGGAGAAGAAATACATCTGTTCAGGTCGCTCAGCAGCCAGACGATGCAGCATGGCCTCCCAAGCCGGATCGCCGGAGCCGAGAATGGCCAGTTGATAACCATCCTGCAGCCACTGCGGAATGCAATCGAGCAGCAGGTCCACGCCTTTCTGCTCGGCGAGGCGCGAAATCATGGTTAACAGAGGGGCATCAGTACCTGTGGCTAGACCGGCAGCCTCCTGCAGGGAGGCCCGGCATGCTGCCTTGCCCTGCATCTTGCCGGCCGTGAAGTTGGCGGCAATGGCGCTATCGGTTGCCGGATCCCAGTTTTCGATATCCAGCCCATTGACGATGCCGGAAAGCTTGCCGGCATGCTCGCCCAGAATACCCTGCAGGTTGCAGCCATATTCCGGTGTGAGGATTTCCTCAGCATAGGTTTTGCTCACCGTGGTGATGTGGTCGGCTTCCACGATGCCTGCCTTCATGCAATTGATCTGGCTGTAAAACTCGTAGCAGCCGGTGTGGTAATAATCGGCGGGCAGGCCGAGGCGATGCAGCCAGTAGGAGGGGAAGCAGCCCTGATAGGCGAGGTTGTGGATGGTGAATACGGTCTTCGCTGAGGCGATGCGCGGCTGGTGCTGGTATTGTGTCTTGAGCAACAGCGGGATGAAGCCGGTCTGCCAGTCATGGCAGTGGATGATGTCCACGGGTTTGTCCAGCAGACAGGAGGCTTCCAGAGCGGCGCGGCTGAAGAACAGGAAGCGCGGGAAATTATCTTCCCAGGCGCCGCCGGCCGGGCCGTAGATTCCGTCGCGGTCGAACATATCGTCCTGCTCGACAAGGATGAAATCGACTCCGTCAAGCGAGACTATATGCAGCGGTGCGATGCGATTGACCCCGTCCACCCAGATGGTGACCGATTCGTCCAGCGGATGCACGCGCACGCCGCTGGCGCCTACCTGTTTGCGGTAGTAGGGGAGGATGACGCTGACCTTATGGCCGAGACGCGAAAGCGCCATTGGCAGGGCGCCTGCCACATCGGCAAGGCCTCCTGTCTTGGCCAGTGGTGCAGCCTCGGATGCGATAAATACAATGTTCATTCTGGCCATGGTCGGAATCCTCCCTTCGGATGGGTACAGCTTAGCAGCGCGTGGCCCTGTCAACAATTGCTGGAAGACATGGACATTCAATGCCATTCCGGGATAGTTGTCGGATGAATTATGATCGTATCGGATTGATTGCGTTGCTGGTCGTTGTCGTGATTACGACAGGCGTTTTCTTATGGACTAGCACGCATTATCAGCAGGGCAGCGCGACACCGGATACACACGTGGATTCCACAGGTCATCTGCATGTGCTGGGCCTTACGCTGGGCGAAACCACGCTCAAGCAGGCCGAGACCATCCTGCAGAGCAAGGCCGAGGTGGCTTTATATCTTTATCCCGAAGGGCATGCGAAACAGGGATTGAAAATGGAGGCTTTTTTCCCGGCCATTGCCGATCATACGAAGGTGGTGCTGCTACTTGATGTAGATCAGGCGAAGCTGCTTGCGATTGAATCACGCGCATCTACACCCCAGCAATCTCAGAACGGTGTGGTGCGTATGGCGCTTGCAGCCAGGGATTTAAGCGAGGTTTACGCTACAAGGGTTGAATCCTTGACCCTGATACCCAGTCTGGATGTCTCTGCCGAAAACCTGAAGGCGCGTTTTGGAGAGCCGGACAGTGTACGTCATGTGGATGAAGAACAGGTGCTGTATCGCTATGAAGCTGTAGGCCTGAGCGCCATGCTTGGCAAAGATGTCTTGCCGATGTTGACCTTCTCCAACCCTGCCACAGCAAGGTAATCGAACCCTTTGCTATGCTGTTCGTGCATATTCCCGCTCATATGGCCCGGCTGCATAGTGCTGCGATAAATGGTCATCAGCCCGAACAGGATGATGAGGACTGCGGCGATACGCAGGGAGATTGAGCGCTGGGCTGGTGTCATGCCACGCAGGGCGGAGGGTACGAGCATCATGGCCGGGACTGTTCCAAGGCCGAAGGCAATCATCATCAGCGTTGCATTGATGGCATCACCGGCAGCAAGTGCGAGCGACAGGGCAGCATAAACCAGACCGCAGGGCAGCAGGCCGTTGACCAAGCCGAGCGCATACCAGCTACTGGCGCGGGCATTCTTTGAGACACGCATGGCCAGTCGGGCCAGCCCTGTTTTTCGGCTTGCCCACGCACCAAGGCGTTGCAAGGGGTCGGGAAGCCAGCCAGCCAGATTCATAGCGAAGGCGATCATCAACAGACCTGCCAGCACGGCAAGCAGACGCTGCAATTGATCACCGCCGAATGCGCTCAGGGCAGCGCCGCTTAAACCGACCAGTAGACCAAGTGCCGCATAGGTGCTGATTCGACCAAACTGATAGACCAGCAGGCCGGACCACCAGACATGCTTGCGGCTCATGCTCACCGCACTCACCAGCCCCCCGCACATACCGATGCAGTGCACGCTTCCCATAAAGCCCATCGACAGCATCAGCAGCAATGCCGAAGGCAGGGTATTACTCATGACGGACGATCATCCTTGTCCTTTCTGTCATCCATGTCATCGTCATCAAGGATGCGGTGCGCAGGGCCTTCCATATCATCATATTGCCCGTTTTTTACCGCCCAGAAGAAGACCAGTACGCTAACCAGCCCCAACAGGATCATGCCCGGAATCAAACCGTAGATAACGCTCATTTATTCCCTCTATGCCCGCATGCTAAACATGCAGCCGTGTACGCAACAGCATATCAATCGGAGCGCCTGTGCTGCATATGCCGCCTGATCAGGATGGCATTGCCGATGACCAGCAGCGAACTCAGCGGCATGGCCAGTGCTGCGAATACAGGTGTCACCCAGGCAGCCATGGCCGCCGGTACGAGAATGACGTTATAGGCCAGTGAAAGCATCAGGTTCTGGCGGATGGTGGAAAGCGTGCGCTGCCCCAGGGCAATGGCCCATGGAATTTTGCGCACATCGCTGCCCATCAGCACGATATCCGAGCACTCCATCGACACATCCGTGCCGTTGCCCATGGCAATGCTGATATCCGCCTGCGCCAGTGCAGGGGCATCGTTGATGCCATCACCGGCCATCAGTACGCGTTCGCCCTGCTTTTGCAGCGCCTCAACCGCACGCACCTTGTCTTCGGGCAGCACATCGGCAATCACCCTTATCGGGACCAGGGCTTGTGTAGAGATTAGCTGCTGCAGGTGCCTGGCAGCAGCAGCGGAATCCCCGGTCAGCAGGGTAATGCCCATGCCCTGTCGGGAAAGTTCGGCGATAAGCTCAACTGCTCCCGTGCGCAGGCCATCCTCGATGCGCATCAGGCCAAGAAGCTTTCCATCTGCCGCGATCAATACGGCTACGCCCATCTCCGCTTCGATGCGGGAGCATACCTCCTGCATGGCGGCATCAACGGCAATCCCCCGGTTGTGCATCAATCGCCGGTTGCCGATCCATACCTCGCAGTCACCATCTGCTGTTTCTACCATCGCGCCGACACCGAGGCCGGCAAGTAATTGCGCATTGCGGCTGGCAGGAAAGGCAAGGTCTTCTGCCTCCAGCGCCGCACAGATGGCGGCAGCCAAGGGGTGGGAATAATGCCGCTCCACTGCACCGGCCAGTTGCAGCAGTCGATTCCTGTCACCCGGAGTCTGAATGTCGCTAAGGCGCATGCGGCCTTCGGTCAGCGTGCCGGTTTTATCCAGTACGACATGGGTAATGTCGGACAATCCCTCCAGAGCCTCGCCATTGCGCACCAGTACGCCATATCTGGCGGCAACACCTGTGCTGACCGCAATAGCCATCGGTGTGGCCAGGCCAAGGGCGCAAGGGCAGGTGATGATCAGCACTGCGGTGGCCGCGAGCAGGGCTATGTCGAAATCCGATTGCACCCAGTAGAGAAAGGTGATGGCCGAGAGCAGCAGGGTGATGCCGACAAACCACGGTACGATGCGGTCGGCCAGTCGCTGCACGCGGGCCCTGGAACCCTGTGCGGATTCCACCAGATGAATGATGCGCGCCAGTACCGTGCCGCTGCCTGTCTGTTCGACTCGCATGATCAGCGAGCCCTCGCCATTGACCGTGCCGCAGGCCATGCGGCTTCCGAGGTGCTTGTGCACCGGCCTTGATTCACCGGTCAGCATGGATTCGTCGATATGCGATTCGCCTTCGATGAGTACACCGTCTGCCGGCACCTTGTCGCCCGGGCGTACGCGCAGGCGGTCACCGGCGACCAGTTTGCGCACTGCCACCCGTTCTTCGCCGCGCTCAGTTATACGCGTTGCCATGCGCGGTTGCAGCTCCAGCAGACGCATGGTGGCCGAAGAGGCATTGCGCCGGGCCAGCGCCTCAAGATAACGACCGACGAGGATGATGAACAAAAAGCTGACCACGGTATCGAAATAAACGTGCTGGCCGCCCTGTATCGTCTGCCACAGTGAGTAGGTGTAGGTGGCGACAGCGCCGATGGCGATGGGCAGGTCCATGCCGAGCATGGCCCGGCGCAGGCCGCGCAGGGCGGAGATAAGGATGGGACCGCCCGAGTAGAACAGAACAGGCGTGGCAATCGTGCAACTGACCCACTGGAAAAAGTCCCGATCCTCAATGCTGATGCCCGAAAAGGAGCCGGCATACAAGGCAATGGATATCCACATGATGTTCATGGCACCGAAGCCGGCAAAGCCCATGCGAAACAGCAGGCGCCGGTTTTGCTCGCGAAGCTTCCCCTCGGCGTTGTCGAGATTAAACGGAATGGCGGCATAGCCCAGAGCAGCCAGCCTTTGCATTATTTTTGACAGGGCAAGCTGTTCGGGCTGCCACTGCAACAGTAGTCGATGGTGCACCAGATTGACCTCGGCTTTGATGATGCCCGGCATGCCGCCAAGGGCCTTTTCGATCAGCCAGACACAGGCGGCACAATGAATGCCTTCCACCATCAGGTGTGCCTGCCTGGAGCCGTCGGCAAGGTTTTGCACAAACTCCTGCTGCACCTCCGGCAGGTCGTACTGGTCGATATCATTGGGCGAATCGGGTGGTGGGGCCATGGTGGCTTCGCGTTTTTTCAGGCGATCGTAAAAAGCATCGAGACCTGCTTCATGAATGACCCGGCAGACATTCAGGCAGCCGCTGCAACAGAAAAGGTGCTGCTCACCCGCAACATCACCGGTACAGGCCGCTGCACCAGTGGCCGGCAGGCCGCAGTGGAAACAGCTTGTGCCGTTGTTCGAGCCTATGATGGGATTACTTGTCGACAAAAATTCGCTGGGCGGTATCGAATCTCTGCCCATCGGCATCAATGCGTGCGATCAGGTCCCAGTTGCCAGGCAGGGGGAAACTGATGGGTGCGGCGAAGGTGCCGGCATCCACGGCTTTCAATTCAATGCTGAAATCGTAGCTGGCATCGTTGGGGCGATAGGCGGACACATGCACGCTGCCCGAGCTCAAAGGTTTGCCCTGATGATCCATGACATACAGGCGGCAGGTTGCAGGCGAATTAGCCTGCATACCGTCGGGCAGCAGCAATTGCAGTCGCCATGCTGCTGCCGATGCCTTCTGCCGTGCATCCTTGTCGTGGAAGTAGTTCTTGCCCTGCTCGTAATAGTCCTTCACCACCAGATTCGGCGGCGAGATAAAGGCATAGGTAATAAAGACGATATTGACGGCAACCACGACAGCCACCGTGCCGAGGATGGTTCGCAGCCACGGGTTTTTGAGGTCCTGTTTGACTTGTTCACTCAACATAATCATTTAGCTCCCGCTTGGGCTCATAAAGACCGATTTATACTCTATTTTGACTGCTGGTGTTCCAATGTTTTCCAGGATGAAGCGGATTTTCGTTTTCTTTTCCTTCAGGGCAGCAGGCTTCGCCGACAGGAAGACGCTAAATGGAAGTAGCCTGCCTGCCTGCAAGACCACCTCCTGACTTCCGCCGACGATTTCCACGCCATCCGCATCGCTGATGCTGAGCTTCACATGCATATCAGTCAGCGTTTTGTTGACTGCCTTGATGGTGTACTTGTTGTGGATGTCGCCATTGCTCATCTGGATAAACAGCGGTTGCCTTTCATGCACGACGGAAAGTTCCACCGGTGGAATATGGGAGAGGCCGTAGATGATACCGGTGACGGCGAGCAGAAAGATGGTGCTGTAGGCAATCACGCGCGGTCGTTTGAACAGTGGCGGCAGGCTTATGCCCATCATTTCTTTTTCCGAGGCGTAACGGATCAGGCCGCGCGGACGATTGACCTTGTCCATAATGCTGTCGCAGGCATCGATGCACATACCGCAGCTGATGCAGCCCTCCTGCATGCCTTCGCGGATATCCACACCGGTCGGGCAAACGCCGACACAGAGATGGCAGTCGATGCAATCGCCACGCTTCTCGCTTTCCTTGCCGCGCACCTTGCCGCGCGGCTCACCACGTTTCGTATCATAGGTCGGCAGTTCGGTATCCTTGTCCAGCATGACGCTCTGGATGCGCGCATAGGGGCACAGCCAGAAACAGACCTGCTCGCGCATAAAGCCGGCAAACACATAGGTGCCGAAGATAAAGGCTGCCAGCACGACCCAGGCAACAAGCGGGGCATCCAGCGTCAGGTAGCGATGCCAAAGGTCGAAGGCATCGGTGAAATAGGCTGCGAATGTAATGCCCGTAACAATGGCGATGAGCATCCACAGGGTATGCTTGAACAGCTTCAGGCGAATCTTGCGGGCATCCCAGGGCGCGGCATCAAGTTTGCGCCGCTGGATCGGATTGCCCTCGATCTTGTCCTCCAGCCAGGTGAACCAGTCCGTCCACACCGTCTGGAAGCAGAAATAGCCACACCACACACGCCCGGCAACGGCAGTGACGCCGAACAGCGTCATGGCCAGCAGGATCAGGACCAGTGATAGCACCCAGATGTCCTGTGGCCAGACAGTGAGGGAAAACATATGAAACTGGCGGTGCGGAATATCGAAGAAAATAGCCTGCTGACCATCCCAGCGGAAATAGGGGCCGATAAAATAAAGCAGCCACAGGATGGAGGCATACCATTTGTAGTTGCGGAAACGGCCGGGCATGCGTTTGGCATGGATGGTTTCTCCGCCTGTGTTGACATGCCAGTGGGCGGCATCGGCGTAGATGTCTTCTATACTGCCCTGTTTATTTTCTTCCGACATATCTGCTCCCTGTTTTGCATGGCTAAATCACTCATTTCACCCTTGGGGCTTGTGCGTTCTTCCGGCATAATCTGTTCAAGCATAATCGCTTAAATAGAAAAAGGGAGGCATAGACCTCCCTCTCCCTCAAATTGTTCAGACTGTGTTTACTCAGAATCGTCCTTGCTGCCGATGATTCTGAAAAACTTATAGGCCAGATAGCCGAAGATAATAAGGCATCCGGCGATGGAAATAATTACGCTGATAACAACTGCGTCCATGTTCGTCTCCTATTTCCCGCCGCCGAATTCATGCACTTTGACGGCCAGCATCTTGATCGCCTCCGGGCTCAACTTGCCCCCGAAGGCCGGCATGATGGCCACACGGGTCTCCGGAACTTCTTCCTGATCCTGATTCACGCCGTAGCGGATGGTGCGCATGATATCTTCACGCGAACTACCGAAACGCCAGATACCGTCAGCCAGATTAGCCGCACCGCTACCGAGATCGTTGATTGCGCCGCCTTCCGCATTCTCGCCGTGGCAGTTGGCGCAACCGATCTCGTTGAACTGCGCAAACTGGGCCGGCGTTGCCTTGCCTTCGGAGAGTGCAATCACGGTATCGGTCAGCTGATTAACTTCATCTTTGCTGAGTATATCCATATGGGCTGGCATATTACCCTCTCGGCCATCGGTGATGCTCTCGATGATGGTGTCGATATCACCACCGAACAGCCAGTCATCGTCAGCCAGGCTGGGGAACAGCCCCGGAGCGCCCTCACCACCGGCACCATGGCAGCCGGCGCAGTTGTCACCGAAAATGGCCTTGGCAGAGGATTCGGAAAAGTTGCGCATACCTGCATCGGTCAGCAATTCCTGGCCGTCCATGGATGCAACCTTTTCAAGCAGAGGAGCCTTGAGCACGGCATTTTCGGCGACCGCTTCCTTGAATTCCTTGATCTGCGTCCAGCCAAGGATGCCCTTGGTGGATTCGTGCACCAGTGGAATCGCCGGGTAGAGAATGAAATACACCACACACCAGATCCAGCTTGCATGGAAGGCAATCATCCACCAGCGCGGCGGCGGGTTGGTCAATTCACGAATGCCATCCCACTCGTGGCCCGTATCCGGGGTATGTTGCGGCTTATCTTGTTTGGCCATGTCCAACCTCCCTGTTCATATCCTTGTCTTCGTCATTTACAAAATCGCGGTATTGCTCGAATTTGTCGCGATTGGCTGGCCTGAATATCCAGACGTACAGGCCGATCATCAGTGCGCTGAGTGCCAGCACAATAATCAGCCCTGTCCAGTCGGCCCGCGTCATGGCTTCCCAGTCGGTGTTGAAGAATTCGCTCAGACTATTCACGGTAGTCTTTCCCCGGCTCGAACTTGACCATGGTGCCCAGTACCTGCAGGTAGGCAACGAGGGCATCCATTTCGGTCTTGTCCTGCACGCCGGCAGCAGCGCCTGCGAAGTCAGCCTCACTATAAGGAACACCGACCATGGCCAGTGCACGCATCTTCTTCTCAGTCAGAGCGCCATCGAGTTTGTAGCCCTCCAGGAAGGCGTAATCCGGCATGACCGATTCCGGCACCAGCGAGCGGGGAGCGCGCAGATGTTGCACCTGCCATTCGTTGGAATACTTGCCGCCCACACGAGCCAGATCAGGTCCGGTACGCTTGGAGCCCCACTGGAAGGGGTGATCGAATTTCGATTCGGCTGCCAGCGAGTAATGGCCATAACGCTCCATTTCGTCGCGGAACGGGCGGATCATCTGCGAGTGACACAGATAGCAACCTTCGCGGATGTAGACATCACGGCCTTCCAGTTCCAATGCCGAGTAAGGGCGAATGCTGTCTTCTTCCTTGGTCAGCTTTTCGATGGTGTTGTCGAGGTAGAACAGGGGAACGATTTCCACGATACCGCCAATGGAAACAACGATGGCTACCATGACGATAAGGCCCCAGATGTTCTTCTCAAGCGACTCCTGAAAGGATTTCTTCTCACGCCTTTTCTGAGGGTCAACCGACCGGCCGAGGATATTTCCGATGATTCTTCCGAGTCCCATGATAGCCCCCTTATGCCCGAGCTGCCGCAGCATTGGGCTGCCCGGCAGTTCGAATCGTCATCACAACGTTATAGAGCATGATTCCCGCTCCGATAAGGACAAGCAGGCCGCCCACCGAACGCAGTACATAGTAAGGATGCATGGCGACCACACTCTCGGCGAAGGTGTAGGCGAGGTTGCCGTAGTCATCGGTGGCGCGCCACATCAGGCCCTGCATGATGCCGGACACCCACATGGCACAGATGTAGATCACCGTGCCGATGGTGTGAATCCAGAAATGCGTATTGACCAGTCCGACAGAGTAGATTTCAGTTTTCCAAAGTCGGGTCAGTAGGTGATAGATAGCACCGACGGAAACCATCACTACCCAGCCCAGGGCACCGGAATGCACATGGCCGATGGTCCAGTCGGTGTAGTGGGAAAGAGCATTCACGGTCTTCAGCGACATGACCGGACCTTCAAAGGTGGACATGGCGTAGAAGGCCAGCGACACGACAAGGAAGCGCAGCACATAGTCATCCCGCAACTTATGCCAGGCTCCGGAGAGGGTCATCAGACCGTTCACCGCACCACCCCAGGACGGGATAATCATGGCGATGGACACGGCAGCACCGAGAGAGCCGGCCCAGTCGGGCAGGGCGGTGTATTGCAGATGATGCGCACCCAGCCAGACATAACCGAACATCAGCGCCCAGAAATGCAGCACGGAGAGGCGATAGGAGAAGATCGGCAGATCCGCCTGTTTGGGGATGAAGTAATACATGATGCCGAGGAAGCCTGCGGTCAGGAAGAAGCCCACAGCATTATGGCCCCACCACCATTGGATCATCGCGTCGTGCACACCGGAGAAGAGTGAATACGACTTGGTCATGGTCACCGGAATGGCCAGCGAATTTACCACATGCAGGTAGGTGATCATGATCATCATGCCAAGGAAGAACCAGTTGGCCACATAGATATGCGACACCTTGCGGTTGGCAATGGTCATGATGAAATTGAACATATAGGAGAGCCAGACGACGGCAATGGCGATGTCGATGGGCCATTCCAGTTCGGCATATTCCTTGCCGGAGGTCCAGCCCATGGGGAAGGAAATAACGGCCGAAACAATAATCAGGTTCCATCCAATGAAGGTGAACCAGGCCATTTTGTTGCTCCACAGGGGAACCGCGCAGGTGCGCTGCACGACATAAAAAGCTGTGGCCATCAGGGTGCAACCGCCAAAGGCGAAGATCACTGCATTGGTATGTAACGGACGCAGGCGCCCGAAGCTGAGGTACTCATTCACATTCAGTGACGGGAACGATAATTGCCATGCAATAAGATCGCCCACCAGCGCGCCGACGACGAAATAAACCACTGCACAGACGGCAAAGGCTTTTACGATCGCCATATTGTAGTTGGGATGTTCAGGAGCATTTCCGACCACGGTTTCCACCTCCTAGGGTAAAGATGCATCAGTAGTCTATGAATAAACGACTTCGCGTCCATATTTTTTTTTGTGCTTGTCGGCAGCACATAACCTGTCCTCATCAGTAGCTCATAAGTTGTCCGGTCTGAAGATTACCCGAGAGGTAATCAGAGATGAGACGAACGACAGTGTTACAGGAGGTCAGGAAGATGAGATTTGATGAGGCATATGGTGGTTGGCAGAGAGGCCAGTTGACCCAGGAAGAGGCGGGACGACTGCTCGGCATGAGCGAGCGTAACTTCCGGCGTTATGTAGAGCGTTATCAGGGGGAAGGCGAAGCTGGGTTGATGGACAAGCGTTTGACGCAAGCATCCAGCCGGTGTGCCCCGGTGGACGAGGTGTTGCGACTCACCGA
>MNXA01000029.1 GCA_001871195.1 Zetaproteobacteria bacterium CG1_02_55_237
AGAAGCACGAACGCACAGTCAACAAAGACAACACCGTCAGCTTTGAGGGCAGAACCCTGCAAATCCCCAGCAATGAATACCGACACCATTATGTCAAAGCCAGAGTGCGTGTTCACTGCTATACCGATGGCAGCATGGCCATCTTCCACGGGCCAAGAAAACTCGCCGAGTTTCAGCCTCTTCTGAAGCCCAAGGCCAGCAAGCCGGAACTACCACTACCAAGGCTGAAGGCAGCAATATGAACCAAAACCAAACCGGACAACCCTTGTGCTCTAAAACCGGACAACTCTATTTGTTGCCAACAGCGCGGATGCCTCAACTGCGCCCCCCACCAGTCGATCAAAACTGGCCCGCATAAGCCTTGCCAGAAAGCCTTCCGGCACATCACCGGCAAAAATGAGGGCCTGATTCTTCTCATCAATTCCCAGAATGGTACGAACCAGACATTTCGTATCCGCATACCCGTCGCGAATGGTCAGGGGGAATTTCAACCCGGAGGAAGGAAGATCAACTGCAAGCTCACCGAGGTATTCCTTATACAGAGCCAGCGCCGGCTTGCCATCCAACTCGTAAAGAATGTTGTTCTCGGAACGGGTGATTTTGCGTTCGGGACCGAAGGCCTCCCAGCCTCCGCGTGCGCCATGCGTCATATGGAATTTCTCGCCGTAAAATCCAAGCGCAGTCACCATGCCGGTTTTTGGCTTGCCGTCGTGCAACACCCAGGTGCGCTGGAACCGGGCACCGTCCGCAGCCATCCCACCGGTAACAGGCACATGATGCGGAACACGGCCCAGTCCGCTAACCAGCTGACTTCCATTTACCTCAAGCCCGTCGGCGAGGACAAACACACCGCGCAGCCCATCCGTTGGCAGTTGTTGTGCGATAGCTTCGCCGGCTGCATATGAATCGGAAGCGTTGGAAACGACGGTGGAAGTAAGGACAAGATTGGTATGTTCAAACTTCATGATCGCGACGGAAAGACTCGCATCATTCACCCTGGTTCCGGCAATCTCACCCGCTGTTGAACATCCCAATATCTTTGATGTTGGATAGGAACTGCAAAGCTGCCTGATAGGTGCCGGATCATCGAAATATGCCGGCGCAGCAAAGACCAGAACAAGAGTTTGCTCGGAATCCATGTCGGGAAAAGTGTCAACGGACCATCCCTGATCAGTTTTATACGTAAAGGTATTTATCAATAGGTCAGCCTCCTCAATGCAACAGGTATTCTTTTATCCGCAATCGATAAAAGACCTTAATACAAACGAATCGGAGGAGACTTTTCTCGTGTACATTTCCCCTCCCCCTTTTGTTACTTTCACGGCTTTTAAATCGCGAACGTCCCCGCAATCCGCTGAAGTCGTCGACGTAGCATAGGCATGCCGAACCCGGGAGGCAATCCACTCGCATTTTGTGGATTTTAAGGCAGTGACATAAATTAAATTCAACCGTGTCTGAGGCTATTGATTTGGCTATGCTTCCCAACCCGGCATCGAGAGCCCGCTCTCGACCCATGATTCAGTCAGGTAACAGCAAGGAGTGCAACCATGAACAACGACAAACAGCAATGGGAAAAACAGGTTGTGAGTTGGGAATATTCTGCTGCCGCGACACCTGATTTGAAAGAAGTGCCGATCCAGCCCTTCCCGGCCTCCTTGCATGAAAAGGGTGAGACACGAATCATTGAACTGGATCTTTCCAAAGAGCTGGAGACACCTTATCCGGCGACTGCGCCGAACCTGCTGGCCAACTACATCCGCATTTGCACCGATGAGAATATCAGAACATACGCGGCGGCAACTTCGGAGGTCTATTTCGTGCTGCGCGGCTCCGGGCGCACCGAAACAGCAGATGGCACCATCACCTGGCAACAGGGTGATGCCTTCACACTGCCATACAATCAGGGCGTCACCCACTATGCCGATGAAGACAGCGCCCTCTACTGGAGCCACGATGCACCATTGTTGCAATACATGGGCGCGATTCCGAGCAAACAGATGTTCAAGCCTGCCTTCTACAGCAAGGCCTATATGTGTGATGAAGTGGAGAAATTGCGTGAGCCTGCCCTGCGCGAAAAGCGCAACCGCATCGGCATTATTCTCGGCAACACCGATACTGCCAAAACCAAAACCATGACCCACACCATGTGGTCGCTATTCAACCTGCTGCCTGCGGGCGCGGTGCAGAAGCCGCACCGCCATCAATCCGTGGCGCTTGATCTGGCTGTTTTTTCCGGCCCGGACACCTATACCATGATCGGCAAGAAGGTGGATGAAGCGGGCAATATCATTGATCCCGTCAAGGCGATGTGGGCAACCAATACCGTGTTCGTCACCCCGCCGGGCTGGTGGCACTCGCATCACAATGAATCGGATCAGGATGCCTTTGTCTTCCCGGTGCAGGATGCCGGGCTGCATACCTATATGCGCACCCTCGATATCCAGTTCATTCGCTAAGGATGCTCTGAAAAAGTCAGAGCATCCGTGCGGCCCATGGACGGGCCGCCAAAATCATGCGCGCAAGTGCTTGATTTTGTGAGCAAAGGAAAAATCACACTTTTGCCTTTGCGTAATGAAAAACACCATGGAGGGTGTTTTTCAGAGTATCCCTAAGCCCACAACCAGCTAGCCGAGCGACTTCACCACCTGTAGCGCCACGCGCTTGTTGTAGTCGTTGATCTTCCAGTGCGACGGCATCCAGCCGACCAGAAAACGATAGAAGTCGGCCTGCACCAGCGGCATCAGCGCCCGCCACTCGCGCTCTAATAACACCACGTCCGTATCCCGCCCCCGCTCTGCCAGCGCCTGCTTCAAGGTGGCAAAGTAATCATCCAGCAGCATCGCCTCGAAACGTTCCTGATCGCGATCACTCAGGCATGAGCCGAGAAAATAGGCCACATCCTTCATGCCGCAACCACCGCCGACATACTGGAAATCAACCGCGGCAACACGCTTCCCATCGCCCGAGAAACAGAAATTGGCCAGCTTGGCATCGCCATGCACCAGGGTCTGAAAGCGGGCCGTGGAGAGCATGGAATCGATCACGGGAGCTGCATCGCGCAGGGCATCGTCCGCCATCACGGCCAGCTCATCGGGGCGCGTGGCCAGATGCCAGTAGGTGCCAACTTCCCACAGGCCAGCGGGCTTCTGCCCCATGAATTCGGCATGGAAGTGGGCCAGCCAGGCTAAGCAGGCCTGCACACCGTCCAGATCGAGACCTTGGCGGCGTACCGGATAGCCTGCGGCATCGAGATCTTCGAGCACCATCAGATGATCCTCACCAAGCGTATCCGAGGCATAGCAATGCGGCACACGACAGCGCTCGTCGCAGCGACTGGCAAAGTCGTGATACCAGGCCATTTCCACTTCATAAGAGCGCACCTTGCGCCGGTGCGACAGATCATTGTGCCAACCGTGCGGATGATTCACCTCAGAAGGAAAGATCACGTGCTTGAGCACAGCACTCGGCACTTCGCCCCCATGCACACGATAGCGGACAATCTCTCCATAGCCGCTCCACAGCGACTGGATCACCTCGCCGCGCTCAAGTGAGGCTGCACCGGTTGCCTTGAGCAGCAGTTCATCCATCGGCATATGCTGTTCGCGAATGCTTAAGCGCTGATGCCTACAGGGAGACCTTGATGCTCTTGCAGGCAGCCACGGCCTTCTCGCGTGCCTCTTCAAGGCTTGCGCCGCGCGCCAGGGCGACAGCCATGCGGCGCTTGCCATGCACTTCAGGTTTACCGAACAGGCGAATCTGCGTATCCGGTTCCGCCAGCGCCTTTTCCAGACCACCGAAGCTAACCTTGGTGGAGTCACCCTCCACCACCAGCGGGCAGGAGGCTGCCGGGCCGTGCTGGTGAATATTGGGGATAGGTAAACCCAGAATCGCGCGGGCATGCAGGGCGAATTCGGAAAGATCCTGTGAAATCAGCGTCACCAGACCGGTATCATGCGGGCGCGGCGAGACCTCACTGAAAATGGCTGCATCGCCCTTGATGAACAACTCCACCCCGAACAGACCATAACCACCCAGCGCATCGGTCACCTTGCCGGCGATATGCTGTGCCGCTTTCAGGGCCGCATCGGACATGGGCTGCGGCTGCCATGATTCGCGGTAATCGCCATCCACCTGCAGATGACCAATGGGCAGGCAGAAAGATGTGCCACCCGCATGGCGCACGGTGAGCATGGTGATTTCATAATCGAAATCGACAAAGCCTTCGACAATGACCTTGCCCTTGCCTGCCCTGCCGCCCTTCTGGGCGTAGTCCCAGGCCTTGTGGATATCGGCCCCGGCACGAATCACCGACTGCCCCTTGCCCGATGAACTCATGATCGGCTTCACCACGCAGGGCATGCCGATGGCTTGCACCGCCGCCTCGAACTCTTCCTGTGTCGCCGCAAACTGGAAGGGAGATGTTGCCAGCCCCAGTGTTTCGGCGGCGAGCCTTCGGATGCCCTCGCGGTTCATGGTCAGCTGTGTGGCGCGCGCGGTCGGGATCACCCTGAAGCCCTCGCTCTCCAGCTCAGCCAGCGTGACTGTGGCAATAGCTTCGACCTCGGGCACGATCAGGTTTGGCTTTTCCGCCTCGATCAGGCTGCGCAGGGCTGCGCCATCGAGCATCGAAAGCACATGCGAGCGATGCGCCACCTGCATGGCCGGAGCGTTCTCATAGCTGTCCACCGCAATCACCTCGACACCCAGCCGTTGCAACTCGATGGCTACCTCTTTGCCGAGTTCCCCCGAGCCGAGCAACATCACTTTTGTTGCCGATGGGGATAGTGGTGTGCCGATCTGAACCTGTGTCATGCCAAGAACCTCTGATGATATTGAATGATGGTTTACCAAGGTCCGTATTGTATCGCATAAACCAGGGCGAACCACCGCAATCTCGAAGAAAGGGCTGCGCAGGAAAGCCATAATCTTGAATCGGCACCGGCTGTTTTCGCGACCCATGCAAGCGTCCTGTCACGCGTGACTGGAAATCATGCGCATATTTTCATAAGGTGGTTGTACCAATCCGGCTGGCAGCCATGCCGTCGGATGGAAAGAGGAGTATCTTTCGATGCAATTTCTTGATGTCATCATCCTGCACAACAGCGTGCTCAACTGGCTGGTTGCACTGGGCGCCACGCTTGTTGCAGCGCTGCTGCTGGTCGCCATCAAGCGGCTGGCCGGAAGAAGACTCCGCAAATCCACCAGCGAACAGGAAAACCGTATGGCCGGCTACGTGGTTGAGATACTCGCCCATACCCGCCCCTCCTTTCTGGCCATTATCTGCCTTTATACCGGTTCACGCTTTATCGAGCTGACCGACCGCCCCGATCACATCTTCAACAACATCGTGGTGATCGCACTGTTCATCCAGTGCGGCCTGTGGGCCACTGTCGCGGCCAACGGGGCGATAGCGCGTTACCGCGAAAAGCAGCTGAGTGAGAACCCGGCGAGCGTCACCACCATCAATGCCATCGGCTTTGTCGCCAAGCTCGTGCTGTGGACGGTGCTGCTGCTGCTGGCCCTGGACAATCTCGGCATCGACATCACCGCGCTGGTCGCCGGCCTCGGCATCGGCGGCATCGCCGTGGCACTTGCGGTACAAAATATCCTTGGCGACCTGTTGGCTGCGTTGTCCATCGTGCTCGACAAGCCCTTTGCCGTCGGCGACTTCCTGATCGTCAACGAGCATCTCGGAAGCGTCGAGTATGTCGGCCTCAAGACCACGCGACTGCGCAGCCTCTCCGGTGAGCAACTGGTGTTTTCCAACTCCGATCTGCTGAATAGCCGCCTGCGAAATTTCGGCCGCATGTACGAGCGCCGCGTGCTGTTCCCGATCGGCGTGGTCTATCAGACCCCGCGCGACAAGTTGAAGATGATTCCACAGATCCTGCGCGAGGCTATCGAGGCGCAGGGTGACAAGAAGGTCCGCTTCGACCGTTCCCACTTCAAGGAATACGGCAGCTACTCGCTGAACTTCGAGACGGTCTACTACGTGCACGGCCCGGATTATAACCTCTATATGGATATCCAGCAGGCCATCAACTTCCTGATTCACGAACGCTTCGAGGATGAAGGCATTGAGTTCGCCTACCCGACCCAGGTGCTGCACATCGAGGGCGGCGGGAAAGGCGACATGCCCGTCCCCCGACCTTAACGTCCCCTTTTCCCATTCCCTGTCGGTCTGAGGCCGGGATGGTGACCTTGAACAAAATGAGGCTAAAGTGCTGTTTGCGAGGTAAGTCATGACAAATCAGAGCGCATGGTTTAAAGCAGCAAGCAGTGGTGATGAAGAAGCGCTGAGACAGCTCTTGAATCAGGGCGCTGATGTCAACGCAAGGGATGAGGCAGAAAATACCGCCCTGCATCTGGCAACCAAACATGGACACAAAAACATCATGCGGCTGCTTATTGAGCATGGCGCCAATGTGAATGCACAGAATGATTATGCTTCCACACCACTGCATCTGACAGAAAAGAACATGGAAACCATTCGCATTCTTTTAGAGGCGGGAGCCGATCCAAATATGACGGATAAAGACTGGAATTTCCCATACTATTATGTCTTTTACGGCTCGATGCCACGTGAGCTCACCGAACTTTATATCAAGCACGGCGCTAACCTGATGTTGTATCCAGAATGAGAGACACCATCTTCCGGAATCGCGGCTATAATGAATCCATGCGCATACTCACAGCACTGCTTCTGACCATCTTTGTTTCAGGCTGCACAGGGATTCCCGAGGGGGTCACACCGGTCAGCGACTTCGACATCGGGCGCTATCTCGGCAAGTGGTATGAGATTGCACGCCTCGATCACTCCTTTGAACGCGGGCTGGAACAGGTCACTGCCGGGTACAGCCTGCGGGATGACGGGGGCGTGGCTGTCATCAACCGCGGCTATTCAGCCGAAACAGGCGAATGGGACGAGGCACATGGCAAGGCCTTCTTTGTCCGCTCGGCAAACGAGGGCTACCTGAAGGTATCGTTCTTCGGGCCCTTTTATGGCTCGTACATCATCTTCGTACTCGACAGCGATTACCGCTACGCATTCGTTTGCGGCCCGGATAAATCCTACCTCTGGCTACTGGCCAGAACCCCGACAGTCCCGGATGCAGTGATCGACCAGTTCATTGAAACATCCAAGGCGCTGGGCTTCGACACCGCACAGCTCATCTTTCCCAGGCAACAATAAAGGGCTGTATCCCCTTTTCCCCCTGAAAAGGAAACTCTAAGCCCTGATTGCCCCCTCTGTTTTGGCATTAATCATGGGCACTCAGCACATTACCTGATTCGCCCCGGTCAGGACCGTTAACATTCAAAACCTGACAGCGTCTTCTTTGCTCCGACCAATAGCGATCTGACGAGCTAGAGCGCCTGCTCAATGCGATTGCGGCCGTTTTCTTTGGCACGGTACAGTGCTGCATCCGCACGCTTTAAAGATTCGTCCAGCGTCTCGTTAGCGACGTCAATGACGGCAACGCCGAAGCTTGCCGTGATGCTGATACTCAGACCATCGACAGTTACCTTCAACTCCTCCACTGCACTCCTGAGTCGTTGCGCCAGCTCGGTTGCTGTTTGCAGATCGGTCTGTGGCAGCAGAGCGGCAAACTCCTCGCCGCCAATTCGACCGATCGTATCCACATTGCGAATCAGTTTATGCAAGGTATTGAGAACCTCAATGAGAGTAGCGTCGCCGACAGCGTGACCGAAGTTGTCGTTGATCAATTTAAAATGATCAAGATCAATCATGATGACAGCGAGCGTCGTCTTGTAACGCATGGCACGTTCATACTCTTTTTCGCCATATTCAAAGAATGCACGGCGATTTAATGCGCCGGTAAGCACATCTGTCCGCGCCAGCATCTCTGCCTGCTTCATCGACTGTTCCAGTGCAGCCGTACGCTCCTGCACCAAGCGCTCAAGGGAGTCGCTCTTTTTCTCCACATACTCAAGATGCGTTATTCTCATCGCCTCTTTCTCATGCCTGAGCAGATTGATACGATCAGCCAGAGCGAAAGAGAGCAGCACCCCCTCAATAAAGAAACCCAGTGCAGGCGCAAATCCGGTGACAAAATTTAATGGTACTACCCCCGTGTTACGCAGCATGGCAATGATTATGCCGAGGCTCCACACACTCCAGCCCAATACATAAAATCGTGCATCAAGCCTGCCTTTTAGATATTGCCATAGCCCGATCAATGGAAAAAACATCGATGCAAATGCACACAGGAAGGCAAACTGCACCGCATGGTCACGCCAACCCAGGCAATAACTGAGCAGCGAGAGCCCAGCTGCGACAAAAATACCCTGCAGCAGCCGGTCAATGACCGTGGATTCCTGAGCTGTGCATAGAAACATACGGGTAAACTGGGTAGCCAGCACCAGCGTCAACACCGGAAACAGAATGGGGGAAAAATCCGTAAGCCAGATAGAACCCGGCCACAGGTAGCGATATCCGAACCCGGTCACCGCAAGCAGACTGAACACTGCAGCCAGCATATAGGAGGTATACCAGATGTATTCAAACATGCGGGTGGAGTAACCGATCAACAGGTTATATAAAAACAGCAAAAGGCCGATACCGATGAAAACGCCAATAACAAAATACCTTTTGGCGTAGTGCTGATCAAAGGCATCCGGCGTCCACAAGCGCAGCTGTGTCTCGGCAAGACCGGGCAGTTCATAGGAAAAATGAATCCATATCTTCTGCCGGGCACCGGGAGGCGTGTTCACTGCATAAGTATTGCTTTCCGAAGCAATGGAACGCCCTGCAAAGGGATGATGATCCCCACCTTGCTGCACGTTTTTCCCGTCCATGTAAAAACTAACATGATCCCACTGCGGATGGGTCGCTTCCAGATACCAGACAAGCTGCTCGCTGCCGCTATTCTGCACATCAATCCTCAACCAATAGTCCGAGGAGCTTATACCGAAATTACTACTGCCATCCGGCAACGGCATAAATGTCGATGCCAAGGGTTCGCTGCGCACTTGCTCGAATGTGTAAGCATGCGCAGGATCTTCCAGATAGCGCACCATTAATCCGGTGCTTTCCCCCTGCATGATGGGCTTGAGCGTGACCAGCGGCTCCGCCTGACAGGGACCGCTGACAAACAGCGTGGCGAGCAGCAGAAGCAGGCCCCCTAAAAGGGCATGGCTTGCAGCTTGGCGCACGCAAGCCCTCACCCCTCCGGCAACTCTTACAATACAGTATCCAGACACTTCCATGCTTATACGAAGACCGCCTCAGAAAAATTCTGTTTGTCTGCAATAAAATAACGAATTATATAAACTCTCGAAACGAAGTTTGTCGACAAAAAGAAATTCCACAACTACTGAAAAAAGCCACCTGCCAGTCATCAAACGATCAGCAGAGGGCTTTGAGGTACCGAAGCCTGAGGGCTATCAGACCTTCAGACGTTCGGGTAATACCCAGTTCGGGCGCGGAAAATGGCAGGTGTAGCCGCCCGGATTCAGCAGCAGATAATCCTGATGCTCCGGCTCGGCCTCCCAGAAATCGCCTGCAGGCCCAAGCTCGGTGACAACCTTGCCCGGCCATAAGCCGCTGGCCTCGACATCGGCGATAGTGTCGAGTGCAACCGCTTTCTGCGCCTGGCTGGTGTAATAGATCGCCGAGCGATAGGAGCTTCCGCGATCGTTTCCCTGCTGGTTCAGCGTGGTCGGATCGTGAATCTGAAAGAAGAGCTCCAGCAGCCTGCGGAATGACAATATCTCAGGATCGAAAATGATTTCGATTCCCTCCGCATGGTTGCCGTGGTTGCGGTAGGTGGCGTTGGCAACATCGCCGCCGGTATAACCGACGCGGGTCGAAACAACGCCGGGAAGCTTGCGGATTAAATCCTGCATACCCCAGAAACATCCGCCTGCGAGTACTGCGCGCTCATGTGCCATTAGATGTCCTCCACCTGATCAAGATAGTCGCCATAACCTTCCGCTTCCATCTCCTCACGATGGATGAAACGGAGCGAGGCCGAGTTAATGCAGTAACGCAGGCCGCCCCGGTCGCCTGGTCCGTCGGGAAAAACGTGGCCGAGATGGCTGTCGCCGTGCGTGCTGCGCACCTCGGTGCGGGTCATACCGTGGCTGCTGTCGCACAACTCGTTGACGTTCAGCGGCTCGATTGGCTTGGTGAAGCTCGGCCAGCCGCATCCGGACTCGAATTTGTCACCGGAGGCAAAGAGCGGTTCGCCGGAAACAATATCGACATAGATGCCCGGCTCGCTGTTGTGCAGCAGTTCACCGCTTCCGGGGCGTTCCGTGGCGTTCTCCTGGGTTACCCTGTATTGCTCCGGGCTCAGGCTGGCGATGGCATTCGGGTCCTTGTGGTATTTCATGTGATCTCCTGTTGCGCATGGCTGAGCGGCTGCATACGGCAAATGGTCGCAGGACACCGCAAAAAAATTACACTCAGCGGCACTCATCAAACCACAGGGGGAGAAAAAGAAAAAGCCCCCTGCCAATCATCAAACAATCAGCAGAGGGCTTTGGTTTATTCATTAAGCGTGGGAATCTTTGAAAAACGTCACGAGCGCCTCAGATGCAAGGCGCACGGAGCGCAGGAGCCGAGGCATATCGGTGAATATGTTGAGGCTCCGAGCACGCGCAACACCGCAGATGGGTGCGCGGCAGTTTGATCGGGGGCTACCCACGACTGTCGACTCATTTTTCCAAGGACTATTAGATCAATCGAATCTGCCCCCATTGACTTCAATCACGTTTCTTCACTGGAGAAGCCAGGTATTACTTGCAATCGCATCTGCACGAATAGCCCCCTCCGCCACCGCGAATATAAACAGATGTGCAGAGCTTATTGTCCGACGGCCAGGTCACATCTTCACAAATTTGCCCTTCACATGATCCACAGTACTTACCTCCAAGAGAGCAGCTTTTGTTCTCCGGATTGGGCTTTACAGTTACCGGCGTGCAAGGCTTGCCATCATCAAACCAAGCCGCACATGAAGTTAAAGCAACCATCGAGATGAGAATCATCAAAGTTAAAAAGCTCTTACGAATTGGCATGATTTATCCTCCTTGTCCTGTTTATCTCCCTGTTAGAAAAGCCTCAGATTCCCATCGGCGAAAAGGAAAACCTGACCGTCGGCCTCTGCCGCCGCGTTCATTTCAAATTTCAGCTTATAGGTGCCAGGGCGAATAACGACAGTGGGGCCGGCGTTCAGGTCCAGATATAAACCAGGGTTGCCAATAGATTTGTCTAGGGCACCGTTTTTCTTCACATCCAATCTGGTGGGATCGTTGGGAGACTGGTCAAAGTTATAACTTCCCTGAAAGAGAGGGATCGGACCTGGACCCGGAACTGGACCTCCTGTGAGATGCACAGCAAATGCAACCTGATTCGGCCCAACGTTTACGAACGCTACAGAGTGGATGTGTACTTCAGCAGACAGGCTTTGCCAGACACCAACCCAACTGAGAATTTTCTCCCACCACGAATAGGTGATCGTCACAGATGAATTTGCTTCGCCTTTTGCCTTGGCCTTAGGAGTTTTGCCCGGCGCGGGATTAGGGCCAACTATAGGCTGAACAGTAACGTTGATACTCGTGGAAGCTGTCGGATTGGCACTCGATATAGCGGCCCCATCATTGCACCGCCCACTCCCAGCCCCAAAGTAATTGCATGCTTGTCCGGTTGCGGGATCGGCATCGTCAGCCATACCTACTGAAGCAAGAGTTGGCGCAGAAATAGTAATATTCATGGCATCCCCCCCCTTTAATAGGGAATTTAATAAACAAATTCCCTTTCTCTACACAGATGAGAGTAGTCCACAAATTGGGATTTTACAAATTCGATTAAAAAAGCCCCCTGCTTGCGCAAGGGGCTTTGATATGTCGAGAGATGAAAGCTGTTAAGCGTTGTTGCTTGCGAACTCCTGCATATACGCAACCAGTGCATCCACACCCGCTTCCGGCATCGCATTGTAGATGCTGGCGCGCATGCCACCGACGGAACGATGGCCCTTCAGGCTCACCAGACCCTTCTCGGCAGCGCCCTTGAGGAAAGCAGCATCCAGCTCGGCATCGGCCAGGGTGAACGGCACGTTCATCCATGAGCGACCATTGATGGCGACCGGGCTAGCGTAGAAATCGGTGGCATCGATGGCGGCATAGAGCTTGTCGGCCTTGCGCTTGTTGATCTTGCCCATGCCTTCCAGTCCGCCCTGCTCCTTGAGCCACTCGAAGACCAGACCGGCCACATACCAGCTGTAGGTCGCAGGCGTATTGTACATCGAATCATTTTCAGCCTGGGTCGCATAGTTGAACATGGTCGGGCAGATCGCAGATGCCTTGCCCAGCAGATCGTCGCGAATAATGACGATGGTCAGACCGGCAGGTCCGATATTTTTCTGTGCGCCGGCATAGATCATGCCGAACTTGGACACATCAAGCGGACGCGAAAGAATGGTGGAAGACATGTCCGCCACGAGAGGCACGCCATTGGTCTCCGGAATATAATCGAACTCCACACCACCGATGGTCTCATTCGGCGTGTAGTGCACATAGGCAGCATTTGGATCGAGCTTCAGCTCCGCCTGTGTCGGGACTGATGTAAATCCATTGCCCGAGGTGTCGGCAGCGATGTTCACGGTGATGTAGCGCTTGGCCTCGGCAATCGCTTTTTTGGACCACATGCCGGTATTGATGTAATCGGCGCTCTTTTTGTCGCCCATCAGGTTCAGCGGAATCGCTGCGAACTGGCTTGATGCACCCCCCTGCAGGAAAAGAACCTTGTAGTTATCAGGAATCGACAGCACCTCGCGCAGGTCGGCCTCAGCCTTTGCCGCGATGGACATGTATTCCTTGCCGCGATGGCTCATTTCCATCACCGACATACCGGAGCCGTTCCAATCCAGCATTTCGTGCAATGCACGCTCGATGACGGGGGTTGGCAGCATTGCCGGGCCTGCACTGAAGTTAAACTTTCTTGCCATGGTTACCTATCCTTTTACCGGGGTTTTCTTAATGCGGCGCAAGATAGCCCTATGATGGCGATTCCTCAATGCACGAAAAAGCCTTTATGCTCTTCACGCTTTAGGTTGATGAAGCCAAAGCTTGCACTACCGAATGCATTCCGCTCTGAACGAGGATTTAGAAATGGTTGTTTCTTCTCCTGTACTATACTCTATCCTCAGCTTACATCTTCGGGCGAGGGAGCTAGCACCGTGCAAAACATCAGCTTCATCAAATGGCTGCCCCAGATCGTCGGGGCGGCATGTACGTGCATCATGCTCGCAGGTCTGTCCACCATTCCGGCACAGGCCGCCAGTCCATCATGGCCAACGAGCGGATTCGAGAGCGAACTGGGCATGCGCTACTGGGCCAATTGGGGCGAAACCTCCAAGGACCTTTATGGCGCCACGCGCGCGGATCTCAGATCCCGCCTGACCTATGGCTCGCTGTCAGGCAACGCCGGCGAAATCTTCGGCCAGACCACCAACAACACTAATTTCGTCAAAGGCTTTGCGGGCCTCGGCATTATCGGGGCCGGCAATTTACAGGATGAGGACTTTCCGCCGGGCATCTCCCCCTATTCGAGCACGAACAGCGCTCCCCGCAGCGGCTCGATCGCTTACGCCACAATCGACATCGGACATTATTTCATCCAGACCCCGACCAGCCGGATTGGCGGCCTGATCGGCTATAACTATTTCAACGAGGAAATGAACGGCTATGGCTGTACGCAGACGGCCAGCAATACTGGCTGCGTACCGGCAATCTCCACGTCGTTCAAGGTTATTTCGCAGAAGAACAACTGGCATTCACTACGCCTTGGCATAAACGGCGAGACCCGCGTGGGAAATTGGAGGCTGAGCGGCGAGGCGGTTGCACTGCCTTATGTCTTTCTCAAGGGAACCGATTCGCATTTGCTGCGGATTTGCAGTAGCCCCGGCTGCTTTACCGGACCGGTTCCCGAGGACGGCCTTGGCTGGGGTTATCAGTTGCAAACCATGCTCGACTACCAGATCAACCCCGACTTCAGCTTTGGTTTCGGCGCCCGTTATTGGCACATGCAGACCAAGGGCTACAGCCACTTCGGAGGCCGTATTGTCGGCGGTGGAGGAGGCTCCCAGCCTGTGGATTGGCAGACCACCATCTTCGGCGTCACCACCCAGGCCACCCTGCACTTCTGACGCACGAGCTGTTTCCCGCCAGTTTCCTGAACGCGCTGCAAGACAGCCCAACGATGACGATTCCTCAATGAGTGAAAAGAAAAAGCCCCCTGCTTTCGCAGAGGGCCTTATCTGAATTAAGTATACTGTCCCCGGAACTGTCGGGCTTCTGCAACGACATCGCCAAGTTGGATATACGTCTCAATGCCTGCCCCGGTGTTCTTCAAGATATCACTGGAGGGCTCCCACTTGCCTTTTTCTCCACATAAAACGACGGTACTGCCACCAAAGAGAAAGTAACCTTTTTCATCACCCTTTTTAAAAGGTTGGGATTCATCAAAGGATTGCACGATTTTACCCACACAGGTGGCTCCAACTTCAATATAGGCGAGCTTGCCAAAATTCTCAGTGTTCAGGATCGAGACACGTCTTTCATTTTTGATAAAAATATCCTGCCTGTATTTTAAGGCCAATGGATTCACTGAGTGTAAATCGCCGGGGACAGTAAACGCCTTAAGGGTTTTGCCATCATCAGGGTAGTGGTAACGATGATAATCCACAGGGCATAACCTTGCGATCATCAGCGGCCCTCCGATAAAGTCTTCGGCTAATTCTCGATCACCGATCAGGTCAACAGCGCGCAACATCGATCCCTTAACCGGGATATTGAGATCATCGGTCATGCTTTCATGGCCAAAGTATCGTGCTTCAGCAAATGCACCCATTTCATAATCATTCGGGGCAAACGTTCTTTGTCCTTCCTGAAACTCCCGAATAAAGAATTCATTAAATGATTGATAGGATGTTTCAATCGGGTTCTCTTTGAACGATCCCTTTTTATATTGCTCAATTTGAATGTTAAATTTTTTGAGAAAGGGTGGGACCTTTTTTGCCGACTTCAAACTATCCTGTGATTTTCCGTATAACTGACTGAACATCTTACTTGCAATAACAGGGCCCAGCATCCGTCCGATGGGGTTGCCATAGGCAAACTTAACCATGCCATCGCCATAGACCTTTTCTATTTCGATTTTGTTTTCGTAACGGTTAAACACTTGAATTTCAAAGCCGTGACTCATTGCAGGAAACCCTTTGTCCTTTTTCTACTTCGGCGATGATATCATGTGAATCAACGTGAGCTAAGTTTATGTATCTGACCCCATTGTTTTGCTTATGTGCCGCAGAAGGTCTCCAGCACCTCTTCATGCGTCTCCGGCGACAGCTCGTAGTGTTCGCATCCGGCTTGTTCTTCAAAGGGATGTGCCAACAGCTCGACCAGTGCGTGGAACGGGGCGAAGTTACCATCATGGGCCGCAACAATGGCCTGCTCCACCCGATGGTTTCTCGGGATATAGACCGGGTTGCTGTGCCGCATCCCCCGAATGACTTTGTCTGTTGCGCTACGCAGCTGTTGCCAGCCTTCCAGCCAGCCTTGGGCCTGTTCGCGATGCTTGAACAGCCTCACAACAGAAATCGAATCCCCCTCTCCGCCAGCGAGCGCAGTCAGGCGCCGGAAAAAGAGCGTGAAGTCGACCTCGCCATCGGCCATGGTCGAAAGTGTATCCTTGATAAAGGCCCCATTGTCGCCATCTCCGTCCCCGGCCCTGTTCCCGGCAAGGCCCAGCTTGGCCGAAAAGATGCGCATATAGTGCGCATCAAAGGCATCGCTGAACTCACCTAGCACGGCCTCGGCCGCAGCAATCGCCTTCTGCTGCTCTGCATGCATCAATGGCAGCAGCGCCTCGGCCAGGCGGGCCAGATTCCATTGGGCCATGTTCGCCTGCCTGTTCCAGGCATAGCGCCCCATCGCATCAATCGAGCTGAATACCTTCTCCGGATGAAAGCGGTCCATAAAGGCACAGGGGCCGAAATCGATCGTCTCGCCGGCCACCTGCATATTATCGGTGTTCATCACTCCGTGGATGAACCCCACCCCCATCCATTGTGCAATCAGCCCGGCCTGTCGCATCGCGATGGCTTCAAACAGCGCAAGATACTTATTCTCTGCCTCAAGCAGCTCCGGGTAATGGCGATCAATCACATAATCAGCCAACGCGGTGATCCCTTCCTGATCGTCCCGAATGGCGAAATACTGGAAGGTGCCGACCCGTACATGGCTTTGTGCCACACGCGCCAGCACCGCCCCCGGCAATGCCGTCTCTCGCTGTACGGATTCGCCGGTCAGTGTGGCGGCCAGCGTGCGCGTGCCGGGAATCCCGAGTGCCGCAAAAGCCTCGCTGACAATATATTCGCGCAACACGGGGCCAAGCGCAGCCTTGCCGTCGCCACGCCTTGAATACGGGGTGCGGCCCGAACCCTTGAGGTGCAGGTCGAAGCGCACGCCATCCTTATCGAGCATTTCCCCGATCAGATGCGCCCGCCCATCACCCAACTGCGGAGAAAGGCCACCGAACTGATGCCCGGCATAGGCCATGGCAATGGGCTCGGCACTCTCAGGCAGGCATTGCCCTGAAAGCATGGCAACCCCATCCGCTGATGTAAGCCAGTCCATATCCAGCCCAAGTTGCGCAGCGAGAGCCTCATTCACCCGGATAAGCTGTGGTGCCGGTACCTGCTCCGGATGGATGCGTGCATAGAAGCGCTCCGGCAGTCCGGCATAGGTATGTTCGAATCGAATCGGTGCCATGCGGGGATGATACACAGAACCCTGCCAAAGAAAGCCGGTGTGGGCTTATGGGTTAAGCATGGCCACCATGAAATTGCGCATATATGGTTCGCCGGAATAGCGATGCGACATGCCAGACTCAAGGAGAGCTTGTGAGCGAAGAATCCCTGCTGGAGTTCCCCTGCGAGTTTCCGCTTAAAGTGATGGGGGCGAACACCGCCGAATTTGAAGCGGCGATTGTGATGATCAGCCGTCAGCACATCCCCGATCTCGGGGAGGCCGCCATCCAATCAAGGCCGAGCAAGGCAGGCAATTATGTCTCGATCACCATCACCTTCACAGCCACCAGCAGGCCCCAGATCGACAATCTCTACCGCGCCCTGAATGCACACCCGGACGTCAAATTCGTTTTGTAACCGCCTGTCTTTTCTGATTCAACGATTCCTCAATGCACGAAAAAAACCCTGCGAAAACAGAAGGCTCGAATATAAAAGGGCTAACCCATTTATTTACTTTTTATTGGGGTGATTCAGCACCCCCTGATAACTTCTTAAGTAAATCACCAGCTTTTAACTTTTTCACATCTTCTTTTATCCATTCGTAAACACGCATCCTGATAGGCGCTTCTTTGTGGGCATAAGACGAGGTTCTATACAAGCCAGATGAAGCCATCCGAAATCCAGCAGCATTATGAGGCGACAACAAACTAAGTAATCCAGTACGATGAAATGCGTTCAATTCAATAGACTCATTGCCTGCGGTAAGAATGAATTGCCTACTTTCCCAAGAAACCGTTGCTTCTTCAGGCTGAATAAATACTCGAACACTTGCTGCTTCTTTACTTTGATTTATCAGGCTATACGTTATTTCCCATCCATGCTCATCAAGCTTTTGAGGGCAATATAAAACAATCGCACTCGTATGCATCAATCTCTTGCTGTCTAATAATCCACTGAAATTAACTGCTACAAGTTGTCTGTAAGCAATCAGGCTCTCTTGAAACAGAACCTCAAGAAGTGATTTGACCTGAGTCGCACTTAGTGGGCACTCAGTGTTGTAGTGTTGTCGTAGAAGGTCTATGGCTTCAGGTAGAGGTGTATTTTCAACATGAGAACAATGCGTTTTCAGGTACTCGACATATGTCATAAGCACCTCAAGGTGCTCTTCTCCATGATAAAAAGTTATGGGGAATCGCATGCCTTGGCTTGCTTCATTGTCTGCTTTGCAGGACAAATCATGAAACATTTGCTGATCAATTGTAAAGTGATGTGAAATGATTCCGTTTGAACCCTTGGAACTTGATACATATTCACTATTGGTTTCAATCTGCTCCTGCATCCATTGATTGTGATAGAAGCGTTTGCCAAAAAAAGCCTGCAGGCGTTGATCAAGCCACTGTAAATCCAATGGGGACTTCAGAGTGACCTGATGATTAGTTTCATTTAGCTCCAATTCAGACTGATGCTTTGAAGCAATCGCAAAAATACTTTCTTTAATGATTACATCACTAGCTGTTTCATCCAGCCAGCCATTTTCAGTTGCTTTTACTATCCGCTCCAGTGCAAATTCTGTCGCTGCAATATCCAGATCAGCATTGCCAAAGTTAACGCCTCCTCCTCTCCAGTTAGATACTCCAAGACGTCGCATCTCCAACCCATGCTCTTCCCTTCCAGAAACATGTGATAGATCAATTATCTTATCAGCACTGCGCTCAAGCGGGAAAAGGCCATACGACAACCAACCATCATGCCACTGATATGCAAGGCCAACTTCACCGGCTGTAAATGGCTCCAAATTGGATTTTAGACCAGGGACGAGCTCATCAAGGATTCTTTGATAGGTTGAGAGAAACAGTGCCGCTTGGCCTCCAACATGTTCACTCAATATTTGACGGTGGCTGGACGGTGCAAATTGTAAATGCCATATCAATGCGCTTTGCAGGATACGATTTTTCAAAAGTTTTGCTGCTTCATCTCTGAATCGCTCATTATCCATTTTGTCGAGTTCGAGCAAGTAACGGGCAATCACAAAGTCCCTGACTCGCCCATAATAAAATGAAAAAGACGCTCGGCCGTGTTCATCTTCATGGCGAACAATTATCCCCTGAGCAAGCAATTCTTGATTCAATGGCAATGAAGTCGTCTTGCGCACCTGAGTTTCAGGCACATTCTCTTCTTCTGGCATAGTCATCATCTTTGTAGAGGGTTCACATAACTTGTCATACAAGGACTGTGCAAAAGCAATTAAAGCTGATTTAGTCCGAGAAGGATCAGTCACTTTCTCAAATTTTTTCTTCAGCCAAGCATCTATCAGCTTCTCTTCAGACATGTCATGTGGCAAGGACCCTTGCCCGGTATACACCTCGCTAATAACTCGCATCATAAAAGGAGATCGGCACAAATCGCGCAAAACACCTTCAGGCACTCCGCCTAGTTGGAAAAATTTCACATATTTTGGAATAACTTCATCCAACTCTCTGTCGGAAAGCGGATAAAGCATGAAAGGCTTCGGCTCACTAGCTGCTTGCCCCTCATCTCCATCTATTTGCTGCCATGATGTATCCAGTGACAGTTTCAATGCCGATTCGTCTCCACGGAATGTTTCAAACCGCTGCCACTCTGTAGACTTTACTGAAACAACCAGCTTAATCCTTCCACCGAATTGACCTAATCGAGTTGCGAAGTCACTGACTGATTTTTCGAAGATAGGAACGTCAGCCTCATCAAGCGCATCTATAAGTATAATAACATTGCATTTCGCAGCTTTGGCAAGCTCATCCAAGCGCCGCATCAGCTCTTGGTCGCGCAACTGGTCGCTAAAGTTCCAGTTAAACTCATCCGTTAGCGTTTCAAGCAACCCTTTACACAGGCTATTTGCACAAAAGAACAATGTAATATGCTGCTCTCCAAGCGAATCAGCGAGTGCACACATCTCATTTGTTTTACCAACACCGGATTCACCAACAAGTGCAAACGATAACCCCGGTTCTTGTGTGAAAAGATCAATAGCATTTCTTACCTTTTGCCGAGGGACATAGATGACAGGTATATACTTCTTCGAACGGTGACGCTCGTCGCCGAGCAATGGCAGTAACCTTTGAGTTTGCTGAGCCTTAGAGAAGGCTTGTACATTCTCAATTGAATAGCCTATAAAATATTTCAGGGCTTCAAATCGGATTCGCAAATCATCTGCTGAAGTAAGCGCTCTTCCATTCGCCCAGAAATCAGACTGCTCACCAATCTTGTCGCTCGATAATTCTTTCGTTGTAATGGAGTCATAAATTCTTGATTCCTTACCATTTGAAACCACTACAAAAGGGGCAATTTGATCTAGCAATCGAGCATAGCTAATTGCTTGTTTAGTATCTTCATCTGTGAGTTTCTGGTTGCTGGCTTTCAATTCAACGACAAAAAGGTTTTCCCCCTCCATGTTCTTTACCAACACATCAAGTCGCCCACCAAGTTTCTCTCTTGGTATTTTGCTTCCTATCTCTACAGTGGTTCGCCCAAGCTTCAACTTAAAGCTTTTTTCTAGTTGAATCTGATTCTGACTGATACCTAAAGATTGAAGATAGGGTAATAGAATCCGTGCTTTGAAATCTTCTTCGGTTGGCATGGGATTCATTGCGCCGGAAGTGATGGGGGCCGGGCTTGTTTCGTGCATATTCCCTCCCCTTTAGATAATTCCAACTGCTCCAAATAACAATCACCGCCACGGTAGGCGCTGGTGATTTTGGCAGCATAGGCTTGCAGGGGCTTGGAGACAACACGGTCGCGCTTGTCTATGCCTCGGCATGCTTGCTAGGCTATGGTGAAGCAAGGGAATAAGTCGTTACGCCCAAGGAAATATCCGTGAAAACCAAAAAAGAATCCTCCCGGAAGGACGCTCAAAGTTTTGAGACCGTGATCATCGGCTCAGGCTTTTCAGGGCTGCTGGCGGCTGTGCGTTTGCAGAAAAAGGGCTTCAATGATTTCATCATGCTGGAGCGCAGCCCTGAGCTGGGTGGTACCTGGCAGATCAACTCCTACCCCGGAGCCGAGGTGGATATTCCAACCAGCCTCTATTCCGTTTCCTTTATCCCCTTCCCGTTCAAAAAAACCTTTGCCCCGCAAAGCGAATTACTCGCCTACACCAACCATATCATCGATACCTTCGGCTTAAGAAAAAAGGCCAAAACAAACCAAACGGTCAGCAGCCTCACCTTTGATGAGAGCGAGGCCCTTTGGCATATCGAGACCGCGTCTGGTGAAAGATATACCGCCCGCTTTGTGATCGACACCAGTGGTGTGCTGGCCAACCCGCATATCCCCAACATCAAGGGAGCGGAAAGCTTTAAGGGGCCAATCTTCCACGCCGGCCACTGGGATCATTCGGTCTCCTATGCAGGCAAACGCGTCGGGGTGATCGGTTCGGGATGCTCAGGGGCGCAGATCGTTCCTGCCATGGCCGGCAAGGTTTCCAAATTGACCCTGTTCATGGGCAAGGCGCAGTGGATCCTCCCCCGCTCAGATAGGGAATACAGTGCTATTGAGAGATACGTTCGAACCTTGCCCGGCATCCGGCATATCATTCGTTTCTTCGTCTTCATATTCTACGACATCAGGTTTGTTGCCTTCCGCCGCTATCCGGTGATCTCGGGAATCGCCCCGCTCATTAAAAGCTATTACCGCAAGCGGATGCAAAAGCATCTCGATAAATACATCCGGGACGAAAAACTACGCGAACATATGATGCCCGATTACGAATTGGGCTGCCGCCGCGTCATCCCGACCAACACCTATCTCCCGGCACTGGCCCGTGACAATGTCGATGTGGATATCAGCGGCATCGAGTGCATCACGCCGCAAGGGATTCAAACCAAAGACGGCAAAGACATCCCGCTGGATATCATCGTCTATGCCACGGGCTACTACGCCTATACGAATATGAAAAAGGCGCTGACCTTTCAGGTCTATGGCCTGAGTGATGGGATGGGCCGCCGCAATCTCAACAGCGAATGGGAAAAAGACATCGCCTCGTATAAGGGCATCACTGTTTCCGGCTACCCCAACTATTTCAAGGTGAACGGCCCGAACACCGGCTCCGGCCACAGCTCGCAGATGTCTTATATGCAGGTGGCGACCGATTATATCGTGCAGGCCATCAGTGCTGTGAAAAGCGATACCAGCATCAAGGCCATCCATCCGAAGAAAGAGCTTCAGGATGCCTATGTCGCCAAGATGCGAGCAAAGATGCAAAAGACGGTCTGGCAAAATGCCACTGTCACCGCCTTCTACAGAAAGAACATGTCTGAGGAAGTCACCAGCCTGTCACCGGAACCGGTGACCGGCTTCATCTTTTCACGCAAATGGTTCTGCTTGGGTGATTACAACCTGATAAAGTGAACTACTGAGGGTAAATCAGGCGACCCTTTTCTCCAGTCCGTGGATACGCGCTTCGCGGCCTTCCACCTTCTCCCTCAAACGAATCGAGTTTGGAGGCTAGCGAATCATGCATGGTCTTGATTGTGGCCATGACTTCACGATGGTTCTCCAAGGCTTGAACCAGAAAGCGATCCATCTTCCGATCAATCGTCGCATGACCCTCCAGCAGCAGGTCGAACTTACCATTCATGTCTTCAAGGATGACTTCCAGACGATGTTCTTGCTCATTTGTCATGTTTTCACCCCCCTCGCTATTGAGCCTGCAATCTGCTTTTTCCGCCAGCTCCATGACAAGCAGGGTGTCATGCACTTGGCGTTCATGGTTGCTTGCCTAAGCCAGCAACTCATGAATCGCATCGAGGATTTCCTGACGTTCGAAGGGCTTGGAAAGCACCTTGTCGGCACCGATTTTGCTCGCGTACTCCAGGTATTCGAAACCACGGCGTCTGTTGCCGCCGCCGGTGATTGCAATCACCTTCACATCGGGGAATTCCTTTTTCAGATCCAGAATGGTCGAGATGCCCTCTTTATCCGGCATGAAGATATCGGTAATAACAAGGTCCGCTGGCTGCCACTTGAAGGCCTCTATGCCTTGCGCGCCATCGGCGGCTTCCGTTACCTCATGGCCGGCCTGTTCCAGCATCTGCCGCAGCATTTGCCTGAAGAGTTGCTCGTCATCAATAATCAGAATGCGCGCCATTCAATCATCCCCCCCATCTGATCGGAAAAAATGGAACCTTGTTTCATGCGGGTCGACCGCCTAAGCCAGCAATTCCTGAATCGCGTCGAGGATTTCCTGGCGTTCGAAGGGTTTACTGAGGGTCTTATCCGCCCCGACAGTCTCCGCGAACTTCAGATATTCATAACCACAGCGCTTGTTCCCCCCACCGGTGACAGCAATCACCTTTGCATCGGGGAATTCCTGTTTCAGATCCTGAATGGTTGAGATGCCTTCTTTATCGGGCATGAAGATATCGGTAATGACCAGATCCGTCGGGGCCTTGCGGTATGCTTCTATCCCCTCGGCACCATCGGCGGCTTCCGTCACCTTATGGCCGGCCAGCTCCAGCATCTGCCGCAGCATTTTCCGGAACAGCTCTTCGTCATCAACAATCAGTATCCGCGCCATCCAAACCTCCAGTCCTGATCAGCAAAAGCGGCAAACCATCTCACGACTTCGCCCCCCTGCTCTTCGGCAAATACACATGAAAGCTACTGCCCTTTCCCGGCTCGCTTTCCACAAAAACAAAGCCACCATGGCCCTTAACAATGCCGTGCACCACGGCCAGGCCCAACCCTGTCCTCTTGCCCACACCCTTGGTGGTGAAAAAGGGCTCGAACAGGTGTTGCATGATTTCACTATCCATACCGCAGCCATTATCTGCAATGCTCAGCTGCAAAAAACTACCCGGCTGGACATGTTGAACAGTAGCCATCCTGTCATCCACCCTGCTCTCCTTCAAGCTTACCTGCAGTAAGCCTTCACCATCATCCATGGCGCCGGCGGCATTCATGCAAAGATTCATGATGACCTGCCCGATTTGCGTGGCATTGGCCTGAATCTCACCCGTATTCACCTGTATATCCTGTTGCACGGTAAGCTTTTCCGGCAGGGAATGTCGCAGCAGCCTGATGGTTTCCTTGAGCAGCAAGGCCAGTTGCACCGGCTCCTGTTTGCTCGTGCCCAGCCTGCTGAAATCCATCAATTGCTTCACCAGGGACTTGGCACGCTTGCCAGCCTGTAAAATTGCATCGACATTCTGTCGGCTGACACCACCCTCCGGCAGGCCATCCCTGAGCATTTCGCTATAGCCCAGAATCACACCGAGCAGGGTGTTGAAGTCATGCGCAATACCGCCGGCAAGCTGACCCACCACTTCCATCTTCTGGGCCTGTCGAACCTGATCCTCGAGAAGTTTGATCGGGCTGATATCCGCCCCGTAGACGAACACATATTTGCGCAAGGGTTCGGAGCGCAGGACAAAGAAATAGTGCGCTGCACCAAGCTTTGTTTCCACCTGCATGATCTTCTCATCAGGACCGAACATCTCGGCGAACTCTTCACCTGCCAGTCCCGGAATGGCCTTGAAGATGGACATACCCTCAACCTTATCCATGCCATACAAGTCATTGCTTGCCGTATTGGCCAGGCAAACTGTTCCGTCCCGGTCCACCCGCATCACCGGACCGGGAGCCATCTCCGGAAGCAGCGCCATCTCCTTCAATGCCTGTTCAGCTTTTTTATGCCTTGAGACGACAAGCACGATGATAAAGACGGCCAGCGCAAGCAGCAGATAGGCCGCGATAGTCAGAATTTGCCCGCTGGTCCTGTGGTAGAAGGCCCCGGATGAAATAACGGACTGCGGCACAAACGATACAACCTTCCAATGATAACCGGCAGCACTCTGCTTCTTCCCGTCGGATACGCCCTGCACCACAGAACCCATGAATGCATGCTCATCAATCAGCAGGGGGCGGGCCGTGGCATAGGCAAACAGGCCCTGCTCTGTCCGCAGTGTGCCCACGTCAGCCTTCGATATCGTGCGCCATGCTTCGGGATAGGCATGCCCGAAGGTGCGCTCCGGCCTGTCCAGCATGAAGCCCCACTCATCCTCGCGATTCGGACTGCTTAGCCAGAAGCCCTCACGATTGAGCAGCATGCCGCCAACCGATTCACTTCCCTGCATCGCCAGCCGGAAGTGCTGCAACATTTCATCGGCGATATAATTAAGCACCACCACGCCCTGCCTGCGCCCGGCACTGTCGAACACGGGTGTGGCGAAGCGAATCACCGGCCTGTAGGGGATTTCCACCAGCCCATGCTCGATATTCAAATCCAGCGGGGAGACATAAATTTCATTGCGGGCAAGCTGCATCGTGTCGCTAAAGTATTCGTGCTGAGATTTGTTCTGCAACTCGTCGTGCGGTACGGCGACAGGCATACCGTCTATGTAATCAACGCGGATCACTTCCTGACCGGATGCATCCAGATAGCGAATCTGACTGTAATGCTGTCTTCCCCGCGAAAGCAGCAGGAAAAACTCTTCCATCCCCTGCCGGTGCAAGGCATCGCCGCTATCCACATACTGACGCAGCTCATCCATCTCCACGATAATGCGGATATCGCCCTCGGCCGACTCGAAGTCTTTTTCAGTCCGCTCGCGGGCCACCCCGACATGGCGGGCTTCGCTTGACGCCAATTGTGCCACACGTGTGTGTTCGTCGAATCTGGCGAGCAGGACCAGAACAATGCTCAGCCCGAGCGCCAGGGGAAGGTAAAGCAGCGTAAACCGCCTGAGCAGGGTAAGCATATTTATTGCCTGCCTGCAGCTGTGCCTGCATCACGACAGGCATGCCGGCGATGCCGCACATAAGGCTTGGCGGGGGTAGATTCTGTGGCGCGCATTCCCCTCCCCCCTGTCCCCTGAGCTTTTATTTCAACTGCCCGAGATCACGCACACCGCCGCGATCTGCCGAGGTGGTGAGCGCTGCATAGGCTAGCAGGGCCTTGGAGACAACACGGTCGCGCTTAACCGGTTTCCAGGCGGCATCGCCCCTGGCCTGCATGGCGGTGCGTCTGGAAGCCATTTCCTCGTCACTGATGGCCAGATGGATGGTGCGCTTCGGGATATCGATTTCAATCCTGTCACCATTCTCGATCAGACCGATGGCACCGCCTTCGGCTGCTTCCGGCGAGGCATGGCCGATGGACAGGCCCGAAGTGCCGCCGGAGAAACGGCCGTCGGTAAGCAGGGCGCAGACCTTGCCCATGCCCTTGGATTTGAGATAGGAGGTCGGATAGAGCATTTCCTGCATGCCGGGGCCACCCTTCGGGCCTTCGTAGCGGATAATCACCACATCACCGGGCTTCACGCGATCATTGAGGATGCCGCTCACGGCATCATCCTGTGATTCAAACACATTGGCAGTGCCGCTGAACTTCCAGATGGACTCGTCCACACCGGCGGTTTTCACGATGCAGCCTCTTTCCGCAATATTGCCATAGAGCACGGCCAGACCGCCCTCTTTCGAATAGGCATGCTCGTTATCACGAATACAACCGGCCACACGGTCGGTATCCAGCGACTTCCAGCGCTCGGCCTGCGAGAAGGCCACCTGTGTCGGCACACCGCCGGGAGCGGCGCGGAACATCTCGCGCGCTGCCTTGTTGGACTCATTCATCACATCGTTGGCATCAATGCCTTCGCCCAGGGTAGCGGCATGCACGGTGGGGATATTGCGATGAATCAGGCCGGCACGATCCAGCTCGGCGAGAATGCCGATCACCCCGCCGGCACGGTGTACATCTTCCATGTGATAGTGCTGCACGGCAGGCGCAACCTTGCACAGATTCGGCACACGGCGGCTCATGCGATCGATATCGGCCATGGTGAAATCCACCTCGGCTTCCTGGGCACAGGCGAGCAGATGCAGCACGGTATTGGTGGAGCCACCCATGGCGATATCCAGCGCGATGGCGTTTTCAAAGGCCTCAAACGTGGCAATCGAGCGCGGCAGGGCCGACTCGTCGTCGTTTTCGTAATAACGCTTGCACAATTCGACTGCGGTACGCCCTGCTTCGAGGAACAATTCTTTTCTGTCGGCATGCGTGGCAAGCAGCGAACCATTACCCGGCAAAGCCAGACCCAGTGCCTCGGCCAGACAGTTCATCGAATTGGCGGTAAACATACCCGAGCACGAGCCGCAGGTCGGGCAGGCCGAGCGCTCCACGGCGGCCACATCCTCATCGGACTCATCGGGGCTTGCCGCCATGACCATGGCATCAACCAGATCGAGATGCAGCTCGCGATTGTTGATGGTCACCTTACCGGCCTCCATCGGGCCGCCGGAAACGAACACCGCCGGGATATTCAGACGCAGGGCTGCCATGAGCATGCCGGGGGTGATCTTGTCGCAGTTGGAGATGCACACCATGGCATCGGCGCAATGCGCATTGACCATATATTCCACCGAATCGGCAATGATCTCGCGGCTGGGCAGGGAGTAGAGCATGCCGCCATGCCCCATAGCAATGCCGTCATCCACGGCGATGGTATTGAATTCCTTGGCCACGCCGCCCGCCGCCTCGATCTCGCGCGCCACCATCTGGCCGAGATCCTTCAGGTGCACATGACCGGGTACAAATTGGGTAAAGGAATTGACCACGGCAATGATGGGCTTGTCGAAATCACCATCCTTCATGCCTGTGGCACGCCACAGCGAGCGGGCGCCGGCCATATTGCGGCCGTGGGTGGTGGTGCGGGAACGGTAAACGGGCATGATCATCCTCCGGAATATCAATAGGCGCAGCTTACTATGTCATTGCAGAGCATGCGACACGGAAACCATACGCTCTGTATCGTTGACATCCAGCAGGCGCCCTTCGACACTTACGTTTATGAGCAGCAACGCATTAATGCAGGAACTATACGACACCCCCGAAGAGGAATTGCTGGCAGAAATCAGGCAACTGCGCGCCAAACTCGGCGACAAGGTGCTGATTCTCGGCCACCACTACCAGCGCGAAGAGGTGATCGGCTTTGCCGATGTCACCGGCGATTCGCTGAAACTTGCGCAATACGCAGCGACCACCAAGGCGCCCTATATCATCTTCTGCGGCGTGCATTTCATGGCCGAAACCGCCGATCTACTCACATCCGATACGCAGAGCGTGATCCTTCCCGATCTCGCCGCCGGTTGTTCGATGGCCGATATGGCCGACGATGTGCAGGTGCGCCGCTGCTGGCAGGAGCTATCCACCGTCATCAAGCCGGATGAACGCGTGACACCTGTGACCTACATCAATTCGACCGCTGCACTCAAATCCTTCTGCGGCGAGCATGGCGGCATCGTCTGCACCTCCTCGAACTGCCATCGGGTAATGAGCTGGGCATGGGACAGGCGCGAAAAAATACTGTTCTTCCCCGACCAGCATCTGGGTGAGAATACAGCATTGAAAATGGGCATCCCCGAAGCCGACATGATTATCTGGGATCCGGCCAAACCGCTCGGCGGCAACACGCCGGAGGCAATCGACAAGGCCAGCCTGATCCTGTGGAAGGGCTTCTGCTCGGTGCATCAGCTGTTCAAGGCAGAGCATGCTGCTGCCATGCGCGAAAAACATCCCGGCATCGAAATCCTCGCCCATCCGGAATGCTCGCGTGCTGTGTGCGAAACATCCGATTACGTAGGCTCCACCGAGGCCATCATCCAGTACGTGGCCAAAGCCCCGGCCGGACAGTCCTTTGCCGTGGCCACCGAACTGAATCTGGTCAACCGCCTGCGCTTGCATAATCCGGACAAGCCGGTGTATTTCCTGTCCCCGACCATCTGCATGTGCTCGACGATGTTCCGCACCGATCCGCAACACCTGCTGGCATCACTGCGCGAGGTGGAAGCCGATCATGCCGCACATCCAATCCGCGTCCCGGAAGCCGACCGGCGCTGGGCCATCCTGTCGCTCGAACGCATGCTGGATCTGGGATCTGTTAACAAGCATCCAGATTGAAGCTCTGCAGTTATCAGACCCGAATATGATTTACCCCGGAGAAACCCAATGATACCCCACCTCTTATCCCGAACGCTTGTATCCCGTCTGTCGCTGCCTGCCTGCCTGCTGGCAGCCCTGCTGCTTTTCCCGCTGCCTGCATCGGCAGCAGAATCCGCACCCTCGCTTTTCTCACTGGAGCAGCAGATCGATGACTTCGTCAACGGCCCTGAATATCGTTTTGCCCCGGATAGCGTTGCCCGCGCGCGCGCCCTGCTTGCTGCCGCAACGATGGCCGAACACCGGCAGGATGCGGCCAGCCGGGATCAGGGCGCACTCGAAACCGTTGAAGCCCTGAGCAATGCCCACAGAGTCGTCGCCGACTTCAAGGCGAAATATGCCGAAACCCTGAAACTGGAGCGGGCGGCGACGGAAGCCGCCGGCAACATCCCGGACAGCGGACTGAGGCTGGCACAAGAGTCCATGAGCGATCTGATTCGTGCCTTCGAGCAGGGGCGGCTTAACGAAAGTGCCGGGCTGGCAGAAAGCACCAACAATCAGTTTCTCGCCGTGGTAAAAGACAAGCTCCCCTCCATTCTGCAAAAGACCGATGCCGCCCTGCTGGCTGCCTCGCGCAGCAATGCCAAGCGCTATGCCCCTGTGAGCTATGCCGAGGCGGAGAAGTGGCTGGCCGATGCCCTGGCCTATAACGACGGCCTCAACCAGAAGTACCCCGAACACCCGCGCCTCGGCCTGAGTCTGGCGGCCAGAGCCGGTGAGCTGGCCGAGCAGATCATGCTGTGGCGCAAAAAACCGGACAGCTACGAGGAACTGGTACTCAAGGGCCGTGATGAACGTCTGGCCATGGCGCGCGCACTTGGCATGCCGCTGGATACCAGCAATCCGATGGCCGATGTGGATGCAGCACGTATCGTCGAGGCGATTGGGCAACAGCGGGCAGCCGTGCAGAAGCAGCAGCAGAAGTATCAGCAGCAACTGACGGCACTTGAGGCAGGGTACCAGCAGCGGCTTGCGGAAAAGACCGATGAACTGCGCAACGAATTGGGCCAGCAACAGGGCGCACAGATGAGCGAGCTGAAAGAGGCCTTCCGCGCCAAGCTGGAACGTGAAACCTTCGAAACGCGCAGGCAGCAGAAGCTGAGTGAGTTGTTCAAGAAAGACGAAACAGAAATTTCCGCCAATGTGGATGGCTCGCTGCTGCTTCGCATAAGCGCCCTGCAGTTCGGCTCGGGCGCCACCGGCATCGACAAGAAGTATTACGATCTGCTGAGCCGGGTACGCAACGGCCTTGATCTGTATCCCGACCGGAAGATTGTTATCGAAGGACATACGGACAATCGCGGCGAACCCGACGTCAATCAGCGCCTGTCGCTTAAGCGTGCTGAAACCGTGCGTGATTTCCTGATTGCCGCCGGCATGGATGGCAGCCGTCTGAAGGCGCTCGGCTACGGCGAGGTGCGCCCGATCGCCAGCAACGACTACGATCGCGGCCTGGCCATGAACCGGCGCATCGACATCATCATTCAGGCAGGCAAGTGACAGAGTCCGACAACCTGACCGGCATACCGCAGGAGATGCAGGCGCATGTGCATGGCCTGCTCGAGACCCTGCAACATGATTCCCCGCACAAACGTGCCCTGTTGCTGGAAACCATCCGGCTGATTGCTTCCTGCGATCATGCCGGGGACATGAAAATGGTGAGCAACACCGTGCATGAAATCCGCAAGGGACTGGAAGTTTTCAAGCCTTATCAGGCAGTCCGCAAGGTTAGCATCTTCGGCTCGGCGCGAACGCCTCCGGAAGATCATCGCTATCAACAGGTAAAAAGATGCGCCTCCATCCTGCGTGATAACGGCATGATGGTGATTACCGGCGGTGGCGGCGGCATCATGCATGCGGCCAATGAAGGCGCCGGCGAAGAGCATTCCTTCGGCATCAATATCAACCTGCCGCTGGAACAGTTTCCCAACCCGATTGTCGACGGCTCGCCGCGACACTTCTACTGCAAATACTTTTTCACCCGCAAGCTGTTTTTCCTCAAGGAAAGTGATGCGGTTATTCTCGCCCCCGGCGGTTTCGGCACGCTCGATGAAGGCTTTGAGACACTCACCCTGCTACAGACCGGACGCACGCCGCCGGTTCCCGTGATCCTGCTGGAGGCACCGGGCGACGACTACTGGGGCCCGTTCGTCAATTCATGGATGCGCCGGCTGGTGGAAGATCATCTGATAGGGCCGAACGATCACCATTTCCTCTACCATACCGACGATGCCGAATCCGCGGTGCGGCATATCACCAGCTTTTACAGCAACTATCACAGCTTTCGTTATGTCGGCGAATGGGTGCTGCTGCGCATCAACTGCCCGCTTTCCGATGAGGAACTGCAAAGACTGAATGCAGAATTCTCCGATGTGCTGAATCAGGGTGCCATCGAACAGGTTTTTCACTGGCCGAAGAGTGATGATCCCGGTCTCGATCACCTGCCGCGCCTGCGCATGTTACTCAACCGCAGTCGCATGAATGTATTGCCGGAGATTATCCGGCGCATGAACGGCCTGGCCAATGGCGGCGACGAAGGCCCTCCCTGCAGTTAGGGAACAGGGCTTGAGGGCCACTTAGTCAGGTAGAAGTTCGGGTGTCATCATCCATTTTATATGCCACGCCCGCGCCTCATCGCGCTCCAGACAAACCACACAGGCATTGCGGAAACGAATCAGGGGCAACGCTTCGTCGTTGCACAAAAGAAGACCGGCCAGTCGCTGCAGATGCGGCAGATGCCCGACCAGCATTACATCCTCACTACGTGCTTCCAGCCGAAGCGCCCACAGGGCGGGGTCATCGGCAGGCTTGAGTCCGGAAGCGGCAGCAACAAAAAAGGCATTGTGGCAACCGGCCAGAATCGCGGCGGTTTGCGCGGTGCGCTCCTTGCCGCTGTGCAGCACCTCGGGTACGACCAGCCGGGAATGCTTATACAGAAAATCACCCATGCGACGGACATTCTCCTCCCCCTTCGCACTCAAGGGACGTGCTGGGTTCTCCTCACTGGACAGAGCTTCCCCGTGTTGTACCAGATAGACATGCATATCCCACTCCTTGGCACAGATGATTCATCAACACTGACGAGCAACCCGGCTTCAAGCTATGGCGAAAAACCGCCGGACATCGCTCATTTCTTCCGTCTTCGGCGCACGCGGCAGATTTCTCGCCACCACGCGACCGTAGGATCGAGTGTACAGGCGCGAATCGAGAATGGCGATCACACCACGATCCTCCTGGGTGCGAATCAGCCTGCCCGCCCCCTGACGCAGGGCGGCCACCGCTTCCGGCAACTGGATATCGTAGAAGGCATTGCCGCCCTTCTTTTCGCAGGCCTCGCAGCGCGCCGCCAGCAGCCGGTCGTCGGGCGGCGCAAAGGGGATTTTATCGATAATCACCAGACTCAGTGATTCACCGGGCACATCCACGCCCTCCCAGAAGCTGCGCGTACCGCACAGGACGGAATGCTTATCGTCCCGGAACTGCTGCAGAATCGCATCCTTGCTGCCGCTCTCATTCTGCACCAGCACCGGCCAGTCCACGGCTTCGGCCAGGCGTGGCGCAAGGCGGCGCAACATCTGATGCGAGGTGAACAACACAAAGGCACGACCGCTGGAGGCATCAAGCAGGGCCCGCATCTCGTCGAATAACGCATCCTCATACTCAGCCGTGCCCGGTGCAGGAATATGGCGCGGCGCATAAATCATCGCCTGCGTGGCATAATCAAAGGGCGAAGGATGGGCCACGGCGAGCGCCTCCACCCCCTCTTCCCCATCTGCTCCGGTATTCAGGCCGAAACGCTCGGCGGCATAGGCGAAGGAACCTGAAATGCGCAGTGTCGCGGAAAGCAGGATAAAGGATGAGGCTCGCGACCACAGTTTCTCGCCCAGTACGGGGCCAGTTTCCACCGGGGCCAGAAGATGGGTGGCAACCCGCCCGCTGCCTTCCCGCCAGGCCACATAGCCTTTGGGCGCCTTGAGGATGGCCTCGATGTCCATGCTGATGGCCTCGGCCCGGTCGGAGAGGCGGGCCGTTTCAGAACTTCGCTCACGACGCGCATCGGCAAAGCCGGACAAGTCCTGCCAGGCCGTCTGTACACGCTCCAGATCGTCCCGGTCGAATGCCTCAACAACCTGAATAAACAGCATGCTCATATCACGCTTGAGATCGGCCTCGTCGCCGAATGCTTCCAGCACGCCTTGCATATCGTTATGCCATGTCGTCAATCGATTCAGGGCCACCTGACGACCGAAATGGCGGCAGGCAAGATCCGGCAAGGCATGCGCCTCGTCGAGAATGGTGACATCGAAATCGGGCAAAACCTCGCCGAAATCGCCGGATTTCAGTTGTGCATCGGCCAGCAGCAGGCTGTGGTTGCTGACCACAATATCCGCGTCCTGTGCCGCCTGCCGCGCATTGACCAGCGGGCATTCATTCCAGAAAGAACATTTGGTGCCCAGACATTGCTCGGCGGTGGCCGTAATGCGGCTGCCGATACCGGCGGCAAAGACATCGAAGGAGAGGGATGCCAGATCGCCGTCGCGACTGTCCTTGGCCCATTTATTCACCCTGAGCAGGCTGCGCTTGGCCCAGGGTTCGACCTTCGCATCCTGCAGGCTTTTCTCCAGACGCTGCGGACAAAGGTAGTTGGCCCGCCCCTTGAGCAGGGCAACGCGCCGGCGCACCCCCAGCGCCTTCTGCACCGTGGGAATATCGCGAAACATCAGCTGATCCTGCAGCGCACGGGTATGGGTAGAGATAAGGACTTTATCCGCACAGCGCAGCGCCGGCACCAGATAGGCCAGTGTTTTGCCCGTACCCGTTTCCGCCTCGGCCAGCAACAGACCGCCCTGCTGCATGGTGTCGGCGATTTCCCCGCTGAGATCCACCTGTTCCTGACGGCAGACATAGCCCGGCATGGCCGATGCGAGCGCACCGTCCGGTTGAAAATCGCGGGTAGTTCGAACTGAAAAGGAATTAGGGCCTGTTAACACTAATTCTGGCCGTAGCGATATCGTCATTTTTGATGCGCTGCAAGGCATTTCGAGCGTCATGTGCTATCTGCACATCAGCGAAAAATAACGCCGCAGAGCGCAAAAATGGCGTATCCCGCAGGGCTGCGCCCCAAATGTGGCCATTCAGCGTTGCTCGTCGTTCATTTGGATTCACCAAACTTCTCTCCTTGCGCCTTGACTGGCCACATTTGGGGCAGCAGCGCTTCGATCAGAATTAGTATTAACAGGCCCCTTGAGCATGAACTGCAAGCCTACTTCAGCATGGCGCATGCAGGCAAAGCCTCAATTAGCCACCATTCGGGATTCTCTTCACTGGCATCTCCGATGCTCTGCATTGCACACACGCGAAGGTCGTCGAATGACTGCTATCGATGTGATAAATTCCCCGCATGAGAAGCAAATATTTTTCCTCCATATCCTGTAGAGCTGGATCAAGCCTTCTCTTTGTAGTCTGCATCTGCCTTTTTCCTTTTCTATCTGAAGCAAAACCCGAAACGATTTCCCTGCAATTAAAATGGAAGCATGCATTCCAGTTTGCCGGATTTTATATGGCCCAGGAGAAAGGGTTTTATCGCGATGCAGGCCTTGATGTTGATATCAGGGAAATGCAAACAGGGACGCATGCCGTTGATGAGCTTGCCAATGGTAAGGTGGATTACGCCTTGGGAGATACCGGAGTCTTATTGGCGCGTGCAAACGGGATCCCTATAAAAATATTGGCGGCGATTTTTCAGCACTCTCCTCTTGCCTTGATTGTGCGGAAGGAAGCGACCATAACAAAGATCACGGACCTGCGTGGAAAACGCATCATGATGACGCCCGGCCTGAATGCCGACATTCTTGCCGCACTCGGGGCTGTAGGAATTTCTTCCAGCGATTTCGTGCGTCAGGAAATCAGCTACGATATTAATGACCTGGTGAATGGGAATACCGATGCGTTCAGCAGTTATATTACAGATCAACCGCATCAGCTGGATTTGCGCCACATCCCTTATCGCATTTTTCGTCCCAGAGATTATGGCATAGATTTTTATGGAGACATTCTCGTTACCTCCGAGAAGGAGATAAAAAAACATCCTCAAAGGGCCAGGGCTTTTATCGATGCATCCATGCAGGGATGGCAATATGCCCTGGCCCATATTGATGAGACCATTGACCTTATTCTGCAAAAATACAACACACAAAACCTGCATCGGGATCAGCTCAAATTTGAAGCCCTGAAAACAAAAGAGATGATTTTAGGCGATATTGTTCAGATTGGTTATATGAGTGAGCTCCGCTGGCAGCACATCGCCGACATCTACACCTCCCAGGGTCTGCTTCCGGCCGGGTTTTCGGTTTCACAGGCCCTGTATCAACCTGACGTCGAGCTTCTTGATGTGCTTAAGGAAAACAGCTTAAAAATCACATTCGCCTTCCTGATCGTTCTCCTGTTTTTCTTTGCCCTGAACACCATGTATTTACGCAGGGCCGTAAAGCAAAGGACGAGCGAGCTGGAAAACAAGGAAAAGGAGCTTCAGCACCTGAACAGGGAGCTTGAGCTACTATCCCTGCTGGATGGTCTGACCGGTATAGGAAACAGACGAATGTTTGATCAAGTGCTGGATAGAGAGTGGTTCCGCGCCCAGCGAGACAAGCATCCTGTTTCCGTCATCCTGATCGATGTTGATTTTTTCAAGCCATACAATGACTACTATGGGCATCAGCAGGGCGATGATTGCCTGACACGGGTTGCACATATCCTGAATGGCATCACGCACCGCTCAAGCGATTTATGTGCCCGCTATGGTGGTGAGGAGTTTGTTATTTTACTGCCGGATGCAGATTCGACAAATGCCCATCGACTGGCAGAAGACTGTCGCATAAGCGTTGCCGATGCGGCTATCCCGCATATTCATTCAAAAGTCAGTAAGGTGGTTACCATCAGCATCGGTGTAAGCACTGTAATCCCTACAGTGGAATGCGACCCGTCCTCGCTTATCAAAGCTGCCGACAAGCTTCTATACAAGGCCAAGAAGAATGGTCGCAATCGGGTTGAATCCGAGCATCAGCCGTAAGAGCGCAGGTCAGCTGACCCTTAGCACACCCCGATACATGCCCATCTGGCACTGATAGGCGTATTCACCTGTCTGCTCAGGGACGATGCGAATCACCACCGGCTTACCCAAAGGCAATTCTTTCTGGATGCCGAGCTCGGGAAACACCACCTGTGAGGCGCAGGCCGCTTCATCCTCGCGGATGAACTTCAGCGATATCCCCTTGCCCGCTGTCGCTTCGATCAGGGCTGGATCGTACACCCCATCCTTGACGCGAACCTCGATGATCTGGCCGGGAGCCGCAGCCACGACGGCTGTCGGTCGATACATCCAGAACCACCAGATGATGAAGCCGATCAGTGCAAGGCCTGCGATATTTACCAGTATCATGACTTACCTCCCGACGCTTGCCCGGAAGGAATAAACAGGCGAAGACGGTTGGCATTACTCACCACCGTCACCGAGGACATGGCCATCGCCGCACCGGCCAGCATCGGATTGAGCATCAGGCCGAAGAAGGGAAACAACAGACCGGCAGCGACGGGAATGCCAAGGCTATTATAAACAAACGCCCCGAAAAGATTCTGTTTGATATTACGCAGCGTCGCCCTGGAAATCTCGATGGCCGTCACCACGCCATCGAGCGAGGAGCGCATCAGGGTGATATCGGCGGATTCAATGGCCACATCCGTCCCCGCACCAATGGCAAAACCGACATCGGCACGGGAGAGTGCCGGCGCATCGTTGATGCCGTCGCCGACCATACCGACGACTTCTCCGGCAGCCTGCAATTCCGCCACCTTGGCATCCTTATGCTCAGGCATCACCTCGGCGAACACCTCGGCAATACCGACCTGTGCGGCAACGGCCTCAGCCGTGCTGCGATTGTCACCGGTCAACATCACCACTTTCAGGCCCATGGCCTGCATCCGGGCAATGGCAGCCCTGGAATCATCCTTGATCGGATCGGCCACGGCGATGATGCCGAGAAGCTTTCCGTCGCTGGCCAGCAGCATCGGTGTTTTCCCTTGCGCCGCCAGTGCCGTTAATTGTTCACCCCTGTCCGCATCGACTGCAATCTTGTGTGCCGCCATCAGTGCGCTATTACCCAGCAGGATCTTGTGCCCATCTACCCGGCCGCCAACCCCCTGCCCCGATATCGCCTCAAACCCCTTACAGGCCGCCAATTTCTTGTCCCCCGGCATATCTCCCGCTTTAGCCACAATGGCCGCAGCCAGCGGATGCTCGCTGCCGGCTTCAAGTGCGGCAGCCAGACGCAGCATGGCATCCCCATCCTCGCCAATAATATCGGTCACCGCAGGCCTGCCTTCGGTCACGGTACCGGTCTTGTCGAGCACAATCGCTGTGAGCTTCGAGGCCCGTTCCAGCGCCTCTCCCCTGCGAATCAGAATACCGAACTCCGCCGCCTTGCCGACCCCGACCACCAGTGAAATCGGCGTGGCCAGCCCGAGCGCGCAGGGGCAGGCAATAATCAAGACCGTCATGGCAGCCACCAGGGCAAAACTGATGCGTGGTTCCGGCCCGAAATTGAGCCAGACCAGTGCGGTCAGCACGGCCAGAATCAGCACTGTCGGCACAAACACGCCCGCCACCTTGTCCACAATGCGGCCGATGCGCGGCTTGGAGGCCTGCGCGTTTTTCACCATCTCGATGATATGCGCCAGCACGGTATCAGCACCCACATGGGTGCTGCGGTAAAGAAAGCTTCCTGTCTCGTTGATTGTGCCGCCGACCACGCTATCGCCCGACTTTTTCTGCACTGCCATCGGCTCGCCGGTAAGCATGGATTCGTCCACCCGCGATTCGCCCTCCAGCACATCGCCATCAACGGGAATCTTCTCGCCTGGACGCACACGAATCACATCACCGGCCACCACCTCGGCTATCGGCACATCGATTTCCTGCCCCTCGCGCACGACCCTTGCCGTTGCTGGTTGCAAACCGATCAGACGCCGGATGGCCTCGGAGGTCTTGCCGCGCGCGCGCACCTCAAGTGCCTGTCCCAGATTGATCAGGGCGATGATGATCAGCGAGGCATCGAAATACGGGTGGCGGGCCGCCTCGGGGACCAGCCCGGGAGCAATGCAGATGAGCATCGAATAAAGCCACGCCGTACCCGTACCGGTGGCAATCAGGGTATCCATGGTGGCCGAGTGGTGGATGAAGGCGCGCCAGGCACCAACATAAAAATGTCGCCCGGCATAGATCATGGTCACCAGGATGATAATGCCGATTGCCAGCCAGAGCAGAGGTGCAGCGGTAATTTCCGGCAGGTAATGCAGAAACATATCCGCAATCAGGGGCAATCCGACCAGTGCAGCAACGGCGAAGCGGCGCATCAGACTGCGAAAATGCGCCGCCTCCTCGTTCTGTTTGTCGGCCACATTCTCCGCACCCAGTATCGGACTGGCATCATAGCCAACCGCCTGCACGGCCGAGACCAGATCGGTGACATCCAGTGAGGTATCACCCCTAACCGCTGCCGTGCGATCCACCAGATTCACACTGGCCTGCTGTACCCCGGGTGCCGCCGCCAGTGCGCCCTCAACCTTGCTGACACAGCCGGCACAGCGCATGCCCTCAATATTCAGGCGGACTTGCGCAGAATCGGCTTTCGTCACAACAAGCCTCAGTAGTGACTGAACACGGTGGTCTTGCCTTCCTTGTCGAAGGCCAGCACATCGTAATTTTTAGGCTCCAGCATGTTCGGCTGCATACCGGGAGACTGGCCCGGCATGCCGGGGGCAGTCAGGCCCACCACGTCTTTCGGCTTTTCCTTGAGCAGGCGCTGCACATCGGCGGCAGGCACATGCCCCTCAATCACATAACCGTCAATGATCGCCGTATGGCAGGAAGCCAGCTTTTCCGGCACACCGTACTTCGCCTTGATGGCATCCATGTCCTCATCCTTATTCTCGGCCACTGTGAAACCGGCAGCCTTCAGTGTGTCGGCCCAGTTGGAGCAACAGCCACAGTATGGCGACTTGTACATCATCATTTCACCTGCAACGGCAGGTGTCGCCGGCAAAGCAAAAGCTGCGATAGCCAGCAGGCCTGCCAGCATCCATGCAGAGTATGATTTTCCTTTGTTCATTCTCATCTCTCCTTCAAGTCCGTTGTTGTTCTTTGTGCTGAAGTATAGCGCCATAGATGACCGGCAATACCAGCAAGCATAACAACGTTGTGCTGACCATACCGCCGATCATAGGTGCCGCAATGCGCTGCATAACATCCGAGCCCGTGCCGCTGCCCAGCATAATCGGCACAAGACCGGCTATCACCGCGGTGGCCGTCATGGCGATCGGGCGAACACGCTTAGCCACCCCACTCTGCACGGCTGCATACAAGGCGTCCGGTGTAAGTTTTCCACCCGCCTCGTCCCGCCTGCGGGCCACCTCCTGATCGATAAAGGTCAGGACCAGCACACCGATCTCGGCAGCCACACCGGCCAGGGCAATAAAGCCAACCGCCACCGCCACGCTCATATTGAAGCCCAGCAGCCAGACCAGCCAGAAACCGCCGATCAGGGCAAACGGCACCGACAACATCACCACCACCGGGGCCATCAGGTTGCCGAAGTTGAAATACAGCAACAGAAAGATCAACAACAAGGTGGCCGGAATAACAATCCGCATCTTGGCAGCCGCCCTTTCCATGTACTCGAACTGACCCGACCATTCCAGCGTGTACCCGGTAGGTATCTTCACCTGTTCGGCAATGATCTGCTTGGCCTTGGCAACATAGCCGCCGATATCGCTGGTGCTGATATCGACATACACCCAGGCATTCGGTCGCGCATTCTCACTTTTGATCGCCGGCGGCCCGCGATGCACAGCAATCTCCGCAACCGCCGCCAAGGGAATCTGTGCACCGGTCGGTGTCGGAATCAACACCCGCTTGAGTGCCTCCGGATTGCTGCGGTAGTCGCGCGGATAGCGCAGATTCACCGGATAGCGCTCCAGACCCTCCACCGTCTGCGTCACATTCATGCCGCCGATAGCCGACTGGATCACATCCTCGATATCGCCGATGGTCAGACCGTAACGCGCTGCTTTGTCGCGCTGGATGTCGATATCCAGATAATAACCCCCGGCAGCACGATCACTGAAGGCAGAGGTTGTTTCCGGCAGGGCCTTGACCGCCCGCTCTATTTGCTCACCGACCTCTTGCAATACATTCAGATCCGGACCGGAAACCTTGATGCCAACCGGTGTCTTGATCCCCGTGGAAAGCATGTCGATGCGCGTCTTGATCGGATAGGTCCAGGCATTGGCCAGACCGGGAAAGCGGATAGCCTTATCCATCTCCTGCATCAGTTCCTGCGTAGTTTTATCCGGGTCCGGCCACTCGGATTTGGGTTTCAGGCGGACAATGGTTTCCAGCATGGACAGCGGGGCCGGATCGGTCGCTGTATCGGCACGCCCGGCCTTGCCGAACACCGACGCCACCTCCGGAAAAGTCTTGAGTATCCTGTCGGTCTGCTGCACCAGTTCACGAGCCTTGGTGATCGATATGCCGGGAAAGGTGGTCGGCATGTAGAGAATATCCCCTTCATCCAGTGGTGGCATGAATTCCGAACCGATGTTCGACAATGGTACGGCCATCGATAAGAGCAAGGCCAAAGCAATCAGCACTGTCGCCCCCTTGCGTCTCAGGGCAGCGGCCAACAGCGGGCCATGCGCCCATTGCAGGGCACGATTCACCGGATTCTTCTTCTCCGGCATCACCTTGCCGCGGATGAACCAGCCCATCAGCAGCGGCACCAGGGTCACGGCCAGCAGTGCCGAACCAAACATGGCATAGGTGGCGGTAAAGGCGAGCGGCTTGAACAAGCGTCCTTCCTGCGCCTCCAGCGTGAAGATGGCCATGTAGGAAACGGTGATAATCAGCAAGGAGAAAAACAGCGCCGGCCCTACCTCGCGGGAGGCTGTGGCCACTGCACCCCAGCGTTCGCTACTGCTCAATTCGCCCCCCTTTTTATGTTCCGACTGTTCCAGGTGCTTGTGGGCATTTTCAATCAGCACAATCGCCCCGTCGACCATCGCCCCCAAGGTAATGGCGATGCCGCCGAGGCTCATGATATTGGCCGCAAGTCCCTGCCAGGACATCAATATGAAGGCGATCAACACGCCGAGCGGCAGGGTGACAATGGCTACCAGCGCGCTTCTGGCATGCATCAGAAAGAGCATGCAGACCAGCGATATGACCAGAAACTCCTCAAATAGCTTGCCTTTCAGATTGGCTACGGCGCGCTCAATCAGGTCACCGCGATCATAGGTCGGCACGACTTCCACACCTTCAGGGAGACCTGCCTTCAGCTCCTCCAGTTTCTGGCGCACAGCCTTGATGGTGGTCAAGGCATTCTCACCATAGCGCATGATAATCACGCCGCCGGCCACCTCGCCCTCACCGTTGAGTTCGGCGAGTCCACGTCTGAGTTCCGGCCCAAGGTGCACATGCGCCACATTGCGCAGCAGAATCGGGGTGCCATGCGCATCCACCCCCACGGGAATGGACTCCAGATCGGCAATGCCTTTCAGATAACCCTTGCCGCGCACCATGAACTCGGTTTCGCCCATTTCGATCATGCGACCGCCGACATCATTGTTGCTGCGCTTGATGGCATGCATCACCTTGGACAGTGGAATGCCGAACTCGGCCAGCGCATTGGGATCGACCTCAACCTGATACTGCTTCACAAAACCGCCGATGGATGCGACCTCGGATACGCCGTTCACCGTTTGCAGGGCGTAGCGCATATACCAGTCCTGAATCGAACGCAGTTCGGCCAGATCATGCGCCCCTGTTCTGTCGATCAGCGCATATTCATACACCCAGCCCACGCCCGTTGCATCCGGTCCGAGCGTCGGCGTGACCCCATTGGGCAAGCGTCCGGCCACATAGTTCAGGTATTCGAGGACGCGCGAACGAGCCCAGTACATATCCGTGCCATCGTCGAAGATGATGTACACAAAGGAGAAACCGAAGAAGGAATAACCGCGCACCACCTTGGCATGCGGCACAGCCAGCATGGCGGTGGTCAGCGGATAGGTGACCTGATCCTCAACCACCTGCGGGGCCTGACCGGGATACTTGGTGAACACAATCACCTGCACATCGGAGAGGTCGGGAATCGCATCGAGTGAAATGTTTTTCACCGCAAAGCTTCCAGCGGCAACAATCAGGCCGGCAAACAGCAGGACCATCAACTTGTTGCGCAGGCTGGCATCAATAAGTTTGGCGATCATGGCCTGGAACCTTTCAGCACAGAGATCAGAGAGAAAAAAGGAATCGGCATCACTTCATGCCCTCCATGCCCATATGATCCATAGGCATCCCTTCCGGTTTCACCGGTTTGCTGCCCTCCGGGACCTTGGGCGCATCCATCTGCATATCTTTTTCAGGCGCGGCCGGCATAACCATGCCCTCCATTCCCTGCTTTGGCTCTTCCTTGCCTTGTGAAGAGTTCATGCTCTTCGGCTCCACCATCTTGGCTGCGGCCTCGCGGATGGAGGATTCGGAATCGATCAGGAACTGCCCGCTGCTGACCACTGTTTCGCCGGCCTTCACACCCTCGACGATTTCCACCAGCCCGTCGGCCGTGATGCCGGTGCGCACCGTACGCGGCTCGAAGCGACCCGCTTCGCTCTGCACAAACAAATGCGCCTGCTTGCCGGTAATCAGTACAGCCTCGCGCGGCACAAACACGCCGGACTTGATGGCGCTGGCGGCAATCTCGACATCACCGAACATATCCGGTTTGAGCAGGCCATCGGCATTATCGAATTCGATACGCACCTTGTTGGTGCGCGTTTTGGCATCCAGATAGGGGTAGATATAAGTGATGCGACCAACGAAATCGTGACCCGGCAGCGATCCGATACGCAGCGTCGCCTGATCCCCGACATTCACCCAGGAAATTTCATATTCGTACAGATCGGCCAGCACCCACACCCGGGAAAGATCGGCAATTTGATACAGCTCGGACGCAGGTGTCACACGTGCCCCCTCACGCACGCCGATATTCGTTACCACACCAGCTGCCGGGGCATGAATATGCATATTCTTGCGCACCTTATGCGTGCGCTGCAGTTCCAGAATCTGGTGCTCGGCCACATCGAAGAAACGTAAGCGGTCCAGTGATGAATCCAGCAGGCGTTTGGCACCCTCGCGAATATCGGAATAGGGGCTGCTCTTCAGTTGCTCCCAGTTGCTCAACGCCAAAAGATATTCCTCCTGGGTCGCCACCAGCTCCGGCGAATAGAAGGACAGCAGCATGGTATCCTGCTTCACGCTTTCCCCTGTTTTATCGACAAACAGCTTGTCCACCCAGCCATCCACCTTGGGATGCAGGGTCACCAGCTTGGTTTCATCGAAGGTAATACGGCCGACCGTGGTGATGTTGCGCGACAGCTTCTTCTGCACAGCTGTCGTCAGGCGTACGCCGATATCCTGCGAGGTCGCCGGGTCGATACGCACCGTACCGGCGGGCGCATTCCCACCCCCAGCATTACCGTCGGCACAAACCGGAATGTAATCCATACCCATCGAATCCTTGGCCGGATTCGGGCTGGTAACAGCCGGATTCATCGGATTGCGCCACATCAAAGGCTGCGCGCCATCGGCGCAGGGACCATCGCCGTTGGCCTCGTTTTTTGCAGCATCTGCGGCCTGTTCGCTTTTGGAGCCGGACAGAAAGTAACCGCCGGACAAACCGAGGCCGAGCGCCAGTACAATCAATATCGCATTCGTCTTATTCATGATGCATTACTTCCTTGTTTAAATCGTCCAGGCCGGCAGCGGCCGCCAGCCGTGCTTCGGCCTGATGCAAAGCCGAGACCTGTTGCCAGTACTGGATATCCGTATTGAATTCATTGAGCTGGGCACGCACCAGATTAAGGAAATCCACCTTGTTCACCTGATAGCCTGACTGCATCGAGGCCGTGGTCTGCCGTGCCTGCGGCAGAATTCCCTGCTCGAACAGCTGCACCCGTTCACGCGCAATCCTGAGATCTGAGGCCGCCGTATCAATTTCGGCATCCACCTGATTGGCCGCGTCCCGCCATGAGAATTCGGCCGAGGCCTTCTCCGCCATGCGTTGATCCACCGCCTTGCCCTGCTTGCTGCCACTGTATAGAGGAAGACTCATGCTGAGCATGACGGAAGCCAGATCAGGGCGCGCCTGCCCGTTGGCATTCGAGCCCTGCCGGAAACCATAAGCCGCACCCAGCATGAAATCCGGATAGTAATCCCGCTCAGCCAGATCCACCTTGGAATCGGCCGCCTGCACACCATAATCCTTTGCCAACAGCATCGGCCGCATCTCCCTTGCCTGCTGTTTGAGCGCGGCAGTATCTGTGTTGATATCCTGCAGATCAGGCTTGTCCTGTCGGGGTAGTTCAATACTGCTGTTTGCAGGCCTGCCCAGCAGCGCATTGAGTGCGGCGGACTCGCGCTGTCGTGAGGAAGTCAGTTCCAGTTCACGCTCCAGCAGTTTGGAAAGCTCCAACTGCGCCAGTAACACATCCTGCTGCAGCCCCTTGCCTGTTTTGTATTTGGTTTCGGCAATGCGCACCAGATTGCGCAGCAGTTCCTGATTTTGCCGGATAATGGACAGCGCCTTGTCCAGATAGGCCAGATTCCACCAATGAATGCGGGTATTGCGCAGCAACAGCAGGCGGAATTCCTGCCTGTCCTGCACAGCCGCCTCGGCCATGCGATTTGCCGCTTCAGCCCTTAAACCCAGCTTGCCGGGAAACGGCAGCGCCTGAGCAATGCCCAGCTGCATCTGGGTCATGGGCTCCTGCGTGTTGGAAAAGGTATCCACCGGCAGATTCATGGCATTAAGCGACAGCATCGGATCGGGAAGGCTTCCCACCTGCGATGGTATGGCAGACATGGCTTCCGCCCGTTTGCCTGCAGCGGCGAGTGCGGGGTTGTTCTGCGCAGCCAATGTTTCGGCCTGCGCCAGGCTCAGCACGGCATCGGCTGCCTGCACCTGCGCCGCACAGGCTCCGGCTGAAATCACAATCATTGCCAGCAACTGCCGGACTTTTTTGCTTGGGACATGCATGGTAACACGCCTCCTGCTTAAAGATTCGTGCGATGCAAAGCAGCGCACACCCCGGCTTAAATAAGCCGTGGTATCAGCAGAAGGTGTAAATCAAACGCGAATGCGCTGGGTTGTGGTAAAAAGAAGTGAGGAGGAGCGAGGTGGCCCTGTCGGCGCATAAAAAGAAGTCGTTTCATCCCATGCTGCCAAGGCAGGCATTTCGGGCAATAAGGACAAAGCCACAAGCACAAGGCTTACCTGCGTCAGGTCAGCAGTACCGGCCTTGACGAACTGATCCGGCTCATCGCAATGAAAGCAGCCGCCGGAATGGGATGTGCCGTTGTGCTGTCCATCCATGTGGGCCGACTTGCCGCAAGCCCCGTCCATATCACCCATCACGGTATCGGACATATGCATACCGGAGCCGGACATCTGGGACATCGGCATGGCATGCGCCTGCGAGGTCAGCAAACAGAAACCGGTGACCACGATCTGCACGGCAAACAAGCCCGCAACAAGGCGGGAAATCCGACGGGTATGGGATTTATGCATGAACATACGAGGCACAGTACGGCATAAAAAATGAAAGTTCAATGAAGTGTGCTGGCCTCATGCAGACGGTGGAACTCCTTTATCGGCTTCCGGCGCAGCTGTTTCAACTGCCGATTCAGGGCCTCGAGGCTCAGTACTCGACTGCGCAGCTGCATGCTGTTCTGCAAGCTCCGGAGCAGCTGAGCCGCCAAAGAAGCTGCGTATCTTTCTCCCCACGAGCTTGATACCACGCCACAGACGCGGCAAAAGCCAGATCATTAAAAGGATGAACAACCCGAGCAGCACCAGATAAAGGGTCGGATGATTCAACGCCGTCCACAGCCCGACAATGACCGCAATGTCCTCGGTAATCGAAGCCGTCCAGTTGCTGAACGGTTCCGGCGAGGTGTTGATCAGGGCGCGCGTGCCCGCCTTGGTGGCATGTGTGGAAGCGGCAAGTCCGCCACCCATCAGGCCTGCAGCCAGCACCATGGCCGGATTCATATCACCCACAGCAGCAGCGGCCAGCATGGCTCCAGCCGGAATGCGAATAAAGGTATGCAAGCCGTCCCATGCCGTATCCACACCGGGAATCTTGTCGGCAAAGAATTCGAGGAAATACATCACGCCTGCTGCCATCAGCACCGTCGGGTCGGTGAGTATTTCCAGTCCCGGCGGCAAAGTGATGTTGCCGGTCGCCCCCATCAGACCAAGGGTCAGGATAGCAGCATAGAGATTGATACCACTGGCCCAGGCCGCACCCATGCTCAGGGCAAGCGTGCTGGTGATGTTGTTCAACTGCTCCATGACAGACTCCTGATATCTTCAATGCCGATATTCATGAGAGATGCTAACTCAGACAAGCGGAAAAACTCCGCCCTTCAATCTGCTGCGTGCCTGACTTCCCTTTGCTTCGCATGAGCGCCAAGCAACCAGAACAAGAGTGCTGCCGTCAGATAACCGACGGTGAAAGGCCATGCGGCCATGGGTCCGTAGGCATTAACGATGGCTTGCGGCGTAATGGTGTAGCCATGAATCATGCCTGTGGCGCTGAGCAGCGCCGCAAGCATCGCCCAAGCACTTGCTGCCCGATAGTGCTTGTCGATCAGGCAGACGGTCATGGCGGCCAACAGCATGGAGGTGAAGATGAAGCCACGCTCCAGTGCAATCATACCGCTGATCGGCAAAACCGCCGCAAGCGCCTCAAGACCGATGCTGCCAACCGTCTGCTGTGCAGCCCGCAGACCACTTTCCAGCATCATCAGACCCCAGGCTGCAAGCGCAGGTATCAGGCCGATGACTACGGCTGGCGCATGCTGACGCGGCGTGTCGTGGAAGGCCTGCGCGGCAATCACCATGCCGATCCACAGCAGAATCGCAGCACCCGCCTCGATGGGAATCAGGGCACTGATCAGGCCGACCAGCCCGAGCCAGCAGAGCAGGGAAATCACTGCGCCGTTGGCGATCGAATAACCGCTGCCCGCACCCATGCGCTTCCATGCCGGATGCCCGATATAAATGGTTGTCGGGAAACAGCTACCGAAACAGGCGGCAGCAATCGTGCCGATGCCATTGACCGCCAGCGAGGACTTTACCGGATATTCATCGCCGGCCGCCTCGGCACTTTCCAGATTTTGCAGGGAACCGACAAGATTGAATAAGCCCATAGGCAGAATCACCGATAAGAATCCCAACCACTGCGAGGAGCTGAATGCAGAGAATAAATCCCCGACAGCCAGTTGCGGTGGATGCAGGGAAACAGTTGTTGCAGCAGCCAATGCATCACCATCCATCCGTCCGAGGGACCAGGCCAGAATTGTGCCGACCAGCACAGCGGCAAGCCCCGCCGGCATATCGAAGGGCAGACGCATGCCACCGACATAACGCATCAAAATAAGCGCCAGCGGCGCAAAACCGATGAGCGGATCAGCAAAGATACGGAAGGCAAAATCCATCGAAATAAAGGTAAGGGCAATACCTGCCAATGTTGCCAGCAGAGCTGCACGCGGCGTGATGCGTTTAACCCTTGCCGCCACCCAGGCTCCGCCCAGCTCGATCAGACCGGAGCCGAGACAGGCCACCAGTCCCATCTGCCAAGCAAGCTGTGGGTCGCCGGTAAGCTTGACCACCGGCAGCATGACGAACAGCACAAAGGCAAAAAGGGATACGGTATTCACGCCATACGGCAGGGCTGTGGCCGGCTTTCCTGTGCGCTCATGCAAACGTTTGGCTTGCCATGCATAAAACATATTGCCGAACAGCAGGCTGATAGCCACACCCGGTAGGATATGGCCGTACACCAGTTCACCCGGCATACCGAGCACCAATGTGCATAACTGCACAATCAGAATCAGCTGAATCAGATTATCAACGAACAGTCCGAAAAAACCATCCAGATCGCCGCGATGCCACCAGCGGAATGCTTGCGCTGCCTGCATACCGCTTACTCCGCCTACCTTAAGCTACTCCAGCACCTCGACGCTTTCGATGATCACAGGCTCATATGGCACATCGCCCATGCCGGAGCGATTACCCGTCTCCACAGCCTCGATACTGCGCACCACATCCATGCCCTTGCTCACCTTGCCGAACACGGCATAGCCCCATTCAGAGCCCCTTGTTCCACGATGATTGAGAAAGGCATTGTCTTTGGTGTTGATGAAAAACTGGGAGGTCGCCGAATCAGGCGATGAGGTACGTGCCATGGCAATGGTTCCGATGCTGTTGCGCAAGCCGTTGTCCGCCTCGTTGAGGATGGCTGCATGCGTCGATTTCTGGCGCATATCTCTGGAAAAGCCGCCACCCTGAATCATGAAATTGGCAATCACGCGGTGAAAGATGGTGCCGTTGTAAAAACCTTCTTTCGCATAGCGCACAAAGTTAGCGACCGTTTTCGGTGCCTTGTCAGCATCCAGTGCAAGCTCAATCACGCCCTTCGATGTGGTCATTTTCACCTGAACCGTATCTGCCGCCTGAGCCGGAAGACATACGGACAGGGTGATGCCGGCGACAAGCATCAGCGACGTAATCATTCTCTTCATGGTGATCCCCTTGGATGAACTGTTATTCCGGGGAGTTTAACAGAGCCTTGATGCGCGCATCAATTGTGCGTCGAGCAGCGCTTCATATAATTTCCCCGGTCAACTGCGCGTCATGCGCCTGAGCAGGGGTTGGTAATAGGGGAACAATAAAGACAATTCCTGGGCTGAAGCCAGTTCAAAATCGGCAAAATCAAAGCCCGGAGCAACGGTGCATCCGACAAGCGCAAAGGTTCCCCGCTCGACCACCTCGGAGGCAAACCAGCAGCCGGCGGGCACAAGGGCCTGAGGTCGCTGTCCTGCCGCTATATTGGTGCCCAGATGCAGGCAGCGATAACTACCATCGGGACTGATGACATGGATCAACAGACCGTCGCCCTGGTAAAAATGCCACAACTCGTCGGATTTAATACGGTGAAATGCGGAAAAATCACCCCGCTGGAGCAGGAAATAGATGGCTGTGGAAATGCTTCTGCCGGCAGGGAAGGCGTCGCTTGTCTTGTCACCGGGAAAACAATCCTCAGAGCGATAGCTTTCGCGATAAAAGCCTCCCTCCGGATGGGTCTCAAGACCAAGCTCCTGTATCCAGGCGGATGCAGACACGACTCAGCCCAGCAATTCCACCATGCGCTGACCAAGCAGCGTCGGGTTGTGCTCCACGGTAACGCCTGCAGCGGCAAGTGCAGTGAATTTGGCCTCTGCCGTTCCCTTGCCGCCGGAGATGATGGCGCCGGCATGGCCCATGCGTTTTCCGGAAGGAGCTGTGGCTCCGGCAATGAAGGCCACCACAGGCTTGCTCACATGATCGCGGATGTATTCAGCCGCATGCTCTTCATCCGAACCGCCGATCTCGCCGATCATCACCACGCCTTCTGTCTGACCATCGGCCTCGAATAACTTCAGGGCATCAATGAAATCCATACCGTGTACCGGATCGCCGCCCATGCCGATGCATGTGCTCTGTCCGAGACCTGTCTGGGTCAACTGTGCGACTGCTTCGTAGGTGAGTGTGCCGGAGCGGGAAATCACGCCGATGCGTCCGGGCAAATGGATATGCCCCGGCATGATGCCGATCTTGGCCTTGCCCGGGGTGATGATACCCGGGCAGTTGGGGCCAATCAGTGTGCAGTTGATCCCTGATATTTTCTCTTTCACACCCAGCATATCACGCACCGGAATGCCTTCGGTAATGCAGATAATCAGTCGAATGCCGGTCTGGGCTGCCTCGACAATGGCCTCAGCGGCAAAACGAGGCGGCACGAAGATGACAGTCGCCTCGGCTCCTGCACCGTCCACAGCTTCCTGTACGGAATTGAATACCGGCCGATCCAGATGAATCTGCCCGCCCTTGCCGGGCGTAACGCCGCCGACAAAGTTCGTGCCGTAGGCAATCATCTGTTCGGAATGAAAGCTGCCCTGTTTGCCGGTATAACCCTGACAGATTACCCGTGTGTTCTGATCAAGAAGTACGCTCATCCGGCAACTCCAAAGAAAATGAGACGGCCCGATTCGGGCCGTCCCGGATATTCAGATTGAATCAATCCTGCCTGCGAAAACACCCAACTCAGGTGTCACAAACCGCAAAACTCAGGAGGCGTAGTTAAAGAACAGTGCCTGATTGATATCGCTGATGGTAATCACGCCAAGCAGTTTGCCGTCTTCGGAAACCGGGATATGGCGCAGATTCTTCAGACCCATATAGGAGGCTGCTTTGAGAATCGGCTCATCAGGAGCAACCGTGAACGGATTGGCGGTCATCACTTCTTCGGCCGTCATCTCCAGCATCTTCGGATAGCCTTCCTGCATCTCCTCGAAATCGCGGGCATGCACATTGTCGTGGATATACTCGCCATAGTTCGGGTACAGCGGCAGCAGCACGTCGCGCAGCGTCACAATACCGACCAGCGCACCAGCATCGTCCACAACTGGCACAGAACCGCAGTGGCGCTGAATCATGCCGACAACGACCTTGCGCAGCGTATCCTCTTTTTTCACGGCCTTGACGCCGCTTGTCATCACATCACGTACAAGCATGTTCCCTCTCCTCGATAAGTTGGTTTTCCCTTGATCTTTTACCTAACTGGCGCTCTGGCGCCGAAACTCGAAGCGGCATCGTAGCACAGCAAACCCGCTGGGCAAAGCATACCTGATTACGTCTTTATAGTGCTTTCATCTCACCGATCATCGGGGGTTCAGTTCCCAACCCCTGAGCGTTCTATCCTTACCAGCTCAGCGTTGCCGCACCCGTCAGCACCGAACCGGATTCGTTGACATCAAGAATCAGCGAACCCGTTGCCACACCTGTAGTATCAACAAAAACGGAATAGTTCCCATCGCCATTGTCACGCGCCAACACACTTCCTGCCCCGGATGGTTGAATTCCTGTCAGCGAGGAAAGGGTTACGCCGGTCGTTGATCCCGCTCCCGACTGCACAAACACACTCTGTCCCGGCCCCAGATTCAAACCACCAATCGCAGGCTTGATCTTTACCTCCTGCAGGGTCGTGTTGCCGACAATGGTTGCTACAGGCGTCACCGTTGCGCTCGCTGTACCCGTGAAACCGTAAGCCTTAAGGTAGTGGCCGCCCATATCCAGTACCCCGGCATCCGCTGCACCTGTCACGTTGGTCGTTTCCCCATTGGCAAATACCGATGAGGCTGTTGCCGCGCTGCCTGCATCAATCGGACCGTTTGGTGCAGTCAGCGTCTGATCCAGATAGAAGCCGCTCTGGAAGTTCGGGTTGATGCTGATGTCGCTTGCATTGTTCACTACACCCTGACCGATATCGTTGTTGAACGACATCGCCGAGGTAATTGCATTCCCGATGGTCAGTGGATCATTGAGGCTCTCGCCAACATTGATCGTTGCTTCCACGGTATTGTCCTCGTTAAACCACAGGATGTTGTCGTGGATGGAGGGAATCTGACCATTTGAAAGGCCGCTCTCAAAATAGGTGATGCCGCCACCGCTGGATGCTGATCCCACTTGATTGTAGGCAATGGTATTGCTGGAAACGACGGAGTTGCGTGGATCATGCAGCTTGATGCCACCGCCTGCTGTCGCAGCCCGATTGCCACTGATCAGATTGTTGAAGATCGTCACCAGATTGGCCGGTTGGCGCACATAAATCCCTCCACCATAACCCGCACTGGCATCATTGCCGGCAATCACCGAGTTCTTGATTAATATGGCATCCGAAGCCGAGGCCGGCGCAAGCAGCAGGCCACCACCACCCATCGAACTCGCAGCGGCTCCATTGGCTGTGTTATTAACCACAACCGTTTCCACCATATCAAACGAACCCTTGGCAAATATGCCACCACCACTGTTCACCGCGATATTGCCGGAAATGGTTGTCTTCTGGTCGATCACAACCTTGCTGCGCAGCGAATTATTCAGATATACGCCGCCGGCATCGTTGGTGCTGCTGTTGCCCTTAATATTACACAGATGGATTCCACCATCGCTCAAATCAAAGCGCACGCCACCGCCAAGAGATGAATTGCCGCCGGTAATAATAAAGCCGGTCAGGTGGATGCTCGTCGAGTTACCGTCAATCATCACCGGCCGACCGCTAGTTGTTACTGCAATGGTTGAACTCAAGGGATCAACGGGATTAAGTACCGTGGAACTGACCGAACCCACCAGTTGCAGATTGCTGCGCCCGGTTATCGTGATCGGGGCATAGGTGCCGGCAGCCACCAGAATATAGGTTGCAGTGCTTGCCGTTGCCCCGTTCGGCGCTGCCGTGATCGCCGCGCTCAGCGTCTTTTTTGCCGTAGCCCAGGAAGTACCCACACCGGTGTCATCCGGTTTTGTCCCATCCACAAAGTAAACCGTATTGGCCACCAGAGGATTCTGACCACGGAAAACCTCGATACCGTCGCCAACGCCATCGCCATCGGTGTCGGCAAGCAAAGGATTGGTACCCGCAGTCACCTCGGCCCCATCAGAAAGCCCATCGCCATCGGTATCGGCATTGTTCGGATCGGTGCCGTATGTATTCAGTTCATCGCTGTCTGTAAGACCATCGCCATCGCTGTCGTCGGCCGTGGCACCCCAGTTCAGTGTTGAGCCAGGCACCACCGAGGTTTTCGGAATACCGTACAGAGGTTTGGTGCCCGCTCCGGCTAGCGTGACTGTCGTACCCGTCGTGGTAATGCTAATGTACTTGCCCGTCGTCGGCGTACTCAGGAACTGCAGGTTGTTGAACGGTGTGAACGTCGTGTTGGCAAGTGCAATGGTCATCTGCGTGTCAGTGGCCGCATAATTGCGGAAGGTGACGTTGTCGAACTTGCCACCCAAGGCAGCTCCACTGGCAATCAGCAGTACATGATCGAAAATGGCACCGTCGATACTGGTTCCACCCGCCGCGGTTACCGTCCTGCCGTTGCCGGTGATGGTCGGTGTCACTCCTGCACCAATAATTCCCACGCCCTTGATCAATATATTGCTGGCCAGTGAAACATTGTTGGCAATTTCCACGTCGTTGAAATAGGACGTGCCGGGATGGATAAAGCTGATTGTTTGTGCCGCTGCACCGTCAAACACCACCTTGTGCGTCCCGGTAGCAATGAAAGTGGAATTGTTGCCATCAATCTCGGAGAAGTTGCCGTGCACATGCAGTGCCCCGGCTGTAAACCAGCCGCTAGTATTGGCATTGCTGCCATCCCTGAATGTCGCAGAGCCCCCCACCGTCACAACATCCGCTGCATTCACCATCTTCAGGCCACTCGCAGCATTCGTACTCCATGAGGTAAGCGTACCGCTGATGCTCAACGTCTGTCCGTTAACAGCCAGTACCCCTGAAAGCCCCGAGCCGGCAACGGTCAGGTTACCGGTCAACGTCAGCGCCTGGGCAAGCTGAACATTGCCGGTCACTG
>MNXA01000004.1 GCA_001871195.1 Zetaproteobacteria bacterium CG1_02_55_237
AAGCACGAACGCACAGTCAACAAAGACAACACCGTCAGCTTTGAGGGCAGAACCCTGCAAATCCCCAGCAATGAATACCGACACCATTATGTCAAAGCCAGAGTGCGTGTTCACTGCTATACCGATGGCAGCATGGCCATCTTCCACGGGCCAAGAAAACTCGCCGAGTTTCAGCCTCTTCTGAAGCCCAAGGCCAGCAAGCCGGAACTACCACTACCAAGGCTGAAGGCAGCAATATGAACCAAAACCAAACCGGACAACCCTTGTGCTCTAAAACCGGACAACTCTATTTGTTGCCAACAGCAGCGGGAAATCAGCGACTGTACACGCCGCCACGCAGGTTTCCGGCAAGATCGGTGATCCGCTCTTGCAGGTGTATAGCACCAGCATCCTCAGGCAATCCGCACACGCCGGTTTCGACGATGAGCCGACCGTGGGGTGCAAGCCAGTCGCCTGCTTCTTCGGCCAATTGACGCAGGAAGCTCAGGCCGTCCTGTTCATCGCTCAGAGCGTGGCGCGGCTCGTATTCCAGTTCTGGCTCCAGGCCTTCCATCTCATGCCGTGCCACATAGGGAGGGTTCGATACGATGGCGTCGAAGGTCAGCAGGTCGCCCTTTAGCGCTCCAAAGATATCTCCCTGAAAAAAGGTGATACGGTCGGCCACGCCGTGACGTTCGGCATTGGTTTTGGCAACGGCAAGTGCGGCGGCAGAGATATCGGTAGCGGTGACATGCGCCTGCGGATATTCGCAGGCCAGGGTGATAGCGATGCAGCCGGAGCCTGTGCCGATATCGCAGAGGGACCAGGGCGCCTGATGATCCGGAAAATGCGCCAGCACTGCTTCAATCAGATGTTCGGTTTCGGGGCGCGGGATCAGCACATCCGGGGTGACATGGAAGGGGCGAGACCAGAATTCCTTTTCACCGGTGATGTAAGCCACCGGTTCGCGCTCTAGGCGTCGCGTCAGCAGTTGCCGGAAAGTGTCGATATCAGCCCCATCAAGCACATCATCGGCATGTGCGATAAGCCAGCTTCGGGCTTTTCCGAGTGCGTGGCAGAGCAGTAGTTGGGCATCCAGCCTTGGTGTTGCGCAGCCGCAGGTTTGCAAATCAGCAACAGCCTGCGCCAGCAGGCGGCGCGGCGTCATCCGGTGTGGGCGGCGAGCAGTTCAGCCTGATAGTGAGCAGTCAGCGCATCGACCAGTTCATCCATCTCACCGCCGAGAATCTGTTCCAGCTTGTACAGGGTCAGGTTGATGCGGTGGTCGGTGATGCGACCCTGCGGGTAGTTGTAGGTGCGGATGCGCTCGGAGCGGTCGCCGCTGCCGACCATGCCGCGCCGCATGTCGGCACGCTCGTCATGCGCTTCCTGTTGGGCGGCGTCGAACAGTCTGGCCTGCAGGACCTTCATGGCCTTGGCCTTGTTCTTGTGCTGGCTTTTTTCATCCTGACAGATGACCACCAGGCCGCTCGGAATATGCGTGATGCGTACAGCCGAATCGGTGGTGTTCACACTCTGGCCGCCGGGGCCTGAAGCGCGGAAAACATCAATGCGCAGGTCATCATTGTTGATCTGCACATCCACCTCGTCGGCCTCGGGCAAAATAGCGACGGTGCAGGCGCTGGTGTGGATGCGGCCACCGGCCTCAGTTTCCGGCACACGCTGTACCCGGTGCACCCCGGATTCAAACTTGAACTGGGAAAAGACATCGGAACCACTGATCATAGCCACAACTTCCTTGTAGCCGCCGATGCCGGTTTCATTGGAGGAAAGGATTTCCACGCGATAGCCCTTACGCTCGGCAAAGCGGCAGTACATGCGGAAAAGGTTGGCAGCAAAAAGCGCAGCTTCGTCACCACCAGTGCCGGCACGCACCTCAAGAATGGCATTGCGCATGTCGTTGGGGTCTTTGGGCAGCAGAAGAACCTTGATCTGTTCGTGCAGCTCGTCTGACTCGGTGCGCAGGCATTCGATATCTACCTGCGCCATCTCGCGCATTTCCGCATCACAATCGGGATCGCTCAGCATCTCTGTGTTGTCGGCGATTTGCTGTTCCACCTCTTTCAGGCGCACAACCACATTGGCGACCGGTTCAAGTTCGGAGAATTCCCGTGAAAGTCGGGCAAATTCCTTGGGGTCTGAAGCGGTGTTTGGGTTGGATAGGCGGGCGGTCAGTTCGTCTTTGCGATGCAGGATGTCATCGAGTCTTGTGTTCATCTGCTTCCTTTGCGGAAATTTTCTTTACGCCCGTTGCCTGACGCGGCTCCAGATCAAAAAGTTTGCGCGCAGCACCCATGAATAGATCACCCTCGATATCCTCGGGCAGGGTTTTCAGCGCCTGCAGGGTGGGGTGCATAAAACGTTTCATCAGCGCCCGGCTGAGGCGTTCAACAGCCTCGGCATCGGCCTCGTTCAGATGTTTCAGGTAGCGGGCCTTTTCCAGTTCGTCGCGGCGCAGGCTGTCCATGCGCTCCTGCAGGCTGCGGATCAGCGGTACGGATTCGAGCGATTTCAGCCAGGCGAGGAAGGATTGCGCCTCTTCATCGAGCAAGGTCCAGGCGGTTTCTGCTTCCTGTTCACGGTGTTCGCGATTGCCCTGCACGACCTGCTGCAGATCGTCGATGTCGTAGAGATAGACACCGTCGATATCGTTGATGCGCGGGTCGATATCACGCGGCACTGCGATATCGACCAGAAACATTGGTTGTCCACCGCGCTTTTCTACCGCTTTACGCATCGGCTCCGGAAGTAGCACATAGGTGTTGGCACCGGTGCTGGAGATGATGATATCAGCAGCATCCAGATATTGGTCGAGTTCATCCAGGGTCAGGGCATGACCGCTGAATTCACGAGCCAGGTTTTTGGCCCTTTCCAGCGTGCGGTTGGCGACCAGAATGCGCTTCACGCCGTTGCCCTGCAGATGGCGGGCGGCCAGTTCGGCCATTTCGCCGGCGCCGATGAGCATGACGGTTTTATCGGTCAAATCGCCGAAGATGCGTTGTGCCAGTTCCACTGCACAGGCAGAAATGTTGACCGATTGCTTGCCGATTTCCGTTTCCGTGCGTGCCCGTTTGGCAGCTGCAAAGGTGGCCTGATACAGGCGATGCAGGATATGGCCGGCGGTACCGGCAGTCAGCGCATGCTCATAGGCTGATTTAACCTGCCCGAGAATCTGTGGCTCGCCGAGAACCAGTGAATCAAGCCCCGAGGCGACGCCGAACAGATGTTTGACAGCGGCTTCCGAGGTGTGTGAATACAGGTAATCGATAATCTCTTCCAGCGGCATGCCCGAGACTTCTGAAAACCACTGGTGTACCAGCGCAATGCTGGCATCGGGATCATGCGTGACCAGGGTGAATTCGACACGATTGCATGTGGAAAGGATGGCCGCTTCACGAATCGGTTTGTGAGCCACCATGCGTTGCAGCAGGGTGGGAATATCCGGCTCGCTGACAGCAGCGCGCTCACGCAGCTCAACCGGAGCTGTGCGATGATTCAATCCGACATGACAGATACGCATGGCGCGGAAGACTAGCCCTTATCTCCCAACGGGTATAGCCCGCCATCCTCCTGCATTTCCAGTGCGCAGGTTTGCGTTCCTCCATCCCTTGCCGAAGCGATAAGCTTGGCCTCGATGCGTCCCTTGGTGTCGGTGTTGATGATGAGCCTTGGCAGTGTGGGGATGATTTTAGCTGCTTCGGGCATCAGGGTGGTCGGCAGGACGGGCTGGGGAGCTTCATCCGAATTGTATATGGCTATCAATCGCATGCCATCATCCAGCCATGCCTGCACGGTATCACGGGCTGCCTCGCCTGTGTTGCTGTCGTGCAGGGCAAGCACGGCCTCGACGCGGTGTCCATGCCCGCCGAGTAGTCCGTATATGGAATTTGGTGCAGTATCCAGCGCCTGGCGCAACAACTGCTGTACGGCATGGCGACGGATGGAAAAATTGTTGCGCGGGAGGCTTGTCTTGTCCATGCCCGAACGATGGTGACAAATGTGACATGGGTCAATGTTCACGCGATGCATGATGCTCAGGGTTGCTGCGCTGACAGGCATAATCAGCAGGTCGCTGATATGCCTTGCATGCCTTCTTAAAGTTGACAACGGGATGGGCGATGATTAGTAAGCAGCTTGGGTTATAGGGTCGGCTAATAAATGGATAAGGTAATTTGGGAGTGGAATTGAATAACAGGCGTTTTTCACTGATGCTGGTGCCCGAGCAGGGCCGTGTCCGCAGTCTGCGGATCAGCAGTGCTACGCTCGTGGTGAGCTCTTTTATCATGTTTTGTTTCCTGGCTGTCAGTGTGTGGGGTGGATGGCAATTTTATCAGGCTGAGCAAAAGGTAAGGCAGATCGACGCACTGCAGAATCAGATTCAGATGGCACAAAGCCGCCATGCCGAACAGGCTGGCGAATTGCAGGCGCGCATTGATGCAGATCGCAGACAAATGGCGGTTTATGCACGCAGTGTCGGCGCCATTCAGGCCCGTCTTGCGCGTCTCGATGCCCTTGGTTCCAAGCTTGTTGACAAGGCTTCACTGGATAGCGCCGAATTTAATTTCGGCCTGCAACCGGCTTTTGGTGGACCGCGCCTCACCTCTTCTGACGTAGCCTTGGACAGTCTTGACTTGTCCATCGACCGCCTTGACGCACGTCTGGCCGATCTGGATGTGCAACTGGCTGCGGTGGATTATCTGATGGAGCAGAAGCGCGAAGAAACGTCAGCCCGGCCGCATGCCTGGCCCAGCGAACATGGCTGGCTGAGCTCCAATTATGGCCGCCGCGCCGATCCGTTCACTGGTGAGCAGGCAAGGCATAATGGTGTGGATATCGCCAACCGCTTCGGGGCGCCGGTTCTGGCTGCCAGCCGCGGGATTGTCACCTTCGCCGGAAAGATGCCGGATTTTGGTCATATGGTTGAGGTGGATCACGGCTACGGTTATATCACCCGTTACGGTCATATGTCGTCCATTTCGGTACATGTGGGTGACGAGGTGGCGGATAGTCAGATGATTGGTCGTATCGGTTCCTCCGGTCGCTCAACCGGTCCGCATCTGCACTACGAGGTGCACCGCTTCGGTCAGCATCTGAACCCGGGCAAGTTCCTCCCCCGAGGATAAATTAAAAGGGCTGCGAAAACGCAGCCCTTTCTTTTTTTCGTCAAAACACCTTCAACTTATGCAGTTTGGCACAAACCCACCACTTGGCGGATCCGTGCTGCTGAAGTCTGGCTGCCTTTATCGCGCCGGTTTGTCGGCGGCGCGGGCAGCGGCGATGGCGGCAATATTGACGATATCATCCACATTGGCACCGGTTTGCAGCACATGCACCTGTTTGGGCAGGCCAAGCAGAATCGGGCCGATGGCCGTGCCATTGCCCAGGTCGCGCACCAGCTTGTAGGCAATATTGCCGGCCTGCATGGTCGGGAAGACCAGAACATTGGCCGCATTCTTCAGATGGTTGAACGGGTAGTGATCGAGCAACTCCTGCCGGATAGCAGTGTCGGCCTGCATTTCACCGTCCACGACAAGGTCGGGATGTTCTTTATGCAGCAGGCGGACGGCTTCGGCCACCTTGCGTGACTCGTCATGTGGTGCGCTGCCAAAGTTGGAGAAAGACAGCATGGCCACGCGCGGTTCAAAGCCCAGTGAGGCTGCCGTTTGCGATGCCAGCACAGCCAGTTCGGCCAGTTGCCCCGCATCCATTTCCACATTAACGGTGGTGTCGCAGAAGAAGTAGGCGCTCTTTTCCATGATCATCATGTACAGGCCGTAAACATGATATTGCTTGCCGCTTTCGTTGTGTCCGAGAACCTGCAGCACAGGGCGTAATACCGTCGGGTAGTGCGCCGTGCGTCCGGACAGCATGCCGTCAGCGAAGCCCTGTTTGACCATCATGGCACCCAGCACATTTGTGTCATGTTGCAGGGCCAGCAGGGCATCCTGATGCAGCACGCCCCGACGCTTGCGGTCGAAATAGTAGGCATCCACCAGGCTGGAGAAGCGTGATCCCTGTTCGCTCGGGTCAAGGATGTCGAGAGGCTCGTCTTCCAGTCCCAGTTCTTTGATGTGTGCCTCAATGATCGTTTTACGACCGATGAGAATCGGTTTGGCGATACCCTGTTCGCGCATGATTGAAGCGGCGCGAATCACTGTTTCATCCTCGCCCTCAGGCAGGACCATGGTCAGGGGGTGGGCGCGCGCCTTGTCCATAATCAGACGCATAAACAGGCGAGAGTGGTCGACACGTGCGGCCAGTTGCTGCTTGTATGCGCCCAGATCGGCCAGCGGTTTCTGCGCCACGCCGCTATCGGCAGCAGCCTTGGCTACAGCTGCCGGTACCACCTCAATAAGGCGCGGATCGAAGGGCTTGGGCAGGATGTATTCGGGTCCAAATGTCAGCCGCTTGCTGCCATAAGCCTTGAGCACCGCATCCGGCACTTCCTGACGGGCCAGATCAGCCAGCGCATGCACGGCAGCAATCTTCATTTCCTCGTTGAAGGTGGTGGCACGGGCATCGAGTGCGCCGCGGAACAGGAAGGGGAAGCCCAGTACATTGTTCACCTGATTGGGATGATCGGAACGGCCGGTGGCCATAATCAGGTCCTTGCGTGTGGTCACGGCCAGGTCGTAGTCAATTTCCGGGTCCGGGTTGGCCATGGCGAAAACAATCGGCCGCTCGGCCATGGAAAGCAGCATCTCAGGGGTCACGCAGTTCCCGCTGGACAGGCCGACAAATACATCGGCGCCGCACATCGCTTCTTCAAGCGTGCGCTCCGGACGTTCGGTGGCAAAGTAGGCCTTGTGCGCTGGCATGTCTTCGTCACGGTCCTTGGAGATCACGCCCTTGCGGTCAAGCAACAGGAAATTCTCGTGTGTTGCCCCCAATTCCTCAAGCAGCTTCATGCAGGCAAAGCCGGCAGCGCCCGCACCGAGACAAACGATTTTGACATCCGCAATTTTCTTCTCCTGAAGAATAAGGGCATTGAGCATGCCGGCGGCCGTGATTACCGCCGTGCCGTGCTGATCGTCATGCAGCACCGGAATTTTCATACGTTTTTTCAGCTCCTGCTCAATGATGAAGCATTCAGGCGCCTTGATGTCTTCCAGGTTGATGCCACCGAAGGTCGGTTCCATACGTGCCACTGTTTCCACGAAGGCCATCGGGTCCAGTTCATCGATCTCGATGTCGAATACATCGATATCGGCGAAGCGCTTGAATAGCACAGCCTTGCCTTCCATGACGGGCTTGCCGGCCAGTGCGCCGATATTGCCCAGACCGAGCACCGCGGTGCCGTTGGTAATCACGCCGACAAGATTGCCGCGCGAGGTGTATTCGTAGGCCAGTTCGGGATGCTCCTCGATCTCAAGACAGGGAATGGCCACGCCCGGCGTGTAGGCCAGCGACAGATCACGCTGGGTGATACAGGGCTTGGTGGGCTTGATGCTGATTTTTCCCGGTGTGGGTTCGCGGTGGTAGCGCAAAGTATCTTCGCGCAGCTTATCCTTGGACATGGGTCTCTCCGATGTGGTTTTGGTCTTTACAATGGAAATACGTAACGCATCCTACCCCATGTGAACGGACTTGAGCAGGGGTCAGCATGAAGATTGGTGTCGCCGGAGCCGGTGCTGTTGGCTGTCATTACGGCAGCCTATTGCAGCAGGCTGGCCATGCGGTGAGCTATTTGGCGCGCGGCAAGCATCTGGCCGCTCTGCTGCATGACGGGTTGTTGCATGTGACTGGTGGTGTGGAAACCAGGCTTGCCGTACAGGCCAGTGACGATGCTGCGTTGCTGGGGGATGCCGAGGTGATTCTGCTGGCCGGAAAGATGACGGATTTTACGGGCCTGCTTGAATCCCTGCTTCCCCATGTGTCGGCTGATGTCTTGTTTGTGACCCTGCAAAACGGTGTTGCCGCGCCTGACATGGTTGCTCAGACATTTCCTCATCATGCCATTGCCGCCGGCACGGCTTTTATCGGGGCGCGTATCGAGAGACCGGGTGTGGTGGTGCATTCGGCTGCTGGCGGTATAAGGCTGGGTCGTTGGCAGCACGGTGCAGGTGATGTGTTGTTGCAGCCCCTGATCGAGGCATTGCAGCAGGCTGGTGTGCCGGTGGATGAGGAGCCGGATGCACGGCTGCTGCTGTGGCGCAAACTGTTGTGGAATTGTGGCTTCAATGCTTTGACAGCTATTACACGCCGTTTTGCCCGCGATATGGCAGCCGACGCAGCAACCCTGCGCTTGGTGCGGGGAGCGATGCAGGAAACAGTCGCTGTGGCGCAGGCCGATGGCGTTGCTTTGCAGGATGCCGAGATCGACAATTATGTGCAGGTCACGTTGCAGGTAGGGCCGGTGAAAACCAGCATGTGGCAGGATATTGAGCGCGGCCGCCCGACCGAGGTGGATTTCATCAACGGTTTTGTGGTGCAGCGCGGTGCAGAACTGGGCGTGGCAACACCGGTCAACGATATGCTGACCGCACTGGTGCATGCCATTGAAGGCGGTGAATGAAGGTTTCGGGATATGCCCGGGCTGTGATATAAACCGGCAATGAAAACTTTCTCCCAATGGCGTCCCCATCCTTGGCACGGTCTGGAAAGTGGCAGTGAACCGCCGCGCCGCGTACAGGCCTATATTGAAATCAGCCCTTTCGACATGGTGAAGTTTGAGGTGGACAAACCATCAGGCTACCTGCGCGTGGATCGTTCGGTACGTTCATCCTCGCAACACCCGACTTTGTACGGTTTTATACCCCGAACTTTGTGTGCCGAACGAGTCGGTGCGCTGATGCCGGATGCTGCTCGTGGCGATGGCGATCCGCTGGATATCTGTGTGATTAGCGAGCGGCCGATTTCACGCGTTGAAATTCTTGTTAACGCACGCGTTATCGGTGGTTTGCCGATGTGCGATCACAATGAGGCGGACGATAAAATCATTGCGGTCATCGAGGACGATCCCCTGTGGTCGAAGGTTTCGGATATCTCCGAACTTCCCGTGGCGATTATCGACCGCCTGATGCATTACTTCCTGACCTACAAGTACGAGCCTGACAAACACAACAATGTGTCTATCGGCCAGCCATACGGTTATGAGCATGCGGCAACGGTTATTCGTGCGGCGATAGATGATTACCGGGATGCTTTCGGCGCCCATTTGAACTGAGTTTTTTCCTTCGCTGGCCGGTCGACTGATACGTTTTGTTGACCGGTGCGAGGCCCTCTGTTAGAAAGCGCCGCCTTGTCGCTGGCGTGGTTCACGACAAGATATTTTAGCAGGAAATAATGGGGCGATTAGCTCAGCGGGAGAGCACTGCCTTCACACGGCAGGGGTCGCTGGTTCAATCCCAGCATCGCCCACCATTTAACCTGTTGAAATATATGTATTTTATCGAAAGTCATAGCCATCCGGAAGGGTGGTTTTTTCGTTGTGGGCCCACAGTGGGCCCATTTTGAGCCCATCGCTGCAGCCAGGCACCTACACAACCAGTGCGGTGGACAAGGATTTGACCCCTGACGAAGCTATGCGATGTGGGCTTTAGTACTACTCGAATTTGATTGTCCCCCCTTCGAGTGCATATGCTGCTTAAACCGACCACCGATTATGGTTCCAAACAAGTCACCCATTATGGAATGAACCCAGCCAGTGGGGTTGGTAACTGACAGACGTAGTTCGGCCTTGGACATTCGATTGTGACTAAATAAAAAAGGGGGGACCCCAACGATATCGCCTTTGCATTCTGCATTATCACAGATTTCATGAGAGGAGATTCCCCTATTGCGTGCGTCCATTTTGATGAAGTCAGGATAGATTACCTGTTAAGGAAATTCTGAGCAGTTTCCATAATCGAATCACAAATCCATGCGACGCGCTTTGCTGCTGAGCCTTCGACGATGAAGCCAAGCTCCATTGAATATGCAAAAGATGCCTGTGTCATATTGGCTGAACCCACATAGCATCGACTATGATCGGATAATATTACTTTTGCATGATAAGTTTCGTAGGTTCCAGGCTGTGTCTTAGGTAGCCAATAATTAAACAATTTCACGTCAAGTTCTTTTAATTCCATCTCAATATTTAAAAGTGCAGAAGAGGGTATCCCGTTCTCACATCGAACAATCAATTGTTTGTTGGCATCGATGGGAACTTTATTGAACAGCTGGCAAATCTTCTTGCCGCCTTCATTGTCGATGAAGGGAGTCATAATAAGAAATCTATTGGTAGACCTAGTTGCTAAATCTGTGAATATCTCCTCGGTATTTTCCAAGAATGACGCCCGATAACCCATGGCATCTAGAGCCCACTCGAGTTTCGAGGGCCTCGGGGGGGTGGTGAGAACGACATCCACCAAGTTGTCAGGTTTGAATATGTGGTCCCGGTAAAGAGTGGCTCCTCCAAGTAAAAGTGCCAAAGTACGGTAATCCACTCCTTCAACGGTGCCCCAATTAAGCTCAGATTGTTTTCTAAACACTCCAATGGTCGCCCCAGAAGCCAGAACTTTTTCGACCTGATAACTACTGCTCTGCGGAACCCCGGCCTTTGTGCATATCGCATACAAGTCTGTATTTCCTACAAACCTTCCATCCGCAGCCGCCACGCAAACAGCCATTGCAGTATCCGGCTGCTTAGCTAGCTGGATGAAGGCTAGCCGTAGTTGTTCATCAAAGAGCATTGTTAACAACTTGCAGAAAACCTGGAATGTGATTCTGATGATCACCATCTTCTCGTGGTGCTGGCCCACCTCGCAGAACGGATCGACTAAGTAGTTGATTCATAGCCAGACAGGACGTCTCTGGAACAAGGATACAGTCCGGACAGGCACCTGGATTTTTTGGATTAGCATCACAAAGGCTTCCTGAATTGCATATCAAAGCCTTGGGTTCAAGAAGATGTCGAAGAAAACGTTCATTTTCGTTACGCCATAGGGCAGACAAGTTGCCCAAATCCATGGTGGTTCCATTTCGGTAGACCACGAAGGCTAAATCTGCTGGAAAGAGATACTCACTCAACGAACCTAAATCTAAGCCAGAGTGTTCAGCAATTGCTTTCATCAAAACATGGGAATAAGTATGTAACAAGGTGTACACATAGAGATACGCTGAAGATTCTCCGCGTGCACTCAACCGATCAAGGTAGCGTCCAAATGGTCGAGCCCTCTCCAATAAGCAGGCACCAAGTGGTGTCCCTTCGAGTGCGTTCCATTTAAATAGGTCAGCAGGGCTAACATGCTCGAGCCATTGATAGACTGCATCTTGGTCTAGCTGAACGTAAATGGCTTCATTTGCCTGTGTAATAACATAAATTGGATGCTTTGCGCCTATTTCATCTCTGATCGTGGGGAAAAGATTGAGTTTGACTGGCATCTGCATATTGCGTTTTTCGAAGTGAGGGACTGCTTGTACACGAGAAAAGCCATATGTGAACCGGCAAAGGTCGAATTCTCGTATCAGCCCCATCGTTTTAAGCCCAAGTCGTGACAGCAGCGTTCTAGTCGAGGTCTCTTGCCTCTGCTGTTCATCCTTGTCTTGAGGGGCTAAATCGTTGTCTAAAGCATCAAACCGGACGAATGGCCGACGCCCTGACCCCATGACAGGCGCACTAAGTTTGTAGCGCTTTAATGCTTCATGTTCTACTGCCAACCTGAATGGATCGTATCGGCTTGAAAATTCACTCCTGTTCACCAAAAGGGATTGAATAACTTGCGGTAGCTCATTTATTTCTTTGAGCAATGGAGGATTGCCTTTGAACCAGCCATCGACTTTTTGTTGCACGTTTTTCTCCAGCATATCAATGACAGGCTGCATCCCCTCTCCAGCTGGTCCTAATTTCGTCATTTGTTGTTTGGCAACGTCAAGCGTTGCTTTCTGTTGAACGTAATCGCTCCATTCAGTCTCGTATCCGCGTTGTACTAACTCTGCTTCAATCTCCTCCATGCTAGGTCTGGCTTTGCCGTAACCAAATTGGCTAGCAATGAAGTTTGATAATTCAATCGCCTTACTGGGGTCTAGCAATCTAAGGAATTCGTCCTGCTCATTCACAAATAGGACAAACTGTTCCGAATGAGCGTAAAATGCTGAGGAGGCTCTGTAAGAGATCGGTTCCATACGAGCTTCGCCAATCCGTTGAGGGAATTCGTCTTTCAAAATTTCGATTGTTACACGGTCATTTTTTAACCAAGCTCTGCTATCCACGTCATTGCAAGCAGGGTTCGCACATTTGAAAAACCAGTTGCCGATGCTTGGCGAAGTAGTATTGAGAAAAAAGTCTTTGCCATGGCAAAGTCTGCATGCGTTGATAGGTTCCCGTAATCTGTGATTTGTGCCATCCCAATCATATTTGCCAGGAATCACAGGCTCCCAGTTGCCCGACCAATGAACGAAGATGACGTCGAGCTGTCTCCACTGACAGTGGTCATGTTTTTCTGACCTGCACTTAGAGTTGGTGAGAAGAGTGCGGTTTTTCTTGAATTCATTAACGTTCTTGAAATTCATGAAAAGCATGCAGTGGTTACAAACAAAGGACAGTGGAGCGGGAGCATACCCCATGTCACTTGGATTCAGAAAAATGAGCCGCCCGCGGTCCACTTGTTGAACGCTGGTATGGGTATCATTTAGCAAGGCGTTGTCGATGCAAAGTTCGGCATTAATACGGTTGTTTGCATCAGCGGGACGACAATTATAGGCGCGCTCAAACCAACCGGAGAGAGCCTCATCTAGTCTGGTCAAAATTTGCGTCTTAACGGGCCCTGCTAAGTGCGCTTCATCGAATTGGCTCGACCTACCTGGTAGGGCTATGCAAGAGCCTAGGCCACCTTCAAAGGTAAAGAAGGCTCCCGGGGCATATGCACTCGCCAACTGCCCTCGCGACCGCGACATGGTTGGAGCGGATGGTTTCTTTATCTCGTCATCATATGCCACTAATTTCTCCTTCCCCCAATTTCTTATTCTTCATCGCCCACTTCCGCGTAACCATGGCGCACAAAGGCCATTACGGCCCTAGCATCCTCATCAGTTAGTTTTGCTCCGTTGACATCTTTCCTGGCAAGGCGAATCAGTCCTGCCTGATCGACATCTCGCAGTGAGGTCATAGGTTTTAACAGAGAGCTAACATTCTGATCAAAGTAGGTTCTGAGAGAGCTGTTCCTGTTCTGTTCCTCTTCCATTTCCAGAAACATCTCTCGGACGCGTTTTCGAACTTCAGCCTTGTAATAGTCCTCCCCTTGAGGGGCAAAGCCATCCTTTAAACCAATGGCTAGGGACACAAACTCGGATACTTGGTCGAGGAATTGTTTCTTGTTATTTTGATACTCTGGCAAGAAATCACGGATATCCGCATTGGTTTTCCAATTCTGTTTGTCTATTTCCTCCAGTCTCATGAAATTCCGTGCTGCCCAGACACCACATAGGCACGCCTGGAAAATGCTAGGAATAACCCTTTGAACGGCTTTTTCCGCCCATCGGTCAATAGCCGCTGGTTGGACCATGCGTTCTAGAAAACGGTGAAAGACATCGAATACTTCAACAATATAGCGATCTCGACGACGTTGAGGTGTTGGTATCAAGACGCAAAAGCCAACATGAGTTCGGCCAATACGTGAGGACGCTTGAATATACTCGGCAATGTCCGAGGGCATTCCAGCAAAGAACATTGAATTCAGTTCTTCAATGTCTACGCCATGGGACACTGCCGAAGTCGCCACGATAGAGCGCAATGCCTCATCCATAGGAGGAAAGGGTTTTCCGGGATCGACGCGCATCTGCGCCGTTTGAACGGTTTCTTGTATTTCACCTTGGTCAATTGCTCCAGTAATCAGGCGAGTAATAAGTGCATCAATCTGATACCCATGAGCCTTGTGTAGCTTTCTTACTTCTTCAGATTCAGCTGACATGATTTGATCGCCACCTTTCTTGTTGGTGACATACGTTAGCGAAATGCGATGAAGATCGATGAGAGTTGCCAATTCCTCCACAGTTGCCGACTTAAGTTTGGCAACAAGAATCGACTTAATAGGGCTGTCAGACAAATGATCAAAAAGCTGCCGTCTAGCCAGCTCCTGTTCAGTTGTTTCATCACTGGTTAGTTTTTGAAACAGCTCTGTAATCGATAGGTGAAAGTTGGCAAGAAGTATGACTGTCGTGGTTGTGTGGGGACGCCCATTAGTCATAAATCCACAGTAGATTCGGGCCAGCCTTGACCTCAATTCAGTCTCTGACGGAGGCAAAGCTAACCTTAGCGCTTCATCCGAAGGAGGGTCCTGAGGGCTGGCATAAAAGGATTTGTAGATATCCGGACCAGGGTATGGGAACTGCAGTGCAGGAATATGTCGTTGATATAAATGCTCAAGCTGTCGTTCGGGTTCTGCAACCGTTGCAGACGCAGCAATAACTTTAGCCCTTCTCCTGCGCTCGCCAGCATCAATAGCCACAACGCCCTTCATCCAATATGACAAGCTCTCAAACATTGCATCCAGCGTAGATTCAAACAGGCCTGAGAATGTGCCTAGCGACTCGTCCAGTAAGTGTGCTTCGTCCTGAATGAGCAGAGCAGGGAAGGGGTCGTGAAATAGCTTTACTCCGCTTTGATACGCGGGGAACAATGGTTGTGCATCTTTTTTTTCTGGGCCGTCCCTGAGTTCAAAGTTATTGGGAATATAAAGTCTACCTGTGGCTTTATCTTGCCAAGGCGCTGTGCCAAACATCCCCATTACGCGTCGAATTGTTCGTGCGGAATGTCCTATCAAAGCCAACTTATCAACGGTGCCCAAAAGCACTGATGGGGCTAGATCATATATGTCTTCGTCGCAGATGTAGAAAGGTAGCGGTTTAAATTCGCCGTTGTTCCAGGCGCAGGATTCACTTGCGCATAGGTGTCCCAAAGTGCCCCCCATCTTTGGGAACCGCCTCAACCCAGTTGGTCCACCACAGAATGGACAGGATGGCAACTTATTCCAAGCTTTGATCGCAGCGGAATATTTGGCGTCTGATTCTCTCAGCTTTTCTTCAGAAGACTTTACCTTATCAATTTCAGGAACATCAGATACCCCCTTTGCCTTAAGGTGATTCGGGGTGCCTCCGCTCCCTACCCAGAACCCAATGGAAAATGGTTGCCCATCATAATGGTACTTCTGTCTGACTAGTTCAGCCTGGGCCAGTACCTTGGCAGCACGTTGAGCCTGCTGAATTGTCAGTAAACGTAAAGGATACCGAATCATTGAGGATACCCCGAACTTCTTACCACGTAGCCGGTCTAAAAATAGCGTGAATAATAACAGGCCGAAAAACGCTTCCGACTTACCCCCACCCGTGGCAAAGTAGAGAAGCGTTACCGCGTCATCACGGGATTCGCGATAGAGATGGGAAAACTCATTCATTCTGGTTACAACGGCAGGCAAGTTGGCCAAAATAAAGGTTATTTGAAATAGTCGCCATTCAGCACTGTCGTTCTTGATGCGAACCCTCATATGATTGGCCATTGACTCGTTCATGGCTAACCATGCCTCGAAAGGTGCAGCTTTCAGATCAGTTTGTAGCCCTCTTTTCTGCCAGTGTTTTTTCGATTCCCTTAGTAGGGAGATGCCCGCCTCGATTGCCTCTTTCTCAATACGCCATTTGACAAGGTCTTCATTGAATTTCTTCTGCTCACGGTTGATGGCTTCCTCATTGCCTTCAATGCCCTCATCGAGATCAACATGTTCTCCTAAATTGGATAGCCAATTCTCAAACGCTACGGTAATTGGTTCGAGACCTGCGAGGCAATCTGATTTCGATAAGGCGCGGATGTTCCTGACCACCCCCGCATAACTGATAGGGATGATCTTGGGCTGGTGATAGCGAGGCATCCATGTCGTGCTAAGTTTAACCATCTCTTGATCGGTCGAACGGTCTTGAACAGCTCCGTTATACCCGATGGCGGGATAGTTCAAATGTCTGTTGTATCTGTAGGATGGTTTGACCCGATCAAGACGCAGTGCATGATGAATTTTCCGAGGTAAGTTTAGGTTCAGGCTTACTCCGAAAATGGAAACTTCTGTTTCGTTTCTTAGCGTCTTAGGTTCGGGACTTTGATTTTCAAGCGCAATGTGAATGTTGATTGTCGATTGATCTAGCCAGTCAGGAGATGCCGAAATATCCCAGCAAATTTTGAGCAAAGGCACTGCAGGCTTACTATCGCTCTGTCTAATTTGCTTTAGAAATTCTTCCCAGTTTCTGCATTGGCTGGGTTTAATCGACACGCCACTACGGTAAGCCCAAAGCTTTCCTCCAATCTGTGTGTCATCATCTTCTAACCACAACATAATTTGGTTCTGTATGGCAGCCGCCATCGACAATTCGTGAGCATCAATTTGCTCGTGTCGCACATCTTCCGTCGCGTAAGGGTCAAGAAGAAGTGGCGGTATTTCCATATCCAATCGGAACCATTTGTGGGGCATATCCACTGTTTCAAATAGGTCGTTGTTGAGGTCTAGAGACTGTCCAGTTACATCAAGTTCCTCAGTAAACGAAGTTTCCTCATATTCACCTTCTACAGATGTTTTGTTCGCGATCTCATCAACAGCATTGAGTATTTCATTTAGATTTGGCGGGATAGTGAATCGCCACCATTTCACTAGACACTTTTGAGCTCTTCAAAATATCGCCGTTCAAATTCGATCGGCGACAGGTTGCCATTATAACCATGCTTTCTTACCGGGTTGTAGAACATTTCGATGTAGTCGAAAATATCCTGCCTTGCAGCATCACGGGTCGAATAGGTTTTTCTTCTGATTCTTTCCCGCTTGAGTAGTTGAAAGAAGCTTTCAGCTACTGCATTGTCATGGCAGTTGCCCCTACGGCTCATGCTCGGCTCCATGTTG
>MNXA01000025.1 GCA_001871195.1 Zetaproteobacteria bacterium CG1_02_55_237
AGAAGCACGAACGCACAGTCAACAAAGACAACACCGTCAGCTTTGAGGGCAGAACCCTGCAAATCCCCAGCAATGAATACCGACACCATTATGTCAAAGCCAGAGTGCGTGTTCACTGCTATACCGATGGCAGCATGGCCATCTTCCACGGGCCAAGAAAACTCGCCGAGTTTCAGCCTCTTCTGAAGCCCAAGGCCAGCAAGCCGGAACTACCACTACCAAGGCTGAAGGCAGCAATATGAACCAAAACCAAACCGGACAACCCTTGTGCTCTAAAACCGGACAACTCTATTTGTTGCCAACATCGCATTGAATGAAACAAGGATGAGAAACACCAATAGCATCAAGCCCATGGCTATAGACATCTCGGACCCGGCCAGTAAAAAGCGAACAATCAGAGGCGTTAATGCCAGCAGCAGGAAACTGAGTGCCATGTTTCTTATGGGCGATAGCGATGTCACTGCTCCGGCGCACATGCCGCCAACGATGAAAACCAGAAAAAGCTGATGGGGCAGCGAATTCTCCGGGAACACGATCAATGCAGCACTACCCCAGAAAACACCTGACGCAACAGTGCCAACAAGAAAAAACTTTTCCCACATGGATGTTTGCGCTGGCTTCGGCTGGGCCCGGCGGTAGGCAACAGTGGTGAGCACCCTGGCCGCTGAAATGATGAGAAGGCCGACCAGCCAGCCAATGAGCATGGTGTGATCAACGACTTTCCACTCAACAACAACCAAGGCAAGAGAGCTTATAAGCGTGGCAACAATGGAAACAGGAATAGCCCCATAGAGAAGCTTGACCTGCTCGTATCTGAGCAAGTCCTCCTGGCTTGTTTCGCTCGAAGCTTTTAATTCCTCAGCACCAGTCATGGAACCCAACACTCAGCATAAAATTAAATATATTCGTCATCTCTCATCCCCATCACGCGAGCAAATATAGCATGGCTTAGCCATATGGGTATTAAAAATGGGCCTTGTACATTATAAGGATTTAACCAGAAGGGAAACTGTCCACTCCCCCTAATTATCACATTCGGGGTCAGGTCTTGCAATCATACATTACCTTCCCGTTTTTTGATTGCCCGGCTCACCGTTGCATAGTGAACTCCGAAATAGTCAGCGATTTCATTCATGCGATAATTTCCCTCAAGATATGCGCGTGCCATCGCCTCGCCTCGATCATCATACAAGCTCTCATATTCCGCCAGATTCTTTCCCGACGTTTGCCATTGCACTCTCGGCACTTCCGACGATTTCCTGACATCGCTCAGTTCCAACTTGATCCCCTCAACAAAATCATCATTGCCAAGATAAACCTGTTGATTTAACGATTCCCAAACACTCGCCGAAACACCATCTGCCACAAACTGTATGAACCGCTCAACACACCGACTCTTCTCACTGCCAAACTGATCCAGAATCCACCCAACGCTCAACCATAAAGGGCACGCGATCATACCTGCTGTTGCCCGATAACTGCTCCACGGCCATTGGCTAACATCTTTCACCATCTTTGCCCGCACAGGATTGAGCACAACATACCTGCTCAGCTCCAACAGATAGGCATCCCGCTCAATAAGTATTGCTTTATATCGCCCCTGAAAAACATGTCCGACCCGATGATGCGCCCGATTGAACCGCTGCGTATAAACCCCGTTCAATTGCCTCATCCCCAGCGCCAGATTTGCTTTAGGAGTTTCGATCACAAGGTGGTAATGATTGCTCATCAGGCAATATGCATGGCAGATCCAGCCAAAGCGGGACACTACTTCCGATAAAGTTGTTAGAAACGATTCCCGATCTGCATCATCAAGATAAATATCCGACTGCGCATTGCCGCGACTGGTAACGTGATAGATCGCTCCGGGATACTCGACTCTCAAAGGCCTTGCCATTGCACCAACATATCTCTCAATTGTCGCATTGCAAGACCTGACCCCTATACTTAAACTTACCTTGGTCCGACCCCGGCCTACCGGCCTCTGATTAGTCCAGTAATCTCAACCAATGAGAAAACGACTGACCCATACCCAGAGCACCCCGCAAACGACAACAATTGAACTAACCAATCCAATCATTCTTTCTTGCGGATGCTCTTCATAAGATAGAAAACCTCCGATTCCAAAATGCATGGTCCATTTCAAATAATATGCGGAAATATTATATAAGAACCACCCACATATAACCAAGCCAAGCCAATACCCAGGCCTATGACTGTTCGCCTCATTAAAATAAATCCCCATGATTCCCAAGGCGCCGAGGAGCGCTGCTATCCCGACAATGGCTCTTAATTTACTTAGTCGCTGTACTTTCAACCAACCCTCCAACTCCCGCACCGATTAATGACGCTGCACGGGACGATCCTCCAACATACTCAGTTGTATAACCAGCGAGAACTCCAACGACGTTAGAGGTGCCACCATCTATATCCCCCGTTGCATACTGGCCAATCATAGAGATTGCAGTAAGTGGGGCGCTCATAAAAACTGTTGCCCCAACAGATATGATGGTAATGATATTCTTCATATCCTGCGGATTGTCTTGATATACCTCGCTTCCTCGCCCATAGAATTTATCCATAGCATTCGCATTAGCCTGCCCGTAAGAATCGAAATTTCTACATATCTCAGCAAGCCCAAAAGGATCAATCCACGACAAAGGATTTCCAGCCACATAAGCGAACGTATTCATCCCCCCATTCAACCCAATCGGATCGCTTTGAGTGTAGCGGCCCAGAGTTGGATCGTAGGTCCGCTGATAGTTGTAGTTCAGTCCTGTCTCGGCATCGAAATACTGTAAATTGCCGGGGTCGGACCAAGCTAACATATTGATTCCTCATTATTTATGTCAAAATAAACAGTGTTTTCAAGGCTTAAACACTGCTTTTCAGCACCCAAATGGGCACCGTAAGCCAGTTCAGGTTCCCGTAACATCTGGGTGCCTCCCGCCGGTTGAACCCTCCTGCCCGCTACCGCATAGCCCAAGCGTGCTTTCAAGTCCTCGACGAAGCCAATGCTTCCCACAGCTACTGCTTCCGTCCATTCAATATGTCGTGCGTTCGCATCACCCCGAACTGCTTGGTCAACCCAATCCCTATGCTGTTCCTTCAACTGCTCATGACTGGCCGTACCAGTGATCTCAATCAGCCTTTCTAGATCAATCAAACCATAGCGCTCAGGCGGAGTCTGAATATCTAGGTAACCGCTATGCGGCCACTCCGACGGGTGCGATACGACCCCGGCGCGCACCATGTTCATATCGATATATACCAGACATCGCAGCAGATACTCTCCGCCCTCTATGGCCGTCGCATGGTATCGATCTTCCCAGAAAGCCCCCTTTCGCCCTTTCCTTTGGTTGAACCCCTGGGCTGTTCTTCCAGCAATAAGTTGCAGGCTTTTGGATATCGCATTGCTCTCGTCATCCACCACTAGAAGATGGATATGATTGGAGGTAACCATGTAATCAAGTATCGACAGGCCGAACCGCTTTTTAGCCTCGAAGAGCCACTGCAACCAGCGCTTGCGGTCCTTGGAAAACCTGAGCAGGAACTGTCGCTGATGGCAGCGATGGGTGATATGCCATATCTGGCCTGGAATATGATGGCGATTCGCTCTTGGCACCTGCCCCCCCCCGTATCCTTAGAAGCCCCTTTTAAACCTCGAAAAGATGCTCCTAAGCATTAAAATTCCCCATATTTAGACGACAATACCTTATACTTCAATCACTTATCGTGGCCCGACCCCGGCTTCTTCTTATCGTGGTCCGACCCCGGCTTCTTCTTCCCCGATTTTCGATTTTCCTTACCCCCCAGCTCTTTGCAGATCTGCCCAGCTCTGCCATTGATTACAATCCTTTCCACCAGAAATATATGCCAACCGCAATTCCAATTGCTGAAAAGATTGCACCTCCGACCCTTTCTATTTTACTGCTATCTGGATCATTCCTTGATCCATATGCAAAAAACATGGGTAGCTTAAGATAATAAGCCACCAAATTATATGAGAACCAGACCGAGATAATTAATGGAAGCCAATATGATGCAGAATCAATGTTTGCGTCATATGACAGCCCAATCAAAAGGCCCAGCAATATATATGAAACAACAATTATCCAGATAAGGATTGTCTGTTTTTTTTTCATCTTATGGGCATTCCTTTTCAACTTCATTTTGTGGGTCTATCGACCCTGTAATCTGGGTGGTCCAGAAGGCAAACCATGATGCAACGTTATCAGCCATTCCAAGACCATGGCCTATTATGCCGGTGTATACACCTAAGAGATCAAGAGCAACGCCATATTGGTCATTAGCCATCAGATGGAGGGTAATGGTTGAGAGCGTGAGTACACCAATAGTTTCATATGCAAATACCGCCCCCACCCCTGTAATAGCCGCTAGATTTCTTAAGTCCTCAGGGTTGTCTGGATATTGCCCCGGAATTTGCCCCATTGCTTCGGCGGTTGCCATAGCCGAAGCTTCCGCTGAACTGCTGTATTGTCTCAGACCAAACAGATCAATCCACGAAATAGGATTCCCACCAACATACCCAAACGGATTCATCCCCCCATTCAACCCAATGGAAAATTACGGTGACAGTTTACTAAATACACTTAATTCCCACCTTTTCGATTTCCCTTCGGACTTCGCTTCTTCGCCTTCTGAGATATGCCGGGGTCGGTCCCTTTATACCGATTCTCATACCCCCTCCCTGATGAATCGACTCAACGTAGAATTATGGTAATGGGTTAAACTGTCTATCCCATAAGGATGGGACATGGATTGCTCTAAACATGGAACTTGCTCGCGGGTGAGCCATAAAAAAAGGCCCCGCAATGCGGGGCCTTTTATTTCGGTGCTAACCGATTTACTTATCGGCAGCCTTGGTTTCTTCTGCCTCTGTTGCTTCAACAGCAACTTCAGCGACAGCTTCAACTGCTTCATCAGCAGCGGCAGCCGCTACTTCAGCCTCAACCGGTGCAGCTTCTTCCTTCTTGGCAGGTGCAGCTTCCTTCTTGGCAGCAGGCTTCGCAGCCTTGACTGGCTTGGCTGCATAACCAGCTTCAACCAGCTCAATCAGTGCCATCGGAGCAGCATCGCCGACGCGGAAACCGGTCTTGATGATGCGCGTATAACCGCCGGGACGATCGCTATAAGCAGTGGCGATGTCATCGAACAGCTTGTCCACAATCGGACGATGACGCAATTTGGCCAGAGCCTGACGACGCGAATGCAGATCGCCGCTCTTGCCCAGGGTGATGAGCTTCTCAACATACGGACGAACCGCACGAGCCTTGGCCTGTGTGGTTTCAATACGGCCGTGGGTGATCAGCGCTGAGGCCAGATTGGCCAGCAGTGCACGACGGTGACCCGTGACCAGACCCAGAGAGCCATGATGTTTGCGATGGCGCATAGTAATATCCCCGCTTATTCCGTAATGGCCGGCAGATCTTGCGGCGGCCAGTTATCAATTTGCATACCGAGATCCAGACCCATCTTGTCCAGCACCTCGCGAATTTCTGTCAGCGACTTGCGACCGAAGTTCGGAGTACGCAGCATTTCCTGCTCGCTGCGCATAACCAGATCGCCAACATAGAAAATGTTGTCGCTCTTCAGGCAGTTCATCGAACGCACCGACAGGTCAAGATGATCGATCGGCTGACGCAGCAGGTCCTCAAGATTCACTGCAGTGTCGGCCTCAACCTCTTCGCGCTCAATGGCATCGAAGCTGACGAACACAGCCAGCTGATCCTTGATGATGGAGGCTGCCTGATGAATGGCTTCCTCAGGTGACAAGGCACCGTTGGTTTCCACTTCCATAATCAGTTTGTCGTAATTGGTGTCCTGTCCAACACGGGCATTCTCAACGCGAGTAGCCACGCGGCGAATCGGGGAAAATGAAGCATCCACCAGCAGGGTTCCTGCAGGACGCTCGTCGCCTTCACGATTCTGCGCCGGATCGTAGCCGAAGCCGCTTTCCACGGTGACTTCCATGTTCAGCACGCCATCTTCGTTCAGATGGGCCAGAATCAGATCGCCGTTGAGTACGTGCACGGCACCGGAACCCTTCAGGTCCCTTGCGGTTACCTTGCCGGCACCCTTGGCGTTGATCTTCAGCACATGACGTTCACCGTCATCCGACTTCAGATCGACTGTCTTCAGGGTCAGCATGATGTCCATGACATCTTCACGTACACCCTTGATGGTGTCGAACTCATGCGACACACCGTCAATGCGAACCTGGGTTACAGCGGCGCCTGACAGCGACGACAGCAGCATGCGACGCAGACTGTTACCGAAAGTCGTGCCGTAGCCGCGCTCCAGCGGTTCGAAGGTAATCTTCGCAGTACGTCCCGGAACGATATCTTCAACCGTAACCTTGCGCGGTTTAATCAACTTCATGCTTAAATCTCCTGTAACTTACTTGGAGTACAGTTCGACAATCAGCTGTTCACGGATAGACGAATCAAGCTGATCACGTGCTGGCAGCTCACGGAAGCTTCCCTGCTTGGCCTGCAGATCGACATCCAGCCATTCAGCGATACCCTTCTGACCGGCAGCCTCGGCAGAGGCTGTGATGCGCAGATGATCGGCAGCAACCTTGGCAAGGGTGATGCGCGAGCCAACCTGCACACGAGCGGACGGAATATTCACCACGCCGCCATTCACCAGAATATGCTTATGGCGAACGATCTGACGGGCCTCGGTACGTGAACTGGCCAGACCCATGCGGAAAACGATGTTATCAAGACGGGACTCGAGCAGATGCAGCAGGTTCAAACCTGTGACGCCCTGCATGCGGTCAGCATCCTGGAAGTACTTGCGGAACTGCTTTTCCTGCAGACCGTAAATACGCTTCACTTTCTGCTTCTCACGCAACTGCAGACCGTAATCGGATGCGCGGCCCGGGCGACGGCCCTGACCATGCATACCCGGTGCATACGGGCGGCGTTCAATTGCGCATTTGTCGGAATAGCACTTGCTACCCTTCAGAAAAAGCTTTTCACCTTCGCGACGGCAAAGCCGGCACTTGGCATCCATATAGCGAGCCATCGTTTAAACTCCTAAACCCGGCGCCGCTTCGGAGGGCGGCAACCATTATGCGGGATGGGGGTGACATCGCGAATGAACGTCACATTCAGACCTGAGGCGGCAATAGCGCGAATCGCAGACTCGCGACCGGAACCCGGACCGCGCACCAGCACGACCACATTCTTCACACCATGATCCATGGCCTTGCGGCAGCACTCTTCAGCAGCCACCTGAGCGGCAAACGGCGTGCTCTTACGCGAGCCTTTAAAACCAGCGGCACCAGCGGTTCCCCAGCAGATGGTATTGCCGGCTTCATCGGTGAAGCTGATCAGTGTGTTGTTGAACGACGCCTTGATATGCGCAACGGCATTGGCGATGTTCTTGCGGGCGCGTTTTTTGGGCGCTGTCTTTGGAGCTGCCATAACTCTACCTCGTCCTTACTTCTTCTTGCCGGCGATCGCACGGCGTGGGCCTTTGCGGGTACGGGCATTGTTCTTGCAGTTCTGGCCGCGCACAGGAAGACCCTTGCGATGGCGCAGACCACGGTAGCAACCAAGATCAGTCAAGCGCTTGATGCTCAATGAAAACTCACGACGGCAATCGCCCTCGACAGTATAATCCTTGTCGATGATGCCGCGAATCTTGGCTACCTCATCGTCGGTCAGATCCTTGACGCGAGTCTCAGGACTCACCTTGGCCGCGGCCAGAATCTTCTGCGAACTGGTCAACCCGATACCAAAAATATAGGTCAGCGCGACTTCTACGCGCTTCTGGGTTGGAATGTTTACTCCGGCAATACGTGCCACTTATGCCTCCTGTCTCTTACCCGGCGCTGAGCAGTTCACTGCCAACGCACACACCCTGAAAGGGCGCGCGATAGTAACGGCGACACCCTTTCTCCGCAAGCTCAATTTCAACCCTGCCGCTGCTTGTGACGCGGATTGTCGCAAATAATGCGAATGACACCCCGGCGCCTGATAACACGGCACTTGGTGCACATCTTTTTGACCGATGCCCGAACCTTCATACTTCCTCCTGCCCGCGTGAGCGGACGTGTTTCTTACTTCTCGCGATAACTGATGCGGCCGCGGGAAAGGTCGTAGGGTGAAATTTCCACGGTGACCTTATCACCCGGCAGGATGCGGATATAAAACTTGCGCATCTTCCCGGAGATAGTGGCCAGTACCTCATGACCGTTTTCCAGCTTGACCGTAAACATGGCATTGGGAAGCTTTTCAACCACTTCACCCGACATTTCAATAATATCTTCTTTCGCCATGCTCTATAACCAGTCCTTTAACCCGCGTCCTTAATCGCCAGGACCAAACGTTTGTACACTTCATCCACACCGATATCTGCACTCACCGTGCGGAAAAAAGGCTGATGTGAATAATAATCCAGCAATGGGGCTGTCTGCTCTTGATACACATGCAGCCGCTGTACAATCACGTCCTCGCGATCATCGTCACGCTGATACAACTCTCCACCGCAACGGTCACAACGACCTTCTTCACGGGGGGGCGAATAATGCCGATGAAATCCAAAACCGCAAGCCCTGCACAACAACCTTCCGGAAAGGCGTTCAACGAGCAGGTTTTCCGACACATCCAGAAAAACAACGCAATCCAGATCGAGGTCATGCTCATGCAGCATCGCATTGAGCGCTTCGGCCTGTACCACATTGCGCGGGAAGCCGTCGAGAATAAAACCATTGGCCGCCGCAGGTGCTGTAATTCGCTCCTCGATCATGCCAATCACCACATCATCGGGAACAAACTTGCCGGCATCCATACTGGCCTTGGCCTTTAATCCGAGTGATGTTTGATCTGTGACCGCCTTGCGCAACAAATCGCCCATGGCAATGTGGATGATTCCGAAGGCTTCCGCCAGACGGTCGCCCTGCGTTCCCTTGCCGGCACCCGGCGGTCCGAACAGGACGATGTGCATCAGCGACCTGTTTTCAGGCGGGCCTGTTTCATCAGTCCCTCATACTGGTGGGACAAAAGATGCGACTGAATCTGACCCATGGTGTCCATGGTTACGACCACCACAATCAGCAAACTGGTACCACCAAAATAAAACGGCACGGAAAGTTCGGAAATCAACCACTGTGGCAGCAGGCAGACGAGTGTGACATAGGCTGCGCCAGTTACGGTCAAACGGGTCAACACGGAATCAATATACTCGGCTGTTTTCTGGCCCGGACGAATTCCCGGAATAAAACCACCGTTCTTCTTCAGATTATCGGCTGTGTCTTTTGGATTAAACACAATCGCCGTATAGAAGAAGCAGAAAAAGATAATCAACAACGAAAACAGCGTCAGGTAAAGCCAGCTGTTTGGGCTGAGCAGGGCAGACACATCACCAAGCCAGCCAAAGCCTTCGGCATTCTTGGTTATCTGCGCAAAGGTTGCCGGCAAAAGAATAAGACTGGAGGCAAAAATCGGCGGAATCACACCGGCGGTGTTCACCTTCAGCGGCAGAAAGGATGCCTTGCCACCATACAAACGGTTACCCACCTGTCGTTTGGCATACTGAATGGGAATGCGTCGCTGGGCACGCTCGAACCACACCACGATGCCGGTTACGGCAATAGCCATGGCAAACAGGAAAAGAACTGTAAATGCGGTGAATTCGCCGGTACGGGCCAACTCCAGGGTGCCACCGATAGCAGCAGGCAGACCGGCAACAATACCGGCAAAGATGATCATCGAAATACCGTTGCCGATACCACGCTCGGTAATCTGCTCGCCCAGCCACATCAGGAACACGGTGCCTGCAGTCAGGGTAATAACGGTCATCAAGCGGAATGCCATACCCGGCTCAATCACCACGGCCTGTCCATTCATCGAGAAAGACTCAAGACCGATGGCAATACCGACGGACTGGAACAACGCCAGAAACACGGTGCCATAGCGCGTGTACTCGGTAATCTTTCTGCGCCCCGCCTCGCCTTCCTTCTTCAGCTGTTCAAGCTTCGGTGAAACCACCGTCATCAACTGAATGATAATAGCTGCAGAAATGTAGGGCATGATGCCCAAGGCGAAAATCGTCAGACGGGAAAGCGCACCACCGGAAAACATGTCGAACATGCCAAGCATGGTGCCCGAGACCTGTTTGAACAGCTCGGCCAGCACAACGGCATCGATACCCGGAACCGGAATATGCGCGCCGATACGGAACACCACCAGCATGCCCAGGGTGAAAAGAATCCTGCTTTTGAGCTCCGGTATCTTGCCCATATCGGCAAGACCCGCCATCTGGTTGGCGCGCTCGAACACTTATTAGACTCCGGAAAGTGTCAGGCTACCGCCCGCTGCTTCCACCTTTTTGGCAGCCTGCTTCGATGCAGCCGCAACGGAAAGCACCAGCTTCTTGGTCAGCTCACCGCTGGCCAGAACCTTGACCGGATCCACTGCATTGCGAATCAGCCCGGCTTCATACAGCACAGCCGCATCAATCTTCGAGCCGGCATCAAAGCGCTCAAGCTGGGCAACATTAACCAGCTGAAAATTCTGACGCGCAATCGGAGTAAAACCACGCTTTGGAACGCGGCGGATAAGCGGCATCTGACCGCCTTCAAAACCGCGAGCCACGGTCGGGCCGGTACGGGACTTCTGGCCCTTATGACCACGTCCGCCTGTCTTACCCTGGCCGGAAGCGACACCTGTACCCTTGCGCTTGTTAGCTGGACGGGAACCCGCAGCTGCTTTCAATTCGTTCAGCTTCATGCCTTTAACTCCTTAAGCCTCAATACGGACCAGATGGCAGATCTTGTTGATCATGCCACGCACGGCCGGCGTATCTTCCAGTTCAACCACCTGATTCATGCGGCGCAAACCCAGACCGATCAGGGTTGCTTTCTGGTCTTTGGCGTAGCCAATACCGCTCTTCACCTGACGGACGCGAATCGTTGTCTTCTTGCTCATGATCTGTTTCTCCCTACTCGGTCTTGCCGCGACGCGCTTTAATCTGAGTCGGGGTTTCCATGGCCTTCAGGCCATTGAATGTCGCACGGATCAGATTCAGCGGGTTACGCGAACCCAGACACTTGGTCAGCACATCGTGGATACCTGCGGCATCCATCACTGCGCGCACGCTGCTGCCAGCAATCACGCCGGTACCTTCGGAGGCCGGCTTGAGCATGACGCGCGATGCATCCTGACGGCCAATCACCTCATAGAAAAGGGTGCTACCGTTTTTGCGCGGCACATGAATCATCGAACGACGGGCAATTTCAGTCGCCTTGCGAATCGCCTCAGGCACTTCTTTTGCCTTGGCGTGGCCGAAGCCGACATGGCCGTTGCCATCGCCCACCACCATCAGGGCGGTAAAGCCCATGCGGCGGCCACCAGACACGGTCTTGGCGACGCGATTCACAAACACCAGTTTTTCTGTCAGATCAAGTTCGTCAGCATTAATCATTCAAAGATCTCCTAAAACTTCAGCCCGGCTTCGCGGGCGCCTTCGGCCAGCGCCTTGACGCGACCATGATAGGGAAAGCTGCCACGATCGAAGGCCACTTCCTTGATACCGGCCTTCTTGGCGCGCTCGGCCAGCAACTTGCCGACCTTACCGGCAGTGGCGCAATTGCCATTACCCTTAATATCCGCATCCAGACTGGAAGCAGCTACCAGAGTCTTTCCGGCAGCATCATCAATCACCTGGGCATAAATATGGCGTGCAGAGCGGAATACACTCAGACGCAGCCGTCCGGAGGCCTTCACGCGCGAACGCACGCGGGTAGCCCTGCGCACAACCGGATTCATTTCATAACGCTTCACACTCATTCAAATATCTCCCGATATCACCTGTAGGACTTAGGCCTTCTTGCCTTCCTTCATATTGACGTGCTCATCAACGTAGCGAACACCCTTGCCCTTATAAGGCTCTGGCGGACGGAAGGCGCGAATCTCTGCGGCTGCCTGACCAACCTTCTGCTTGTCGATGCCGGAAAGCGTGATTCGGCTCTGCTCTACCATGGCCTCAACGCCCTGCGGAACCTCGTATACCACCGGATGCGAAAAACCGAGTGCCAGATTCAGGCTCTTGCCCTGCACCTGGGCGCGATAACCCACGCCACGCAATTCCAGAACCTTCTCGAAGCCCTTGCTGACGCCGGTCACAACGTTGGCCAACAGCGCACGCGCCAGGCCGAACTTGGACTTGGTCACCTTGTCGCCCATATTGGAACAGCTCAGCTGCAAGACATTGCCTTCCAGCTCAATCGTAATCCCGGCAAAAAGAGGCGAGCTCATTTCGCCCTTCGGACCCTTGATGGTGACCGAATTGGCGCTGAGCGTGGCCGTCACACCGGACGGCAGATTAATTGGTTGTTTTCCAATACGCGACATGACTTACCTCAAAATACTGTACAAAGAATTTCGCCGCCGACATGCGCTTCACGCGCCTTGCGGTCGGACATCACACCCTTTGAGGTGCTGATAATCGCCAAACCGTAGCCATTCGACACGCGAGGCAGGTCTTCGGCACCGGCATAAACACGACGACCTGGCTTGGAAATACGCTTGATCTCGCGAATCACCGGGGCGCCGTCATCGTCGTAGCGCAGAACCAGGCGCAGCTGCTGATGACCTTTGTGATTAAAGGACTTCACAGACTGCACATAACCCTCTTCCTTGAGCAGGTTGCCCAGCGCTTCCAGCATGTGGCTGGACGGCATTTCAACTTTCTCCAGACCAGCGCCCTGTGCATTGCGAATGCGGGTCAGCATGTCTGCGATTCGATCCATCATCATAGCGTTTCTCCTACCAACTCGACTTCATCATGCCCGGAATCTCACCGGCCAGGGCACGCTTGCGCAGGCAAATACGGCACAGGCCGAACTTGCGGTAAACGGAATGCGGACGTCCGCACAACTGGCAGCGCGTATACGAACGCACCTTAAATTTCGGTTTGCGATTGCATTTTGCAATCAACGCCTTGGTTGCCATCGACTCTGCTCCTATCCCTGGTTGCGGAAGGGCATGCTGAACTGCTTGAGCAGCGCCAGGCCTTCCTCATTTGTGCTTGCCGTGGTGCAGATGGTGATATCCATGCCACGAATTTTGTCTACTTTATCGTACTCGATTTCAGGAAAAATAATCTGTTCCTTGATACCCAGCGTATAATTACCGCGGCCATCGAAGGATTTCGGATTGATACCCTTGAAATCGCGGATGCGCGGCAATGAAATGTTTACCAGACGATCAAGAAACTCCCACATGGTATCGCCACGCAGCGTCACCCGGCAGCCCACGCCCATGTCTTCGCGCAACTTGAAGTTGGCAATCGACTTGCGGGACTTGGTGATCACCGGCTTCTGGCCGGTAATAGCAGCCATATCGGCCACAGCGCCATCCAGCAGCTTGGAATTCTGGGATGCTTCGCCAACGCCCATGTTCACCACAATCTTGGTGATCTTGGGAATGGCCATCACATTCTTGATACCCAGGTCTTTCTGCAAAGACGCCTTGATATCGCTGTTATAAAAATCTTTCAAACGTGCCATGTCATAGTCTCCTAGCGATCCAGCACTTCGCCGCACTTTTTGCAGGTGCGAACCTTGCGACCATCTTCCAGCGCCTTGGCGCCAAGACGGACACCACCCTTGCAACTGGGGCAGTAAAACTGCACGTTGGAAATCGCGATGGGGGCTTCTTTCTCAATAATGCCGCCCTTGCTGTTCTGTGTCGGGCGGGTATGCCGCTTGACCATATTCACCTTGGAGATCAGGGCCAGGCCCTCACTCGGCATCAGGCGAATAACCTTGCCGCGCGCACCCTTGTCGCGACCGGCGATCACGATGACTTCATCATCGCGGCGAATACGTGTTGATTGCGTCGAACTCATTACTCTCTCCTGCACCCGACTCACAAAACTTCCGGTGCCAGGGAAATGATTTTCATATATCCCTTGCCCCGAAGTTCACGTGTCACCGGTCCAAATATACGCGTGCCAACCGGCTCGCCCTGGTTGGTCAACAACACAGCTGCGTTGCCGTCGAAACGAATGGAACTGCCATCAGCACGACGGAATTCCTTCGCCGTACGTACGACCACAGCCTTGGTTACCTGACCCTTCTTCACCTTGCCGCCCGGATTGCACTCCTGCACAGCCACGACGATAACATCGCCGACGCGTGCATAACGACGCTTGGATCCGCCCAGCACCTTGATGCAGGTAATACGGCGTGCGCCGGAATTATCGGCAACATCAAGTACAGTCTCAGTCTGAATCATTTCTTAACCCCGTTCTTCAAATGTCGCTTACAACTGCTCGGCGCGGCGTACAATGGACTGCAGCGTCCAGCGCTTGCGCGCCGACAGCGGACGTGACTCAACAATGCGTACGATATCGCCAATATTGCACTCGCTGGCTTCATCATGTGCCATATACTTCTTGTGCGAGCGCACTGTCTTGCGGTACTGCGGATGGATGTACTTGCGCTCCACCTGAACAATCACGGTCTTCTCAGCCTTGTTGCTGGTTACCACGCCCTCAAGCACGCGCTTGTTACTCTTCTGCTCGATATTCTGATCGCTCATGCCTTATGCTCCCTGCACCGCACGTGCGGCCAGAATGGTTTTGATGCGTGCAATTTCGCGACGCACCTGCGTCGGACGCGCTGTTGTGGTCAACTGCATGGTAGCCTGCTGAAAACGCAGCTTCATACCCTCGGCAGCCAGTTCATCAATACGCTCATTCAGCTCGGCATCGGACATGCCACGCAGCTCTTTTGCCTTCTTGATATCGCTCATCGTCCAACTCCACGTACAACAATCTTGGTGCGCAGAGGCAGCTTGGAAGCAGCCAGCGTCAGTGCTTCACGCGCTGTTGTCTCATCTACGCCTTCCATCTCGTAAAGAATACGGCCCAGGCGAACGGCAGCAACCCAATACTCCGGCGAGCCCTTGCCCTTACCCATACGGACTTCGGCAGGCTTGGAAGACACCGGCAGATCCGGAAAAATACGAATCCAGATGCGGCCCTGACGCTTGATATGACGGGTCATGGCAATACGCGCAGCTTCAATCTGACGTGCCGTAATACGGCCAGCTTCCACAGCCTTAAGGCCATAGGTGCCAAAATTCAGGCTGGCGCCACGCGGGGTGATGCCACGCAGACGCTGAAGCTCCTTGTGGTGCTTGCGCCAACGGATTTTCTTTGGTTGCAGCATGGTTCTCTATCCTCGCTTATGCAGCGTTTTCTTCGGTCGGAACGCCAATTTTCTCGCCCCGGAATACCCACACCTTGACGCCAATCACGCCGTAGGTGGTGTGTGCTTCAGCAAAACCGTAATCCACATCGGCACGCAGCGTATGCAGCGGCACGCGGCCTTCACGGTAACCTTCGGTACGGGCAATCTCGGCACCGCCCAGACGACCCGAGCAGGACACACGAATACCCAGTGCACCCATACGCAGGGCTCCCTGCATAGCGCGCTTCATGGCACGGCGGAAAGCTACGCGACGCTCCAGCTGGAAGGCGATATTCTCGGCTACCAACTGCGCATCGGCCTCAGCCTGACGCACTTCCATGATGTAAACCTGCACATCCTGGCCTGTCTTCTTACCCAGCTCACGGCGCAGCGCCTCGATATCTGCACCCTTCTTGCCGATCACCACACCGGGACGTGCGGTATGCACCGTCACCTTGATCTGTCCGGCAGGACGTTCAATCACAATGCGCGAAACATTGGCATGCTTCAGGCGCGCTTTAACGTGCTCACGCAACTTGATGTCCTCAATCAGCTGTTTGCCAAAATTCTTCTCGGCATACCACTGAGATTCCCAGCCGCGCGTTACGCCAACGCGGAAACCAATCGGATTAACCTTTTGACCCATTCCATTCGCTCCTTGTTCAGCCGCGCTCGGCCACGGCCACCATCAGGTGACTGCGACGCTTGTAACGCCTGCGGATACGCCCCATGCCCTTCGGGCGCCAGCGCTTGAGTGTTTGCGCGGCATCCACGCGTGCTGTGGAAACCACCAGTTCGTCCACATCCATGCCGTGATTCTGCTCGGCATTGGCAATGGCGGACTTGAGCACCTTTTCAATCAGTCGGGCACCCTTCTTCGGGGACAGCGACAGAATAGCCAAGGCGCGTCCTACCGGCAGGCCGCGGATTTCATCGGCCATCAGACGAGCCTTCTGCGGGCTGATCTGGCTGTCTTTCGCTAATGCGCGTACTTCTTCAGTCATGACTTACCTCTTCGACTTCTTGTCGGCGCCATGGCCGTAGAATGTGCGTGTCGGTGCGAACTCGCCGAGCTTGTGGCCCACCATGTTCTCACTGACGAACACCGGCACGAACTTGTTGCCGTTGTGCACGGCAAAGTTCAGACCGACGAACTCCGGCGAAATGGTGGAACGACGCGACCAGGTCTTGATCACACCTTTCAGCGTTCCGCTTTTTGCGGCATCTACCTTCTTCTGCAATGAATCCTCGATGTAAGGACCCTTCTTCAGTGAACGCGCCATAACCTACCTCACTTCTGCTTGCGACGGCGAATAATATCGCGACTCGACGCCTTGTTCTTATTACGTGTCTTGTGACCCTTGGTCGGTACGCCCCATGGGGTAACCGGGTGACGGCCACCGGAGGTGCGGCCTTCGCCACCACCATGCGGATGATCAATCGGGTTCATGGCCACACCGCGTACGGTCGGGCGAACACCCAGCCAACGCGTACGGCCAGCTTTACCAACCTTGCGGTTGGAATGATCGGAATTGGCAATAGCACCGATGGTTGCCATGCAACGGTCATCCACACGACGGAACTCGCCACTTGGCAGTTTCACGACAGCACGGCCGCCTTCTTTACCCATCAGCTGCACGCTCATGCCGGCGCTGCGGGCCATCTGGCCACCCTTGCCAGGCTTCAGCTCAACATTGTGCAGCATGGTACCAACACGAATGCGATTGATCTGCATGGCGTGTCCCGGACGCATCTCGGCATCCGGACCGCTCATCACCGTATCGCCGGCACGCAGGCCCTGCGGAGCAAGGATGTAGCGCTTGTCGCCGTTGGCAAACACGATCAGGGCAATATGGGCTGTGCGGTTCGGATCATACTCAATACGATCCACACGTCCCGGGATGCCGAAGTTGTCGCGCTTGAAATCAATCATGCGATACAACTGCTTGTGTCCGCCACCCTGATGCCTGGTGGTGATACGACCGTTGTTGTTGCGGCCACCCTTGCGGGACTGGCCCTTGGTCAGGCTGGACTCGGGGCGACCCTTGTACAGCTCCGGACTAACAGCGGCAATGCGGCCGCGGTTTCCGTTGGTTGTCGGTTTCAATGCTTTCAATGCCATGACTTATGCCTCTTCCGTCACTTCCAGCGTCTGGCCTGCAGCCAGGCGCACGACAGCCTTGCGATAGTCGGCGCGACGGCCGGCATGCGTACCACGACGCTTTGCCTTGCCTGGCAGGTTGATGACCTGCACCTTGTCGACTTCGACTTCAAAAATATTTTCCACTGCCTGCTTGATCTGCAGCTTGGTGGCAGATGTAGCAACGCGGAAGGTGTACTGATTAGCTGCACCGGTAGCCGTGTAGCTCTTCTCGGTCACAACCGGGCGGCGCAGAATGTTGAAATCATTGTATGTCGCACTCATGACAAACGACCCTCCAGCTTCTCAATTGCAGCCTTGGTCAGCACCAGATGATCGAACTTCAACAAGTCGTGCAGATTCATCTGCCCGTCCAGCACTATCTTGGCATGCTTCACATTGCGCCCGGAGAGCATCACCTCGCGGCTTTCCTCACCCAGCACGATCAGGCCATTGCTGATTTCCAATTTCTGCATCACCTGCACGAAATCACTGGTCTTGATCTCTTTCAGATCCAGCTTGTCGAGCACAACGATGCTGCCGTCACGCACATGACTGGACAGAGCCAGACACAGGGCACGGCGACGCTCATTCTTGTTCAGGCGCGTGGCATAGCCATGCGGCTTCGGACCATGCGCAACACCACCGTGACGCCACTGTGCAGAACGTGTTGAACCCTGACGGGCACGACCGGTTCCCTTCTGCTTCCATGGCTTTTTGCCGCCACCGGAAACTTCGGCACGCGTCTTGGTGCTGTGCGTACCCGCACGCTGCGCCAATGACAGCGCAGAATATACGCGATGAACAAACGCGGCATCCGGCTCAAGGCCGAAAACTGCATCATTCAGCTTCTGCTTACCGACCTGTTTGTTGTTCTGATCAACAACTGAAATCTCAGGCATCTTATGCTCCCTTCACTGCCGGACGCAGTTCAACATAGCCGCTCTTGGCACCGGGAACCGCTCCTTTGACCAGAATGCGGCCAGCCTCGGCATCAATGCGCACGATCGTCAGATTCTGGGTGGTGATGCGCACATCACCATAATGACCAGGCATCTTCTTACCCGGAAACACGCGACCAGGCCACTGACACTGACCGGTGGAACCCATCTGGCGATGTGTCTTCTCGGCACCATGGGTGGCACGACCGCCACCAAAATCGTAGCGCTTCATCACGCCGGCGAAGCCATGTCCCTTGGAGGTGCCGGACACATCAATCTTCTGACCGACCTCAAACATCTCGGCGGTCAATTCCTGACCGAGCTCGAAGCTCTCGCCCTTGTTCAGACGAAACTCTTTCAGCGAACGCATGGCATCCTGACCCTGCTTTGCATAATGTCCCTGCACAGCACGCGACTGAACGCGGGGGGCGGCACCGAAGCCGACCTGAATCGCATCGTAGCCATCGTTCTCGCTGGTACGCAGCGCAACCACGCGGCACGGCTCCACATTCAGCACGGTAACCGGTACAGCAGCGCCATCTTCAGCAAATATCTGGGTCATGCCAGCCTTGCGGGCAACCAATCCTGCAGCCATTTCTCTCTCCTGCTTACAGCTTGATCTCAACGTCCACACCGGACGGGAGATCAAGTTTCATCAGCGCATCCACGGTCTGTGGTGTCGGACTATCAATGCCCAGCAAACGCTTGTGGGTGCGAATTTCAAATTGCTCGCGTGAATCCTTGTCCTTGTGAGGACTGCGGATCACACAGAATTTCTCAATCCGGGTCGGCATAGGAATCGGGCCACGCACAATAGCACCAGTGCGCTTGGCAGTGGACACGATATCAGCCGCACTCTTGTCCAGAATGCGATGATCATATGCTTTCAGTCGGATATGAATCGTTTCGGTAGCCACTAGAGCCCCCCTACTTGATGATTTCGGTGACGACGCCGGCACCGACCGTACGACCACCTTCGCGAATTGCGAAACGCAGTTCCTTGTCCATGGCAATCGGCGTCAGCAGTTCGACAATCATCGAAACGTTGTCGCCGGGCATCACCATCTCTGTTCCCTCAGGCAGGGTCACCGAACCGGTAACGTCTGTCGTACGGAAATAAAACTGCGGACGGTAGCCATTGAAAAACGGCGTATGACGGCCACCTTCTTCCTTGGTCAGAATATAAGCCTCTGCCTTGAAGTTGGTGTGCGGCGTGATCGAAC
>MNXA01000037.1 GCA_001871195.1 Zetaproteobacteria bacterium CG1_02_55_237
ACACTGTCGTTCGTCTCATCTCTGATTACCTCTCGGGTAATCTTCAGACCGGACAACTTATGAGCTACTGATGAGGACAGGTTATGTGCTGCCGACACATAAGCCCAAGGAACCTTTGCCAAGCTGCGCGCTATTCGTAGCATGCTTGCATGGCTGACGACACCAATATCGACGATATCCTGAAAAGCATCGATGCCCTGCTTAAAGAAGGCGAGGCCGAGGATGACCGGGGCCAGAAGGACAAACGGCGCAGGGATACGGCCACCAACGATGACGAGATTGACGCAAACATCGAGGCGGCTACGCCCGACATCACGGGCGACGAGGCCGGCGATGAGTTGCAGGCGAGTCAGGACGAACAACATGAGGATGAACTCCAGCAGGCGGCCGATGCAGCCGACATGGACGATCATCCAACCAATCTTCCGGTAGAAGCGGATACAGAAGAAGTGGATGTGCCCCCCGAGGCTCAGCCAAGTGCCAGGCGCATTGTGCTCAGTGAGGATATGCAGGTGGAAAGCACACCGGATCTTCCTTTGGCATTTTCTGTTGATGACGAGTCCGTGGAAGAACAGGCAGACGATGTACATGCCGATGCGAGTGTCGAGCTGACCGAGGCCGAAACGGTTTTTGTGCATGCGGAACCTTTGCCTGCCGAAGATGTTGGCGATTCGGAATTTGAAACAGTTGCTGATGTGCCATCCGTGGATGCGGAAAGGCTGATTGAACAAATCACTGCCGAGGTCAATGCGCGCTTGCAGGAAGAGCTTCCCGTCATGCTGAATGCTTTGCTTGCAGAGGTGGTAAGGAAACATGTTGCACAGTCGGCTGAGCCTTCCGGCGATATTTAGAACTTAGTAAGACGATAACAGATCAATCAGGAAACAAGATGAGTGAGCAAGCCCAAGAACTGGCCAAGGCCTTTGAGCCGCATGCGATGGAAGCGGCAATTTCCGAGCAGTGGCTGAATTCAGATGCCTTTGTGCCCAAAGATGCCGACGAATCCTATTGTATCGTGATTCCGCCGCCCAATGTGACCGGGACCTTGCATATGGGGCATGCATTTTCCTACACCTTACAGGACATTTTGATTCGCTGGCAGCGCATGAAGGGCCGGGCCACGCTATGGCAGCCGGGTACCGATCATGCCGGTATTGCCACACAGATGGTGGTTGAGCGCCTGCTGGACAAAGAGGGGCAGCACCGGCGCGATATGGGCCGTGAGCGCTTTCTCGACCGTGTGTGGCAGTGGAAGGAACATTCCGGAGGCACCATCGTCGGCCAGTTGAAACGTCTGGGCTGTTCCTGCGACTGGTCGCGTGAGCGTTTTACGCTTGATGAAGGCTTGTCTGAGGCTGTGCGTGAGGTTTTTGTCCGCCTGCATGATGAAGGCCTGATTTATCGTGGAAAAAGACTGGTTAACTGGGATCCGGTGCTGGAAACGGCGGTCTCCGATCTTGAGGTGCAGCATGAGGAGGAACAGGGCCATCTGTGGCATATGTGCTATCCGCTGGTCGATGAACCCGACAAGCACATCATTGTCGCCACGACGCGGCCTGAAACCATGTTCGGCGACGCGGCTGTGGCCGTGCATCCGGATGATGAACGCTATCAGCATCTGATCGGTCGGCATGTGTGCCTGCCACTGACTGAACGCACCATTCCGGTGATTGCCGATACCTATGTGGACCGCGAATTCGGTACAGGTTGCGTGAAAATAACCCCGGCGCATGATTTTAACGATTACGATGTCGGCACCCGGCATAACTTACCGCTGATTAATATCCTGACGCCACGCGCCCATATGGTGGATGAGGACACCGTGCCGGAGAAATATCGCGGCATGGAACGCTACGAGGCACGCGAGTATGTGGTGGCAGATCTGGATGCCGCAGGCCTGCTGTACAAGATCGAAGAGCACACCCATCAGGTGGGTCGCGGCGATCGTTCGCATGCGGTGCTTGAGCCCTATCTGACAGACCAGTGGTACGTGAAGATTCAGCCGCTCGCCGACCCGGCCATCAAGGCAGTGGAGGATGGCGACATCCGTTTTGTGCCCAAGCACTGGGAAAAGACCTATTTCGAATGGATGCGCAACATTCAGGACTGGTGCATTTCGCGCCAGTTGTGGTGGGGACATCGCATTCCGGCCTGGTATTGCAGCGATTGCGAGCATATCACTGTGTCACGCAGCACCCCTGAACGCTGTGAGGGCTGCGGAAGCACGCATATCAAGCAGGATGAAGATGTGCTGGACACGTGGTTCTCCTCCGGCCTGTGGCCATTCTCAACCCTGGGTTGGCCTGAAAATACCAAGGAACTCGAAACCTTTTACCCGACCAATGTGCTGGTTACCGGCTTCGACATCATTTTCTTCTGGGTGGCCCGCATGATCATGATGGGCATGAAGTTCACCGGAAAGGTGCCATTCCGCGATGTGTATATCCATGCCCTGATCCGCGATGCATCCGGGCAGAAGATGAGCAAGTCGAAGGGTAATGTGGTCGATCCATTGGACATGGTTGAGCAATATGGAAGCGACGCACTGCGCTTCACGCTGGCTCATATGGCCACCCCCGGACGCGATGTGAAGCTTGATGTTGAGCGCATCGGCTCCAACCGTAATTTCATGAACAAAATCTGGAATGCAGCGCGCTTTGTGTTTATGAATCGTGGCGATGCGAAGCCTGACGCCGCCTTCGTGCCGAGTTCCGATATCAATCGCTGGGTGTTGTTCGAACTCGATACCTGCGCCCGCGAGGTCGATCAGGCGCTGGTTGAATACCGCTTCAATGAGGCGGCCTCAAGCCTGTATGCCTTTGTCTGGGGCGTGTATTGCGACTGGTATGTTGAGGCGGCCAAGGTGTCATTGTATGGCGAGGATGAGGCTGCGAAACTGGATACGCAGATCACCATGCTCACAGCACTGGATGGATGGCTGCGTTTGCTGCATCCGATCTGCCCGTTTATATCCGAGGCTTTGTGGCAGGCGCTGCACGGCGAGTCGGCCAGGCTGGTGTCGAGTGAGTGGCTAGAGCAGGGCTGGAATGGTCCGGATTTCGTTGAGGCTGGCATCAGCATGCGCCATGTGATGAATGTGGTATCGGGGATACGCTCGATTCGTGGCGAGATGAATATTTCTCCGGCACGTCAGCTTTCCGCCAGTGTTGCCTGCGATACGGCTTTACAGGATGTGTTGGCGGCGCATCAGGACACGATGTGCGCTCTGGCCCGGCTGGAGAAGCTCGACTTCCTGCCGCGCGATACCGAACTTGAGGGTGCCGCGGTGGCTCCGATTGATGGTGCGACGGTTTATGTGCCACTGGCAGGTCTGGTGGATGTTGATGAAGAGCTGGCCAGACTCGACAAGACTTATGCCAAACTGGACAAGGAAATTGAGAAATTACTGGGCCGACTATCCAATCCGAAGTATCGCGATAAGGCGCCTGCGGAAGTGGTCGCCAAGGCTGAGCAGGAGCTGGAGGCCTTGCGTGCCCAGCAGGCCGAGATTCAGGCGGCTGTGCAGAGGCTGAACGTTCTGAAATAGCTTCGGGTAGCGATGTGTGATGTGGCGCATCGTGGTGTTTGTCTGATCGATTCATGATCGCCTTTGTTTTTGCGATAGATAGTAAAGTCGCTAAAGCAAGGAGACCGCCATGAACATTCAACGTGCCCGTCAGATCGCCAGCTCATTTTCGCAGGTAAGGGAATTGCAGGTGGAGGAATTATCCAGGGGCCTGCTGGTTCGGCATCAGGGGCATTCCACCTATTTTGTGCGCGAATCCTGCTTTTGGCCTTTCGTATTCAAAGTGGCTGGCGACTCGCGTAGCGATGTGGCTCAGATTGAAATGAGGCTGGCGGCCTGAACAGGGTACAACCCGTGTAAAATAAAAGCGGGGGAGGAGCAGGCAGTATCCATTTGTGCACCATCCCCGGTGACTGATCAAACATTCATGTAAGCAAAGCGCTGCATAACCGACCAAGCTCAGGCAATATCCCAAACAAAGGAATCTGCATGTCGAGTCTCCGCTAGGGGGATCGATATGTAGAATGCGGAGAGCAGGTGATGAGCGAGAACATCAAAAAGGTATTTTTTACATGGCGACGTATGTTGCCTCTGCTTGTTTTGGCGGTGGGTCTTTACGCATTCTTCGCGCTGGATCTGGATCGCTACCTGAACTTCACCGCACTTGGCGAGCATCGTCAAAGCCTTCTCGGCTGGACAGCAGCACACACATGGCTGGCACCCTTGGCCTATATCGGTCTGTATATTCTTGTTGTCACCTTTTCGCTGCCGGGCGCTACCGTGATGACCGTCAGTGGCGGTTTTATATTCGGCGTGCTTGCCGGTGGCGCATATGCAGTAGTCGGCGCAACTGTGGGGGCAACCTTATTGTTCCTTGTTGCCAAGTCGTCGCTGGGTGATTTCCTGCTGGCCAAGGCGGGCCCGGTGCTTAAACGCATGCAGGCCGGCTTTGCAGCCAATGCGTGGAGCTATATGTTTGTACTGCGGCTGGTGCCCATCTTCCCCTTCTTTCTGGTCAATCTGGCGCCGGCCTTCCTCGGTGTGCCATTGCGCATTTATGTGGTTGCCACACTCTTTGGCATCTTGCCGGGCGGTTTTGTGTTTGCCCTGGCCGGTGCAGGGCTGGGGAGCGTGTTCGACAGCGGTGAGTCCTTCACAGTGCAGGGGGTGATGACACCTGAAATGATCGCTGCGCTGAGTGGCCTTGCCTTGCTGGCCCTGTTGCCGGTGGCCTACAAAAAATTATGGCCAAATCAGACTGGCAATGAAGGGAGTGGTCAATGAGTGCTTTTGTGGAGACAGACATCTGCGTTATCGGGGCCGGTTCCGGCGGTTTGTCGCTTGCGGCAGGCGCAGCACAGATGGGGACCCGCGTGGTGCTCGTTGAAAAGGGCGAAATGGGAGGCGATTGCCTGAATACCGGTTGTGTACCTTCCAAGGCCTTGCTGGCGGCGGGAGAAAAGGCACAGGCCGTACGGGATGCCTCTCATTTCGGGCTTGAAACTGCTGAGCCGGCTACCGATTGGGAGGCTGTGAACCGGCATGTGCACGGGGTGATTGCAGCGATTGCACCGAATGATTCTGTCGAGCGCTTCGAGGGCTTGGGCGTGAAGGTGATTCGGGCGGCCGGTGCGTTTGTTGACAGCAAAACCCTTAAGGCAGGCGATACCCTGATTCGAGCAAAATTCTTCGTTGTTGCGACCGGTTCATCCCCTTTTGTGCCACCCATTGAAGGGCTTGCTCAGGTCGATTACTTCACCAATGAAAACATATTTGCCAATCAGCAGCCGATTGAACACCTGATAGTGATCGGGGGCGGGCCAATAGGTCTGGAAATGGCGCAGGCGCATCGCAGGCTCGGGGCAAAGGTGACGGTGATGGAGATGGCACGTCTGCTGCCCAAGGATGATCCCGAGCTGACAAAAGTCGTCATAGACCGCCTGGCTGAAGAGGGGATTGCCTTCTACGAGGGTAGTCGGAATTTGCGCTTTGAGAAGACGAAGCAGGGCCTTGCCGCCTACTGCACAAGCGATGCCGGAGAGCAGTGCGTGCATGGCACCCATCTGCTGATTTCCACCGGCCGCAGAGCCAATGTGAGGGGGCTGAATCTGGAGGCAGCAGGCGTTGATTATACGCCACATGGCATCACTGTGGATGCGCGATTGCGCAGCACGAACAAACGCATTTTTGCTATCGGTGATGTAGCGGGCCCGTATCAGTTTACGCATATGGCCGCCTATCAGGCAGGCATTGTGATTCGCAATGTGCTGTTCCGCTTGCCAGCCAGGGTGGATTATTCTGCTGTGCCATGGGTGACCTATACCGATCCTGAACTGGCACATGTGGGCATGAGCGAAGCCGATGCCGAAAAAGCGGGCAAAGAAATTCGCGTATTGCGCTGGGGTTTTGCCGAGAACGACCGTGCACAGGCAGAACGGCGCACCGAAGGCCTGGTCAAGGTGGTGACAGATATGAAGGGGCGTATTCTCGGTGCCAGCATCGTCGGCCTGCATGCCGGTGAATTGCTTCAGCCATGGGTGCTGGCCATCAGTCAAAAAATGAAAATAGGGGCCATGGCCGGTATGATTTCTCCCTATCCTACCTTGGGTGAGGTGAACAAGCGTATTGCCGGAAGTTATTACACACCGAGTCTGTTCAGTGACAAGGTCCGGCGCATCGTGCGTTTTCTGCTCCGTTTCTGACCTTTTCTTCTTGCTTTACTTGCGTGGCAGCCTCTATGCTCCATCGCTTAGGGATTGAGGAGGAGGCAATATGAAGTCATGTAGGTCTAATGTTTTTATTCACTCAGGGTTGGCGCTATGTTCTGTGCTCTGTTTTTCTTCGCTGGCCGTTGCCGGCGGGTTTCAGATAGGGGAGATGGCGACACGTGCTTCCGGTATGGGCAGTGCCTTCACCGCTGTAGCCGATGATGCCTCGGCGGCCTGGCACAATCCGGCCGGCGTTGCCTTTACCCAGGGCAGTCAGCTGATGGGTGGCAGCGCTGTGCTGATAGTTCCCGGAGTCAAATATTCACCGAACTCCTCCACACCAGTACAAAGATCCACCCAGGAGGGTGGCGGTACCTTCTTCGTTCCACATGCCTACTATACCTATATGAATGAGTCGTCCGGCTTGGGTGGTTCCATTGGTGTTAATTCACCGTTTGGTCTGGAAACGGACTGGCCAACGACAGGCCCATTTGCTTCCAAGAATACCTACTCGCGTATTCAGATGTTTCAGGTTAATCCCAGCGCGGTGTACAAGGTCAGCGATAATCTTTCCATAGCCGCCGGTGTGAATTACGGAAAATTGCTCAATGTCGATCTGAACAGCTCGAACCAGTTGCTCAACGGCAATGGCGATGGCTGGGGCGGTAACGCTGCGCTGATGTACAAGCAGGATGATTTCAGCTTTGGCGTTTCTTATCGCAGTAAGATCAAGGTGAATATTGATGGAACGGCAATAGCTGCAGGAACCTTGAAGAACACATTTGGCGCCACCAACTCCGCTGCCAAATCGAAGGTGACCTTGCCGGATCAGGTCAATGTCGGTATCGCCTACAGGCCGAATCAGGACTGGTTGCTAAGCCTTGATGTCGATTGGGTAAACTGGAAGACCTACGATGCCATCATTATTACCTACAACAGTGCAGCATACCGCACAGCCGTTTCTACCTTGCAGACAGCCGTAGGTGCTACAGCCACAGGCTTCACCAATGAACCGAGACACTGGAAGGCGACGACGGCTTTCAGGCTGGGTGCAGAATGGGCTTATAGTCCGACGGTGCGGACGCGCTTTGGTTACGTGTTTGATCCGACACCGAGTAGCAATGTCGACTATTCTCCGTCCACGCCGGATAACGACAGGCATATTGTTTCCTTCGGCTATGGCTACGATTTCAATGCCCATACAACCCTAGATTTGTTTTATGGTTATGTGTATTTCAAAAAGCGCAACCAGACGGCTTCTCCTGCCACGCCAGCCGGAGCACCGAATTCGATCAAGAACGGAGTGTATAAATCACAGGTGCACATGCTGGCGGCTTCCGTCAGCTATAAGTTCTAGGTTTGTTTTTATGCTGAATGCGAAAGGGGCTCAGAAGAGCCCCTTTTTTATTTTACGTTTATAAACCGCTGCTTATTTTCCAGCCGGAGTCACTGCGGGTCAGGGATAATTCTTCCCTTTGCAGCATTTCGCGCCAGGTGCCATCCATCAAGACCTTCATGCGATAGGATTGTGCAGCCTGCGCATGGGTGTCGTCGGCAATAAAGATCTCGCGGTCGAAGCTTTCCATCTTGAGCTGGGTGAACTGATCGAACATTTGCTGCATGTGTTTGATGATGTCCACCTTGCCTAGTTTTCGGCCTTGGTAGTCATCGGCAATCAGTTCGGAATAGCCGATGATGTCCCGGTTGCTTATGGTCGCATCGCGGGCATCGAGCAGGCTATTAACGCCGCTAACAGCTACTTCGCTGCATGCGCTTAAAAGCAGGGTGGCGCAGAGCGCAACTGTGACATGGATTTGGCGCATGGGCCGAGTTATAGAAAGGGTTCGGCCTTGCGGCTCCACTCGCTGTTCGGGAAGTTGTGCTTGAGCAGGATGGCGGTCTGTTGAGCGCTGTCCTTAATATCCATTTTATCGAAGGATGCGGCAAGATAATAAAGCCCTTCCTCAATGACCGGTGTGGTCTGATATTTCTCAAGTATTACTTGAAAGCGATTGGCGGCGGCAACATAGCGCCCCTTGCTGAAATAAAACTTACCGATATTTAGTTCATGTTTTGCGAGTCGTGTATAAAGCAGTTGCAGACGCCGTTGAACATCCTTGGCGTATTCGCTGTCAGGGTGTTCGCTGAGCAGACGCTCGAACGCTGCAACGGTCTGATTGGTTTGATCCTGATCATTCTCCGCTGGAGAGGACTCCTTGTAGTGACTCATGGCCAGCATGTACTTTGCATAATCCACATTCGGATGGCGCGGATGGCGTTCGACGAATTCCTTGCTGAGAATCTCGGAGAGGATGTATTCGCCACCCTTGTAGCTGGCAAATATTCTCAATAGCTCCGCCTGAACCGTGTATTTGCTGTATGGATGTGCGGTGCTGAAATCCTGCAGGGAACGGGCAACTTCATTGTATTGCCCATGGTCGAGTTTTTCTTTGGCGGCTTCATAATCAATTTGCGCCTCGTTTTTTCCAGCATTGTCGCTGGCGCAACCGGCAGCCAGCAGGGCAATGAACACGACGCATGCGATCTTTTTCATGCGCGCACTCTATGCAGACCTTATCGGCGCGACAATGGCTAGATGACGCCCGCTGGACTGACCATCACGCCGGTAGGAGAAGAAATGTCGTGCATTACAGCAGGTGCACGCGGCAGGCCCCTCCACCAGCAGTTCGATATTCAGCTGCCTGACTCCGGCCTGGATGAGTTGCAGACGATTGAGGGCGGTAAGGTCGGCAACATATTGGCCATCTCTGGCCTGCACAGAGGTATCGGCGCCCGCGCAGCTTTGCTGCAGGGCATCAGCTGTTTCCTCGCCGATCTGAAAACAGCAGGGGCCGATGCATGGGCCTATACATGCCAGAATGTTTTCGACCTTGGCGCCTGCATCCAGCATGCTTTGTACCGCATGCATGGCGATACCCTTAGCTGTGCCTCGCCAGCCGGCATGCACAGCAGCAACAAGCCCGCTTGCCGGATCGGCCAGCAGGATGGGGGTGCAGTCGGCTACGCGAACGGCAACCGGGCTGCCATCGTCGCTCAGCAGAATGTCGGCTTCCTCACGGTGCATGCGGCCGGTTCCATTGCATAAAAGGGTTCGACAACCATGTACCTGCACAGCCCGGTGCGGTGTGCCGTTGATGCCGCTCTGACGGATGAGGATATCAAGGTTCTTCTCTACCAATACTGGATCATCACCTGTGTCGTTCGCCAGATTGAGACTATCGAAGGGAGGAGGGCTGACGCCCCCGCTGCGCAGGCTGAAAATGCCGTGCAGCCGGTGTTCGGCAAAAAGCGGTGAGCGCAGGAAGCAGGCTTCAGGCATAAGCCATATCCAGCGCGGCAGAGAGCTGTACAAGATCATCGGGCAGGGGTGCGGTGAACAGCAGGGGATCACCACTTATGGGGTGATTCATGCCGAGCACCTCGGCATGCAGGGCCTGCCGTTTCAAGGTCAGGACAGCCTGTCGTGCGACAACGGGAATATTGCTGCCCGGATTATAGCTGCGCGCATAAACAGCGTCTCCGAGAATAGGGAGATGCTCGTGGCTTAGATGTACGCGAATCTGGTGTGTGCGACCGGTATGCAGGTTCAGGCGGAGCCGGCTGAAATCGCGCCGATAACTGGCCTCAACACGAGCCACGGTAATGGCCGGTTTACCATGCATCTGCACGCTCATTTTCTGCCGATGTTGCGGGTGCCGGGCAATGGGCAGATCAATACGTTGTTCCTTCCACGTTGGAGCACCACGACACCATGCCAGATATTCGCGGCGGATATCGTGGCGGGCGAACATCTCAACCAGCCGTTGATGCGCCAGTTCCGATTTGGCAATCACCAAGCTCCCCGAAGTGTCTTTGTCGATACGGTGAACAATGCCCGGGCGCTCTACGCCGTTGATGCCGGGTAAGTTCGGGCAGTGATGCAGCAAAGCATGCACCAGCGTGCCGCTATCGTGTCCGTGGGAAGGATGTACCACCATGCCGGGAGGTTTGTTGACGACAATCAGGTGCTCGTCTTCAAACAGAATGTCGAGGGCAATATCTTCGGCCTGCAATGCCAGAGGCGCGTTTGCGGGGACATGAATCTCGTATGACTGTCGCAGGGCAACCCGAAAGGCATGTTTGCGCACTGCTACCAGGCTGACGCCCTCACCGGGGACTACAGATAGTCTGAATACCAAGCCGTCTGCGATCAATTGCTGAATGCGGCTGCGCGACAGGTCGCAGACCGAGGTCAGAGCATGGTCGAGGCGTTGGCCGTTCAGCGCATCATCAATGGTAATGCTGATGCACTGAACTGCCTCGTCCGATTCTTTCACTCTCCCGCAGATGTGGAGGCTGGCGCAGGTGCGGCGGCAACGGGCTCCGGTTTACGCTGAGGTGCTTCAGCACTGCCCGCATCAGCTTGTCCCTGGTTGGCAGATGAGGCCTGCTCCGAACCGTTATCCTGCGTTGCGGCACCCTGTTCTCCAGCCGGGCGCCGTGGGCGGCGACGGCGACGGCGACGCGCTGTTCCATTACCTTCGGCCTTTGGCTCATCCGATGGTGTATTATGCGCGCTTGCCTCGGTTTCTGTCGGTGTTTCCACTGACTGAACCTTCTCGCCAGCTTCCTTACGCTTGCGCGGGCGCTTGTTCCGGCTCGGTTTCCCTTCGGTGTTTCGTGGCTCACTCGGGCTGTCCACAGAGGTCTTTCCCTGCGTCTGGACAGGGTTGGTTTCTGCACCACCTTCAGTACCGGGACGGCGTCCACGGCCACCACGGCGTCGGCCACCACGGCGTCGGCTGTTGCGTTCGGCGCGCTCTGCATCTTCCTTGGCTTTGCGTTCCTCTTCGGCCTTGCGTTTGGCTTCTTCCTTGCGCCGCTGCACCGGGCCGAACAGCAGGTCGCTGATCTTGGTCAGCAGGTTGCCTTTTTCCGCTTTTTCGGGTGCGACTTCATCTTCGAAAGTCGGAATGCCGACGATAGGGACGGACGGCTTGAGCTTGCGTCCTCCACGGGCAGGCTTCTTGCCCTTCATGGTGTCCTCAAGCACTTCAATGCGCTGCTGCCCATCATCGGTCCATTGTCGCTCGATACGGTAATGCGGAATCTCGAGGTCAGGGCGAATCTGCAGATTGATCTGCATTTCGTAATTTTCCTCGGTGCGATTGATGTAGTTGCGCTTGTTATTCATCAGATACTCGCCGGTATCCTTGGGGACCTGTACAAGCAGGGTAGGACCCTTGCCAGCCTCGGCATAATCTTCCATGCGCGTCAGCATCTGCAGGGCCATGGATTCGACAATACGCACCCGGCCGCGACCAAGACAGCGTGGGCAGGTTTCAGTTGTTGATTCACGGATAGATGGACGCAGGCGCTGGCGCGACATCTCCAGCAGACCGAAGCGTGAAATTCGGGCAAACTGAATACGTGCCTTGTCCGGCTTGCAGGTGTCGCGCAGCATTTCTTCAACCTGTTGCGCATGCTTGCGGTTGGCCATATCGATAAAGTCGATGACAATCAGGCCGCCGATGTCGCGGATGCGCAACTGGCGGGCGATTTCCTGTGCAGCCTCAAGATTGGTGGCGAGTGCCGTGTCATCGATATGCTTCTGGCCGGTTGAGCGGGAGGAGTTGATATCGATGGAGGTCAGGGCTTCTGTCGGATCGAGCACAATCGAGCCGCCGGATGGCAGGCGGATTTCACGCTCGTGGATTTCCTCGCACTGTTCCTCGATGCCGTAATGCCGGAAGAGCGGCTTCTTGCCACGATACAGCTTGACCAGTTTCTCCTTGCCGGGCAGCACTGCATGCACGAACTGTTTGGTGCGCTGGTAGATATCCTGCTGATCCACCCAGATTTCCTGGATGTCATCGGTGAAGTGATCGCGGATGGCGCGCGTGGCCAGATCACCCTCAAGATAGATCAGTGAAGGGGAGGGGGCGGAATCGCTCTTGATGCGAATCTCATCCCACAGCCGTTGCAGATAGGAGAAGTCGCGCTGCAGCGATTCGAGCTTCTGATCCTTGCCTGCGGTGCGCACGATCACGCTGATATTATCCGGCACGTTCAGTTGTGTCAGGATTTCCTTGATGGCGCGGCGTTCGGATTCCGCCAGCTTGCGTGAAATGCCACCACGCTCTGCATTGGGGGTGAGAACCAGATAACGGCCGGCCAGTGAAATATAGGTGGTTAGGGCAGCGCCTTTGTTGCCGCGCTCTTCCTTGACCACCTGCACAAGAATGCTTCTCTTGGCTTCCAGCACATCCTGAATATTGATCTTGCGGGGATCGGTGTCTTTGTCGACCCCATCCTTCCAGTAGTCCGGATGGATATCCTGCAAGGGGAGAAAGCCCTGCCTTCCCGCGCCATATTCGACGAAGGCGGCCTGCAGACTGGCCTCCACCTTGGTGACGGTGCCCTTGTAGATATTACTCTTGGTCTGAACCTTATGGGCGGATTCGATATCCAGTTCCTGAAGGTATTGGTCCTCAACAATGGCGACACGGCTTTCTTCGTCGTGTACAGCATTGATGAGCATGAGCTTCTTTTTCATGCCCTAGTCCTTTCGGCGCTTCAGGGGAGGCTTACAAAAAGAACGCCGCCCGGTCATGAATGAATCGGACAAACGTTGCGAACTTTGTATGTTCCGGCTCTGTTCATCCGACACCTGAGTGCGAGAACAAAGACGAATGCTAACCTGCAGCGGCCTTACTTTTTGTGGCAGGCTCAACGCGGATTGCATTCGGCCATGTTTACCGGGGGTGAATCTGGTTGTATTAAACAATCATGCCGGCAAGCATGGTCTGCATGTCCCTTACCCGTTAGTCTGACGCACCTTCGAAAACAATCTCCGGTTGCGTATGTGGTTCGCGATCTTGGCGCCCATTGGGTAAACGCGGAGCAACTGCCCGCCGGAGGATAATGCAATGGAGGTGAATTTGGCAAGCTCAGAGCAATCCGACAGTCAACTCGTCGTTTCCCCGGATGAAGAGGGTAGCCGGCTGGATCGTTTTTTGTTGCGCCGATTGGGCAATTCCTACCGCACCCTGATTATGCGACTGGTGCGCAAGGGCAATGTGCGCGTAAGCGGCAAGCGGGCCAAACCCGATACGCGGCTTGTTGCAGGAGACACGGTGTTCCTGCCGGCCAGCCTGCGCGGCGACAAGGCTGATGTGCCCGATTCAGGTGAATCTGTTTCCCGTCTGCTGCTCGACAAAGTGGCAGCGCTTCCCGTTTTGTTCGAGGACGATTGCCTGCTGGCCGTGGATAAACCAGCCGGCATGGTGGTGCATGGTGGCAGCGGACACGGGGCGGGGCTGATCGAGGCATTGAAGGAATCGCGCGGCCTGCCCGATCTGCGTCTGGCTCATCGTCTGGATCGTGATACATCAGGGGTGCTGCTGCTGGCCAAAAATCTGATTGCGCTGCGAAAGCTCAGTGAATCCTTCCGCGAACGCGACATGCAGAAGACCTATTTCGCATTGGTGGCCGGGCACCCGTATCCCTATGCCGGACGTATGCAGTCGAATCTGGCCAAGGGTGCGGTGATTGGCGGTGAGCGCATGGTAGTGGATGATGAGGAGGGCAAGGAGGCTATTACCGATTATCAGGTGATGATGGAATTTGCCCGCGATGGATTTGATTATGCACTGCTGGCGCTCAATCCGCACAGTGGTCGCACGCATCAACTCAGGGTGCAGTTGCAGGGCGATGGGTATGCGATTCTCGGCGATAACAAGTATGGCGACAAAGAGGAGTTGGCGGCCTTCCGTGCAATCGGGGGGAAAGGCCTGATGCTGCATGCATGGCGGCTATGCTTCGAGCATCCGGTGAAGAACAAGCCGATGGAGCTGCGTGCAGCGCTACCGGATAACTGGTTCCGTTTACTTGCAGAAAAAGACTGACCCTGAAAGCCTCAGGAACATGATCAGCGAATCAACACTTACCTGTCCTGAATGTGGGCACAGCAAAAAAGAGACGATGCCAACAGATGCATGCCAGTGGTTCTATGAATGCGAATCCTGTCATGCCCTGCTTAAGCCGAAGGTCGGGGATTGTTGTGTGTTCTGCTCTTATGGCGATGTGCCGTGTCCACCGATTCAACAAAACCATGCTTGCTGCGGGCAGTCGGATTAGGGGCTGTTAACCTTCCTTTTTTAGCAGGTCGATGCGGATCGGCATTTGGAAGTTGGCGCCGTCGGCGCGCATGTGACCCTCGAACTTCTGCTTCACCTGTTCATACAATTCGTCCGAAAGCCGGTGGTCGGTGTGGGTTACTTTGAGTACTTTCTGCTCGAAATCAGCGAAATGATCGAAATGCATGGGAGCGTTAAAAAAGGTCTGGCTGGCCAATGAGAGAATGCCGGCTTCGACAGCGTGCTGCACAGCTGCAAAGGCAGCCAGTCGCACCTTTTCTTCGTTGTGAAACATCTTTAGTAGCTCGTTGAAATCGCCTGCAAATATCGGTTCCGAGATGTAGGCATGGCCGCCGGGTTTGAGTACGCGCTGGATTTCCAGCAATGCCTTGTCCATGAGTTCCAGCGGGACATGGTGCAGGGATTTGAACATGAGCACGACATCGAAACTGTTGTCCGGGGCAGGGAGGGCTTCGGCACCCGCCATCAGGAAACGGACATTGGGAAGATCGGTGATCTGCAGATGCAGGCGATGCTGGATGTCATCTACTTCAAGGGCTGTGATGCGGCGATCATGCCCGTCCGTTGCAATGGCGCGGGTGATCTCGGCCCGACCGCAGCCCAGTTCGAGAATGTCGCTGCCGTCCAGTTGCAGCAGTTCGTTATAGATGTCCTTTTCGGGACAGGTGCGGGTGATATTCGTTTCTTTCAGCTTCATAACGGGGGAGGCTAGGTGGTGGCGGAGCAACAGACAATGAAAAGGGCGCTTTTGACGGGGTAGATGTTGGGTTTCGTGCCGGCAGCGGTCATTGGTTTGAGGGCTTTAGCAGGACGAATTCAGGTAAGCGAGGAATTTCCTCTTTGTGTCAGAGGGGTTCTGAACAATATCCCGGATCAGGCTGAACTGATCCTACCCACGTTTGGTGGACACCCTGAGATTAGCTACTATCTCTGAAGGGGTGTTATATGGAACGCAAGGAATACAAAAGATACAGCAGGGAATTCAAGCTTGAGGCCGTTCGGTTAGCGGCGATAGGCGAGCGTCCCAAGGCGCAGATCGCACGCGAACTTGGCATTCGGGTGAATCAACTCCGCCAGTGGCGGCTTGATTTTGAGCAGGAGGAACGCACTGGTGCACCGAAGCAGGCTCCAGTTGTCGGTGACGACCTTGGGCGGCT
>MNXA01000024.1 GCA_001871195.1 Zetaproteobacteria bacterium CG1_02_55_237
GTAGCGGTTGCGTTACCGATAGCCACTGTGCTCATCACTGCGTTGGCTTCAACACTCACATCAGCCGGAACAGTCAGCACCGGAGCAGTGGTATCAACCACTGTCACGTTCTGTGTACCGCTTGTTGCGTTGCCATTGGCATCCGTTGCTGTCCAGGTCACTACTGTGGTTCCCAGTGCATAGGTTGCAGGTGCATCGGAAGTGATGGTCACAGCGAAGATGTCAGTAGCGGTTGCGTTACCGATAGCCACTGTGCTCATCACTGCGTTGGCTTCAACACTCACATCAGCCGGAACAGTCAGCACAGGAGCAGTGGTATCAACCACGGTTACTGTCTGTGTTGCAGTTGTCGTCAGGCCGTTGCCGTCAGTTGCCGTATAGGTAACAGTGGTCGAACCCAGCGGGAATGTTGCCGGAGCGTCGTTCACAACCGTGGCACCAAAGATGTCGGTGGCTGTTGCTACACCCAGATCAACCGTGCTCAACACACCGTTGGCTTCAACACTCACATCAGCCGGAACAGTCAGAACAGGTGCTGTGGTATCCACCACTGTCACGTTCTGTGTACCGGTTGTTGCGTTGCCGTTGGCGTCCGTTGCTGTCCAGGTCACCACTGTGGTTCCCAGTGCATAGGTTGCAGGTGCATCGGATGTGACGGTCACAGCGAAGATGTCAGTAGCGGTTGCGCTACCGATCGACACCGTGCTCAGCACGCCGTTGGCCTCAACACTCACATCGGCCGGAACAGTCAGCACAGGAGCGGTGCTATCTGCCACTGTCACATTCTGTGTGCCGGTCGTTGCGTTGCCGTTGGCATCCGTTGCTGTCCAGGTCACTGCCGTTGTACCAACCGGGAAGCCAGTTGCAGGCGCATCATTGGTGATGGTCACGGCAAAGATATCCTTAGCCTTTGCAACACCAAGATTCACCGAACTCAACACACCGTTGGCTTCAATGCTCACATCAGCAGGCACTGTCAGCACAGGCGCCGTGGTATCAACCACGATAATATTCTGAATACCCTCTGTGACATTACCACCCATGTCAGTCGCCACCCAAGTCACTGGGGTCGTACCAAGGCTGAATCCTTGTTTATTAAAGTGCCCAGCGCCCATCAGAGCAATTTTTACCGAAGTCGCATCAGTAGCCGTAGCTCTGCCAACCGCGCCCTTCGGTATAAAGGTGATCAGGCCTCTTGCCTCCGTTGTGTAATCGGCGGGCACTGTCAGCACTGGTGCTATCGTATCCTGCACCGTTACTGTCTGCGTACCGGTCGAGGTCAGACCGTTGCCGTCAGTTGCTGTGTAGGTAACGACCGTGGTGCCCAGGCCGAAGGTGGCCGGTGCATCGTTGGCTACAGTCGCACCGAAGATATCGGTTGCTGTCGCAACACCCAGATCAACCGTGCTCAGCACGCCATTGGCTTCGATGCTCACATTGCCCGGAACAGTCAGCACAGGTGCCGTGGTATCAGCCACGGTGACTGTCTGTGTACCGGTAGAGACGTTGCCGTTGGCATCCGTCGCCGTCCAGTTCACCGTGGTATCACCCAGCCCGAACAGGGCCGGCGCATCGCTGGTTACCGTCACATTAAAGATATCGGTCGCAGTTGCAGCACCGATCGTCACCGGGGTCAGGATACCGGTTGCCTCAGCCGTCACATTCGCTGGCAGCGTCAGCGCAGGCGCTGTTGTATCCACAACCGTCACAGTCTGCGTCCCGGTTGTGGTCAGACCATTGTGGTCGGTTGCCGTATAGGTCACCGTCGACGTGCCCAGCGGGAACGTTGCCGGGGCATCGTTGCTGATGGTCACTGGATTGAAGAGATCGCTGGCGAGAGCAACGCCCAGATCAACTGTGCTCAGCACGCCGTTGGCTTCGATGCTCACGTTGGCCGGAACAGCCAGCAATGGCGGCGTAGTATCCTGAACCGTCACAAGCATTGTATCGCTGGCAGTATTACCCGAACAATCGGTGGCCCTCACCGTCACAGTTGTCACACCCAGATTGTAGGGTGGTGAGTTGATAACCTGCACGTTAGGCGAGCAGCAATTGTCGCTCGTCGTAACCTGAGCCATAAGATCGAACAGCGTTCCGGATGGACCGGTTGCTTCAAGCACCACATCCGGACCGGCGTTTACCGTAGGTGGCGTGGTATCCTGCACCTTCACCGAGGTGGTGGAGGTGGCTGTATGACCGTTCTGATCATCCACCGTCAGTGTTACCTGAGTGGTCCCCAGCGGGAAGGAAGCTGTCGGACTCACACCCGAAGCAGAGCCACCGCTCCACGACCAGCTATAGAGCAGCGCGTCGCCATCAGGGTCGGTAGATGCACCACCATTCAGCGTGGCATTGGCACTGGCTGCGCCCGTGCATTCCACAGTCTGCGCCACACCTGCATTGGCTGTCGGTGCCTTGTTCGATGGTACACCCGGCGGGGTATCGAAGCCGCCCGGGATGGACAGGCGAATCATCGTCCAGCCACCGGTAGTCGAACCATCATCGTAGCGCGTTTGGTTCTGTGTCATGTAAAATGCACCATCAGGACCGACGGTGGACAGATCGCCATAGCCTCCCGCGTGGTACGCAACAATCACCTCGGACGCGGTACCGGTAAAGCCCGGTCCGGTGAAATCAAAGCGTGAGACTGAACCGTCGGTATTGCCCGTGTACAGCGAGCCGCCACCGAAGGCCATGCCGTCCGGATTGGCGGTGCCTATGTAACCGCGGACATTAACGCGGTTGATCTCGTTGCCATTGGGATCAATGATAACAACCTGCTGTTTGTATCTAGAGGCCAGGGCGATGTAATCGCCAGCAGGCGTCGAGACGGTCGTCAAATCATCAATGAGGTTGCTTTCGGTGAAAATCTGGACATCGGTACCATTCGCCGGGTTATACATCCACACGGTGTTGTTGACCTCGCGTACGATGCGACCGTCCGACAGCGTACCGATACCGTAATGGTATCCGTAACCCCTTTGTGCCGTGCCATATGAAGTACAAACCCAGTAAGAACCGTACCACCAACTGTATGCCCAATACCCAGTCGCACAATACGAATAGGAGTACGTCGCACCGACGCGAGTGGCAGCCCAAGTGTTTGGGTCCACCTTATACAGGCCTTCAGGTGAGTTGGCATACAGGAAGCCGTCCGTACCGTTGGTCATACCGTGGCCGGCCGGAAGGCCCGGAACGTTATGAATGATATCCCGGTTAAACATGTCAGTTCCCCGGGTATTGAAGCTCTGGGTCGCGCTGTACTCGACAATCTGACCGTTTGCACGGCGCAGCATTCTGCCGTCTGCTGTCCAGGCAGTACCGAGGCCGCCGTAGTTGTAATCCACGATGTCCTGCTGCAGCTCGGGATCGATCAGCTCGAAATGCTGGCTGGGCGAATTGGTCGACTGAACCGCAGGCACCAGGCACTGGGCAGTACTTCCGGCCACGCGGGCGACTTCGCAATCGGCCAGCGCCCGGGCATATATCTTCACCTCATCGATACCGCCGCTATACCAATACGGGGACTGCCCTGCCGGCGCCCCACCACCGATACGCACAGGCTGGTTGCCGGACACGACGGCGCCGGTAACAGGTAGCGAGCCATCCAGCGCGCCGTTAACGAAAAGCTTCACCGTTGCGCCATCATAGGTCATCGCAACATGGTATTGGCCACCGGTTGCCCAGGTACCATTACCCATGAGCGTATGCAGGCCTGTGGTCGTCCCGATGGAAAGCCAGAAATGGCTATTGTAAAAGGTCAGTTGATACTGGCGCCCACCTGCATTTTCACCGTCCTTGGTAACAATATCGCCAGTCGACGTAGATGGCTGGACGAAGGCGCTGATGGTGAGAGACGTCGATGGATTCAGCGAAGCCGCATCGGGAACCACAACATTCTGATCGACGCCGTTGAAGTTCAGGCCTGTGTTTACATGACCGGGGCCAAAGGTCGCGCCGCCGTTGATGGCGCCCGTATTGCCGTTGCCGGACACATCGTTGGCCACGATGCCCACACCCTCATCGAAAGTCCAGTAAGCGGCCAGGCCGTCGTTCAGGCCGGCGTTCGCCGTGCCTGCCATGGTGAATGGCAGCAGAGCTGCCGCGAAGAAACCTAAAAGCTTGCGTTTGATGTTCATGATCAGTTCCCCTTACTAACGATTGAAATCGAAACCGGCTGACCGGCGGCATCGCTGCCGTTACCGTCTAGGAAGATGTAACCGGATGGGGAAACCCCATCGAGCTTGAAGAAGGCCTTGCCACCGGCGGCAATGGTGCCGAGGTTGACTGGAGCCTGTGCATCAACCCCTGCGCCCGACGGCTGAAGATTCACGTTAGCGACCGCATCCGGTCCGTTATTGGTAACTGTGACAGCTGCACTACCCCCTGCAGCCATATAAGTTGATGTCAGTATCGCAGCCGCCTGCGCAGAAAACGGCGCAATAGACAGCAAGGCCAGCAATGCAGCCCCGAATAACAGGTTTTGTTTAAGTCGGTTCATATTAGTTCCCCTTTTAGATATTCCCGGATATAAAAAAATACTTTTCCTAATGCGCGCAATCATGCCGAACAAAATCCCTCTGGCATCCCCCAAATGGGGTAGAAAGAGGCGGTTGCCAAAAATGTATTTGCAACCTATAAACCGCCCCATGGGAAAAGGCAGCGAGGGAAAAACACACGGGAAGGCCGATGTGCGCGACAGGCTCGTGCACAGCATCTATGCCCTTGTGGACAATGATGATGAATGGCCCAACCTGCTCCACGCAATGGATGAGTTCTTCGACCACGAAGATAACGATCCGCTCGACACCTTTGCCGATCACTTCTCCTCCCTGCTGCCACACGTAGAGCGAGCCAATCTCCTACTGGAGAAAATGGCAGCGCTTCACCTGAAAAACAGTCATGCCGACAGGGTGCTTGATCGAATCCCCATGGGTATTGTGCTCATCACACCTGAAGCAAAAATCATCTCCAGAAACGCCCGTGGCATCGCCCTTCTGGATCATGTGGAAGCCAGACATCATGACGGGGAACTCCAGTTCAGAGACAGCAACCAGCAGCGTGCCTTTGTGCGCGCCCTCAATCATGTTGCAAGCGGAGATTCGCAGGGAGCCCCGGTCACCATGGGCCCCTTGAATCTATGGATATCTCACTATGGTGAAAGCTCAGTCGAACAACTGGCTGTGTATCTTGGTCATCAGACCTTCGAGCGAAATGTGCGTGTCGAGCAGTTGATGAAGCTATATGGCCTGACGGAAAAAGAGGCAAAGCTGACTGCACAACTGTGCAATGGCCGCGCCAGCCTTGAGGAAGCTGCGGGCAATCTGGGTATGAGCATCGGTACTGCGAGAACCCATCTGAAAAAAGTATTCTCCAAAACCGGTGCTCAACGACAGGCAGATCTGGTTAAAATGGTGTTGATTAACCCCATCCTTACCATGCAACGCAGGGAACCCGCAAAGCAGAAGAACATGCCGTTATCTCGGGATACCCAGATAGCCCGCCTGCCCTCGGGGCGCACTGTTTCCTACGCCGAGCACGGCGACCCCAAGGGCAAGCCACTGCTGTTTTGCCACGCAATCACCGGCAGCCGACTGATGCTGCCGCCCGAATCCGGTTTGCTCGCAGGAAAGGGCCTTCGCCTCATCGTGCCGGACAGGGCGGGCTATGGTCTCTCCTCCCCAGCAATCACCGACCCCATGGCACAGTGGCTTGAAGACATGCGTCATTTTATTCCCCATCTTGGTTTGTCCAGATGCTGCGTGCTTGGCCATTCCGCTGGCGGCGCTTATGCCATAGCACTGGCAGAGGCCTTGCCGGAGATGGTCGAACATCTCTGTCTGATCAGCAGCGTTGCGCCAATGAGAAAATCCACCGACACCAAACATCTGCTACCTGTAAACCGCATGATCATTCAACTGGCGCGTAGTAACCCCGTTGCCGCTCGATCGTTTCTGAAGCTGTCCATGCAGGTTGCACTCAAGAAGCCCGATGCCTACTTCGACTTAATCACCAACAGCATTCCCGATCTTGATAAGGAAGTGCTGAACAACACCAGGCTTAAGCTCCTTTTGCTAACTGCATTCAAGGAAACAACCCGACAGGGCGTTGATCATCTGATTGAGGAGCTCATGTACCTTTCCACTCAGTGGCGTGTCGATAGCGAGAAGATTTCCTGTCTGATAAGCATCTGGCATGGGAAAGAAGACAGGCATGCGCCCTTTCCTCTGATGCAGAATTTCAGCCGCTCATTGAAACAATGTGCTCAAACAAACTGGATGGATGGGGCCGGCCACTACATGATCTTCCACCACTGGGACACGATCATGGAAAAAATCCACCCCAAGAAAAAGAGCAGTACATCACTATTGTCCGGCATGCTCGGGCTCATAACGTCATTGCAGATTATGGACTGGCTTCCGATGCTGGTTTTGGATATCTAAGCAGACGCACCGGTTTCCCATCCTTCCCCACTCTCCCACTTCTCACCGGCAATCAGGCTGATGGGGCCAGTAAAGCCTCGTAGCGCTCCGGAGAAAACCCGACTTCGATATGATCGGCAAACTCAAGCACAGGGCGCTTGATCAGGGCCGGATACTCGGCCATCAGCGCAATGGCGCGCACCTCATCCATACCCTGCTTCTGGGCATCACTCAGACCCCGCCAAGTCAGGCCGCGGCGGTTGAGCAGCGTCTCCCAGCCAAGGCTGGCGCACCATGCGGCGATCTTCCCGGGCTCAATGCCCGCAACCCTGAAATCATGAAAGGTATAGGCAACGCCGGCATCATCCAGCCAGCGCATGGCCTTTTTCATCGTGTCGCAGTTTTTGATGCCGTAGATCGTCAGCATTGAAAGACCAGAAACCTATTTCAGATTGAGAACATCGCCCATGCCATACCAACCGGCAGGCTGATCCTGCAACCAGCTGGCAGCACGCACTGCACCGCGGGCAAACACCATGCGATCGGTGGCAATATGATTGATCTCGATGCGCTCTTCATCGGAAACGAACATCGCCTTGTGCTCACCAACTATGGAGCCGGCACGCATCACCGAAAAACCGATATCGCCGCGCTTGCGCGCTCCGGTAATGCCTTCGCGCGCATACACAGCCGTTTCATCCAGCTGCACTCCGCGCCCGGCAGCCAATGAGCGCCCCATAGCCAGTGCCGTACCGCTCGGCGCATCCACCTTATGGCGATGGTGTGCCTCGAAGATTTCGGCATCGTAATCGGCATCCAGCACAGCGGCGGCCTGCTCGATCAATTGCAGGGCCAGATTCACGCCCACGGAATAATTGGCGGCCATAACAACCGGGGTATTGGCCAGAATACTGTGCAGTTCATCCAGTTCAGCCGAGCTGTGTCCGGTCGTGCCAATCACCATGGCAATGCCGTGTTCAGCAGCAAACCGTGCATGCACCAGACTGGCTGCAGCAGCAGTGAAGTCGATCAAGACATCGGCCTTGGAAAGGCTGGACAGATCATCGCTGATAGCCACACCCAGATGACCTACACCAGCCAGTTCTCCGGCATCCTTGCCGAGAAACTCGGATTCCGAACGTTCGGTCGCGCCGACCAGTTCGGCTCCTTCCAAATCGTTGACCGCACGCACCAGCATGCGCCCCATGCGTCCAGAAGCCCCGGTTATAATTACCCGCATCATTTCACCTCGCCGGACAGATCATCCCAGAACTGTTTGGCCTTATCCAGAAACGTTGTGCGCTCGGGATAAACTTCATCACCTGCTTCACCGGCAAACTGGCGCAACAGATCCTCCTGTCGCTTGCTCAACTTCTTGGGCACAGCCACATTAACACGCACAAACAGATCGCCGGTACGATTGACACGAATGTCCGGCACACCCTTACCGCGCAGACGGAAAACCTTGCCGCTATCGGTACCAGCGGGAATCTTGATCTTGATGCGCCCGTTCAGTGTCGGAGCATCCACCTCGGAACCAAGTGCTGCCTGCGGGAAGGTGATAGGCATATCGCAATACAGATCAGCCCCATCACGCTCGAACATCGTGTGCTTCTTCAGCCGCACGACGATATAGAGATCGCCGCTTCCCCCACCCTGCGGCCCGGCCTCACCTTCACCACTAACCCGCACCTGCGCACCATCATAAACGCCGGCTGGAATGCGTACCTTGAGCTTCTTCTTTGTTTGCACCAGACCGCTGCCGGCACAGTCAGTGCATGGCGATTCGATCTTCTTGCCATTGCCATGGCACTCCGGACAGGTGCGCCGCATGGCGAAAAATCCTTGCTGCATCTGCACCTGGCCATGGCCACCGCAGGTCCGGCAGGGAACCGGATTCGTGCCGGGGCGGGCACCGCTGCCCTTGCAGGTTCCACAGGAAATATGCTTGGGTATTTCCAGCTCCACCTCGCGACCGTTGGCCGCATCCTCCAGACTCATATCCAGCTGATAACGCAGATCCGCGCCGCGATTGGAACGTCCACCGCCACCACCACCGAAAATATCTCCGAATACATCACCGAATACATCACCGAAATCACGGAATGCATGCGAATCCTGGAAGCCGCCCTTGGCCCAGAAATCATGCATCTGGTCATCCACACCGGCATGCCCGTACTGATCGTAGCGCGCCCGTTTTTCTTTATCGGACAACACTTCGTAGGCCTCGGTCACTTCACGGAACTTCTCCGCCGCGCTCTCATCATCCTTGTTGCGATCGGGATGATATTTCATAGCCAGCTTACGGTAGGACCGCTTGATGGTGTTGATATCATCAGCCTTCTCAACGCCCAGAATTTCGTAGTAATCGCGTTTTGTCGCCACGCTGTCTCCTTCCCTGTTCATTCAAACTGTCTTCCGACCCAAACGCCAAGGGCCTCCGCCCCCTGCCCCCCGATCAACGGGGGAACAGGCAACGGAGGCCAAAGGCTAGGGCTTGTTAATAATTAACAGACCAGGCCGACTTACTTCTTGTCGTCAACAACCTCGGCGTCGACCACATCGGCATCCTGTGCATTGCTGTTGCCGCCCGATGAGGCGCCTGCATCAGCATCACTACCTGCCGCCCCGCCGGACGAAGCCTCAGCCTGCATCTGCTTGTAAACCTCTTCACCAAGCTTCTGTGACTTGGTCGCCAGATCCTCTTCGGCCGTCTTGATGGCCTCGATATCGTTGCCTTCCAGCTCTTTGCGGAGTGCAGCCAACGCATCCTCGATGGACTTGCGGGTATCCTCATCCACCTTGTCGCCATGCTCCTTGAGAGCCTTTTCCGTGGAATAGGCAAGCGCATCGGCACGATTCTTCGTTTCGATACCTTCCTTCAAGGCCTTGTCTTCCTCGGCATGCGCCTCGGCATCCTTCTGCATCTTCTCGATCTCTTCCTTGGACAGGCCGGAACCCGACTCGATGCGGATTGAGGCTTCCTTGGACGTACCCTTGTCCTTGGCATGCACATGCATAATGCCGTTGGCGTCGATATCGAAAGTCACCTCAATCTGCGGCATGCCTCGCGGCGCCGGAGCAACACCTTCAAGATTGAACACGCCGAGCATCTTGTTGGCATTGAAGATATCGCGCTCGCCCTGCGCTACCTTGATGGTCACAGCCGTCTGGTTGTCGGCAGCTGTTGTGTATGTCTGGCTCTTCTTGGTAGGAATGGTGGTATTCTTCTCAATGATGCGATTGAAGATACCGCCTTCCACCTCGATACCGAGGCTTAGGGGAGTGACATCCAGCAGCAGCACATCGGTCACATCGCCGGAAAGAACCGCGCCCTGAATGGCAGCACCGATAGCCACGACTTCATCCGGGTTCACACCCTTGTGCGGCTCACGACCGAAGAATTCCTTCACCTTTTCCTGCACCAAAGGCATACGGGTCTGACCACCGACCAGCACAACCTCGTGAATCTCGGAGGCCTTCACACCGGCATCCTTGAGCGCCTGACGGCAAGGCTCGATGGAGCGATCCACCAGATCGGCAACCATGTTTTCATACTTGGCGCGGGTCAGCTTAATCAGCAAATGCTTGGGGCCTGATGCATCAGCCGTGATGAACGGCAGGTTCACCTCGGTCTGGGTGCCGGAAGACAGTTCGATCTTGGCCTTTTCGGCAGCCTCTTTCAGACGCTGCAGGGCCAGCTTGTCGCTCATCAGATCGACGCCGCTTTCCTTTTTGAACTCGGCAGCCAGATACTGAATGATGCGCTGATCGAAATCCTCGCCACCCAGGAAGGTGTCGCCATTGGTCGATTTCACTTCGAACACGCCGTCGCCGATTTCCAGCACGGAGATATCGAAAGTACCGCCACCCAGATCGTAAACTGCAATCAGATGGTTCTCTTCAGTCTTGTCCAGACCATAAGCCAGTGCCGAAGCTGTCGGCTCATTGATAATGCGCAGCACGTTCAGGCCTGCAATCGCGCCGGCATCCTTGGTGGCCTGACGCTGCGAATCGTTGAAATAGGCAGGCACGGTAATCACCGCATCGGTGACCTTCTCGCCGAGATAGTCCTCTGCCGTCTTCTTCATCTTCTGCAGGGTGATGGCACTGATTTCCTGCGGGCTCATCTTCTTGCCGTCGACTTCAAGCCAGGCATCGCCGTTATCGGCGGTCACCACAGGGTAGGAAACCAGATCCTTGTGATGCTGGGCTTCCTTTGAATTGGCCTTGCGACCGATCAGTCGTTTGACGGCATAAAAGGTCTTGTCCGGGTTAGTCACCATCTGCCGCTTGGCCGGTGCACCAACCAGACGCTCGCCATCCTTGGTAAAGGCCACAACCGACGGGGTGGTGTTATCGCCCTCGCTGTTGGGAATGACCTTGGGCTTGTCGCCTTCCATCACGGCAACGCACGAGTTGGTGGTGCCGAGATCAATTCCGATTACTTTTGCCATTGTAGTTTCTCCATTTTTAACAATCCGGTTTCATTTATATTCTTTTCCGACTTCACCCCTGCAACGGAACTCTATTTACCGTTACGCATGCCGGTCATGTTCAGTTTATGGGGGTCGAAAACAGGCAATTCAAGTCCTGTAGAAAAAAAATATTCAGGGGAAGCTATTTAATCACTCTGCGCATCGGCCGGACCGGCAGAAACCAGCACCCTGGCCGGGCGAAGCAATCGCCCGTGCAGTTTGTATCCGGCCACATGCTGGGCCACCACAGTGCCTTCAGGCGCATCAGCCGGCATCTGCGACAGAGCTTCATGATTATGCGGATCAAAGACCTCTCCGACGGCATCAACCCTTTCCAGATGGAACTTCTTCATCATCTCATGCCAGCTGTCGAGGGTCAGCTTCACACCGTCACGCAACGCCTTTTCATTACCTTCGGCGACATCCAGCGCACGTTCCAGATTATCCACCACATCAAGCAGGGCCACGGCAAATTTCTCGATCCCGAATTTGTGCGCATCGGCGACTTCTCTTTGAGTCCGCTTGCGCAGGTTGTCCATCTCGGCATGCGTACGCAGCAGCCTGTCCTTCATCTCGGCCACTTCACAGCGCGCTGCTTCAAGCTCGTCATCCACCACAGCTTCATCATCAGAAAACTGATCTTCCGGCAGTGCATCATCCTCTGTCATATCCACATCATCCTTGTCTTTCATGCTCAAGTCCTGCCTCCTAAAATTCTGCTAACCAGCCGGGCCGTACAATCCACAACCTGCAGCACACGGTCGTACTGCATGCGGCGGGGGCCAATAACTCCCAGGGTACCGATGGTATTCATCGGCCCCTTATAGCGCGCCATGACCATGGAAACCTGTTCCATATCCACCATCGCATGCTCGCTGCCGATAAACACCCGCACGCCGTGCTCATCTTTCTCCACCTGCTCCATCAGATGCAGCAGTTGCTCCTTCTCATCAAAAGCGGCGAGCAATGAGCGCACGGTATCAATGACCCCGAATTCGGGCATATCCAGCAATTGTCGCTGGCCGCTGACAAACATATCGTCCTGCCGGTTTGTAGGGGCCTCGGCCCAACGTTTCAAGTCTTCGAGCAGGCGACGCACATGCAACCTGTCCTGCTCCATTTCTCTGCGCAGTCGTATTTGCGCTTCCTGCAAATCACAATCAGCCAGCAATTCATTCAAACGCACGGAAACGGCACGCAGTGCCTTGTCGCTCAGTCCTTCGGGGCGGGCAATCAGCCGATTCTGCACTTCGTCGTTGGAGGTAACGATAACCGCCAGCACCTTCTCGGAGCTGACCCCGATCAAATCAATGCGCCGGATACGCGTCACGCCTGTTTCATGCACCCAGACTAGACCTGCATAACGGGTTAAAGAGGCCAGCTCATCGGTCGCCTTGCGCAGCAACTCGCCTTGCATATCCGCCTCACTCAAATGCCCGGAAAGCAGCTTCTCCATATGCCGTTCGATCTGCGGATCCCTGATCATCAGCGCATCAACAAAATAACGCAGGCCACGATCGGTCGGCACACGGCCAGCCGAGGTGTGCGGCGAAGTAAGCAAGCCCTGATGCTCAAGCTCGGCCATCACATTGCGAATAGAGGCCGGGCTTAGAGAAAGCTGGCCCTGTTCGGCAAGCGTGCGCGAGCCCACCGGCTGACCATTGGCCAGATAGGCGCGCACCACATCACCCAGTATCCGCCCATGCCGCTCGTTTAAATCACTGCTACCGTGTCGTTTCATCAGGTCTGGCACTCTAGCGCCATAGCTGCCAGTGACAATCAATCAGGGGCAAGACAAATAGACCATATCTAATGCCCGGATAAGCATGCACACTGCGCCATCGGCAGCACTTCTGTATCCTAAAGATGTGCCTGCCTCCGGATAATCTGGCCGACTACGGATTGCAGCAAAGAATTCCGACAAAAGGTTTTGACATCCGGCAAGTGCTGCCTATACTCCGGCGCCTTGTGAAAAACGGCCCGAAACGGTCAGCAATGGAGTATAAAAACATGCGTACTTGGACCTATAGTCCCGGAAGTGTGACCCGCGAATGGTATGTCATTGATGCCAATGACTTGGTGCTTGGCCGTCTGGCCACTCGCGCCGCCACCATTTTGCGCGGTAAACACCGCCCGCAATACACCCCGCACGCCGACTGTGGCGATCATGTGATCGTTATCAATGCGGCCAAGGTTCGCGTCACCGGACGCAAAGAAGCCCAAAAAGTTTATTACCGCCACTCGGGTTATGCCGGCGGCCTCTCCAGCATCACGCTTGAGAAGCAGCGCGAGCGTTTCCCGGAGCGCATCATCGAACTGGCTATCAAGGGAATGCTTCCAAAGACCCCGCTCGGCCGCGCGATGTTCAAAAAGCTCAAGGTGTATGCCGGGGAAGATCACCCGCACACCGCCCAGCAACCCAAACCACTCAGCCTGGCATAACGGAGACCATTACCCATGGCAGATACCATTTATCGCGGCACAGGCCGCCGCAAAAGCAGCACAGCACGTGTCATCATTCAGCCGGGTAGCGGCCGAATTGTGGTCAACGGCCGTGATGTCGCCAACTATTTCCCGGTTGAGATCGTGCGTCAGCATGCTCTCTCCCCGCTTGCTCTGACCCAGCTTGCCGGTCGTCTGGACGTTCGCGTCCTGGTGAACGGTGGCGGCACGTCCGGACAGGCAGGCGCCATCCGTCATGGTCTGGCCCGCGCCCTGATCCTGTATGATGCAGGTCTGCGTGGACAGCTGAAGAAAGTCGGCATGCTGACCCGTGATCCGCGCGAAGTTGAGCGCAAGAAATACGGTCTGCACAAAGCCCGCAAGGCTCCGCAGTTCTCCAAGCGCTAAGCTTCGAGTACCGCACCAAATCAAAAGGGAAGGCTTCGGCCTTCCCTTTTTCTTTGCCTTTTCCAGAGTCATTTCACCACGAAGACACGAAGTACACGAAGTACACGAAGTACACGAAGAAAGGCGATTCAAGGGATTTGAGTTATAGACTCTGACCTTGGGTCCCACTTGTAGCTGTGCCGGACCGGGCGCATACCCGGCGGGGCCTTGCGTAAAAAGAGGGAGATTCATTCCCGGTTTGCGCCCGCCGGGCATGTGTCCGGGCGGGGAATTCACAGCTACCCGTGGGTGCCCTTTCTTGCTTCTTCTTTGAGCACACAAAGAAGAAGATGTTTCATGGACATATCTCTTCAGGATGAGCTCCCGGTTCCTCGTGGAAGCATACGAAACGGGGGGAAAGTGAGCACATTGCACTTCGATTTTGGGACCACACAAGCCTCTCGGCTTGCCGAGGCGCGCCTGATGCGTAAGATGCCTGCATGAAACAGATAGCCACAGCCATTCTCGGTGCCACCGGCTATACCGGAGCCGAGCTTATTCGCCTGATTGATGCGCATCCTGCCATGCGTATCGCGCACCTTGGCGCGCATTCGCAGGCCGGCAAACTGGTTGCCGAAGTGCTGCCCGGCATCAGCGGCGCAGTATCGCAGATGCAGTTGGCTGCTGCCGACACCCCGCTCCCTGCCGAGGTCGAACTGGTGTTCACTGCGCTGCCGCACGGTGCTGCTGCAGAAAGCGTGAAGAGTGCACTCGATGCCGGTTGCCGGGTGGTCGATCTGTCGGCTGACTTCAGGCATCAGGATGCAGTCACCTATCGCGCAGCCTATGGCGTAGAGCATCCCTACCCCGAGTTGTTTGAACAAGCTGTGTTCGGCCTTTCGGAATGGGCCAGGGATGTTATTACCGGCACGAAACTGGTGGCCAATCCCGGCTGCTATCCGACCTGCACCCTGCTGCCGCTTCTGCCTCTGCTCAGGGCCGGTGTGCTGGATACCAGCCACATCATCGTGGATGCAAAATCCGGCACCTCGGGCGCCGGACGCAGTGCCAAAACCGAATTACTCTACTGCGATGCCAACGAAGGCGTGCGGGCCTATGGCCTGCCGCGCCACAGGCACGCCTGGGAAATGGAAGAATGGGCCGCGGCTTACACAGGCCAGAATATTCATGTGAATTTCGTACCGCATATCCTGCCCATGACACGCGGTATGCTGGCTACCCTGCACCTGCGCGGCAGCGCGCCACAGGACTGGCACGCCCTGCTTGCCGAGGCTTATGCCGGAGAGCCCTTCGTACGGGTATTGCCGCAGGGCTCCCTGCCTAGCACCAAGGGTGTGAGTGGAAGCAACCGTTGCGATATCGGCATAGCTGTAACCGGTCCTGAAAGTGCTGTTGTCATCAGCTGCATCGACAACCTGCTCAAGGGAGCATCCGGGCAGGCCCTGCAGAATGCCAATATCATGCTTGGCCTCGATGAAACCCTTGGCCTGAGCGCGCAGGCGGTCTGGCCATGAAGTGCAGAACCGTGAGCGTGTATTCAATGAGCGTGTATTCAATGAGCGTGCGAGTCTGAGTATGTGGCACCGTCTCCTGAGGTTTCTGTTCAAAGGCTACCAGCTCATGTTGCTGGAGCCGGAGGGCGGTCACACCGTACGCCATATGCGCATCAATATTGCCTCAGTGCTGGGCATCGTATTAACCCTCTGCCTCGGCTCGGCAGCCTTGGTCTGGTATTACGCCCCGCAACAGACTGAAGACCTTTCGGCTCGCTACTATCAGCTGCAGCAGCAGAACCATGACCTGCGTAACCAATTGGCAACCCGTGAGGGCGAACTGGCCGTGGCTATGCAACAGATTGATGGGCTCAAGAATGAACTTTTGAACAGCCAGCAGCAAAACGAGGAACTCAGACAGTCGCAGAACATCTACGAAAGCATCCTCGAGGCCCGCAAATCAAGCGGCGTGCATATTCTGCGTGCCTCGGCACGCATCGAGGGTCGTGACCCGGCCATGGGCGGAAGCAAGCTGAGCTACACCATCGTGCTGGTAAAAGGTGGCAATTATCCACGTAGCGTTTCCGGCAGCGTGAGCATCGTTGCGCTTGGCGGAGATGGTCAGAAACAAACCCTGCAACTGGACCAGAAATCTGCGGAACTGCCATACATCATGGATACACATATATTTCTGGAAGGAAATGTGATCTGGCAACAAGACTGGCTTCCGGTCAAATTGCAGATTACCCGGATGAATGCAAAGGGCGCTGAGCGCGACCAGATCGAAATCGATCTTGATGGAAATAAATCACAGTGAGCAGGAACCTGTATGAAAGGATGGTGGAACATGAGATCAGCAACAGTGGATAACAACAATATTCAAACCATTATCGGGCAGCATGCCAGCTTTAAGGGCGAACTGAGTTTTGAGGGTGCCGTGCGTATCGATGGCAACTTCGAAGGTAATATCCGTTCCAGCAACGGTGGCACGCTGATCGTCAGCGAAGTGGCTAATATCACCGGTGAGGTGGATGTGCCCAACCTGGTATTGCATGGCACCATCAGCGGCAATGTGCGGGCCAGCGAAAGCCTGAAGATGACCGCTACCGGTAAGCTAAGGGGCGATGTCGAATACCACATCATGTCGCTCAGCGAAGGCGCCTCGATCAATGGTCGTTGCAATCGCATCGATGATAAGAAGGCTGCGACAAACGAGCCTGGGAAAGGTGTGAAACTTCCTGCCGGAGACAGGCTCAGTCAGGTCGCATGATTTTCCCCTATCGTCACTGGTCGCCGGACATCGATGCGTCGGCCTTTGTCGCCGACTCTGCCGAGGTGATGGGCAGGGTACGCATTGGGGCCGACTCAAGCATCTGGTATCAGTGCGTGCTGCGCGGAGATGTGCACGATATCCGCATCGGCGCGCGCAGCAATATTCAGGACCACTGTATGTTGCACACCAGCCATAACGTTACGCCATGCGTGGTCGGTGATGACGTTACCGTCGGCCACCGGGTTATCCTGCATGGTTGCGAGGTTGAAGACGGCTGCCTGGTTGGCATGGGCTCAATTCTGATGGATCGTTCCCGCCTCGAATCCGGCTGCCTGCTGGCCGCAGGATCACTGGTGCCTGAGGGAAAGATTCTGCGTGGTGGCTACCTCTATGCCGGATCGCCGGCACGCGAACGACGCGAATTGAATACTGATGAAATCGCCTTCCTGCGCACTTCCGCCTCTCGCTACGTTGCCCTGTCCAAAACCCATATCATCCAGCCCGCAAAGTAGGAACAACATGCTTCGTGCCTCAATCGACATTGGATCGAACACCTTCCGCATGCTGATTGCCCGTGCAGGTGACAAACAGGCATGGGACACAGTGTATTACACACATCGCATCGTCCGCCTCGGCGAAGGGCTGCACCATACGGGTCGTTTGTCGGATGCAGGCATGGCGCGTGCGCTCAAGGCGATGAGCGAATTCGCCGCCATCATCCTCAGCCATGGCCTTGCCTTGGGTGATACACAAGCGGTGGCCACGGCCGCAATGCGCGAAGCGGCCAACGGGGAAGAATTCCGCCGGCAGATACTCGAAGAAACCGGCATCAACGTACGCATCATTGATGGTGACAGCGAGGCCACCATGTCGCTGGCAGGAGCCAGCGCGGTGCTGCATCGGGAAAGCCGCCGCGATATGCTGCTGTTCGATATCGGCGGCGGCAGTACGGAATTCGTGCGTGCTGCTGATGGGAAGCTGCAGGATGCCATCAGCCGCAAGCTTGGTGTGGTACGACTTGTGGAGGCACATTTACACAGTGATCCGCCCTCCCATGAAGATTATGCGGCCATGCTTGCCACTGCAGATGCGCATCTGGCCGAGGTGGAGGCACACTGGGGCGACGGACGCATTCCAGCACATCTGGTGGGTACAGCGGGAACCGTCACCACCCTGGCCGCCGTACATCTCGATCTGTTTCCCTACGTGGTCGATAGGATCAACAACCATGTTATCAACTTTGATGAATTCTGCGCGCTGCGCGACCAGCTGCTTGGCATGACGCTGGCCGAGCGGCAAAAAGTACGTACCATTGAGCAGGGTCGTGCTGATCTGCTGATTGCCGGATTGGCTATTATTGAATCAATTTTCCTGCGCTGGAAGTATCGCGAATTGTTTGTGGTGGATGCCGGTCTGCTTGAAGGTGCCTGGTTAAAGGCCTCGGCTCAATAACTGCTCAGGAACCAACCTCGCCCGCCTGCTGAGACAGGAAAAAACCATCCGCACGTTGCTGCACCTCATCCATACCCTTCTGCACACGTGCCAGCGCCTCATCCATATCGTCATCCGAAGCAATGAAAAGCGGCTCGCCGTACACAAACACGCCGCGCGAAAAAGGCTGTGGAATGTAGAAGCGATCCCATGAGTTGGCCCGCCAGCAACGACTGGTGGCCCAGCAAATCGGCATCACCGGCAGGCCAGATTTCATAGCCAGTTGAATTGTGCCCTTCTGGACCACTTCGCGCGGTCCTTTCGGCCCGTCGGGCGTAATGCCGAGATGGCGCCGTTCATTTTTCACGGCGCGCAGCATTTTAAGCATGGCACGTGCACCACCACGGGTGGTTGAGCCGCGGACCGTATCCACACCGCACAGATTTAAAGTATCTGAGATAAACCCACCGTCGCGATGCTCTGAGATCAACATATAGCCGTGCCATTTCGGGGTGATGCGCAACAGCATCAAAAGGCGGGCATGCCAGAAGGCATGAATGCAGCGCTGGCTATCCTCAGGCCGATAGGGCACGCCGACGTCCTGCCAGCGAATGCTATAGCGTAAGAAAAGGTAAGCGATTCTGATCAGGCGCGGCACCAGCCAGATAACAAACCTGTCCTGCAAGGAAAGGCTGATTCAGCCCTCCCCCGCCGGGGATGCTTGTGCTTCGGAATCCGCTTCCGCCTGCACATCCTGCTGCGCTTCCAATTGGGATTCGAACTGCATGTGATACAGCTCGCCGTACAGCCCACCCCGGACAATCAGCTCATCGTGCGTGCCGATCTGCGCCACATTTCCACCCTCCAGCACGACGATGCGGCTGGCATGCCGGATGGTGGAAAGCCGATGCGCAATCACGATCACCGTCCGACCATGCATCAGCCTATCAATCGCCTGCTGCACCAGACGCTCGGATTCTGTATCCAGCGCGCTGGTCGCCTCATCGAGAATCAGGATCGGCGCGTCCTTGAGCAGTGCGCGGGCCAAGGACAAGCGTTGCCTCTGCCCACCGGAGAGAATCACGCCGCGCTCACCAACCAGCGTGTCGTAGCCTTCCGGCAGCGCTGTAATGAAATCATGCGCATTGGCCGCTTTCGCCACAGCCTCGATATCCTTCTGCCGCGAGGCGTCCAGACCGTAGGCGATATTGTTTCTCACTGTATCGTTAAACAGCACGATTTCCTGCGTCACCATGGCCATCTGGCTGCGTAGCGAAGCCTGGGTAAGCCTGCGCACATCCTGCCCGTCGATCAGCACAGCTCCACCGGACACATCCATAAAGCGCGGTACCAGATTAACCAGTGAAGTTTTGCCTGCACCACTGCGCCCCACCAGTGCCACGACTTCGCCCCGCATCACCTCAAAACTTACATCTCGCAGGACAGGCGCATCAGTATTGGGATATTGCAGGCCGACACGGTCAAAACAAACGCTGCGCGAAAAATCATTCAGAATCTTGGCATCAGCAGCATCTTCCACGGCGACCCGTTCATCGAGAATATCAAACAAGCGCTCGGCAGCGGCCAAGCCCTGCTGAATTTCATTATTCGCCCTTGAGAGTCGCTTCACCGGTTCATACAACATTATCAGCGCAGCCAGAAAGGAAACCAGCGTACCGGCTGTGGTCTGCCCGGAAGCCACCCGCATGCCCCCATAAAGCAGGACGCCGGCAATACCGAAACCGGCGAGCAGCTCCATGATAGGGAAAGACAATGCCTGCACGCGAATCATACGCAACTGGTGGAAAAGGAAATCGCCGGTCAGCCGACGGAAACGACTGCGCTCATAATCTTCCATGCCGAAAGCCTTGACCACACGGATACCACCGACCGTTTCCTCCACCAGACTGGACATCTCTCCCATCGATACCTGTCCGTCGAAGCTGGCATGGCGCATGCGTTTTCCGAAACGGGCAATCGGGTATATCACCAGCGGGAATACCAGCATGGCAATCACGGCCAGCATCCATTCCTGATAAAACACCACGCCGAGAAGAAAAACGATGCTGACCGAATCGCGCATCAGCGCCGTCACCGAAGTGCTGACTGCAGCCTGCACCAGCGTCACATCGTAGGATATGCGGGCCAGCATCTCGCCCACCTTGCGATGTGCAAAAAACTCCAGCGACTGGTAGGTCAGCTGATCGTAAATGCGATTGCGCAAATCATAAATCACCCGCTGGCCGACATGCCCCATGAGCGTGGCCTGACCGTAGTAGGCCACGCCCTTGATGATATAAAGCACAATCACCAACAGTGGAATCAGATATATCAGCTCCGGATTCTTGCCCGACAGCGCCTCATCCAGCGCAGGCTGCAAGGCCCATGCCGTTGCCGCAGTACAGGCAGCAAGAATCACCATGCATCCCATGGCAAGCGCAACACGCCCGCGATAGGGCTTAAGAAATTCCAGAAGACGAAGGTAAAGCTGCATGGAAGTCGGCTTGCTCATGTCGTCGGCTGCCCGGGGGATGTGCGGCGCAGCGCAGAACGATCCCCGCTCCTGCTCTGACCGATCTGCGTAGGCGGCAGCCTCCCCTGCTCTTTCAGGAAGGTGCGGCTGGCATCAAGCAGTGCGGCAGCCAAGCGATCCTGATGCGCTGGGCTGCGCAACAGGCGTTCCCGATCAGGATTGGAGATATAATCCAGTTCCACCAGTACGCTGGGTATTTCGGCTGCCGTGAGCACGACAAATCGGGCGTGTTTGGGGGCATCGTATTTCACCGGTCCGACCTGACCGATGTGCCTGATAATCTGCTCAGCCAGCATCTCGGCACTATTAAGGCTGTCACGCTTGATCAGATCAGCAAGAATGCTTTGCACCAGCGGGTCCTCGACCTCTCCTGGCATCACACCACCCACCGCATCGGAACTGTTTTCTTTCTTTGCCAAGAGCGCCGCAACCCGATCGGAAGCACCCTTCTCCGATAAGGTATATACGCTTGCGCCGGAAACCTTACGCTGTTTTACCGCATCGGCATGGATGCTGATCATCAGATCTGCCTTGGCCGCGCGGGCTATAGCCACTCGCTTCTTAAGGGCCAGAAAATAATCACCTCGCCGGGTCAGCACGGCCCGCATGCCGGGTGTTTTATTAATGGATTCGGCAAAGCGCAAGGCTACAGCCAGGGTGATATCCTTCTCCCGGATACGATGCGGCCCGGAAGCACCGGGATCCTCCCCGCCATGCCCGGCATCTACAGCAATCACAATCGTCTTTTGTTTGGCTTCAGAGGCCCGCGCAACCACCTTCTTCTCCTCATCGACCGAACGCATCAGATCAATGACCAGACGATAGGGCTTACCCTGCATGGGCTTGAGCAAAAAAGAGCGAATCTGCACCTTTTCCCGCACATCCATCACCAGCCGCAGGGTGCCGGGATTGGGTTTGCCGTAGCGCACCGCAGCCAGCACCGGATCATTCTTTTCAAAACCATCGAGGCTGGCGCGCAATTCAGCACCTTTGATATCCACCACCACTCGCTCAGGGTTAGGCAGGCTATAGGCACGGTATTCGACCCCTGCACTCAGGTCGAGAACTGCCCGGGTATGGTCGGGAGCCGTCCAGAAGCGCGCCTCCTTGATAAGCGGAGTCGCAGCAAAACTGATAGAAACGCCGCCTGCCATCAGACAGAGAACAAGCAAAATGGTGGAATATATAGCCCTATGCATAAGGTTCACACCCGAACTGCATCAACAGGCTCATCGCCTTTGGTCTGTGCTTCAGATTCGGCTTCACGTTCCTGATCCTGCTCCTGAATCAGCAAAGCCGCCACCAGCAAACCAAGCAAAATCATTAGCGGCTCCATAATACGCACGATAATAAAGGTATTGGAACCAAGGGCATGAAACAACAGGCCACCAAAACCACATAGTACCCCCAGCGACATTCCCCGCATACGCTCATCACTTAAATGACGATGGCATATCTTGAGCAATACCCACATGCGCCGCACCCACCAGAGAAACATAATCAGACCAATGATCCCGGTCTCTGAAAGAACACGCGGATATTGCGCATCCATAAACCTGCCTCCGGTCACACCAACGCCAAGCAAAGGATGCCGGGGCAGATCTATAGTAATCACTTTCACCCAGGCTTCGAGGCGTTCGCTGGTTGAGGTATCAATGCGCGCCCCTGCCAGCGCAATCTGCCCTGCTTCTTCAGGCTGCTCGAAGGTAAACATCACCCTGTCTACAATGTTTTTAGGTACGATAAAGGGTGCCAGACTCAAGGCGGCCAGACAAAGCCCGACCAACAGGCGTTTGTGATCAGAGAATATAATAAACAGCACGATCATCATCAAGAAAGCCAGATATGATGTTCTTGATTCGGTAAAGGCGAGCGGAATCAAGATCAGCATCAATAAGGCTCCCCAATACCAGCGTTTAGCCGAATCGACCTCATAAAGAAACATACCCATAACCACTGAGAACATCAGCACCAGATATCCACCAAAGGAGTTGGGCTCTCCCATCTCACCCTCAAACGGGGCAGATACTCGCTCTCCACCCGGTATCTGCGCAATTCCCAACAGGCAAACGACAACGCAGGTGAATAGCATGACATTCATATAACGATGAATAGCTTCCTTATCGTGAATCTGATTGATGATCATGTAGAACAGCACAAAATATTCGAGATACTTTAGCACAAAGAAGAAACCGTACAGACCAACGCGTCCGGAATAAAATCCGGCCACCGTCGCCAAAACAGTAATCAAAAAATACCAGGCAATGGGCTGATTAATGGGCGTATTGCGCACCGCGCCCAGTTCCTTGTACACCGCCATGCGGAACATCCAAGTGAGACAAATGACCGTAAGCTGCAAATCGTCCAGCCTGAGCGTCACACCTCGCGAGGATGTGGCTGTATCGGCTCCAGTAATTGCATCGCCGCCGAATTGAAGCTCCGGAGAAAGCAAAGTGGACAATATCAGCAAATACAATGTTAGTTCGACACTGGTAAATGCCACCAAAGCGACCATCAGAGAGGCAGATACCAGCAATCCCAGACGCATCGGTTCAGGCGCAATCGCATACGCTGCCAGCAAGAGAAGTGTCGTCGAAACCAGCGTGAGCAACACAGCGGGAGGAACGTGCACACGAATGGTTAGTGATCTCATCGTTTAGGGGGCAATAATCCGCTTTCTTTTAACTTGTTGTAGGTCTCAAAATCGCTGCGAAGCTGATCAAGAGGTACGTACTGCTCGTTAAGGGTTCCCTGCAAATCTTCACCACATTGCCGCACTGAAACAGCGACCAGCGCTGCAAGCATACTGATCATTGATACCACCACAATGCGTCTCCGCCTGCGCTTTTTGAACCGCAGGTGATCCAATTGTCGCTGCATCTACTTTTTAAACTTCCGCAACAGAGCATACACCTGCTCTATCGCGTAGTTACTGACAAATTTGATTACTTTGCGGACCTCATCATTGGCTTGATCAAGCCAGTTGTCGTGCTTCCCCTTGCTGTCGCCATATGCATATGCATAGGTTTTAGAGACCTTATACTTGGAAAAATCGGGCGACAACTCGCCACGAACACCATTCAATACAATGCCTATCACTGTGCCCCCCACAGCCTCAATCCCCGTTTTCACACGCTTCAATGCGCTGCGCACAACCGAACCTATATGGTAAACCAGCAACACGCCATCCACTTTGGTTGCCAGCACCGAGGCGTCCGTTGTATGCAGCAATGGAGGCATATCCAAAATAACCATATCGTAATCTTCGCGTGCCTGCACAAGAAACTGGTCCATCACTGGCGTCGCGAGCAAACCCGCCGGATTTGTGGCTTGTCTGCCGCATGTCATAATATCCAGCTGATCAAGACCCGGGGTCATGAGCGCCTGATCCACACCAAAATCACCCAACAGCACATCGGATATGTGCCGCACCGCATCCTGCCAGGGAATTTGACCCAACAGGTATTCACTCAGACCAGGCTCCCGATCAAGCCCGAAAGTCTTGTGCTGCATCGGCTTATGCATATCCCCATCAATCAACAGTACCCGAGCTCCCTGCTGCGCGTACACAATCGCCAGATTGGATGCCACCGTACTTTTGCCTTCCTGCATGGTAGAACTGCTGACCAGAACAACGCGGTTTTCTCCCGACTTCGAAAACATTAAGTTGGTTCGCAGGCTGCGATAGGCTTCGGAAATCGTAGATGGTGGTGCAAAATGCGTTACCAGCCGTATTTGTCGCTCCAGCTCGTGTCCGCTGGTAGCAAGACCCTGCACACCTGAAAACAACTGTGCGGCCTCATCACGCGCCAAATTAGGAACAAAGCCGACAACCGACGACCCAATATAACTCTCCACTTCCTCGATAGTCCCCACCGAGCTATCCATCGCCTCGATAATAAGTGCGATGATCAGACCTAACACCAGTCCTAAAATAATCCCCGCCACAGCTGTCTGAGTGGTACGCGCCGGGTTTATTCGAACGTGTGAAACCAGGGCAGGCCTCACCAGACTTACTTCCTCTACCTTTTCAGCCTCTTTGATCTGCACTTCCTGAAATTTCCCTTCCAGGACCGTGTACAATTGCTCGTTGGTGACGACCTGACGTTCCAGTCGGCGCATTAATAGTTCCTGCTCGGGCACATCACGGTAGCGCAGCGCAGTCTCTTCCATGCTCTGCTGTATATTGACCATTCTCAACTTAATCTGTGCAGCTTGCTTTTTCAGCTCATCCACCATACTGACCAAAACATCATTACCCTGGGTTTGCAAATCTTTAATCGCGGGGTGCTCATCCGTGAAATCGGTCGCAAGCTCGGTCCGCTTCACGGCCATCGCAACCAGCCTGGCATTCAACTGGGTAAAGTATGGGCTAACCGGATCATCAACCGATACCGGCTTGTAGTCCCACGGCCCCTTATTCATACGCTCCTGAAGCTTGGTCATGGCAAACTCGACTATATTCAGTTGCAAGGCCTGTTTCCTGTATTGATCCTCCTGCTCGGATCCAATTCTGGACAAGGCGGCCGACCCTCGCCCCGCCATCAGGGATTTGTTTTCCTCGCGAAAAGTACGCACTGCGTCCTCAGCCTTTTTCAGGCGATCGCTTACTACCTTAAGCTGCAACTGAATAAATCGCTTGGCCTCGGTGACACGCTTGTTCTTCTCCTCGATATTAAGCTGGCGAAACTCCTCGGCGACAGTCTGCGCCAGATCACGGGCAAACTCAGGGCTGCCCGAGGTGGTTGTGATATTAATAATGCCGCTTGCACCTTCCTGTTTGGCCTCAATATTATTTTTGAGACCGAGAATCTTATCCATATAGACGGCATTTTTACGAATATCGGCATCCGACAAATTCTCGGGAATCATCCCCATGCGCCGGGCCACCCTTTCCATGAGAAAATAGGATTTAATCAGTGCAAGCTGGGTACCCATGTCATCCACAGCGCTGAAGGCAATGCTTTGCATCATCAGCCCGGTCATATCCGTTGATTTTTCTATCCTCACCGAGGTATTGGAGGAATATAGTGCCGGTGGCTGGTTCATCCAGGTGAACAACCAGCTAAAACTCCCCAGTGCAAGCGCGCAAAACAGGATCACTTCGCGTCGACGAAGGATAATATTCCAGTATTCCTCCAGATTCAGTTCATAACTGGCGGTTGTGCTGATCGGGTTTGCCATATTATTTTAGAATTGCCGTCGTGCCGCCGCCAACCAATGCCTTGTTCGCGAGGCGAATACTTTGCGACTGAGAAACCGCGTTCATCGGCTTGAATAACAGCAAGTCCAACGATGGTGAAATATTCTTGATAAACTGATTCCAGTTCCCGATCGGGCTGCGTGGGACAATAATGACGTCCCTGTCGTTCAATGCCAGATTCTGAGTCAAATCACCCTCCTCCAGTAAACGGTCAAAGGCGACAGGCATGATCAGCGGCTTGTCACGATCAGCGCGAATCACGCGAATATCCGGATAGTATACATTTTCGCCAAAGCCACCTGTTTTGGAAATCGCATCCAGAAGACGGAAATCACCCGTAAACTCTACAATTCCCGGCGTTTTCACCTCTCCCAGCACATACACCCGGCGCCCGGCCTGCTCCAATGATGGAACAAAAACTGTATCACCATCATTGATAATAGCGTTCTCCCGCCAGTCCGCCTGCTGAATCGCACGCTCCAGGTTCAATTTAACCACCTTGCCACCACGAATAATCTGAACCTGCGTCATATCAGCTTTCTCGGTTGGGCCACCCGTTCGAGAGATGAAATCAACCAGTGTTTCCTTACCTTGGAGAGGGTAAGTTCCCGGTCCGGTCGGCTGTCTCTGCAAATCCCTGATCTGGCCAAAAATAGTGGCATTTTTGCTTTTATACTTGAGAATATTCACATCCACTCGCGGATGGCGCACGTAACGCAACAAGGTTTTGGTCATGAACTCATCGATCTCGGTCGGCGTCATATCATTGATATTCACCCCCTCGAAGAAAGGCAGAGATATCGTGCCATCAACACCCACCGTAACCTTGTGCACTTCCGGCTTGGAGCCTTGCCACATGGTAATGGAGACCTCATCGCCGGGACCAACCCGATATTCAGGAACACCATTGATCGTTTTAAATGCTGCATTTTCATCAATATTAAACATATCCCTTTCAACCCGTGCCCCTTTGGTCAGAGGCAAGCGGACTGACATCAACGGATAGGCCTGCACCCATGCGCTACGATTCTGCTGCAGGGCTTCTTCACTCACGCCTGGCGGCATAGGGTCTTTATCGCCCAAGCCCTGCACTTTAATCCTATCGGCAGCAACGCCCTGCTCACGCAACACGGCACTTGCCGCCTCGGCCCGAGCCAGGGAAAGCGCTTCATTATTGGGGAAAACCTCACTGTGTATTGAACGGGCATCAGCCTTGCCGGAAATGCGGAAATAAAGATCCTTGGGCTTGTCTCCAAGTGTTTTGAGCCACTCGGACATGGCCTTTGCATCAGCCCCACTCACATTCGCCAGTGCCGTATCAAAATGTACCTTCAGCGGCTCGCCCAGTGGCTCCCCGACAAACTCTTGCACAGGCTCCTGCTCCGCACTCTCAAAAGACCAGACCTGAACAGCGCCATCGGTGCGCAAAGCAGCGACATCCAAAAGCCCCCGTCCATGCACATCCCCCAAATCAAGGCTGTAATACGTCCCACTGTCCGGCAACCATCCCGTCAATGGCGTGAACCCTGCCCCTCCCGACATGAAACCACCCTTCCATTGCCACAAGCCCAGGCCCCGGCCATCTTTTGATGCAGCCACCAGTTCGCGCTTGCCATCACCATCCAGGTCGCCCACACGCAACGAACCCCAGGACCCCTCATCCACAACGGTCTGTTTAACCCAGCCGGTTTTACTACCCAGCCACAGCTCAATCCCATGTAAATAGAGACCGGCAACGATGTCCATGCGCCCATCCCCATTCACATCCGCCACAGTCACAGATTCAGCATCGCCTGGAGCCGGAAGGTTCTCAGGCTCCCATCGCCCGGACCCATCGCCATACCAGACTTCCACACCACCGACCGTGACCCAACTCCCCCTCCATGTATCGGTCAAATGTTGTGCGCCAGCCCCGCCACGCCGGGAAGCGACGATATCAAGATGACCATCCGCGTTGACATCAGCCACAACCAAGCCGGTAAAGATACCATTCGCCAGTGGACCGATATGCGGTTCCCAGCCGGCTTTGGCATCATTCAGCCACACATGCAGGCCGCCATCGGTTTCTGAGTTCACCTGCGCACCAATCGCATCGGGCCAACCATCTTCATTAATATCCGCCAATACGACTTCACGGAATTGCCCGCTCTCCGTTGGGGCAATATGCGGAGCCTTCCATTCCCCACCTCGATTCAGGTGCCAAACCTGCAAGCCTTGCTGATCGCCTTCCCCGCCAATAAGAATATCCATTTCACCATCATGCTCAACATCCGCCATAGCAGCCGAACGCACCTCCATGGTGGTGCCCGGCCCCTGCTGCGAACTCCAGTTCCCAAGACCATCACCCCATTCCAACTGGAACCCGGCTTCCGGTTTCCTCAGGCCCACCAGCAAATCCACATGACCATCCTCATTCATGTCGGCATAGCGCACAGAAAAAGCATGCCGCACGTGCTGCGGACCAATATTATGCATCGAGTATTCGGGAAAGGGCTTGTCTACATCCTTGATCGGCATACTGGGCTCAGGGACGGTGGTGCGACAGGAAGCGACCCCAAGTACACACACCATAGCAAGTGCGGCCAAGAGACGCCTTCCGGTTCTTCTATTCACAGGCAATATATTCAATATTTTTCCTTGAATGTCAATATGTTACCTCATTTCAGCCATTAAACAGAGTCAGCAAAAGAGGCGAAACCAAACAAGCTTCGGCAGCAATAGGCAAGCATCTCATCCTTGGCAGAACATGCCAAGCGCGGGAAACAATTATGTCGGACTTCCTGGCGTGCATAACAAGGGCAATAAACCCTTATTTTCATTCGTTAATAAAAATTTCCACACGGCGATTTTTGGCGCGTCCTTCGGCCGTATCGTTTGAGGCAATCGGATTGCTACTGCCGAATGCACCGGTTTCGATTCTTTCAAAACCAACCCCCGCCAGAATCAGCGCGCGGACTACGGCAGTGGCGCGCTCCTGAGAAACCGCCATATTACTATCCAATGCATGCGAGGGCTCATGTGTGTTGCCTGCATAGCCGCCCACCGGCTCGCCGTCGGAATGGCCGGCAACACGCACCTTTGCCGTTGGTGAGAGAGTCTTGGCAAATTCGTCAATCTTGCGCTGCATGGCCTTTGATACACCCCTGTGACCCGAACCGAAGAAGAGCCGCAGCTTCATGACCCAATCCTGCGACAACTGCTTGCTCGCGGGAGCAGTGGCTTGACCCCCCGCCTCCTGTGCTGCCTGCTGAGGCGCGGCACTTGCCTTGGCTTGTGAATCCTCCGGGACAGATGCTTCGACCTGCTTCCCGGAACCCATGCCTGAAGACCCGCCGCTATTGGTCATGCGGCTATCCGGCACCGTTGCTTGAGTTGTTTGGCTTTGTCGCCCTGTCTTTTGAACAAAATTCGAGACAGCAGACTCACCGCCAGCCATCGGCTCTTCGATCTTCCTGCGGGCTTCCAGATTGTCTTTGGCAGCAACAACGGTTGCCGTTTCCGTTTGAATAGCCGCCACACTCTGCGCGGCCGGCTCTACCAGGGTTTCCGTCTGCACAGGCAGTTCTGTTTGTGTTAGCTCTGAAGCAGGCCCATCCGGATTTACTTGCGCAATCTGGCTCATGTGTGCGGAGAACTGCCCGGACAGAGCATCAAGCTGCTGCTTGATCGATGCGATTTCCGCACCTTGATATGAAGCCCCGGATGATGGCACCCCGGAAGCAAGTTGCGCTTCCAGCTGGGCGATACGTCCGGACATGCCTATATTCATTCCTATGGCCCCGATCGCAGCAATGATGCCAATCAGGCCAACGATCACACCCATGCCCATACGGGGTTTTTCCACGGCTAAAGAAGCAGGTTTGTGGGTGGAATCGCCTGAGCGATGCTTTGTAGATGACTCCGCATGCTTCTTGCTGGCATGTTCTGCCACATCATCTTTCGCCACCGTTGTTGCAGCATGCTCGGTGGAAGATTCCATATCCATCGACTCCCGGCGCTCAGGAGCAGTGGATTTTTCTTCGATAGAATCCTTATCGATGGACTGATCGGAGGCCTTCGATTCTTCCTGTTCAGACGCTTCAACATCTGCTTCTACCGCATTAACCTTGGTCAGGGCTTTATCCTGCTGGTCGGGAGCATCCGATTCGGCAATATCGCCTTCTGATGTTTCACCTTCCTCATTCGGATTCAGGGAATCGTCACTTGTTGTATTGAAGATGTCCGGGGCTTTCTCCTCATCTTCCATATCGTCCACAAGCTCTGAGGCGGCATCGTTTTCCACTGCCTCGACATCAAGGCCTGAGGCAGCGATTGTACCTTCAGTTTTTCCGCTTTTCAGAAGGGTTTTGGCATCATCCTTACCACCTCCGGAAGATGCCTCCGACTCCTCCTCGACAAACAAATCTTCAATGTCATCAAGTGTACTTGCCGGCTTTGGCTTCTGTTCGGTCGCACTGGAAGCAACAGGCGTATTCGCGCTTCTCTGCGTCTCCAATTCAGAGCTGTCCCCACTCTCGTCAGGAAACATTGAATCGGACGGTTCCGATGTCACCTCATCTTTCCCCTTGGGTTTCTTCGGTGATTTAGCCTTGGGTCGAACCGCCATCAATTCCTCCATTCACACGGAAACTAAAAAACTTTTGCCGCATACCCTACAGGCATCCCCATGCATCGGGCAAAGTGTGCAGTCAGGGACCCATTGATGGCAAGCAACATAACTGACTGTCTGGCAAGTCAATGTGCACAAAAACGTTAATTCACCGGCGTCCGAAGCGATTGGAACTAAATGCAAAAATGTGTGCCCTGTCACATCTTTATGGACATTCACACAACCTTTGTTTTATCTTTCGGCCTTAAAAGGATACCATCTTCTGAATTAGGGGCTAAAAATTTCTGAGGATTCTTTTTTCGAAACGTCCTAGCTTGAGAAGTTCGGCTGGGAAAAGAACCGTGAAGTTCAATGAGGATGAATATGTATCTTGAGTATTGGAATCTGAAGCACATGCCGTTTGAGAACGTGCCAGACCCCAATTATTTCTACGATTCGGAAGTCCACCATCCCGCTTTTGAAGATCTGAGAGAATCCATTATGCATCGCAAGGGAGCAATCCTGCTCACCGGCGATATTGGCTGCGGCAAAACCACCCTTACCCAACGTGTGTTGCTCTCTCTGCCGGAAAAGCGTTTCGATATTGCTTTGATTACCTACCCATGCCTCTCCCCTCTGGAAATGTTGCGTGAAATCAATCAGCAACTCGGGCTGGAGACAAAAAACTCGGGCAATGCAGGTAAAAACACCCTGTTGCATGTCCTGCAAGAACATCTGGCGGGAACTGCAGCAACCGATCGTGATACACTCATCTGTATTGATGAGGCGCAAAGCATTCCCACCCTTGAAACCTTCGAGGAGCTGCGCCTGCTGCTGAACTTTCAACTCAGCGACCGGTTTCTGCTCACCCTGTTGTTCATTGGACAACCTGAATTGAAAAACATCATTGCCAAGCTGCCGCAGCTTCGCCAGCGCATGGCTCTGCATTTGCATCTAGGTCCATTGTCCATGCAGGATACCAGTCGCTATATACTGTACCGTCTGCGGGCTGCCGGGTGTAATCGTCCCATCCTTACCCGACAGGCCGTTGAATCCGTATACCGGCATACCGGCGGCGTGCCGCGCAGCATCAACCACCTGGCAGACCACTGTCTTCTTACTGGTATGCGCAAGGGCGTTTCCCTCATAGACAGCAACCTCGTAACAGAAACGGTAGAGAAGTATCACGTTTAATGCCTAATTATATTGATCTACTTCGCTCCCATCATCAGCCGGGAAAGAAAGAAACCGCAACCCCGGTGACCGAAGAGGAGCACCGCGAACTCCTGCAGGAAGAGGAAGGGTATGTAGAACCCGGGACATGGGACCCCCAGTCGGAAGCCGACCTGCTCGTGGAAGAGGATGAAAGTGCGCAGACATCTGGGAAGGGAAGCTCTGCAAAACCCACAGCGGCAACAGATGACAAACAGTGGCTGAACCATTGTGTGCACTATGTTGCCAACGTGTTCAAAACTGCCGGGGAGAACAAGCTCGGCGACACAACCATCCTTTCGGATCACGTCAAAACCTTCATTGCCTCCATACCCAATCGCCCCGATCAACTTGCCGTGCTGGAACTAATGATCAGCGAAAAAGGCACGAAAATTCAGGATCTTTATGGCGGGCTTGTAACGAAATCAATCATGCTGATGCTCTATGCCATCAAGATGGGACAGCAACTCCAGCTGGATGAGGATGAGCTGCATGCGCTGGTGATGGCCGGCATGCTACATCACATCGGCATGGCACAAGTCCCAGCCAGCATTCGTGACAAGAAAGAAAAACTGACCAAAGATGAATTTAAACAGATCAGCCATTCTCCGAAACTGGGTGCGGAATATCTGCAGCAATGTGGCGTTAGCGACAAGCGCATTCTGAGTGCAGCCTTACAGGCCCGGGAACGCTTTGACGGATCGGGTCCGACCGGTCTGAAGGGTAATGAAATAAGCAGCACTGCCCGCATTGTCAGTCTTCTCTCTTTATTCGAAGCCCTTGTTCACTACCGCGCTTATCGCAAGCGCATGCTTCCTCGTGCGGCCATTCGTGAGATCCTCCTTAACCATAAAAAGGCTTATGATCCGGAATATCTCAAATGCCTGCTCGATGCGATTTCCTTATACCCGGTCGGCACTTATGTCCAATTGAATTCAGGCGATATTGGTCAGGTGGTACGTGTCCACCGACGTCTTCCCCTGCGCCCTGTTGTACATATAAACATGGATCGCCATGGCAGCAAAATAAAACCACGCGACATCGATCTGCAAACTCAGGCAAACCTGATTGTGGAACGGTGCATGTATCCCGAAGACCTTAAGGATTTATAAATACTTTTTCAGCGTCGCAGATAACGTGCCATCAGCCGCAGAGCAAGTCTGCGCGGAGTGATTTTCTGGATGTAATACAACAGCTTATGACGATTGCCCGGCACGCAGAAACCACCGCCGCGATCCAGTTGCTTCAAACCTTCCTCGACAATCAACCGGGCACGGCTGCGGAAACGGCTTCCAGGCCCATCCGGCATGCCGGACACATCGCGAAAACCGGTTGGCGAAGGCCCGGGAGACAGCGTGACGACACGCACCTCCTTCTCCAGCTCAAGCCGTGTGGCCTCACTCCAGTAGGTTAATCCCGACTTGGCTGCAGCATAGGTACTCATATAGGGCAGTGGACTTTCACCGGCCAAGGATGAGACATTGATAATAAAGCCGCGATTGCGGCGCAGGGTCGGCAGCAGAGCGTGGGTGATATCCACGGGAGCAACCAGATCGGTAAGCAAAACCCCCATCTGCGGCTTGATTTCACGTTGCTCGAAAGCGCCCCAAACGCCGAACCCAGCATTGTTCACCAAGCCATACAGGCCGGGATACTGCTTCACCTTCTCAATAAAGGCCTCGCGCGCATCATCCAGTGCCAGATCGGCATACAGGCAGACATGCGATTTCGGGGCTTTCAGATTATGCAGCGTCATCAGCATGCGCGGCTTGTCCCGGCCGTGCAGAATCAGACGATAGCCCCGCTCCTCAAGCTGGCGGGCAAACTCACCACCGAAACCACCGGACGCGCCGGTAAGCAGCACGACCGGCCGTGTGTCAGGCTTGTCTGTCTTTGGCATGAGATACTCGGGATTGCTTCACTTTAGCACGAACAATGGGCTGCATACTGCGCTTTCGACCCTTGAATACGCACACTTCATGCACGCCGCAGGATTCGAGCAGGCTCAGGCATTCATCCATGCCGTGCCCCACAGCATCAGGACCGTGCGCATCGGAGCCATAGGCAAAGGGAATGCCGAGCTCTGCGGCACGGGCCACAATGCGGGGATGCGGATAAATCTCGCCAACCGGCTTGCGCAAGCCAGCCGAGCTGATTTCCAGGGCACAACCCGATTTCTTTACAGCCTGAAGCATCGCCTCTTCCGCCTGCAATACGCGTTTGCTTCCATCAGGCGGCCGATGACCGAATTTCTTGATAAGGTCGGGATGACCGATGATATCAAACATGCCGCTGACTGCCGATTTCCCCACCAGATCGAAATAGGCGCAATACACCTCTTCCACACCCACCTTGTCCCATTGCGACAGCTTAGACGGATTATCGAAATCCCAGTCGCCGATGTAGTGCACCGACCCGATAATGAAATCCCAGTCATAGAGCTTAAGCAGGCGCTTCAACCCAGCCTCACTGCCAAGGCGAAAATCCGCTTCCAGACCAATGCGCACGCAAAGCTTGCGGGCAAGTGTATCGCGCACCTTCTCAACCTCGGTCAGGTAACTGTGCAGTTCAGCCGGATCCATGCGCCAATCGTCCATATAACCGTTGGGCATCGGCGAATGATCGGACATACCGATTTCCTTCATCCCCAAAGCCATTGCCGCCTGGGCAAATTCACGCACCGTGCCGCTGGCATGATGACAACGCGGCGTGTGCATATGGTAGTCGGGAACGGGTTGGTAAATCATGCCGTTAAACGTAGTACAAACAACTTCATCAGACCAGATGCTTTTTTCACAAATACAACAGTAACTGGTGTTCAGCTTTGACTTTGATTTCGGGTCCCACTTGTTGCTGTGCCGGACCGGGCGCCTGATCATCGGAAATTGCGCAAAAACCGTGTTTATTTTTGCGCCCGATGAACAAGTGCACGGGCCGGGAATTCACAGCTATCCGCGGGTGCCCTTTCTTGCTTCTTTTTGACTCGGGACATCCATGCCCCTCGCCCTGCTGGCGCCCTCCGGGCGTCCAATTCGACTGTCCTGTCGAATTGTGGTCGCGCAAAGAAGAAGGGGCACTTCTTTACTGCACCGAGGGATGAAAAGGTAGCAGCGTGAGTTTAGTCGCATGCATTTGCCCGTCGGCATCGACCAGCAAAGCCTGCATACCGCGTGATTCAAGCAGCGGCAGGCCATCCTCGCCGAGCACGAACAGCGCCGTGCTCCATGCATCAGCCAGCGTGGCGTTGTTTGTCACCACCGTAGCGCTGCTGCTGCGATCAGCGGGCATGCCGGTTGCGGGATCGAGGATGTGCTGATAGCGCCTGCCCTGATAAGTAAAAAATCGTTCGTAATCGCCCGAAGTGACAATACTGATATCGCCGCGGGCCTCGAACCAGCCGAGCGTAGCCCCTTCTTTGCGCGGATGGCGCAAGCCGATACGCCACGGTTGCCCGGCGTGATCGCCGATCACGCGCAAATCACCGCCCGCATCAAGGATGGCATTACTGATACCCTGAGCGCGCAATACGGCCATACCTCGATCAATCGCATAGCCCTTGGCGATAGCGCCGAAATCGAGCATGGTCTGCGTGCTCAGACGCTTCCAACCCGTCTCCGTCCGCTCAATATACTTGAGGTCTACGCCACTCCGGGCAGCAGTAATATTACTGGCGGAAGGCGGCTTCACAGGTGCTTCGGGCAGGGAAAAACCCCATAACAGACTCAGACTGCCGATGACAGGTGTGAATGCACCGCCGCTTTTCCAGGCCACATCGAGCGAGGTGGCAAGCAGGCCATCCACCTCATCCGGCAGCATCACGATGTCGCCCGGCTCGCTGGCATTGAAGGCTTTCACGGTATTGGCATGTGCACCGTAGATGGTGAATACATCCTCGATGCGCTGCATCTCGTCGGCTGCGACGCGAATCGCCTCCAGCGCCTTGTCCTGTTGCACACCTGAGATGGTGAATTGCACCAGCGTACCCATAATAAAACGGGATTCATGGATGTCCTGCGGCTGGCTTGAACAACCCGCCAGCAGTATCAGCAGGGCAAACCGGAAACGAATGGTGCGCCTCATCGGAAATAAATGGGCGAACGGAACAAAATCAAACCGCCGCCAGTTTTCCGCAACTCACGCGTACAATCGCATTGGCCGCATCCACATAAACGAGCTCCGGCTTGAAACTCTTCGCCTGCGCAGTATCCATCTCCGCATAGGTGCAGATAATCAACAGGTCTCCAGCACTTGCCTTATGTGCTGCGGCACCATTCACCCCGATGGTTCCGGAACCGCGGGGCGCCTCGATGGCATAGGTCGTGAAACGTTCGCCGTTGTTCACATTGTAAATGTGCAACTGCTCGAAGGGCAGGATATTAGCCGCCTCCAGCAGATCGACATCGATAGCACAGGAGCCTTCGTAGTGCAGCTCGGCGTGGGTCACCGTGGCACGGTGGATTTTCGATTTCAGCATGGTGAGGTTCATGGCGTCTCCGTCATTGTTTCAATAGGAATATTATCAATCAGGCGGGCCCGGCCGATACGCGCAGCAACAAAGGCGCGCGCCGGGTTCCCGTTCAGACTATCCAGAGCCTTTAACGAACCGGCATCACGGATATCCAGATATTCGGGTTCGATGCCCGATTCAAGCAACAGGCGGTGCCCGACGGCTTTAATGGCAGGCACATCACGCTCACCATTAGCAACCTGCGTCTGCATGGCGCGCAGCGCAGCGGACAGGGCTATAGATTTTTCCAGCTCGACATCATTGAGATAACGGTTACGACTGCTCATGGCCAGACCATCAGCCTCGCGCACCGTTTGCACCCCGACGATCTCAAGCGGCATATGCAGATCGGCCACCATTCGGCGGATAATGGCCAGCTGCTGCCAGTCCTTTTCACCGAACACGGCAATGTCCGGCTGCACGGCATTGAACAAAATGGCGACCACCGTTGCCACGCCGTCAAAATGTCCCGGGCGAGTTGCACCGCAAAGCGAGTCACCCAGTTCACGCACTGTAAGCGTGACCTTGGGACCGTCCTCGGGATACAGATTGTGCGGATGGAAAATGATGTCGGCACCCTCGACTGCACAAATCTCGGCATCGGCGTCGAAGCTGCGCGGATAGCGAGAAAAATCCTCGCTGGGACCGAATTGCAGTGGATTCACATAAATGCTGACCACCACGATATCGGCCAGACTGCGCGCCTCGCGGATCAACCGTGCATGCCCGGCATGCAAACAACCCATGGTCGGCACCAGCGCCACGGACTTGCCTGCGCGTCTCGATTCAGCAAGCTGGATGCGCAGTTCGGCGGTTGTTGTGACGACCTTCATCCGGGGAACCTCCCCTGCCGCACATCATCACCCCAACGCGCGATGGCATCGTGCATCAACTGGCGCGCATTCGCATAGGCGGGAGCAAACGGCGGATTAGTTGCAGACAGGCCAAGCAGATCGTGCCACACCAGCACCTGCGCATCGCAATCAGGCCCTGCCCCGATCCCGACGGTGGGAATGCTTACGCTTGCGTTAATTTCCTTGGCCAGATCGTGCGGAATGTTTTCCAGCACCAGTGCCACAGCCCCAGCCTCACAAACGGCTGTTGCATCTTCAAGCAATTGCTCGCGTTCGTCCCCACTCTTGCCGCGCCGGCCATAGCTGCCGAATTTCTTCACCGATTGCGGCGTCAGCCCGATATGCGCCACCACCGCAATGCCGCGTTCAGCAAGGAAGCGAATTGTCTCAGCCATCGGCACGCCGCCTTCAAGCTTCACAGCATCGCAACGGGTTTCCTGCAACACACGCACCGAATTCCCAAAGGCCTGTTGCGGAGAGAGCTGATAGCTACCGAAGGGAAGGTCGCAGACCACCCAGGCGCGCTTGCGGCCGCGCACAACGGCGGCCGTATGATGAATCATTTCATTGAGGGTAACGGGAATGGTGGAATCGTAGCCCAGACATACCATACCGAGCGAATCGCCGACCAGCAGAACATCCACAGCGGCTTCTTCCGCCAAAAGCGCCGAGGACGCATCGTAGGCAGTCAGCCATATCATCTTTTGGTCATCCCGCTTGGCGCGCATCAGCGTCGCCGCAGTGACCGGTTTTTCAGTCTTTTTTGCGTTCATGTCACCTTTCCGCTTCGCTCCGCATGCACTGGGCATGCCGGTAGCGTCTTTAAGGATGAGCCGAAGCCTACATTTATCACACCCCGTCTGCCTAGTGCCGGTTCAAATCGTGCCACAGCAGGCCGTCATGTCTGCCGATAAAGAGATATTATCGGGCTGGAGAATACCTCCGCTCTTCTATATATTGCGCCCCCCCTGCTGGAGGCGAGTCGAGCGCTCCACAAACGCAGGACATATATTAAGTGTTTACCCGCGCCGGACCAGCCGCGACCATACGTCGCCGTACCAGCGCGCCAGGATTAAGGGAGTTTGCATGAATACATCAACCAGCCATCCGCATATGGAGCCGGGCATGCCGAAGAAACAGGGGCTGTATAATCCGGCGAATGAACACGATGCCTGCGGCGTCGGCTTTATTGCAAACATCAAAAACGAAAAAAGCCATGTCATCGTGCAGAAGGGTCTGGAGATTCTGACCCGCCTGACGCATCGTGGCGCCGCCGGTGCCGACCCGCGCGAAGGTGATGGCGCTGGTATCCTGACCCAGCTGCCGCATACCTTCTTTGCTGCAAAAGCCACAGAACTCGGCTTCAGTCTGCCTGAGCCCGGTCACTATGGCGTTGGCATGATTTTCTTCCCCAAGAACAAGGGACATCGCAACACATGCCGCTCGGTGATCGAACAGACCATCGTCGAGGAAGGCAACAGTGTACTCGGCTGGCGTGAAGTTCCGGTCGATGCCGTAGCCGCCGATCTTCTGGACAGCGTGCTGGCCTGCGAGCCGGTAATTGAACAGGTATTCATTGCACGTGGCGAAGGCTTTGCCGATCAGGACGCCTTCGAACGCAAGCTTTTTGTCACCCGCAAGGTGGTTAACATCCGTGTGCGCAAGATTGGCTTTGTCGATGTGGCCAAGTTCTATACCGCATCCTTGTCGTCGCGCACCATCGTCTACAAGGGCATGTTCCTGTCGCATCAGGTAGGCGCTTACTATCTTGATCTGAGTGATCCGCTCTTCGCCAGTGCGCTGGCTCTGGTGCATCAGCGGTTCTCCACCAACACCTTCCCTTCATGGGAACTGGCACACCCCTTCCGCATGGTGGCGCACAACGGTGAAATCAACACCCTGCGCGGCAACCTGAACTGGATGAACGCACGCCGTCATTCGATGCAGTCGGATGTACTGGGCGAGGACCTGAATCGCCTGTGGCCAATCAGCAACGAAGGGCAGTCTGATACCGCCTGTTTCGACAATGCGCTTGAACTGCTCTACATGGGCGGCTATTCGCTGGCCCACGCGGCCATGCTGATGATTCCCGAAGCATGGGCAGGCAACACCCTGATGGATGACGAACGCAAGGCTTTCTACGAACACCATGCAGCCCTGATGGAGCCTTGGGATGGCCCGGCAGCCGTAGCCTTTACCGACGGTCGCCAGATCGGCGCCACCCTGGACCGCAACGGCCTGCGCCCGGCACGTTACCTGATCACCGACGACAATCTGGTGGTCGGCGCATCGGAAATGGGCGTGCTGGATATTCCCGAGGAAAAAATTGTTAAAAAGTGGCGCCTGCAACCGGGCAAGATGCTGCTCATCGACCTTGAAGAAGGACGCATCATCGACGATGAGGAAATCAAGCGGAAACTCGCCTCGGCCCGTCCGTATCGCAAGATTCTGGGCGAAACCCAGATTCAGCTGGAAGACCTGCCGGACAAGATTCCGACCATGCCGCCGAATCATGAGGTTCTGTTGCAGCGCATGAAGGCCTACGGCTATTCGCAGGAAGACCTGAAGTTCCTGATGGCGCCGATGGCCATCTCCGGACAGGAAGCCATTGGCTCCATGGGCAACGACAACCCGTTGGCCGTGCTGTCCAACCGTTCGCGCCATTTGAGCAACTATTTCCGCCAACTGTTTGCTCAGGTGACCAATCCGCCGATTGACCCGATCCGTGAGGAAATGGTCATGAGCCTGACCTCCATCATCGGGCCCAATCCCAATCTGCTGGGCATGAACGACAACACGCCGCATCTGCGTCTGGAAGTGCACCAGCCGATCCTCGATAACGTGGAACTGGAAAAGATTCGCTACATCGATCAGTCCACCAATGGCAAGTTCCGCACCATCACCCTGTCGCTGTGCTACCCGGTGAGTCAGGGCGTGGAAGGCATGAAGCCGGCCATCGATGCCCTGTGCGCCGCCGCCGAAAAGGCAGTCAGCGAGCAGTACAATATCGTCATCCTCTCCGATCGCGGCGTGGATGCCGACAACATCGCCATTCCGTCACTGCTGGCCACCTCGGCTGTGCATCAGCACCTGATCCGTCAGGGTCTGCGCACCGAAACAGGCCTGGTGGTCGAAGCGGGTACAGCACGCGAAGTGCATCATTTCGCCACGCTGGCCGGTTATGGCGCCGAGGCTATCAATCCCTACATGGCCTTTGAGGTGCTCTACGACATGCAGCGCAGCGGCCTGCTGCCGGACGACATCCCGCGCGATGAAATCCGCAAGCGTTACATCAAGGCTGTCGGCAAGGGTATCTACAAGGTCATGTCCAAGATGGGCATTTCCACCTATCAGTCTTACTGCGGCGCACAGATTTTCGAGGCCGTCGGCCTGTCTTCACAATTCGTGAAGGACTACTTCACCGGCACCCGCACACAGATCGAAGGCGTGGGCCTCGCGGAAATCGCCGAGGAAACCATGCAGTTGCACCGCGAGGCCTTTGCCCACTCTCCGGGCTACCGCAATGCGCTGGATGTCGGCGGCCAGTATGCCTGGCGCAACAAGGGCGAGGAGCACACCCTGACCCCCGAGGTCATCGCCAAGGTGCAGCACGCCGTGCGCACCAATAACTACAAGCTCTACAAAGAATATGCCAAATCCATCAACGAGCAGAATGGTCGCCTGTTGACCCTGCGCGGCCTGTTCAAGTTCAAGCCGTGCACACCTGTTCCGCTTGAAGAGGTGGAAGCGGCAACCAGCATCGCCAAGCGCTTTGCCACCGGCGCCATGAGCTTCGGCTCTATTTCGCATGAGGCACATTCCACCCTGGCCATTGCCATGAACCGTCTGGGCGGCAAATCAAATACCGGTGAGGGCGGCGAAGAGCCGGAGCGTTTCAAGCCTCTGGCTAATGGCGATTCGATGCGCAGTGCCATCAAGCAGGTGGCCTCGGGCCGTTTCGGCGTAACCACCGAATATCTTGCCAACGCGGATCAGATTCAGATCAAGATGGCGCAGGGTGCCAAGCCCGGCGAAGGCGGCCAGCTGCCCGGTCACAAGGTCGATGCGCGCATCGGCCGCGTACGTCACTCCACTCCAGGTGTGGGTCTGATTTCCCCGCCGCCGCATCATGATATTTACTCCATTGAGGATCTGGCACAGCTGATTTTCGATCTGAAGAACACCAACACGGATGCCGATATCTCGGTGAAGCTGGTGTCGGAAATCGGCGTCGGAACCGTTGCCGCAGGCGTGGTTAAAGCGCATGCCGACCATGTGGTGATTGCCGGTCACGACGGTGGTACGGGTGCAAGCCCCCTCACCTCCATCAAGCATGCCGGTTCCCCGTGGGAGCTGGGCCTGGCAGAAACACAGCAGACCCTGGTGCTCAACCGTCTGCGCAGCCGCATGACCCTGCAGGCCGACGGCCAGATGCGTACCGGCCGCGATGTGGTGATTGCCGGCCTCCTGGGCGCGGATGAAATCGCCTTTGGCACCATCGCACTGGTGGCGGAAGGCTGCATCATGATGCGCAAATGCCATCTGAACACTTGCCCGGTCGGCGTGGCCACGCAGGACCCTGAATTGCGCCAGAAGTTTGTTGGCAAGCCAGAGGATGTGATCAACTTCTTCATGTTTGTCGCCGAAGAAGCGCGTGAGCTCATGGCTGAACTTGGCTTCCGCACATTCGATGAGCTCATCGGCCGTTCCGACCTGCTCGACACCAACGATGCGATCCGTCACTGGAAGTCGCAGGGGCTGGATCTCGGCCCGCTGTTCCACCGTGTCGAACCGAACGGCACGCCAGTGTTCCATTGCGACAAGCAGGATCACGGGCTGGATGCGCTGATCGACAACTGGCTGATCAAACAGGCCAAGTCAGCGATTGAGGATAAGAAGCCGGTCATTATCGAAACCAAAATCCGCAACTCGGATCGTAGTTTCGGCACCATGCTTTCCGGCAAGATAGCCAAGAAGCACGGACAGGCAGGCCTGGTCGATGACACCATCGTCATCAAGGCCAAGGGCACAGCCGGGCAATCGCTCGGCGCATGGCTGTCGCGCGGTGTGACCATCGAGCTTGCCGGCGAAGGCAACGATTACGTCGGCAAGGGACTCTCCGGTGGACGCATTGTGATTTACCCGCCGGAAAAATCCGGCATCGTGGCCGAGGACAACATCATTGTCGGTAATACCGTGCTATTCGGCGCCACCGAAGGCGAGTGCTACTTCCGCGGTATCGGCGGCGAGCGCTTTGCTGTGCGAAACTCCGGCGCAGTCGCCGTAGTTGAAGGCGTGGGCGATCATGGTTGCGAATACATGACCGGCGGCACCGTGGTTGTGCTGGGCGGAACAGGACGCAACTTCGCAGCCGGCATGAGCGGCGGCGTAGCCTATGTACTGGATGCGGATGGCACGTTCGAATCGCGCTGCAATATGGCGCAGGTCGAGCTGCAACCGATACTGTCCGAATCCGATGCGCTGGAGGATTACGATCATCAGGGGCCGGATATGGAAATGCACGGCCGCGTGGATATCGAACATTCACTGAGCCAGAACGATCAGCAGATTCTGCACACGCTGATCAGCCGGCATGTGCACTACACCAATTCTGCCGTGGGCAAGAAGATGCTGGCGAACTGGGCGGATTACTGTGGCAAGTTCGTCAAGGTGATGCCGGTCGAATACCGCCGCGCCTTGCAGGATATCGAAACCGAAAAAGCCGCCAAAGAGGGCAAGGAGTTGACTCATGGGTAAGCCAACCGGATTCAAGGAATTTGCGCGCGAGGGCCTGAGCTATGCCCCGGTCGCCGACCGCATTGTGCATTACAAGGAGTTCTCCTCACTACCAGAGGACATGAGTCGTCAGGGTGCGCGCTGCATGGATTGTGGTATCCCTTTCTGCCACAACGGCTGCCCGATCAATAACCTGATTCCCGACTTCAATGATGCGGTGTATCGCGGCAAATGGCGCGAAGCGCTGGATATCCTGCACACCACCAATAATTTTCCCGAATTCACCGGCCGCGTCTGCCCCGCCCCTTGCGAGGAAGCCTGCACAGTGAATCTTATCGGCGATGCGGTGTCGATTAAAAACATCGAGCTGTCCATCATCGAAAAGGGTTGGGAGAAGGACTGGATTGTGCCAGAGATTGCCGAGCACAAGAGCGGCAAGCGCGTGGCAGTGGTGGGTTCCGGCCCTGCTGGCCTGTCCTGTGCGCAGCAGTTGGCGCGTGCCGGTCACGATGTCGTGGTGTTCGAGAAGAACGACCGCATCGGCGGCCTGATGCGCTACGGCATCCCGAACTTCAAGTTCGATAAGAAGGTGATTGATCGCCGTTTGACCCAGATGCGCGCCGAGGGCGTGGAATTCAAGGTAAACGCGAATATCGGCGTGGATATCCCGGCCAAGAAATTGCTTGAAGATTTCGATGCCGTTGTACTTACCGGCGGTTCCGAGAAATCACGCGATCTGCCAGCACCGGGCCGCGAGCTCAAGGGCATCCATTTCGCCATGGAATTCCTGCCCATGAACACCAAACGCGTGCTCGGCGATAAAATCCCTGCCGATCAGTGGATTTCTGCCGAGGGCAAGCATGTGGTGGTCATCGGCGGCGGCGATACCGGCTCCGACTGCATCGGCACATCCAACCGGCATGGCGCTGCATCGGTCACGCAGATCGAAATCCTGCCCAAGCCCTCCGCCAACCCGGACAAGCTGCTGGTCTGGCCGAACTGGCCCATGAAGCTGCGTACCTCCACTTCTCAGGAAGAAGGTTGTGATCGCGATTGGGAGGTCAACACACGGCGCTTTGTGGACGATGGCAAGGGCAATGTGAAGGCCATCGAATGCGTGCGCGTTGAATGGAAACAGGAAAACGGCCAGTGGAAGATGTCCGAGGTTGAAGACAGCGAGTTCGAACTCAAGGCCGACCTGGTACTGCTCGCCATGGGCTTTTTGCATCCCGTGCATGAAGGCATGCTCGACGAGCTTGGCGTGGATAAGGATGGTCGGGGCAACGTGGCGGCCAACACCGATGACTACCGCACCAGCCTCGACAAGGTGTTCTCCGCCGGCGATATGCGTCGCGGCCAGTCACTGGTCGTCTGGGCCATCAACGAAGGCCGCCGTTGTGCTGCCTCCGTCGATGAATACCTGATGGGCCATACCACCCTGCCCCGCTAAACAGGCAGACGCGCAAACCAAAACCGGCGGCACTCCTTCTCGGATGGCCGCCGGTTTTTTTGTACTCTCGTTACTTCACCAGACTCTTCCCCTAATTACGGTGACAGTTTACTTATTTATTGGTGCAAGATACGCCCTTCCGCATTCTGATTTGCTACGTAGGCTCCCGTTGTATTCACACGTCATCAGGAGGAAACCATGGGTGAGATGATCAGCTTCAAGCGGCCGGATGGCCAGGCATCAAAGGGATATCTGGTTGAACCGGCACAGGGCAGCAGCGCGCCGGGGATCGTGGTGATTCAGGAGTGGTGGGGCCTCAACGACCAGATCAAGCGCGTTGCCGAAAAACTGGCCGCAGCCGGCTACCGGGCGCTGGTGCCCGATCTGTATCGCGGCAAGCAGGCGCTGGAGGCCAACGAAGCCGAGCATTTGATGAACGACCTAGACTTCGGCGATGCCGCGGGGCAGGACATTCGCGGTGCCGTGCAGTATCTCAAGGACTCGGGCAGCGCCAAGGCGGGTGTGACCGGCTTCTGCATGGGTGGGGCGCTTACGCTGCTCGCGGCCGTGTTCGTCCAGGAGAGCGATGCCAATGCCACGTGGTACGGCTATCCGCCGCTTGAATATGTCGATGCCGGCAAGATCAGGGCGCCGCTGCTGGGCCACTGGGGCTTGCGGGATGAGTTCTTCGCCATCGACGGCGTGGATGCGCTGGAGGCAAAGCTGCGCGAAGCGCACGTGGACTACGAGTTCCACCGCTACGACGCCAAGCACGCCTTCGCGAACGAGGAGTCCGATGCGAGAAATCTGCCGCCGCTCGGCTACAACCCGGAAGCCGCCGAACTTGCCTGGCAACGCACCCTGACGTTCTTCGAGAAACATCTGCACTGATCGGCTGCCCCACCGCTGCGCTGTGAATCAACAGGGTCGATTGATACACCCTGTGCTGCTAAACAGGCAGGTGGATGACTTGAACTTCCCATGCTCCGGCTGGCTGTTGGAGATGTTAAGGCGTACCTTGTCTGCAAGAGATAACCGGGGGCAATAAAATCGCTACCAGATATGAAAAAATGAAGATGTCGCTGCTGATTGTCGTTGTTGCCGCGCTGTTTTTTTCGGCATCATTTGTCAAAATGCCGGGAATTGACCGGCTGGCTAATGCTTATTTTGCCGAGTCCATCAAGGCTGCCACCCTGGCCTATGCCACCACTCGAACAGTCAATGCGGTGGTCTCGGTCGTTAAGGAATCGCATCTGGAATTTGCTCCCGCAGGTGTCGGCGTAAGCATCGCAGCTGGTCAGGTTCTCGACCCGATTGACGATATGACCGAGTGTCTTTCCACGATGTTGGTAGCTGCCATTGCCTCAATCGGCATCCAGAAAATCGGTTTTGAGATCGGCATGGCGGTATCCTTCAAGGCCATATCCATCTTGCTGCTGCTAGCTGTCCCCCTGCTCTGGCTGAACGGTGCAAGTGGGGCATCCCTGTTGCAGCCCGCGATCAAGCTTTGCCTGATACTGCTGTTGCTGCGCTTCATGCTGCCTCTCTCGGCAATGATCAGCGACTCGATTTATACCACATGGCTCAAGCCTGGTGTCGAGAATTCACTGGAAAGACTTTCCATCGTTTCAGGCAGCTACAGCGAGCTGAAGAGCTTACCCCCGGAACAGGACGATGGTTTCTTTTCTTCGCTGAGGAGGAATGCCTCCGAGCAGGTGGATAATACACGCAAGGCATTTTCGATCATGATGCAAAACGCGGAAATCATTGTCGCCTCATTGCTCAGCCTGATGACCGCCTATCTGACCATTTTTGTCGTTCAGGTGCTGCTGCTACCGCTGACCATGCTCTGGCTGCTACTCTCCCTGTTCAGGGGAAAGCCAATGGACGAGTTCTCAGGGCACATTGTAAACAGGCTCTTATCCGTAGTGCGAACCAGCCAGGGGCTCGCTAAACCTAGCTGACAGTGAGATGCGGCAGCATCAGGGCGGCGAGGCTCAGGATCAGGAAGAAGCCGCACATATCGGTCACCGTGGTGAGAATAGGGCCTGAGGCAACAGCAGGATCCTTGCCCATGCGCTTGAGAATCAGGGGCACCGTGCCACCGATGGATACGGCGATGACTGTGTTCACTGCTAATGCGACCCCGACCACCAGACCAAGCCAGGGATTGCCCTTCCACAACATAGCGACACCTGCCAGCAGGATACCGAGAATCACCCCGTTGATGCAGCCGACCGTCACCTCTTTCAGCCAGACACGCATAATTTCATAAGGCTTGATGATGCCCAGCGCCAGTTCACGCATGCTGACTGCCACGGCCTGATTGCCCGAACAGCCGCTCATATCCGAAACAATGGGCAGGAAAACTACCAGCGCGATGACTGCGCTTAAGGTGTCCTGATACAGCGCGATGACGCTGGCGGAAATGATGTTGAGCACGATATTCAGGCTCAGCCACGACACCCGACGACCGGAGCGCAGCAGCAGCGGTTGCGAGCGAATTTCATCGCCGCCGATGATGCCCTGCGATTTTCGATAGGTTGCCGCAGCATTGTCTGCCAACGCCTCGGCCACATGCTGACGATGCACCACGCCCAGCAGCCGATCATGCCGATCCACCACGGGCACGGCGAGAAAGGCATAGCGATCGAAAAATTCGTCGAGCTCACTCAGCGGAGCATCTTCCGCAACTGAAAGACAGGGCTTGCAGATAAACGCGATAGGCGAACTGTGGTTCGATAGCACAAGACTGTGTAACTCCACCACGCCGGTTAGCTTGCCGGACCTGGAAGTTACATAAACATACATGCCGAGGGAGGATGGCTGCTTCTCCCGCTCGCTGAGGCCTGCAATCACCTCCGCGGCCGTTGTATCCTCGTTGTAGGCGATGAACTCGCTCATCATCAGACCACCGGCCGAATCCGAATCGTAGCGGTTCAAGCGCTCAACATTGGCCGCAGCTTCAGGCGGCATTTCGGCCAGCACAGCCTTGGCACTCGCCGCCTTCAACTCACCGATCACACCCGCCTGATCGTTACTTTCCATTTCGTTCAGGATCGAGGCTGCATCGACGGCTGACAGCTTCTGAATCATCTCGGCTGCATGCTGGTTCGGGATCTCTTCAATAAAATCTGCCGCATCCTCGGCCGATAAGGTGGTCAGCACCTTCTCCCGATCATCGACGGACAGGCGCAGGATGGCGCTGAAGGTTTCATTCACCCCGATAGACTTAACGTACTCCCTGAGACGCTCGGCATCGTCGGCATTGGCAAGCGATCTCAGCACATCCCGGGGCTTCTGTTCCCGGTTCTGTTGGGTTTCCTGTTGGGCTTTCTGTTCCATTTGCATACCCCCGGAAGCATCGAACGTTCCCGGCGAAGGTTCCCGCCATGCTTCATGTTCTCTATGACAATAGCATTTTTCCAAAGCCACACCAAGTCGGCTTGCCCGGCCTGTCGGCAGCACATAACCTGTCCTCATCAGTAGCTCATAAGTTGTCCGGTCTGAAGATTACCCGAGAGGTAATCAGAGATGAGACGAACGACAGTGTTACAGGAGGTCAGGAAGATGAGATTTGATGAGGCATATGGTGGTTGGCAGAGAGGCCAGTTGACCCAGGAAGAGGCGGGACGACTGCTCGGCATGAGCGAGCGTAACTTCCGGCGTTATGTAGAGCGTTATCAGGGGGAAGGCGAAGCTGGGTTGATGGACAAGCGTTTGACGCAAGCATCCAGCCGGTGTGCCCCGGTGGACGAGGTGTTGCGACTCACCG
>MNXA01000036.1 GCA_001871195.1 Zetaproteobacteria bacterium CG1_02_55_237
TCGGTGAGTCGCAACACCTCGTCCACCGGGGCACACCGGCTGGATGCTTGCGTCAAACGCTTGTCCATCAACCCAGCTTCGCCTTCCCCCTGATAACGCTCTACATAACGCCGGAAGTTACGCTCGCTCATGCCGAGCAGTCGTCCCGCCTCTTCCTGGGTCAACTGGCCTCTCTGCCAACCACCATATGCCTCATCAAATCTCATCTTCCTGACCTCCTGTAACACTGTCGTTCGTCTCATCTCTGATTACCTCTCGGGTAATCTTCAGACCGGACAACTTATGAGCTACTGATGAGGACAGGTTATGTGCTGCCGACAAGACCATTCGAACCGCTTGACAGCCTGTTGTTGATTGGCATTATTCGCCTCCCTTAAGCGGGAATAGCTCAGTTGGTAGAGCGCAACCTTGCCAAGGTTGAGGTCGCCGGTTCGAACCCGGTTTCCCGCTCCATATCAGTCGGGGGGCATTTCGCCCCCCACTTTTTTAAGTGGTTCATAACGGCAGGGTGGCTCAGTGGTACGGCGGAGGACTGCAAATCCTTTATTCGCGAGTTCGATTCTCGCCCCTGCCTCCACTTTTCACCCATTCAACCATTCTTTCAGCACCTCAGCTTCACCCTGTAAAATAACATTTCCTTGTCTCAGCTCATTTTTTGGTCAATCATCACGAATTGGCTTGCCCTGTCGGTCGGCATTGGCATTATTCACGCGCCAGACAAGGCCGGGATGGCGGAACTGGTAGACGCACAGGACTTAAAATCCTGAGAACGTATGTTCGTGCGGGTTCGATTCCCGCTCCCGGTACCAACATCTGAACAGGTAGGCATGGAGGGAAACATGCAGGATGCCCTTTTTTTACGTATCTATCTGAGCGAATCGGATCGACTCAATGGAGAGCCTGCCATGCAGGCTGTCCTTGAGTTGTGCCGCGAGGCAGGTCTTACCGGTGTGAGCGTCATGCGCGGCATCGAAGGCATGGGCCTGCACGGTATCCATACCAGCACATTCCTCTCCTTATCCAGCGATTTACCGCTGATCGTCGAGGCCATTGATTCCCGGGCAAAGATCGAACGGGCCATCGGCATGCTCAGACCACTTATCGGAAATCGCCTGCTGGCCACCTGGCCGGTCTCGGTGATGCGCAAACAGGGAGTAAATGCATGAAAGAAATTATTGGCACCGTTCCACTGTTTTCCGAACTCGATGAGATAGAGCTTGCAGCTATCAGCACACTGGTCAGCAGCAAACACGTGGGCAAAAACTCCATTGTCGTGCAGGAAGGCGAATCCGGCGATGCGATGGCCATCATTCTCAGCGGGGCGGTCAAGGTGTCGCAATATGCTTCCGACGGGCGTGAAGTCGTTCTTTGTCTGCTGGAGAAAGGCGACTTCTTCGGTGAAATGGCGCTGCTCGATACCGAGCCGCGTTCGGCCACCGTCACCACCATGGAAGAGTCCGAACTCGGTTTCATCCGGCGCAAGGATTTCGCCCGCCTGATGCTGGAAATGCCCAGACTGACCAGTAAATTATTGGCCGAAATCACCCACCGCCTGCGTCGCACCAACCTGGTGCTGGCTCATATCAGCACCATGGATGTAAGCCATCGCCTGTATGCCTACCTCAACGATTACTGTGAACAATACGGCAGACTGCGCCCGGACGGCCGCATCGAGATCAAGCTGCCAACGCATCAACTGGTAGCCGACCAGCTTTCCACCAGCCGCGAAACCATTTCGCGCGCCATCAGCGCCCTGACGAAAGACGGCGTTATCATCCCTCTGGCCGGACGCGGACGCGTTAAAGTCGATGTTGCCGCACTGGATCAAAGGATCGAAGACTTCTAGGCGCCCCTCCCCTTTTCAGAGCTTGACACTATGCCATCAGTGGCTAATGTTCGGCCTCCCTGACGCGGGGTGGAGCAGTGGTAGCTCGTCGGGCTCATAACCCGAAGGTCGTCGGTTCAAATCCGGCCCCCGCAACCAAACAAACAAAGGGCTCACAGCTAAACACTGTGAGCCCTTTTTGTTTGTGCTTCCCAGACAGAGCTTGCTGCCAATCAGTCCTTTTCCCCACACGAACAAATTCCTATTTTTTTGGCAGGTTGACCGTTAGCAGAGCATGCGGGTCAGGTTTCACCGGCACAGGGATTTTAACCTGATAGCCACTACCGGGAGCCTCATGCATCGGATTGCCGGTACGGGCATCATTGATGGCTTCAAGTATGAACGTGCTATTACCTTTCGGATCAATCAACTCGATGCAATCGCCCACTGCGAATTTATTTTTCACCATCACTTCGGCCAGCTTGCTCTTTTCGTCATAAGCGACTATTTCGCCGATAAAACGCTGCACATCGGAGTCTGAGCTGCCGGTTTCGTAGTTCTGGCTGGCAGAACTGCGCTTGCGGGTATAAAAGCCGTCGGTGTAACCCCGGTTGGCCAGCGCATCAAGCTGGTTGAGCAGGGATTCATCAAATGGCCGGCCGGCCAGCGCATCGTTTATGGCCTGTCGATACACCTGCGTGGTACGGGCCACGTAATAATACGATTTGGTACGCCCTTCGATTTTTACTGAATCAACGCCGATGCTCACCAGGCGTTCGACATGCTGAACAGCGCGAAGATCCTTTGAATTCATGATGTAAGTACCATGCTCATCTTCAAAGATTGGCATTTGATCATTCGGGCGTTCCGATTCGGTCAGCATGTAAACCTGATCAGCCAGCGGGTGACGCTCTACGTCACCGCAGTCGGCAAACGGCTGTGCATTCATGCCATTGAGCACTTGTATCGGAATAACATCGCCGCTGACATCTTCGGATGCCGCTTCGATGCCGTATTCCCAACGACAGGAATTGGTGCATGAACCCTGATTGGCATCTCGGTGATTAAAATAACCGGATAACAGGCAGCGCCCTGAATGGGCCATACATAAAGCGCCATGTACAAATACTTCCAGCTCTATGTCCGGGCACTGCTGGCGGATTTCCTCGACCTCATCCAGGGACAGTTCACGTGACAAAATAATGCGGGACACACCCACCGATTGCCAGAATTTTACTGCCGCCCAGTTCATCGTATTGGCCTGCACAGAGAGGTGAATCGGCATTTCGGGCCAGCGCTCACGTACCATCATCATCAAGCCGGGATCGGCCATAATCAGCGCATCGGGTCGCATATCAATCACCGGCTGCATATGTTCCAGATAGCGTTTCAGTTTACTGCTATGCGGCAACAGATTACTGGCAACAAAAAACTTCTTCCCTAAAGCATGCGCCTCATCAATACCGGTCTTCAGGTTCTCCAGCTGGAAATCATTGTTGCGCACCCGCAAGGAATAACGCGGCTGTCCGGCATAAACGGCATCTGCTCCAAAGGCGAATGCATACCGCATATTTTTGATCGTTCCGGCCGGAGCCAGCAACTCAATAGATGTATGTGTCATTTACTAGCGCTCATAACAGCCAAGTCTAGAGCAAGCCAAGATAAGTGCGACCTACTATGTGTAAGACATTGGAGAGCTTGGATTACCTTAATGAGTTCGCCCTTCTCCATATTTTCATAATCGGGAAGACCAAGTTCTTTCGCGCGTCTGCGTATTTTCTCTATCGGAACCAAACCCCTTCCCCCACGTTTCGTCACTGATGTATTTATTGGTTGTAGCATCGTTTGCTTAGGGGCGTTCCCTTATTGTGAAGCAACCTTGAGAGGAATAACGGTTTTGCAGACTGGATACGCTGTACAGGCCAGAAAATAGGTTCCTGCATATTTACCCTTCGTTGCTTTTTTCCGCACCATGGCCGAAGAGCATTTTGGACAAAACTTTGGGGCCTGAGCGTTATCGGGAGAAGTAATGACTGGCTCCGACTGCTGGGTTGGTAAGGCTAGCTTTTGCTCAAGCGAAAGCCCCAGAGCTTTTTGCAATTGCATGGCTATTTCTCTGCTGGAATAGCTGGCGCGAGCCTTGATACGAAGCAAGGGAAGTTCCGCTTCCTTGAAGGCCTGATTGATAAAGTTGTCGCGTTCAATTCGTTTGGCGGCCCGGTGCGAACTATCATCCAGTTCTATGCCTGCAACGATGCTCAAGTCACCCGGATCACAAAGAACAAAGTCACAGTGTTTGGATTGAATTTTATTTTGTGCGCTCTGCCGTTGACCATTGCTTAACAAACCCTTCTTCACGGTAAGAAGATCAGCAAGCCTTACATGTCCAAAAATTTCGTATCGATCGCCGACTGCCTGCTTGAGAACACCGTAAAAAGATCGCTCAGCCTTGGTGAAAAGCTGTCCCTTGCGCGCATACGGCAATGCACCGGTTGTTGATGCGCCCTGTAGTTTCCTGACAAGAAACAGAACAAGTGCTGCAACAATAATAATAAAGAAAAGAAGCCGCATGATCCCCCCTGCCTTACTCCTAAGGCCCCCTGACGGCCCAGTGTAGCCAGATATTTTTAGATGTATATCCACGCTGGAACCATCCAAGGGAACAGGCCATTTCTGCTTGCCGGACAATCCCGGATGAAGATAGTCTGTAGCTATAGCGGAACACGGGAGGGATTTATGGAATTCTTGATATTTTTGGGTTTGATTGTTGTCATCCTCATCTGGGCAATAACCATCTACAACGGCTTTGTCGCCCTGCGGGCAAGCAAGGATGCTTCCTGGTCCGATATCGATGTGCAGCTCAAGCGACGCTACAATCTGATTCCGAACCTCGTGGAAACGGTCAAGGGCTACGCCAAGCATGAAAAGGAAGCGCTCGAACGGGTCACCAAGGCACGCCAGATGGGCGTGGATGCATCATCGGTTCAGGATCAGGCCAAGGCCGAAACCTTCCTCACCTCCGCCCTGAGGCAGGTATTCGCCCTCGCCGAGGCCTACCCCGATCTGAAGGCCAACACCAATTTCCTTGATCTGCAGAATCAACTCAGCGAAATCGAGGATGCCATTCAGAACGCGCGGCGCTACTACAATGCCGTCGTGCGCGACTACAACACGAAGGTGGACTCCTTCCCCGATCTCATCGTCGCCCGGATGATGAAGTTCGTCACCGCCGATTTCTTCGAACTCGACGACAAGGAACAGCGGAGCGTACCGAAGGTTTCCTTCTAATGACCCTTCGCCGGAATAAGCAGGGCCGGCGATCCTTGCTGCGGCTATGGCTGTTCCCGCTTATTCTGGTTTTATGCAGCACCTCTGCCCGTGCCGAGGCCATCCTCAACTACGAAGTGGACCTCGTTGCCACGGCCGAGGGCGGACTGATCGTCAAGGAACATATCGACTACGACTTCGGAACACTGAGCCGCCACGGCATCTACCGCGATATTCCGAATACCGTGCCGGCCGCATGGGGCGGACGCAGAACGATGCACTTCCACAATGTCAGCATCCAGCAGGACGGCCGGACCGCGCAATGGAAGGAATCCTCAGTCAGTGGCGATGCGGGTCCGATGGTTCGCTACCGCATCGGAGACCCGAACCGAACCATCAGCGGCCAGCACAGCTATGACATCAGCTACTGGGTGGATGATGCCTTGCTACCAACGGGTGAGCGCGATGCGTTCCGCTGGAATGCCATCGGCACCGGATGGAAAATACCTATCAAAAGGGCAACAGTCTGGCTGGCTCTACCGGATGAGCTGAAAGGCCGTTCCGACCTTAACTATGACTTCTTTACCGGCATCTGGGGCTCGAAACACCGCAACGCTTATGCCGACTGGAATGGCACAGAGGGCACACTCAGCGTGACCACATCAGGAACACTTGCCCCGCACGAAGGCCTGACCGTGGAAGTGAGTTTTCCGGCAGGAGCCATTGCGGCAACGGCACACCCATCTGCGGGCGGAATGTTTGCGATGACCCTGACCCGCATGTGGGCCTGGCCTCTGATGCTGTTGCTTCTCGGGCTGGCATGGTGGCATTGGCATCAAGTGGGACGCGACCCTGAAACCGGTCCTGTTGTCGTGCGCTACAAACCGCCGAAAGGCCTGGATGCTGCGGAAGCGGGCCTGTTGCTCGATCAATCGCTCGATGATGCCGACCTGACCGGCAGTATTGTTGAGCTGGCGCGCGACGGTTTCCTGAAAATCGAGCACCCGGAAAAGGATGGTATTGTTCAAAAACTGATGGGTAAAGGCAGCCCCACCCTGGAATCCCTTATGCCCGAATCAACCTGGGCCGAGCTCCCCGTTTATAAACACCACCTGCTGAGATGCCTGTTCAGCTATGAGAAACGCTATACGCCCGGCGGTACGGAAACGGAGGCCAGGGTCCAGATCAGAAATTCATGGCTCGACAAGGCAAAAAATTGCATTCGGGATGCCGCTGTTGAACACCGTCTGTTTCCCGAGAAACCAAAAGAGGTACGTAAGACCTATCTGATCCGCTCCGCACTCATCTCAACGCCGGTTTTGCTGCTGGCTGTCTGGCTCTCACCCCTCTTGCAGAGTGCCAGAATGGATCTGGCAGGCTTATTGGGCCCTATCATTGTATATCCGGTGATCCTGTTAAGAGCATATGTTCTGGTGCGTGGCAGAAGGGTGCAGCAGGCATTGCTGGTGATTGGCGCCCTGATAGTACTCCCCCTCATTTTCTGGCCCATCATGCAAACATTCAGCATTGGCCTTTCCGATTTATTGCCCCTGTTCGCCGATCCCCTTATGCCCGCCCTGATCCTGACGCTCGGCCTGAGCTTTTTCGCCTGGCAGATGCCGCGCCGCACCCTGATAGGCGCACGCGTGCTGCGCGAGTTGCTTGGCTTCCGGGAATTCATGCGGCGGGCGGAGGCGCCGCGCCTGCGCGCCCTGCTCAAGGAAGACCCGCATTACTTCGAGCAAACCCTGCCCTACGCCGTACTGTTCGGACTGGTAGCCGAATGGTCGGCGCACTTTGAAGGTCTTGTCGCCATGCCGACATGGTACGAAGGTGGCCACATCACCTATCTGGGACGCGACATCCGCAGCCTGAGCAGTACCGGCATCTCATCCTCGCCACCACCTAGCAAGAGCGGCGGCATGTCCGGTGGCGGCGGTTTCTCCGGCGGCGGCGGTGGCGGCGGTGGCGGCGGCTCCTGGTAATCGCCGAAGACTTTAACTATCGGTCCCACTTGTAGCTAAGCCGGACCGTTCACTTGCCCGGCGGGGACTTGCGCAAAAAGAGGGGGATTCATTCCCGGTTTGCGCCCGACGACAAGTGAACGGGCCGGGAATTCGCAGCTACCCGTGGGTGCCCTTTCTTGCTTCTTTTTGACTCAGGGCATCTATGCCCCTCGCCCTGCGGGCGCCCTACGGGCGTCCAATTCAGTAGACAGTCGAATTGTGGGCACGCAAAGAAGAAGCAACACCCGCCCCGCTGTTCGACTGCAGCCATTCTGCTATCCTGCGCAGCCCTATTAAATCACCGGAGTATCCTTATGGCCGATTATCAGTATATCTACACCATGCAAGGCGTTGGCAAGACCGTCGCCGGCAAGCGTGAAATCCTCAAGGATATTTATCTCTCCTTCTTCCCCGGCGCCAAGATCGGCGTGCTGGGCTTAAACGGCGCAGGTAAATCCACACTGTTGCGCATCATGGCGGGGCTGGATGAGGACATCATCGGCGAGGCACGCCCTGCCCCCGGCATCCGTATCGGCTTTCTCTCGCAGGAACCGGAACTGGACCCGGCCAAGGATGTGCGCGGCAACGTCGAGGAGGCGGTGCAGCCAATGAAGGATGCGCTGGCTGAGCTTGATGCAGTTTATGCGGCTTATGCCGAACCTGATGCCGATTTTGATGCTATTGCAGCCAAGCAGGCAAAGCTGGAGGCCTTTATTGAGGCCGGCGACGGCCATAACCTTGATCGCAAGCTTGATGTCGCCGCCGATGCCTTGCGCCTGCCCGACTGGGATGCGGATGTAACAAAACTCTCCGGTGGCGAACGCCGCCGTGTTGCCCTGTGCCGCCTGCTACTTTCCAATCCGGATATGCTGCTGCTCGATGAGCCAACCAACCATTTGGATGCCGAATCGGTAGCCTGGCTTGAGCGCTTCCTGCATGACTATCCCGGCACCGTGGTAGCTGTGACCCATGACAGATACTTCCTCGATAATGTAGCCGGCTGGATTCTGGAACTGGATCGCGGTCGGGGTATTCCATGGGAGGGTAATTACTCCTCATGGCTGGAGCAGAAAGAAAAACGACTGGGCATCGAAGAAAAGCAGGAAACCGCGCGCCAGAAAGCCATGCAACAGGAGCTTGAATGGGTGCGCGCTGGCGCCAAGGGACGGCATGCTAAATCCAAGGCCCGCTTGAAGGCCTTCGATAACCTGGCTAATAAGGACGTGCAGGAGCGCAACGCCACCAAGCAGATATTCATTCCGGCCGGTGAACGTCTGGGCGATACCGTGGTGAAGGCGGAAGGCGTGTGCAAATCCTTCGGCGACCGCATGCTGGTGGAAAATCTCACCTTCAACCTGCCGCGTGGTGGCATCGTCGGCATCATCGGTGCCAATGGCGCGGGCAAGACCACTCTGTTCCGCATGCTGACCGGGCAGGAAAAACCGGATAGCGGCACCCTGAGCATTGGCGAAACCGTGCAATTCTCCTATGTGGATCAGTCGCGCGATGCGCTCAATGGCGACAACAGCGTCTGGCAGGAAATCTCCGGCGGTTCGGATTCGATTTATCTTGGCAAGATCGAGGTTTCCAGCCGCGCCTATTGCGGCCGCTTTAACTTCAAGGGCGGCGATCAGCAGAAGCAGGTCAAGGCACTCTCGGGTGGCGAGCGCAACCGTGTACATCTGGCCAAGATGCTGATGAGCGGCGGCAATGTGCTACTGCTCGATGAGCCGACCAATGATCTGGATGTGGAAACCCTGCGCGCCTTGGAAGAGGCACTGCTCGATTTCGCCGGTTGCACCGTGGTTATCTCGCATGATCGCTGGTTCCTCGACCGTATCGCCACACATATTCTGGCCTTCGAGGGCGAGGGTCATGTCGAATGGTTTGAGGGTAACTTCGCCGACTACGAAGAGGACAAGAAGAAACGTCTGGGCGAAGACGCCACCCAGCCGCACCGCATGAAGTACAAGCGCTTAGCGTAAGTGTCCTGAGAACAGAAAAAGGAGTTTGCGATGAATAGTCCTGTGGTTGTTATTGGAATCGGCGAGATCGGATCGGTATTCGCGCGCGGATTCATGCGCCTTGGCTATCCGATTGTGCCGGTCACACGCGACATGAATCTGGCTGTGGTGGCCGAGGAGGTGCAGGAGCCGGAAGCCGTGATTGTGGCCGTTGCCGAAAAAGACCTGCATGCCACGCTGGCCGACCTGCCGGATGTATGGCGCAAGCATCTGGTGCTGTTGCAGAACGAACTGCTGCCGCGTGACTGGCAGCAACACGGGCTGGCAGATCCGACGGTTATCTCCGTCTGGTTCGAGAAGAAGAAGGGCATGGATTCCAAGGTGGTGATTGCCTCACCTGCTTACGGCGAATTCGCGTCCTTGCTCAAGGATGCACTGGGCAGTCTCGACATCCCGGTGTGCGAACTGGCGGATGAGGATGAGTTGCTCTTCGAACTGGTGCTGAAGAACCTCTACATCCTGACCACCAACATCGCCGGCCTCGAATCAGGCGGCAACGTGCGTCAGCTGTGGCTGGAGCACAACGATCTTGCATGTTCCGTTGCCGGTGACGTGCTCGATATCCAGGAGTATCTGACCGGTCAGGAACTGGACAGGACTGCGCTGATTGAAGGCATGCTGCGCGCCTTCGACGGCGACCCCGAACACGGCTGCATGGGCCGCTCCGCCCCCGCCCGACTGGCACGCGCTTTGAGCATCGCCGACGATGCAGGACTGAAAGTGCCCACCCTGCGCAGAATCAATAAAGCAAAAAAGACCTGATTGGCCTCGGCGAGGATGCGGTAATGACAGAGCGCTACATCATCGCCAACCTGAACGTCGGACTGGACGAGAATGACTCTTCCGTTCAGGCCCGGCTTGCCAAGCAGCTTGGCATTCAAACATCGGATATCCTTAGCTTCACCCGCGTGCGCAAAGGGCTGGATGCGCGCAAGAAACTGGATATCCACTTCGTCTGTTCCTACGAGTTCACCCTGCCTGCACCCCTGCCGGACAAATTGGTCAACGATCCGGCCATGCAATTACGCAGCATCGAGGCATCTGCTCTCGATGCCCCTGCCCTTCCTGTTAAACAGAGCGACGACCGACATGCCATCGTAGTCGGTGCAGGCCCTGCCGGCCTGTTTGCTGCACTCGAACTGGCCGAGCGCGGTATGCGCGTCACCCTGCTGGAGCGAGGCCAGCCAGTGGAAAAGAGAATGCGCGATATCGGCAGGCTGCGTTCGCGCGGTGAGCTGAACACCGAGAGCAACATCTGCTTCGGCGAGGGCGGTGCCGGCACCTATACCGACGGAAAACTGTACACGCGCATCAAGAGTCCGCTCGTGCGCAATGTGCTGCACACCTTCGTGCGCTTCGGCGCGGCGCAGGACATCCTGATCGACGCCCACCCGCATCTGGGCACCGACAGGCTGGTAAGAATTGTCCGAAACATGCGCACGCATCTCGAAACACTGGGCGTGGACTATCGCTTCGGCTCACGCGTCGATGCGCTGGTCACCAATGGCGACAGGGTTTGCGGCGTACGGGTCGCGGACGCCGACGCCAATGGGAACGAATCTGAAACCGAAATTGACGGCGATTGCGTAGTTCTCGCCACCGGCCATTCGGCCCGCGACACCTACGAACATCTGCACAAGCTAGGCATCCATCTGGAGGCCAAGGCCTTCGCCGTCGGGGTGCGTGCCGAGCATCCGCAGGCACTGATTGATAGCATCCAGTTCGGTGCCAAGGCCGGTCATCCGGCACTCGGTGCCGCTGAATATGCCGCTACGCATCAGGTAGAGGACAAGCATCTCGGCCAGCGCGGTGTATATTCCTTCTGTATGTGCCCGGGCGGGCTGATCGTGCCCTCGCCCACCGAAGCAGGCGGCATGGCGGTGAACGGGATGAGCAACGCCAAACGCTCCGGCGAATTCGCCAATTCGGGGCTGGTCGTGCAGGTCACCCCCGAGGATATCGAACGTCACGGCATCGCAGCACACCCTCTGTCCGGCGTGCACTTCCAGCGCGAGATTGAGCGTGCCACCTATAAGTTTGCTGGAAACCAGTATGCCGCCCCCGCCATGCGCCTGACTGATTTCGTGAACAGAAAGCCAAGCGGCAGCCTCGCTAACTGCCGCTTCAAGCCTGCCGCCATCCCAGCCGATCTGTGGGAATTGCTTCCTGCTTGGATCACATCCCCGCTGGCAGAAGGTATCAAAGGCTTCGACCGCCGCATGCGCGGTTATCTCACAGACGAGGCCAACCTGCTGGCCAGCGAAACCCGCACCAGCAGCCCGGTGCGCATCAGCCGCGACGACAGCATGCAAAGCGTGTCCCTCAAAGGCCTGTATCCTGTTGGTGAAGGCGCAGGCTATGCCGGTGGTATCGTATCGGCGGCGGTTGACGGCCTGAAGGCCGCTGAAAAGATCCTTGCCAAACCTGCGGGTTAAAACAGAAGGGGCCGGATAACCGGCCCCTTATCGCGATCAACGCGGAGGTATTACTTCAGAGTCTTCAGGAAGGCGATAACCTCGTCCGCCTTCTCGCCCTTGACGCGCTGCGTCGGCATCTTGGTCCGCTTACCGTCAGCCTTGGCCACTGCTCCGGAATCCTCCATCCATGCCTTCAGGGTATCCTCGTCCCAGGAAAAGTCCGCATTCTTCAGGTAGTCACCATACTTATAGTCTTCAAGAGAACCTGCCTTGCGCCCAATAATTCCGAACAGGTTGGGACCCATCCTGTTACTGCCGCCCTTGTCGAAGGTGTGGCAAGTCTTGCCTTACTTTCCGCTCCGGCTGCCACAGCCTCGCTAGCTGTAAAACCGCCGAAAACGACTACTGCTGCTGTTGCGATCATCAGAGATTTCTTCATTGGAACTCCTTGTTTGCTGATGTAGTTAGGCCTTGCCGACACGACATCACGCCGATCAACGCGGCCTGCCCTGCTTCATATCCATAACTATAGTGCGGTTAGCTGAACTGAAGCTTAACAAGCAAACAAGAACCAATATCCACCAGACGTCCAGTACGCATAGGCCCTAAAGACAGCTTACAAAGCGTGTCCCTGAAGGGTCTCAAAGCCGGTGAAAAGATTCTCAGCAATTAAATTAATAACAGAGTAGTATAGAAACTCTGGCACGGCTTATAGCAACGTCGTCAGGTACATGGTTTTCATCAATGTGTTGATTATTATATTATGATTCTATAATGTGTCGCACTGGAACTACGAAAAGGGGTGAAGATTTACGCTGCCCTGAACAACGCTGGAGGAAATGAATATGGCACGAGTCGTTATCCTGGGAGCCGGTATTGCGGGACACACCGCCGCCCGCTACCTGAGCAAGTGGATTGGCAAGAAACACGAGGTCGTTGTGGTTTCCCCCAACGCCAAGTGGAACTGGATCCCGTCGAACATCTGGGTCGGCGTGGGCGATATGACCGAGGAGGATGTGACCTTCGACCTGAAGCCGGTGTACGACAAAGCTGGCGTCACCTTTCATCAGGCCAAGGCGATCTCCATCCACCCAGAGGGAAGTGCTGACAGCGAATCCCCCTTCGTCACCGTCGAGTTCACCGACGAGGCGCGTGCGGGCCAGGAAGACACCCTCACCTATGATTACCTGATCAACGCCACGGGACCTAAGCTGAACTTCAACGCCACCCCCGGCCTCGGCCCGGATAATGGCTACACCGTGTCCGTGTGTACCGCCAAGCATGCCCTGGAGGCCAACGAAAAGCTGCACGAGCAGATCGAGGCCATGAAGAAAGGCGAAGAGCGCACCTTCGTGATCGGCACCGGCCACGGCATGTGCACCTGTCAGGGCGCGGCCTTCGAGTACACCTACAATGTGGACCACACGCTGCGCGAGGCCGGCGTGCGCGACAAGGCACGCATCATCTGGATCAGCAACGAGTACGAACTGGGTGATTTCGGCATGGGCGGCGTGCATATCAAGCGCGGCGGCTATGTGACCAACGCCAAAACCTTCTCCGAATCGCTGATGGTAGAGCGCGACATCGAGTGGATCACGCGTGCCCATGTCAACAAGATCGAACCGGGCAAGATTCACTACGAGCTGCTCGACGGCAGCATGGGCGAACTCCCGTTCGACTTCTCGATGCTCATCCCACCCTTCGCCGGCGTGGGCCTGAAGGCCTTCGATAAGAAAAGCGAGGACATCACCGGGACCCTGTTCGCCCCGAATGGCTTCCTGAAGGTGGACGGCGACTACACACCGCGCCCCTACGAGGAGTGGAGTGCCGAGGACTGGCCGAAGACCTACCAGAACCCGATCTACAAGAACCTGTTTGCCATCGGCATCGCGTTCGCCCCGCCGCACCCGATCAGCAAACCGATGAAGAGCACCAACGGCACGCCGATCAGCCCCACCCCGCCGCGCACCGGCATGCCGTCCGCCGCCATGGCCGTCAACGTGGCCAAGAGCATCCGCGACATGGTCAATGGTGCCGAGAAGCCGACCCACCATGCCTCCATGGCTGAGATGGGTGCTGCCTGCATGGCCTCCACGGGTTCGCATTTCTTCCGCGGTAGTGCCGTTTCGATGACCGTCTACCCGGTGGTGCCAGACTTCGTGAAGTATCCGGCATACGGCCGCGACCTGTCCCTGACCACCGGCGAAGTCGGTCTGGCCGGCCACTGGATGAAGTACGTCCTGCACTACACCTTCATGTACCAGTCGCAGATGAAGCCCGGCTGGTCCTACATGCCGGACTAAACCAGAATACGAATCGAGGAGAGAGACATGCCAAAATCAACCAACCGTGAGCCCTATCAGCAGACCTATTACCCGCCCACGCCGACGGGTTTCACCCGCTACATGCGAAATTCGCTACCGTGGCAGTTCATCCGCTTCATCATCATCAACGTGAAGATGCTCAGGCTGATGATGAACTCGCAGCACTAGGCGCGGTCTAGCAAACGCATCGGGGCCGGACGAAAGTCTGGCCCCGATTGCTTTGCTGCCGGCCATCCCGGGCCATCTCGGCCACCTGCAACACTATTCCAGCGCAATAGCATCCTCGACGACGAACTGCACGGCGCCGTTGCCGCGATAATCGTCGAGTTGGAGCTGGCCGAGCAGGGAAACAGCGCAGCCGGGTTGCAGGGGTTGGGCAAAGCCGTTGGCACCAAAGATGATGCAGTCCAGCCAGCCGGTTCCATCACTGACCTTCAGGCGGGACACGCCGCCCTTCATGTCGCGGCGGTCGGCGATGTGAATATCCTCCAAGAGCCAGGAGCAGGCCGGATTACCGCGACCCAGGGGCTCGAAGCGGGCCAGACGTTCGGCAAGCCCTGCGTGCATTGCACCAAGACCCAGAACCCCGTCCACGGGCTGCTCCAGATGGTTGGCCGCATCGCCCGCCTGCCCTTCTATAGCTGCACCGAACGCGGCAACGAAAGCATCCCACGACCCTTCCTTAATCCCACCACCCCCGGCACCGGCATGACCGCCGAAGCCGTCGAGATGCTCGCTGCAGGCATTGAGCAGGTCCCCGATATGAAAGCCGGGCATACCACGTAGTGAAACCCGGACACAGCCATCCGGAGTGACGAAACCGACAGCGGCAGGCCTGCCGTGTTTGCGGGCCAGACGACCAGCCGCAAGGCCCACCACACCGGCATGCCATTCGGCATCCCAGGTTGCGAGAACATCTGAACCGGCGAGTTTGGCTTCCGCCTGCTTGAACACCTCGGCTTCGACCAGCCGCCGTTGCTTGTTCGATACATCCAGCTCTGCAGCAAGGGCAAGAGCTTCATCCTTATCCTGTGTGGAAAGCATGCGCATGGCGGCTTCACCGTGCTGCATACGGCCTGCCGCATTGATTCTGGGAGCAAGATAGAAGCCGATGGTTTCGGCGCTCACCGTCTTGTTCACGCGGGCCACATTCATCAGGGCACGCATGCCGATGGATGGCTCGGTATTCAGCTTTTGCAGACCGTGGTACACCAGAATGCGATTCACCCCGACCAGATCCATGACATCGGCCACAGTAGCCACGGCGACGCGGTCCAAAAGGGAGCGCAGATCGAAGTCGGGTCTTGCGTCTTTGTCGGACAACACCTTCCACACAGCCATCAGCAGGAAAAAGGCTACGCCTGTGCCGCACAGCTTGCGGTCTGCAAAGCCACAGTCAGCTCTGGCCGGATTGAGCAGTGCATATGCTGGAGGAAGAACCTCCTCGGGCAGATGATGATCGGTGACCATCAGGTCCATGCCGGCCTCTACCGCTGCCGCACAAGCATCCATGCAGGTTGTTCCCGTATCCACACTGATACCAACGCGGATGCCGCGCCCTGCTGCTTCCAGCACCGGCTCCACGCCGATGCCGTGACCATCGTCGGCGCGATGCGGAATGGAGAATGTGACAGCAGCCCCGGCAGCGCGCAGGGCTTCAACCAGAATCGCCGTACCATTTACCCCATCGGCATCGAAATCGCCGAACACATGAATCGGTTCGTTTTGTTGAATCGCCACAGCCAGTCGGTTCGCCGCCTTGTCCATATCCTGCATGGCAAAAGGATCGGGCAGATCGGCCAGCCTCGGGGTAAAGAAGGCATCGGACTCGTTCATACCCCTTGCCGACAGCAAACCCTGCCACGCAGACAAGGGATCATCGGCATGCAGCGACTTACTGCGCCACACCAGCTTGCGCCCGCGCAGGGTTTTCTGCTCAGGCAGCATCGATCATCTTTTTCAGTTGTGTGATTAAACCGGCCTCGGATTTTAAGGCTTTCGCCTGCCAGCCCTTGGCAAACCTTGGCAACAGGGCTTTGCGCAACAGCACGGCGTGCCCTGCACCAGCCAGCACCACGGCCTGCGGCAGCTTTTCCTGAGACAACAGCGCCGGCAGCCGCTCGGCCTCGCTGATGACGAGTTCCGCTCCGTGATCATGCTGCAGCGATTGCAGAAATGGATTCAGCGTAGCTACCGGTGGCAGGCCGATGGGCAGCGTGGCCGGCAAGGTGCAGGCACCCCACAGCCACAGACCACTGATATCCGGCTGGCCGGCACGTGTCGGCTGGCCTGTACTGTGGGTAACTACGTGCAGGCTCATCTGAATCTCGGCCAACAGGCGCATCAGACGTCCGCCATCGGGGCCTTCAGGATGGCGATTGGGCAGCAGGCCGCCGGCAATGGTGGCAAAGGAAACAGGATTGGCATCCACAGGCGTGTTGCAAGCCAGCAGCAATGCTGCACCAACGGCATGCAGACTCATACCTTCCTCCCCCAGCAATGGATTGAGTACCCCGCACAGCCAGCTTGCATCAGCCTCAGACCAGGCCAATTCCCCCTCCGCCATCAGACGCACCGTGTCGCGCCCCAATTGGGCATGATAGGGAGATGCCACCCAGACTTGGCGGGCCGAGGCGGGAAGATCGGGGCAGCGCGCTGCCAGCAGGGCTGCAGGACTGGCCTCTACCAGTGCCGCATACCAGGCAAGCGGGTTTTTTTCGACGCAGTGAAACCAATACCGCCGCCGTTTGGTCAATTGAGGCTGCAAATCAATCAGGGATGGATGCAGAGAAAAACCGGCACCACCCGCCCCATGCAGGGCGTCACTGATCAACAGTAATTTCATAAGGGCCGGATCAGGAATCGAGTGCCTTGCGTACAGCATCCTCGGTGGCGTCGATGGTCATCGGCTTGGGAACATTCTGCATTGCCGTATCCGGGTCTTTCAGGCCGTTGCCGGTCAGGGTGCAGACAATGGTTGCGCCCGGCTGGAAATAGCCGGCCTTGTTCAGCTTGATGACACCAGCCACGGAAGCGGCGGAGGCAGGTTCACAGAACACCCCTTCCATCGAGGCCAGCATACCGTAGGCCTCAAGAATCTCTTCATCGGTAACGGACTTGATCACACCGCCGGATTCGTCGCGCGCGGCCTCGGCCTGCTTCCATGAAGCGGGCTTGCCGATACGGATCGCCGTAGCGATGGTTTCCGGATTTTCCACCGGATGTCCGAGCACAATGGGGGCAGCACCGGCTGCCTGAAAGCCGATCATTTTCGGCAGACTCTTACTAATGCGCTTGTCGAAGTATTCCTTGTAACCCATCCAATATGCAGTGATATTTCCTGCATTGCCTACCGGCAAAGCATGATAATCAGGTACAAAACCAAGCTCGTCGATAATCTCGAAGGAGGCTGTTTTCTGCCCCTGAATGCGGTACGGATTCACCGAGTTGACCAGCGAAATTGAACCGTCGGCAGAGATCGTGCGCACCAGCTCCAGCGCATCATCGAAGTTGCCGCGAATCTGGATCACTTTGGCACCGTAGCGCATACCCTGCGAAAGCTTGCCCAGGGCAATCTTGCCGTCGGGGATCAACACATAGGCTTCCATACCGCAGTTGGCCGCATAGGCGGCAGCCGAGGCGGAAGTGTTGCCGGTGGAGGCGCAGATTACCTTGCGCGAACCGGCGTTATAGGCCTGCGTCACAGCCATGGTCATGCCGCGGTCCTTGAAGGAACCGGTCGGATTCAGACCCTCGAACTTGAGGAAGATATTCAGTTCAGGATTGATGGCGTTCTTCAGATTCATCGACTCATGCAGCGGGGTGTTGCCCTCATATAGGGTGATGACGGCATCGTCCTTGCCGATGGGCAGGAAGGCACGGTAGCGGTTAATGATTCCTTCGTATCTGGGCATGATCTTATTCCTCAGGTTTAGGCAACAGCCGATTCTTTACGCAGAATCAGCACATCGTCTTCTACGGCCGCAAGGCCGGTAATACGGCTGATCGCCGCCTGCATGTTTCCTTCGTTCGTCTCATGGGTGAGCATGACAATCGGCACATTGTTGCTGGCATGACGCTCTTTCTGCACCAGAGCCTCCAGACTGATGCGATGATCGGCCAAGATCGAGGTGACTGCAGCAATCACCCCCGGCTGATCTTTCACCATCAGGCGAAGGTAGTATTCGCAAACAACATCGGCCATCGGCATGGTCGGGATCTCACGACGCGAGCTTTCGACAAAACCCATCGGCGGCGCCAGATGCGCAATTCCATCCGGGAAGCCGCTGGTAATATCCATGATATCGGCAACCACAGCCGAGGCAGTCGGACGTTCGCCTGCACCACGCCCGAAATACATGGTGTGCTCTACAAAATCGCCGGAAATCTGCACAGCATTGTAGGAATCAGATACCTGGGCAATCTGTGATGTCAGCGGCACCAGCGTCGGATGCACGCGCATCTCCACCTGTTCATTTTTGTCATCAAAGTGTGGCTTGGCAATGCCGAGCAGTTTGATGCGATAACCCATCTCATGGGTCGCGCTTATATCGGCAGCAGTGATTTTGCTGATCCCCTCAGTATAAACCTCATCGAATTTGATCTTCGAACCGAAGGCCATGGCGGCAAGAATGGAAAGTTTATGTGCCGTATCAATGCCTTCGACATCGAAAGTTGGATTGGCCTCGGCATAACCCAGCGCCTGTGCCTGTGACAGGGCCTCGGAATAATCCAGACCTTCATGTTCCATCTTGGTGAGAATGAAATTGCAGGTGCCGTTAAGAATGCCGTAAACCGATTCAATCGCATTGGCAGCAAGTCCCTCACGCAGGGCTTTCATGCACGGGATACCACCGCCAACTGCAGCCTCGAAACCAATCTGCAATCCATTGGCGGCAGCTAGCGGGAAAAGTTCATCGCCATGCTTGGCAATCAGCGCCTTATTAGCGGTTACCACATGCTTGCCATTTTCCAGTGCTGTCTGCACAAAGGTGCGTGCCGGCTCATAACCACCGATCAGCTCAACCACCAGATCAATATCATCGGCAGCAAGTATCTCCGTAGCATCGCTGCACAGCCGAACGCCGGTAAAATCAATGCCACGATCCCGATCAAGGAATTTGTCGGCAGCGGCCACCAGGCGCACCTGCTTGCCAAGACGACGGCTGATCAGCTCTTTCTGTTCGATCAGGATGCGCGCCACACCGGTACCGATGGTACCCAGGCCCAGCAGCCCTACTCTCAATTCTGTCATAGCAAAAACTCCAATGGCTTAAACAAAAAATCTACGCGCCGGAATTAAGGAACTGACGCATGCCGCGCAGCGCCTGCCTTGTCCGGTGCTCATTCTCGATCAATGCAATGCGTACATAATGATCGCCATAATCACCGAAGCCGATACCCGGCGACACGGCGACGCCGCCCTTCTCCAGCATCTGTTTGCAAAACTCCAGCGAACCCATGGCCTTGAACTGATCGGGAATCTCCGCCCAGATAAACATGCTGGCCTTCGGCTTTTCAGCCATCCAGCCCATCTTGTGCAGGCCATCAATCATCACATCCCTGCGCGACTGATACATCAGACGAATCTCTTCCACACAATCCTGCGGCCCGTTCAGCGCTGCACAAGCGGCAATCTGCAATGGCTGGAAGGTGCCGTAATCAAGATAGGACTTGATCTTGGCCAGGGCAGCAACGATTTCCTTATTACCGACCATGAAACCCATGCGCCAGCCCGGCATATTGTAGGTTTTGGACAGCGAATAGAATTCAACAGCCACATCCTTGGCGCCCGGCACTTGCAAAATCGACGGACACTTGTAGTCATCAAAGGTGATTTCCGCATAGGCGATATCGGAGATCACAATCAGATCATTCTCCTTGGCAAAATCAACCAGCTTGACGTAAAAATCAAGGTCCACGACCTCAGCAGTCGGGTTGGACGGAAAATTCACCACCAGAATCTTCGGCTTGGGCCACGAATCCTTGACTGCCTTCTGAACTTCTTCGAAATAATCGAAGCCCGGGCCCATCGGCACATGGCGGATATCGGCTCCGGCAATGATGAAACCGTAAGGATGAATCGGATAAGCCGGGTTCGGAGTCAGAATCAGATCGCCCGGCGAGGTAATGGCCACAGCCAGATGTGCCAGCCCCTCTTTCGAACCGATGGTGGCAATGGCTTCGGTTTCCGGATCAAGATCGACATCGAACTTGTTCTTGTACCAGCCGCAGATAGCACGCCGCAGGCCTGGAATACCCTTGGATACCGAATAGCGATGATTGCGCCCGTCCTGAGCGGCCTCACACAGCTTGTCGACAATATGCTGCGGGGTCGGCTGGTCGGGGTTGCCCATTCCAAGGTCGATGATGTCATGCCCGGCATGGCGCAACTCCATCTTCAACTTGTTTACAACGGCAAACACATAAGGGGGAAGACGCTTGATCTTGTCGAATTCACGCATGGAAATTTCTAATGTCTCCCTGAATGGAGGATATTGAACGGATTGGCGAGTGTAGGGAGGGGACAAAAACCGGTCAAGGAATACACCAGTAAAATATTAGCCCGAGCATACCGACTCAACCCTCACCTTTTGCTTCACTCTCACCAGCAGGCTCTACAACTGCCGCGGCATCAGGTTTCTGTCCGGCCCGGGCCAGAAGCAGGCCGATTTCAAACAAGATCAGGATCGGCAGTGCCAGCAGCACCTGCGAAATCACATCAGGAGGCGTCAGGATTGCTGCGGCAATAAAAGCCCAGACAATCACATAACGCCGTTGACCGGCCAGCCTGTCGGGCGTGGTCAGGCCAAGACGCGTGGCCAGCACAAGGATAATCGGTATCTCAAAACTAAGACCAAAGGCAAACAGCAGCTTCATGAACAGGGACAGGTACTCGCGCACCGCAGGCATCGCATGAATCTGGTCGGTGGCAAAACCGAGAAAAAACTGAAAAATAAGCGGGAACACAATGTAGTAGGCAAATGCACCACCGATAAGGAACAGCACCACACTGCCGGCCACAGAGAAGGAAAAAAGCTTCCTTTCATGGCGATACAGTCCCGGTGCGACAAAGGCCCAAACCTGATAAAAGGTAATCGGCGAGGTAAGAAACAGGCTGCCCAGCAGGGCAATCTTCAGATAAGTGAAGAAAACATCCGGAGCGCCGAGAAATATCATCGGGGTACCAGCCGGCAAGGCTGCAAGCAGTGGTGCGGCCATGAAATTAAACACCGGCGCCGACCAGTTCATCAGAATGGCAACGCCCAGAATATAAACCCCGCCGGCAATCATCAGGCGGCGACGCAATTCTCTCAAATGCGGTAGCAGGCCACCTTCCATGTCGGCCATCAGTTCGGCTTGACCTTGTCGTCCGGTGCGTCCGGAGATGCATCATCCGGCATGCGTACCGCATCACCGATCTCACGCGCAGTCACGTGGATACTGTCCATACCCTGTTCCACCTGGGCTTGTGCATCCTTGAGTGGTGCTGTGATAACAGCCGTTTCCCTGCTCAGCTCGCTGCGAAACTCATTTATCCAGCCACGCCCACTGCGCACCCAACGTCCGATCTGCCCAAGAAACTCCGGCATGCGCTCAGGTCCAACCACCACAAAAAGCAGCACCCCGATGAGAATCAGTTCAAAGAGCCCAATATCGGGCATGCCAGATCCCTATTCCTTCTTGTCCGCTGCCCCGCTGTCCATCTTCTCTGCGGGCGCATCATCCTTCATGGTCTTGCGGAAGTTACTGATGCCCTTGGCAAGCCCTGCACCAAGCTGTGGCAGCTTCCCTGCGCCAAACAACAGGATAACAATCAGCAATATGAGCAATAGCTCCGTGGTTCCGAGTCCAAACATAAGGTTCCTCTCCTCACCCTCTCTTGTGCATTACATCTTCTATGCAGAAGGGCTTTCGCTGCGGACTCTATCGCAAAGGGACAAAACAAAGCCAGTCAGGACAGTACCCACCATTTCATAGCCTTATCGCAGTGTGAAAAATGATTAAAAACAGGTGCTTGGGTGAAATTATGAAAACGACGGGAAAGGCATCCCCTACTAAAAGACTCAACTATACGAATTCATTGTTTTTTTTTATTCAGTTCCTATAATCCAGAAAACTTTTTAGGTGGTTTACCCAATGCCCAAGTACAAACGTTTTTCCGATACCTCGGTCAGCGAGAAAATCCTCGATTCCATGTTTTTGATTACCATCGGCATCGGTTATCTCTTTGCCCTGATGAATCTTTACTACACCCATCAGGGGCGCGACGGCGAGCCTGGCCTGTCAGTCAGCGACGTGGTGATTGCCTATTATGGTAGCCATAATCAAACGCGCCTTGGCGCAGCCATCAATGGGCCGATGGAAGCCAATCTTCCCAACTCGGCAGCCAAGGAAATCATTCTCGACTGGATCAATCAGGGCGCAACGGAAGAATCATTCAATGAAAGGGTCAAGCCGATCATGGATGAAAACTGTATCGCCTGCCATTCGGCGGAAAGCGGCATGTCCATCCCCGACTTCACATCCTATGCAAATGTAGTACAGCTGACCAAAACAGATACAGGGGCGACCATCCCGGCTCTGGTGCGTGTATCGCATATTCATCTGTTCGGCATCGCCTTTATTCTGTTCTTTGTGGGCCGCATTTTCCTGCTCTGTGAGATGAACGTCTCACTCAAGCGCACCTACGTCGCCCTGCCCTTCATCTTCCTGTTATTGGATATTTCTTCGTGGTTCATCACCAAGATCATCCCTGAGTTTGCCTTTGTCGTAGTCGCGGCCGGTGGATTGGTAGGCGTGACATTCGGCCTGCAAATTCTTATCTGCCTCTATCAGATGTGGCTTTACAAGCCGAAATCCATCCCCGTTGAGATGTAGAGGGGGCACAAATTAGACCTGCAGTGGAGAGGCTGCACCTTTTACCCTTCCGCCAAGAGTCTAGAATCACTCCATCAAACGTGGAGTACACACCAAAGGAGTAAACCATGAAAAAAACATTTGCTATTATGATTGCAGCCGCCTGCCTAGGACTCGGTTCACAGGCCGCCATTGCCGGCCCTGACGGCGCCGCGATCTTCAAGAAGAAATGCGCTATGTGCCATGCAATCGACAGGAAAAAAACCGGCACGGCCGTGAATGCCATGAACAAGGACGCTGCTGTCCTCAAGGATGTAGTAACCAATGGCCGCGATGGCACCATGATGAAATCCTTCAGTAACAAGCTCAACGCCGAAGAGATCGATGCCGTGGTCGCTTATTTGGTAGCCAATCAGTAAATCTTCACGGTTTCTCTGTGTGAAATAGCTGCATAGCGCAAGCACCTCTTGCGCTATGCAGTTCTCTGGTCAATAGTTAGGTCTGAGATTTCAGAGGAAGGAGAGGATTTATGCAACACAGGTTTATACTTGGGGCCGTACTTGGCCTGTTGATCATGCCGGCACTGGCCTCGGCATCCGACGACATCGACGGCAAGGCCCTTTACGCCAAGAATTGCGCATCCTGTCATGGCGCTAACGGTGAACCCACAGACATGGGTAAGAGCCTGAAGCCTTTCCCGGCGCGCAACCATCGTGCGATTGCCAAATATGTGGGCCGTGATGAACTGCGTCGTATTATCACCTACGGTGTTGAAGGCACGGCAATGACCCCGAAGAAATACGCCCTTGATGCCCTCGAGATTGAAGCGGTCATTGATTATATCCAGACCTTCGATTACACGCCGAGCCTGGCCAATGGCAAGGCGCGCTTTAAGGCCGTCTGTATTTCATGCCATGGCACGGACGGACGTGCACAGACAGGCGTCGGAGCCAAGAATCTTGTGTATTCCAAGCTGGATCTGGAAGGCATTGTGCACACCATGCGCTATGGCCGTGCGGGCACACTGATGACCAGCAAACGCCATCAGTTGAGCAATCCGGACATCGCCGATATTGCTAATTATGTTTATTCCCTGAGGTATCTGGCCAATCCGGCATCTGGCAAGACTCTGTATGCCAAGAACTGTGCCTCCTGCCATGCAACCCCTCGAGCCATCAAGCTTATTGGCAATGCTGCCGAGAAGCGCACAGTCGCTGATCTGGATGATCGTCTGCTGGATCTTCGTATCCGTCATGGCCGCCATGTGGATCGGGCCGGCGAGAAAGTCGCGCACCTCACCGACGATAACATTCAGGATTTGATCGCCTATATCCGCCATGAAGTGAAGTAATTCGTCAAATCATACCGCAATAAAAAAGGCCGGGATTTCCCGGCCTTTTTTTATTTCCCCGTAACAGGGTCAATACGCAGACACGCCACCTACAAACGCAGCGCATCCTCAAGTTGCAGGGATTTTCCGTTCACCGCTTCGGATGATGCAGCAAGAATACGCAGGAAACCTTCAGCAGCACCCTCAGGCGTCGGCACCTCATTGGGATGCATACCACCATAGGCACGCTTGAACAGCGTGGTGCGCATCTTGCCGGGATTGAGTGTGGCAAAACGGTATGGCTTGTCTGGGTGCTCCATATGCCACATCGCTGCGGCATAACCCAGAGCACGCTTGGCCATGCCATAGCCATGCCAGTTGGGCAGATCATCGCTTAGCATATCGCAACTGGTGAAAATCACCGTTGCCGCCTCGGCACGGCGAAGCAAGGGCAACATGATCTGGGTAAGAAGATTCGGTGCCGCCAGATGGATATCCAGCATTTTTCTGAAATCATCCGCCTTCACGTACTGCAAAGGTGTGCAACGATCCAGAGAGCCTGCGCAATGAATCAGCCCGTCCAGATGCGGCACCTGATCTTTCAGACTCAGAAAAAGCTTGCCGTAGCCATCAAACTTCAGCAGATCAAACGGGATACATAAACAGCGTCCGCCAGCCTTCTCCACCAGCATCTGGGTCTCGGCAAGAGCCTCTGCATCACGCCCCAGAGCAAGCACATTGGCCTTCAGGCCACCCAGAGCAACACAGATGGCTCGCCCAAGGCCGGAGGACGCTCCGGTAACCATAATGATAGATTGATCGTTAATGACTTTAGTCATGCCTGTGTTTCCCCGATTATTAATTTTTGCTTCCGAAGGCGGCCCGACGAACGACGATGACGCCGGCCAACAGATCGTGCAATGCCTGCCTCTTTTCAGTCAGGGCAAGGCAAACGAGACTGACAAATGGCAGCAGTGCCACGGTCGCGTAAGCGGTGTTCTGAGTCTTTCCGGTCAGCATGGAAAGCAGGATAAAGCCTGCAGCCAACCAGGTAGCCATAAGTACTGCAAAACGAATGCTGGCTGCAGCCAGCGTTGGAATGTCTCCACTATTGGCCATCACAACCGACAGACGCCATGGACGCATACCTGTGGTTTCCCCTGTTCGCGTCCAGAAACCTACAAAATAGGCCCAGAAAACCGTCAGGGCCAACATGCCCTTTATCCATTGTGGCATCACGCCAAGGCTTTGTTCCGCCATCGTAACGGGAATAAACACAAGGAAAGCCAGTGCAAAGATAATGCCCAGATCGTAAAGTGAAGCGACAAGGCGCACCATAAACCCGGCCAGCACAGCCTGCGGTCGTGCGGCTGGAGCCTCCTTGCCTGCTCCCTGCCCTTTTGTCTGCTTAGCTTTTCCCACAACATCTCCCATTGTCAGCGTAGAAAGACAACCGCCCAGGTTGCCATCTGGGCGTATACGGGAAAAATACCATAAGCACCCAGGATTGCATCGGGTAAAGGTGAAGCTGCCAGCAATACCCATAGCCATAAAATCACACCTGAAGCAGATGGTTTGAGAAGGATGGCAAAACTGGTCCAGCGCCTTGCAAGGCGCGGCAAGACCCACTCACCGAACAACATGCCGGGTAAAGGAAGCAGGTGAAGAAATAGCATGCAGAGATTAAAGAACATCAGCACCTTGGCCCACCAATGATGCAAGGGTGGAAGGCCCATGGCCGCCGGATGACCGAGACTCCAGGCGTATAGCAGGAAACCGAGCGCACAAAGCAGGACATGGCCGGCCAGACGGGCAGCTGCGGCATGCAGGCCGGGATGTGCATAACGGGGTAGAGAAAAGATAACAGCACGCTGAAACATGATAGAGGCCAGCAAGGGAAGCCAGGCAGCTCTCCAGCTCAAGGGATAAAAGGCGTGCGGCATGGGCTTTGATATCAAACGCGCCTCAAGCATGCCAACCACACTTAGTGATATAAGCATGGGCAGGGAATAAAGAATGATTTGTCGGATAACGATTTCAAGCCAGGCTTCCACGACTACGTATCCTTAAACGAACTGATTATTTCTCACCACGATTCTTGGCCTGACGGTAGCGTTTGGTAGCAAAGAAGCCCGCCCACCAGCAAAACGCAATAAAGGGTATCATGATCACCAATAGCATCCAGTCCATCTAAATCACCCTCCGGTCTCACAATTTAAAGATACCTTGTTCTATTAAAAGAGAGGCCCGCACAGCGGCGGGCCTTTCGAGATCAAAACCTGACTACTCAGGTATCAATGCTTAACGTCTTTCCAGACCTCTTTCTTCAACAGGTACAGCACAATTGTCAGCAGGATCAGGAAAATCATGACGTATTTACCGATAGCATGACGTTCGTTCTGATGCGGATCGCCGATGAAGGTCAGGAAGGCAGCTACATCATTGGCCTGTGCTTCCAGTTCAGCGGTATCAGCCTCATCATGATCAAGCCAACCGAGAGGATCTGGCATGGCAATACGATGACCCGGGAAGTACTCGTTAAAGTTACCATCCAGAATCTTGCCTTCAGGATCTTTCTCGAAGCCGGTCAGGATCGAGTACACATAATTCGCACCGCCACGACGGGCATTGACGATCAGTGAAAGATCAGGCGGAACCTTGCCGTAGGAAACAGTGGCATCTTCCGGGCTCAGATCAGTGATCAGCCCGGAGGTGATCGGCCTGTCGCCACGCAGTTCATCCACAGCTTCACGGGTAAGGCCAATCTCCGGATAATCAAGCAGACCCTTGTAGGTAACATACTTCGCCGAATGGCAACCCATGCATACCTCGGTAAACACCGTCAGGCCACGATTGATCTGCTCGTGGCTGGAGGCATCAACCTCGGCATGCTTCAGGGCTACACCACCTTCATTGGCCTGTACGCCAAATGGAAGGGCCAAGGCAAGGGACATACATGCTACTGTCAGTAATTGCTTCAGCTTCATGTTAAATCTCCTCCGGTAGCGGCTTCGTCTTCTCGAACTTGTGCACAAAGGGCAGCAAGAGGAAGAACGCAAAGTAGTATGCGGTTGTAATCTGTCCGATCAGCTTCAGCGTCGGGGTAGGAGCGGAATGACCGCAATAACCCAGAATAATCACCGTGACGAAGAACAGATATACCATCTGGCGGTAGACCGGGCGATAGCGTGCCGAACGCACCTTGCTGCGATCCAGGAAGGGCAGCAGGAACAGAATGGCCAGCGATGCGCCCATGGCTACCACACCCAACAGCTTGCTCTCAAAGGAGCGCAGGATGGTGTACCACGGAGTCAGATACCAGACCGGGGCAATATGCGGCGGCGTCTGCAGATTGTTGGCCGGCACATAGTTATCCACTTCGATAAAGTAACCACCCATCTGCGGATTAAAGAACACCACATAGCAGTAGAACAGCAGGAATACGCCAACACCAAACGCATCCTTGATGGTGTAGTAAGGATGGAACGGAATCGTGCTCTTGCCTGCATGCACATCCAGACCTGTCGGGTTGTTGGAATGCACCACATGCAGGGCATGCACATGGCCACCGACAATGGCTGCCAGCAACAGCGGGAACAGATAATGCAGCGAGAAGAAGCGATTCAGCGTTGGATCACCCACAGCAAAACCACCGCGAAGCACCTCCTGCAGGAAGCCGCCGATCACCGGCAAGGCACCAAACAGGTTGGTAATCACGGTCGCACCCCAGAAGGACATCTGGCCCCAAGGCAGCAGATAACCGAAGAAGGCTGCGCCCTGCATAATCAGCAGAATCACCACGCCGATAATCCACAGCAGCTCGCGCGGACCCTTGTAGGAACCGTAATACAGACCCCGGCCGATATGCATATATACCACGACAAAGAAGGCTGAAGCGCCAACCGCGTGCATATAGCGAATCAACCAGCCGAAGTTCACGTCGCGCATGATGCGTTCGACCGAATCAAAGGCCACTGTATAACCACCCATAGTCAGGGCGGCACTTGGCTTGTAGTACATGGCCAGGAAGATGCCGGTCAGAATCTGGAGAACCAGAACCAGCAGAGCCAGCGAACCGAAGTTCCACATGTAATTCAGGTTCTTCGGAACCTCATATTCTGTCAGCTGCGATTTGATAATCGCCTCGGCGCCTGTACGCTCGTCGATCCAGCCGAACAGTTTGGATTTCATTATTGTATCTAACACATTCCCCTCCTTAGTCCGCTTAACCGATCATAACTTTCGTATCAGTAAGATACGTATATGGCATCAAATGCAGATTATGCGGCGCAGGCGATCCATTGATCACGCGGGCCGATATATCGTACAGCGAGCCGTGACATGGGCAGTGCCAGCCTCCGGGCCAGTTCTCGGGAACCGAATCGCCCCATTCCTTGCGGCCGGCAGATGGCTTGAACAGCGGAATGCAGCCCAGATGGGTGCAGCTGGCCACAACAATCAGGTATTCCGGCTTGATGGCACGATATTTCCGGTTCTCCGGCGTCATCCACTCGGCGGAAACCTCTTCAATGGCCTCGGAATATGCATCCTTGAGCATTTCATCATGCCCATCCACCTGCTTGAGCAATTCCTCGGTGCGATGCACAACAAACACCGGCTTGCCCTGCCACTGAATCACAACCAGCTGGCCGGCTTCAACAGTAGAAACATCATATTCGGTCTTGGATGCAGCCAGCGTATCAGCTGCCGGCAGCATACTGCCGATAAACGGCACGATCGTTGCGCCTGCCGCAACGGCACCCATGCCACCGGCGGCTACGTAAAGAAAATTACGCCGGGTATGGTCAAGTGTGTCACTCATATTTAATCCCTCCTTGGCCATGCGGCCCTTCCCTTCTTTTTAATACAGTTCAAACAAGTTCAAACAAAAAAAAACAAATAGCGGACATATCATGTCCGCCATTGCAATCAGGCGTTATCGGCCAATTCGCGTAGTTCCTTGATGGCAGCCGCGTAATCAGGCTTGCCGTACACAGCAGAACCGGCAACAAAGGTATCGGCACCAGCAGCAGCCACTTCAGCCATGGTCGCCGTATTCACGCCGCCATCCACCTGAAGTCGCGCATCACAACCGGCATCATCAAGCATCTTGCGTGCTTCTTTGATCTTGTCGGTCACGGCATGGATATATGACTGACCGCCATAACCCGGGTTAACGCTCATCAAGAGCACCAGATCAACGCAGTGCAGCACGTGTTTGATGGTCGACACCGGTGTGGCCGGATTCAGGCTGACACCAGCCTTGGCACCGAGTGAACGAATGTATTGCAGTGTACGCTCAAGGTGAATGCAGGCTTCCTGATGCACGGTGACATAATCGGCACCGGCCTTAATGAAACCCTCCACCTGCGTGTCGGGATGATTGACCATCAGATGCACATCGATGGGCAGCTTGGTGTGCGGCCGTACGGCCTTGCACACATTGTCACCGATAGTGATCGGCGGGACAAAGGAACCGTCCATCACATCGAAATGAATCCAGTCGCAACCACCAACATCGATGGCTCGTATTTCTGCGCCCAGATCGGCGAAGTCAGCGGATAAAATTGAGGGGGCTATTACAGTGCTTTTTTTCATGGCGCATTTATAACGTCTTCATCTTCACTCGTCCAGCCCTGAAAGCCAATTTGTCAGCTCGACGATCTGGTGGGGACTTAATGGCCCGCCCTTTTCCCGGGAGAAGGCCGGCATACGGCGGTCGATGCCATGTTGCAGGATTAAACGAAGAGCATCAACATCCTGCCCGCGCAGCTTCGGCGCGTACGCCCCCCTGCCCTCCACACCATGGCACATGGCGCAGACTGCAGCATAAATATCCTCGCCCTTCACCTTGCCCGCAGCCGGGACAACATGACAGGCAGCGCATTTACCGCTGAAGATGCCACGCCCACTCATATCACCGGCATGCGGATTTTCCTTCACGCGCAGGGTAAGCCACGCCTCCTCCTTGTTCCCCAGCAGATCGATCACCGTGATCTTTTTGACGATATCCTCACCCTTGGCGGTCGTATCGATGCGCACATCTAGGGTGGTGAAACCACCCGGCGGCACTTCCTGGCTAGCCACGGAACCGACTGTACAACCACACTCTGAGTAGACCTCGGCGATATGCAAAGGCAACAGGCCCGTGTTGCGTACGAACAGAGTTGCCTGCGCTTCTTCCCCCTCCATCACACTGCCCATATCGAGATGCTGAGGTTGAATAAGAAAGGACTGCATCTCGATGGTCGGTGTTTTTACCACCTCCGAATCAGCGCGATGCGGGGGTGGTGACGTGCACCCCGAAAAAATCGACATGGCAAAAAGGAGTACAAACAACATGTGCATCAGTTGTTCCCTCCCTCAAGCCACGGGCGCAGAACCTCCGGCAAGGGCGTTTCAGCATGCATCATGGCAACCAATTGGGGCGTTTCCATGTCCATGAGCTGCTGTGCTGCCTGTATTACCGGCCCATCCCCACGGCTCAGTGCCGGCTCCAGCCGGGCCAGCCACTCCTCAAGCTCCAGCATACCGAGGCGCTTCAGGCGGTAACGCAACCTGCGCAACTCCATATCATGTGGAGAAGATTCACCTTGTGTCATGTAACTCAGGACTTACGGGCCAGCAGGGTCCGTTTGATATGGTTGATGGCCGCCGTCGGGTTAAGGCCCTTGGGGCATGCCTCCATACAGTTCATAATCTGATGACAACGGTACAGTTTGAATGCATCTTCGAGGGCATCAAGACGCTGACCGGCCGCCTCATCACGCGTATCCCTGATCCAGCGGTCTGCCTGCAAAAGCGCTGCCGGCCCCAGAAAACGATTGCCGTTCCACCACCATGACGGGCAGGACGTGGTGCAGCAACCGCACAGCACGCATTCATACATACCATCCAGCGCCGCGCGTTCTTCAACCGATTGCAGGCGCTCATGCTCAGGCACCGGCGACACGGCTTGCAACCATGGCTTGATGGAGCGGTACTGCTCGAAAAAGTGCGTGGTATCAACCACCAGATCGCGAATCACCTGCATGCTGGGCAATGGGCGCACTCGAATCGGCTGTTTTAGGCCAGCCACATCGGTGATGCAGGCCAGACCATTCACACCATTGATGTTCATACCATCGGAACCGCATACCCCTTCAGCACAGGAGCGACGGTAAGTCAGGGTGCCATCCAGATTCCATTTGATGTAATTCAGTGCATCAAGCAACTTCATGCCGGGCTTCAATACAGGCACCTCGTAGGCCTGCATGGTCGGCTTGGCATCACCCTCAGGGTCGTAGCGATAGATTTCCAGGCGGATGGTTTCGCTCATCAGTACACCCGTTCCTTCGGCGGGAAGGATTCCACCGTCATCGGTTGCAGGCGCACCGGCTTGTAGTCGAGTTTGACCTTGCCATTCTTAATGCTGGCCAGCGTGTGTTGCAGCCATTTTTTATCGTCACGCTTCGGATAATCGTCCCTCGCATGTGCGCCGCGCGATTCGCGCCTTGCCAGGGCACCGGCTGCAGTCACGCGCGCCAGTCCCATCAGATGTTCAAGCTCCAGCGCCTCGATCAGCTCCGTATTAAAAATACTGTTACCGTCTTCAATGCGTGCCGTATCAAGCTGTGCGGCGAGCTCATCAAGTAATTTAACACCTTCGGACATCACTTCCTCGGTGCGATAGACACTGAAATGTTCCTGCATGACGCTCTGCATGGCAGCGCGCAAGTCGGAAACCTTGATTCCCTCCTTGTTGCCTGCCGAGTCCAGCCAGCGCTGTACCCGCGCCACACCCGGCTGCCAGCAATCCGGACTGATGGCCGGATGGTAGCGCTGGTTGCGCAAACGCTTGTGTACCTGATTGCCGCATGCCCGACCGAAGACCACGATCTCCAGCAATGAATTACCACCCAGACGATTGGCGCCATGCACTGATGCACAGGCCCCTTCCCCGATGGCGTACAAGCCAGGCATGACCGCTTCCTTGTCATCGGCCTTCGGACACACCACCTCGCCAAAACGATTGGTTGGCACACCGCCCATGGTGTAATGCATGGTCGGCTGCACAGGAATCGGCTCTTTGGTGCAATCCACACCGGCAAAACGCAGCGCCAGCTCGTGAATATTGGGCAACTTGGAAAGAATCAGCTCCTCGCCAAGATGGTCGAGCTTGAGCAGCACATAATCCTTGTTCGGACCGCAACCGCGCCCCTCACGAACCTCCAGAGCGATGGCCCTTGAGACCACATCGCGACTGGCCAGATCGCCGGCCGTCGGCGCATAGCGCTGCATGAAACGCTCACCCTCGGAATTGAGCAGATAACCACCCTCGCCGCGCACACCCTCGGTAATCAGCGGCCCGACATCGGCAATGCCGGTCGGGTGAAACTGGAAGAACTCCATATCCTCAACCGGCAGTCCGGCGCGCAAGGCCAGGCCTCCGCCGTCACCGGTATTGATATGGGCATTGGTAGTAATCTTGTAGACGCGACCCGCCCCACCGGTCGCCAGAATCACTGCCTTGGCCTGAAACAGATGGTATTCGCCTCTGGCAATATCCCAGGTCATCACACCCTGACAACCATCATCATCAGTAATCAGATCAAGGGCAAAATATTCTTCATAGATATGCGTGCCGGAACGCAGGTTCTGCTGGTAAAGCGTATGCAGAATGGCATGTCCGGTGCGATCCGCTGCCGCACAGGTGCGTGTGGCCTGCCCGCCTTCACCGAATTCGCGCGACTGGCCGCCAAACGGACGCTGATAAATTGTGCCATTCTCCAGCCGGGAAAAAGGCACGCCCTGATGCTCAAGCTCATGCACAAGCAAGGGTGCTGCACGACACATATACTCGATGGCATCCTGATCGCCGAGATAATCCGAACCCTTGATGGTGTCATACATATGCCACAACCAGTGATCGGAGACGATATTACCGAGAGCTGCATTGATGCCACCCTGTGCGGCCACCGTATGCGAGCGTGTTGGCAGCACTTTGGAAATCACTGCAACACGATGCCCGGCATCGGCCAGCTGCAAAGCGCAGCGCAATCCCGCGCCACCCGCGCCGATAATCACCACATCGTGAAAGTGATGTTCAACCTTTTCAGAAGAAAGATATGCCATTAACTACCCCAGGCCCAGGTCACGGAAAGCCACCAGATACCGAAGGCGGCAAGACCAATCATTACCGTCCCCATCAACGGAATACGCAGGGCGGCGAAATGCACGTAATCCTCAACAATGACCTTCACGCCAAGATGGGCATGGGTCAGCAGGGCAATCAGCAGCAGGGTATGCAACATACGGCCGATATAGCCATCGACCAGATCGAGCAGCTGCATCTGATCCAGCGTTCCGTTGTATACGCTTAGCAACAGTACAAAAGCAGGCGGCAACAACAGCGCGACAACCACGGCAGTCAGGCGTTGTACATACCAGTCGCCGAGACCGTTATGCGCCGTACCGAAACGGTTGATTCCTAACACATCATCACCATAAAAAGCTCCCCAGCAGCAGTGCGGCCAGCACCCCGGCCCCCATGCTCACACGTGCCGTTATGCGCATGGACTCACGCGCTTCAAACCAGCCGGCATCAAGCAGAATAAAGCGGATACCATTGACCATATGGTAAAACAGGGCCACGCCGGTGAACCACAGGATTAAACGCCCGGGCCATGCGTGCATCCAGTCGAGCATACGTGAAAAATCTTCGGGGGAGTTAGTCAGACCGGTCAGGAGGAAAAGGTAAACGGGGACAAACAAGGCCAGCACCATGCCGCTGGCGCGATGCGCGAGACTGGCCATCATGGGAATCTGCCAGCGATACACAGATAGTCGGGGTGAAAGTGGCCTGTTCTTCTCTGAATGTTTTATCGCCGGCATGGAGCTCCCTCAGTTATGGCCCTATTCTATCACGCCGGGCAGGCAAAGTTAAGAGGCACCATCACAACATTGCATCCCTGAGTTCAGCCACTTTATCCGGCAACTGTCCGGCGCGATGCCAGCCCTTCTCGTCGCCTGCCTTGGCATGCAGAGCAACACCGGCAGCCAGGGCTTGCTCCACAGGCATACCCTGCCCCAACAAACCGCCAAGCATGCCGCTAAGCACGTCGCCACTTCCTGCCGTAGCCAGACGGCTGCCGCCAAAAGGACATAACCACAAACGTCCGTCGGGGGCACCTATCAGAGTTTGCGCACCCTTGAGCACCACCCAGCCCTGCAACAGATCAACCAGACGGCGCAAGGCTGCAGGTCTGTCCTGCTGCACCTGTGCAGCTGTACAAGCAAGCAGACGGCCTGCCTCGCCTGCGTGCGGAGTAAACACCGTGATGGCCTTTCGCCCGATAGCCAGGCTCTTCAGTTTATCCTGTGCAGCCAGCATATTCAGCGCATCGGCATCAAGCAGCAACGGCCGGTCGCTGCAAAGCAACATCCTCAAGGCCTCCTGCTGATTCAGCCCCCATCCGGGCCCTGCCACCACGGCATCGGCTTTTTTCCACGCTACAGGCCATGCTTCCGACGAGTCACTGTGTACCATGGCCTCAAGACTTGAAGAGGCAAGTAAGGCATAAACATCCTCAGGACAGACAATACTCACCAAGCCTGTGTGCACCGCCATGGAGCCCATGGCCGCCAACCTGGGGGCGCCTGTGAATCCCTGGGAACCACCGAACACCCATACATGCCCGAAACTTCCCTTATGCAAATCGGGCCGACTCGGCGGTGTGAGTGCCTTGAACACCTTCTCCCCCAGCACATGTGTCTCGGCTGCAATCCCACTCAGGTCGATACCGATATCGGCAGGCGGCAACAGGTTGCCGTGATGCAGCCTCCCCTCGTCCAGCCAATGTCCCCATTTGATGGCGGTTATCGGCAGGGTCCACTCAGCCTTGATGGCGGCACCCATCACCTTGCCGTTATCGCTGTTGATGCCGCTTGGCATATCCACGGACAGCACCGGTCGATCCGAGGTGTTGATAATCTCCACGGCCTCACGCATCCAGCCATCGAGATCACGATTCAGACCGGTCCCGAATATGGCATCCACCACCAGCATGGCGCGATTCAACCAGAACACGAGAAATTCCCGGTCGGATGTCTCGCAAGCCGGGCGAATCTTTGCCCCCGCCAGCTCGGCCATCCGCGCATGCTCTGCTGCATCCTCATCAAGCTCTGCCGGATCAGTAAGCGCCACCACGGTCACCCGCACATTGCGCTCTGAAAGCCACTTGGCCGCCGCATAACCATCGCCGCCGTTATTGCCAGAGCCTGCAACAATCACGATACGGCCCGTATCCGGCGCAACCCACTGGGCCATGTCGGCCACGGCGCGTCCGGCAGCTTGCATCAACTCGAAGGCGGAAACACCACCGCTTATTGCAGCCTCATCCGCCTGTCGCATCTGCTCTGCTGTTAAAATGTGCTTCATATTCATAGCCCCGCCCCCCCGGATTTTGACCTTTCCAGCGACTCGGCCACGGCAAAGGCCATAGCCACGCCATCATCATCGGTCAGCGATACATGCACCGTATCCACACCGAGTCTTCGTGCAGCATCGGCCGCACCATCATGCAAAAAAACCTCCGGCTTGCCGGATGCCTGATGAATGGTTTCGATATGTTTGGGTGCCACACCCTGATGGAATCCCGTTCCCAGAGCCTTGGCAACAGCCTCCTTGGCTGCAAATAGCATGGCCAGGCGGCGCGCTGTATTGCCTCTTGCTTCAGCCTGACGCAGCTCATGCTCCGTATACACCCGCTGCTCGAATCGCACCCCGAATCGCGCCAATGCCTGTGCAACGCGTGAGATCAGCAATCGGTCTGTGCCAATGCCGACAATCACCTGCGCATCACATCCTTGAAGTCACGCACCGCACATTCCAGCCCCTTGAACACAGCATCGGCGACAATCGCATGGCCGATATTCAGACCCTCAATCTCGCGAATGGCGACAATTGCCGGGGTATTCTCCAGTGTCAGTCCGTGTCCGGCATGCACAATAAGGCCAAGATCGGCAGCCAGCTTGGCTGCGGCAACGATACGTGCCAGCTCTTCGCGCTGTGCTGTGCCGGAAAGGTTGGCATAGTGCCCGGTGTGCAATTCAATCACCGGCGCGCCAATGGCATGTGATGCCTTCACCTGTGCCGCATCGGGATCAATAAACATCGACACACGTGAACCGGCCTCCGTCAGGCAAGCCACCACACTGGCCAGTCGAGCCTGATGTGCTGCCACGTCGAGTCCACCCTCGGTGGTCAACTCCTCGCGCTTTTCCGGCACAAGACAGGCGGCAAGCGGCTTAAGCTTGCAGCAAATAGCCACCATTTCATTGCTTGCCGCCATCTCCATATTCAGGTGCAGGCCGGGCATTTCCGCCAGACGATGCATATCATCATCAACGATATGCCGCCGGTCCTCGCGCAGATGTGCCGTAATACCATCCGCCCCTCCGGCCAGACACAGGCCGACAGCCGCTACAGGGTCCGGATAGGTGGTTTTGCGCGCCTGCCTTAAGGTGGCGATATGATCGATATTAACGCCCAGATGCATCTTTCCTCCGATACTTTGAAATTGTCTAAACCACGTTCATCGGCCTGATTCCATGCCGTCGTAAAACATCCTGTATCATCCGGGCCCACATCGTCAAATCCGCTGCCGACAACTTAACCCGCGCTGAGGTCATTACTGCCGGCACGGCACGGCGCAAGCCGGGATTGAGCATCTCACCGCCACCGCAGACCTTACAGCGACATTCCGCCTCAGACCAGAAAAGCTGCTCGCTGGCCGAACCGCACTGCCAGCAATGATCCAGTGGCCCGAGCAGGCCATGATCATCAAGCAGGGACCACACGCCGGCCAGCATACCGTCCTGCGGAGAGCGGGTCGCAAGCAGGCCGAAGGCACGCTGCAACTCATCAAAGCCCTGCGGATCACCCTCCTGAAAAATGTGCGCGGCCACAGCACAAAGCTGCAACCCTTCCGGGCTATGCGCCCCATTCACCATTTCCACACCACGATCGACATCCACCAGCGTACCCATACCGGTACGCCCCGGGCGCCAGGTGAGATGCAGCATATGCAGTGGTTCAAGGCTTGCCCGGAACGGGCTTTTGGGACGTCTGGCACCGCGTGCCATCAATGTCAGTCTGCCGTGGCTCTGGCCCAGAACATGGATGATGTAGGAGCTGTCGCCATAGGCAATCCGCCGCAGCAGGAAGGCAGCATCCTGCAGTTCAACCATGTTCAAATATTCCTGACGGAATCAACCGTCGAGTCCCAGATCCTGTAGTCTCCCCGGATTATCAAACCAGTCGGGTTGCACCCGAACCCACAGTCTTAGATCAATATGGCAATCAAACAGGGTCTCCAGACCTTTGCGCGCACGGGTGCCGATCGACTTCATGCGCTCCCCGCCCTTGCCGATGACCATCGGCTTGTGGCGTTCGCTGCCGACCAGAATCGCAGCCTCAATGGACATGCCGTTCTCATCCTCACCGAAGGCCTCGATCTCCACGGCTGTCTGAAAGGGAATCTCCTGCTGCATGGCAAGAAACACCTGCTCGCGAACATATTCGGCAGCCAGTTGTCGCTGGCTTTGGTCGGTAAACCAGTCGGCAGCATAAATCGCCGGCGCCACAGGCAGCCGGGCAACGAGTTCCTTGAGCAGCGAATCCACCTGCTCGCCCCTTCTGGCGGAAAGCGGGATATAAGCCACAGCATCCGGATCGAGCTGCTGCACCTCGGCCAGACGCGGCAGCAGGGAGCGACCGGCCACCTGATCCACCTTGTTGAGCACATGCAGGCGCGGCTGCTTGAGTCGGCCACTGGCAAACCCCGTAATCAATTCTCTGGTAGCACGGTCCAGCGGCTTGGATACATCCTGCATGATCACCAGCACATCGGCTTCTTCGGCTGCGGCATAGGCCACGCGCACCATATTGCGATTAAGCTGCTTCTCGCCCTTGTGGATACCGGGGGTGTCGACAAACACGATCTGGGCGTGCTCATCGGTATGGATACCCAGAATGCGGTGGCGTGTGGTTTGCGGCTTGGGTGTGACAATGGCCACCTTGGCCTTGATGATGCGATTCATCAGCGTGGATTTGCCGACGTTCGGCCGACCTAAAAGGGCCACCGTTCCACAGCGATAATCCGGATTCTGAGAGTCCGGGAGATTTAAGGATTCAGTTTCTTCCATGCCTGCTTTGCCGCCTCGGATTCTGCTGTTTTTTTACGCTCGCCAACACCATGCCCCAAATCCTCGCCGCGCACCAGACAATGCGCCGAAAAGCGCGGGCTGTGCTCAGTGCCATGATCGTTGACCACATACTCGGGCAAGCCCCAATTCTGGGCCTGGGTGTATTCCTGTAGGCGCGTTTTGGCGTCGCGTCCGTCCGCCTTCCCTGCCCCGGCAAGTTGCGACTGCCATGCCTGCACCACAATTTGTTGTACAAGCGGCCAGCCGGCATCGAGAAACAACGCGCCGATCACCGCCTCGACGGCATTGGCACAGATGGACTCCGAGCGCACCTTCCCTGCGGCATTGCGTTCACCGGGGCCGACGACAAGCAGGGAATCAACATCCCATAGCCTGGCCACCTGCAGCAGACCGGCGCGACAGACAAGTGCAGCCCGCATGCGGGTAAGCTTGCCCTCCTCTTCGATGGGGAAGCGTCGGTATAACTCTTCGGCGATAATCATGCCGAGCACTGCATCGCCAAGAAACTCGAGTCGCTCCATATGCGGCAATTCGGCGGATGTATGGGTCAGGGCCTGTTGCAGCAGGCTGGCATCGCGAAAGCTATGACCGAGTTGGGACTCCAGTCGGGATGCGCTTGTGACTACGTCGTTCAATGTCAGATCGATGCCTTACTCAACCAGATGGCCGAGACGCTCCCAGCGCACCTTCTGAGCATGACCGTCCCAGGACCACCAGACGATGGCTGCATGGCCGACCAGAAATGACTGCGGCACATAGCCCCAGAATCGGGAATCTCTGGAATTGTTGCGATTATCGCCAAGCACGAAGAACATGCCTTCAGGCACCTTCCATGCGCCGTCACGAATCGAATAATCCTTGCGCAGCACGGCGTGCTCCACATCGAACAATTTCTCTGTGAAGCGTTCGGAAACATCCGCCTCGCCATCAGCCAGGAAATAGGTACGCCGGCCTTCGAGGGTCAACGGCATTTCCACGCCATTAACGGACAGCTTGTTGTCGGTATACTCAATCATATCGCCGGGCAGGCCGATGATGCGCTTGATGTAGTCCTTGCTGCGATCCTCGGGAAAATCAAACACCGCCACATCGCCGCGCTTGGGCGGATGCGCGAAAAACTGCATATCAGTGAAGGGAATACGCAGGCCGTAGGGGTAGCGCAGCACGAAAATATAATCGCCGACTTCCAGCGTCGGCACCATGCTCGACGAGGGAATCTTGAACGGTGCGACTACGAAGCTGCGCACCAGAATGGCGATAATCGCCACCACCAGCAGCGACTCCAGCCATTCGCGCCATGCCGGTTTTTCTTTCTTGGATGAAAAATCTGATAACACTAACTCTCCTCGCCCAGCCTGAGCACAGCCAGAAACGCCTCCTGCGGCACTTCCACACTACCAATGGACTTCATGCGTTTTTTGCCTGCTTTCTGCTTTTCCAGCAATTTGCGTTTGCGCGTGATGTCGCCGCCATAGCATTTGGCGGTCACATTCTTGCGCACGGCCTTAACCGTCTCGCGGGCCAAGATACGGCCACCAATCGCTGCCTGCAAGGGAACATCAAACTGCTGCCTCGGTATCAACTCGCGCAGTTTCTTCACCAGCTCACGACCGCGCGACTCGGCAATCGAGCGATGCACAATCAGGGAAAGCGCATCCACCGGCTCCGCATGCACCAGGATATCGAGCTTGACCACATCACTGGCCTGAAATTCGGAGAGCTCGTAATCCATCGAGGCATAGCCACGCGATAGCGATTTCAGCCTGTCGTAAAAATCAATCACCATCTCGGCCAGTGGCAGCATATAGGTCAGCATGACCCGCCCCTGCCCGATAAAGGTCATATTCTGTTGAATGCCGCGCCTTGTCTGACACAGCTTCATCATCACGCCGACAAACTCTTCCGGCATAAAGATGTTAGCCTTCACCATCGGCTCTTCAATGCGGGCAATGGTCACCGGATCGGGAAACTCGCTGGGGTTGGAGGTCTCAAAGCTGCTGCCGTTGGTCAGCGTCATACGATAAATCACGCTCGGCGCCGTGGTGATCAGATTCTGATCATATTCGCGCTCCAGCCGCTCCTGCACAATCTCCATATGCAGCATACCGAGGAAGCCGCAGCGGAAGCCAAGACCCAGCGCCGACGAGTTTTCAGGCTCGAAGGTGAAAGCCGGATCGTTGAGATGCAGTTTTTCCAGGGAATCGCGCAGATCGGCATAATCGGCCGAATCCACCGGATACAGGCCTGAGAACACCATGGGCTGCGGCTCGCGGTAACCAGGCAGCGCTTTCTCGGCAGGGTTGCGCAACAGAGTGACGGTGTCGCCCACCTTCAAATCGGCCAGTTGTTTGATACCGGCAATCATAAAACCCACCGTACCCGAGCCCAATTGCGGCACGGAAAACGGTGCCGGCAGAAACACACCCACATCCTGTATCTCGTAGGCAGCAGCCGTGGTCATCGACATCAGACGAATCTTGTCGCCCTTCTTCATCACACCGTCGAACACGCGCACGAGAGCTACAGCGCCGACATAGGAATCGAACCACGAATCGACCACCAGTGCGCGCAGCGGCCGCTCATTGTGATTCTTCGGCGGAGGAATGCGCAGGGCAATGGCTTCGAGCACATCATGAATGCCCTCACCTGTCTTGGCGGAGACGGCAATCGCCTCGGAGGCATCCAGCCCGATCACATCCTCGATTTGCCTTTTGGCCTCTTCGATATCGGCACTCGGCAGGTCGATTTTGTTGATCACCGGAATGATTTCCAGATTATTTTCCAGCGCCAGATAAACATTGGCCAGGGTCTGCGCTTCCACGCCCTGTGTGGCATCGACAATCAGCAGCGCGCCCTCGCAGGCCTGCAGCGAGCGTGACACCTCGTAGGCAAAATCCACATGCCCGGGTGTGTCGATCAGATTGAAGGTGTAGATCTGCCCGTCGTTTGCCTTGTATTGCAGGGTGGCAGTCTGCGCCTTGATGGTGATGCCGCGCTCCTGCTCCAGATCCATCGAATCGAGCACCTGCTTCTTCATCTGACGCTCGGCCAGCGCACCCGTTTCCTCGATCAGACGATCGGCAAGGGTTGATTTGCCATGGTCGATATGGGCAATAATGGAGAAGTTTCTGGTTTTCTGTTGGGCGTCTAGTTCGATCATCGGGCGGCAGTGTAGCGGCGCATCTGCTTATGTGCCAATACATGCAAACAATGCTTATTTGCCCTTGCGACACGGCCTGCTACACTCAGATCAAGATACAGCTCACCGGGACAGAACATATAAGCATGCCGAGAAATAACCTGATCATCCGAATCGCCGGCGACGGAGGCGAAGGCATCATCTCTACCGGCGATTTTATCGCTGCTGCCTGTGCCCGCTCGGGGCTTGAGGTATACACCTTCAAAACCTTCCCCGCCGAGGTGCGCGGCGGCTACGCCATGTATCAGGTACGTACCGGAAGCGAAGCGCTGCACAATCCGGGTAACACCTTCGATATCTTCTGCGCCCTGAACAGCGAGGCGTATGAAATCAATCGTGAGCGCCTTCTGCCCGGCACGGCAGTGGTTTATGACGACAGCTTTTCTCCGGAGATTCCCGAGGGTGTGCATGCCTATCCCATCCCGATGACCGTAACCTCCAAACAACTGGGATTGAAAAAGGCCAAGAACATGGTGGCGCTCGGTGCCCTGTCCCACCTCTTCGGCATCCCCGCCAAGGCCCTGAAGATGGTGCTTGCCGATACCTTCGCCTCCAAGGGTGAGGATGTGGTGCAGGCCAATCTGGCGGCCTTTGAGAAGGGGGCGGAGCATGCGGAAGAACTGAGCAAAACGGATGACTGGCGGCTACCCGAAGGTAGTGAGGTCAAGGACGTCATTATGCTGTCAGGCAATGAGGCCATCGGCCTTGGTGCACTGATTGCGGGACTGGGTTTCTATTCGGCCTATCCCATTACACCTGCCAGCGAGATTGCCAAATATCTGGCCGTGAACCTGCCCAAGATGGGTGGAACGCTGATTCAGGCCGAGGATGAAATTGCCTCGATTTCGCAGGTGGTCGGCGCATCCTTTGCCGGCAAAAAGGCCATGACCGCCACCAGCGGGCCGGGCCTGTCGCTGATGAGCGAGATGCTGGGCTTTGCCTTCATGAGCGAAACCCCGGTGGTGGTGGTCAATGTGCAGCGCGGCGGCCCTTCCACAGGCCTGCCCACCAAGCATGAGCAATCCGATCTGTTCGCCGCCGTATATGGCAGCCACGGCGATGCCGCGCGCATCGTGCTCTCGGTGGAAAATGTGGCCGACTGTGTCTCGATGAGCGTGGATGCACTGAATCTGGCCGAAACCTATGCCTGCCCGGTTATTCTGCTCTCCGAAAGCTCGCTGGCCTTTTCATCGCAAACCATCGCAGCACCAGATCCGGATAGCATCGAAGTAGTCGAACGCAAACGCTGGGATGGTGAAGGCGAATACCAGCGTTATGCCATGACCGAGGATTTCATCTCGCCCATGGCCGATCCGGGCACGCCCTGCGCCCTGCATATCGCCACGGGACTGGAGCACGATGAGGTTGGCACGCCGAACTATGCGGCAACCAACCACGAGGCCATGAATGCCAAGCGCTTCGATAAACTTAAAGCCCTGCCGGATGCATACAGGCCCGTCGAGATTGATGGCAAGGCAAAAGAGCAGGCCGATGTCGGCATTATTGCCTGGGGCAGCACCATCGGCGTGGTGCGCGAGGCCATTGCACATCTGAAAGCCGATGGCGTGCATGTGAAGGGTTTTTATCCCAAGCTGATCTGGCCGATGCAGGTGGCACAGTTCGAGGCCTTCGCCAAAACATGCAAGACCGTGCTGGTCGTCGAGGTCAACCATCAGGGGCAACTGGCGCAGCTCATCCGGGCGCAGACCGCGATCAAGCCCGTATCGCATGCCGTGTGCAGCGGTCTGCCATTCACGCCGAAGCAGATCGGGACCAAGGTCAGGGAACTGCTATGAACAAGGAAGAAGTTGTGAGTGATACGATTCCTATCAAACCCATGCGCCCCAAGGACTACGAATCGGGCGTGCATCCGGTGTGGTGTGCCGGCTGCGGCAACTACGGCGTGCTCTCCGGCGTATACCGTGCGCTGGCTGAGTTGAATATCGACCCGACCAATCTGGTCAATGTATCGGGCATCGGCTGCTCCTCACGCCTGCCCTACTTCCTCAAGGCCTACAAGATGCACACCCTGCACGGGCGTGCCGGCCCCGTGGCCACAGGCGTACAGCTGGCGCGGCCGGATCTCGACGTGCTGGTGTCTGGCGGCGACGGCGACGGCTTCTCCATCGGCGGCGGTCACATGCCGCATCTGGCACGCACCAATGTGAATCTCACCTATGTGCTGATGGATAATCACATCTACGGCCTGACCAAGGGGCAAAGCTCGCCCACCTCACGCCGCGATATGAAGGCCTACACCACCCCCTACGGCGGTATCGAGGAACCGATGCGCCCATTGCTCTATATGCTCACCTACGGCGCCACTTATGTGGCCCAAGCGTACTCCGGCAATGCCAAGATGTGTGCCGAGCTGATCAAGGGCGGTCTGGAGCATAAGGGCTTTGCCTATATCCATATCCTCAGCCCCTGCATCACCTTCAACAAGGTCGATACTGCCGATTACTTCAAGGGCATCATCAAGGATATTCCGGAAAAGCACGACATAAGCGATCTGCACAAGGCCATGCACCTGATCTACAAGTTCAAGGACAAGGAACCTGTCGGTCTGCTCTACAAGAGCCACCGCCCGACCCTGGATGTCATCATGGCCGACCTCGTCAGGCAGGCTGGTGGCTCGAAGCACTACGACATCCGCAAGATCATCGATCAAGCGCGCCCGTAGTCTTATCCCCGGAAGACTCAGTCAGACAAGACCCATCTTTAAGAGAAAGGATTCGAACACCTATTAGGGTTGGGTCATACTTCCAAAGGTGACAGCCATAGACTATAATCAGTGCTGACGAGGGATGACACACCGGGGGGGGAAACATGCCATCGAATAATACAAATCAACTCCAGACAAACTCATTGGCTGCGAAAATGCGCGCTTTTTCATATTGCCTGAATCGCGGTCGTTTCAGCATCGTTGTGCTGGCCATCGGCCTGGGCCTTCTGTTGAGCGATCAGGGGCAGGATCTGCTGATTGGCGATGTCGAGGACGGCAAGATTTGGCAGGACCTGCTGGCGGCAACCGCCTGGGCCTTCAGCATATGGGGCTGGTGCCGCCTGCTGCTCGATATCCGCTATCATGAGCCGCCGTCCTGCACAGCTTGCTATAACTACTGGCGCAAATGGATGCCGCGCCTGCTCGGCTCGCTGGCTTTTGTTGTCCTCGCATTTGCTGCGTTCTCTGCCGGGCAATATGCCCTGATGGGATACACCATAGGTGCACTCATAGGCTTTAGTATCTTTGTCACAGGGCGACGTCGTGCGCAACACAAGGTAGCGACGGCCCTTGGCCGATCCAATTTCAATTTCACCAGGGCAGCGGCAGTCAGACTCGAAATCAATGATATCGGCATTGAAGATAAGCCTCCCTATTCAAGTTTCGTGGGGGCGCTCGGCGTATCCAGCCCGGCCCAACTCTTCAAGCCCAAACACTGGAAGCTCTGGCGTACGGCCCTTGCGATGCTGCTGTTCGCATCCTTTTTGCTTCTGGCCGCCTGGGGCAATCTTGACCCGGTCTCGCAGGGTTCCTATTTTGGCGCACTCATCCTGTTCTTTATCTGGGGGGCCACCTGGTTACCGGTTGGCAGCCTGATGAGCTACGCAGCCGATAAAAGAGGCCTGCCGCTGCTGACACTTCTTCTGCTTGTCGCTCTGATCTCCAGCTTCTGGAATGACAACCATGAGATTCGCAAATTCGAGAACGGAGTGACAGTCAATGATCGTCCGACCGTTTCCCAGGCGCTTGAAAATTGGGCCACGGCCAACAAGCTTTCTGCTGAACAGGAAACCCCCTTTGTGGTGGTTGCCACTGCCGGTGGCGGCATCCGCGCCGCCTATTGGACAGCCACCGTGCTGGGCGACCTGCATGAGAAATCCGCGCAGTTCGCTGAGCGAAATTTTGCCATCAGCGGCGTTTCGGGCGGTTCTGTTGGCGCGACCGTTTACCGCGCTCTTCTCGAAGTTCCAGCACAGCAGCTCAAGGAACCCTGTTTGCAGGACGGCGTGATGAAATGCACCCAGCGCATTCTGGGACACGACTTTCTCGGGCCGAACACCTCGGCCATGCTCTATCCTGATCTGGCCCAGCGATTCTGGCCCTTCCCCTGGTTTCCTGACCGCGCGAAAGCTTTGGAACAGGGTTGGGAGAGAGCTTTTTATGAAGAAACCGGGATCGACGTGCTGAACACCAGCATAGGCAAACTGGGTGCAAAGGCAGGTACCCCGATGCTGTTTCTCAATGCCACCTGGGCCGATAACGGCAGGCGCATTGTGGCCAGCAACCTGCGCTTCGGAAGCGAGGATGAAGAAGAGAGGAATACATTCGCCCGCGCCAAAGATCAGCTGGTGATCCTCGAACGCGATATTCGCATGTCCACAGCGGCGCATAACAGTGCCCGCTTCCCGATGGTCAGCCCGCCGGGCATGTGGAAGCAAAAGGATAAAATCGCAGGTCGTTTGCAGGACGGTGGCCTGTTCGAGAATTATGGCGCCGAGACTGCATTTGAGATTCTCGACCTGGCCTGCAAGAAGTTCTCCTGTAACGGGGAAACGCCCAATGGAAAGCAGAGGATCAAACCTGTCGTGATTCTGATCAGCAGCGACCCAGGGTTGCCTCCGGATCTGGCTGAAAGTCCAACAGACTATGAACCTGTCCGGTTCGGTTACGAGGTACGCTCTACCTTCAAAACCTATGAGAAGGTACGCAGCGGTCGTGCTGCGGAGGAAGCCAGCCGACTGGAAGCGTGGACCAGAAATGACAACAAAGGCGAGTTTTATCACTTCCGCATGTGCAAGACAGAAGGCGCAGGACAACCTCCGCTCGGCTGGTACCTGTCCAAATCAGCCCAGAAAACAATTCAATCCTACCTGCTTGATGTAGAGGGAACGGCGCCGGATTGCCGCAAGGTCAATCAGGAAAACGAAAGCTTGCTCATTGAAACGCTGAAACTTTAGCTGAAGCCCTGTCATGGCCGACCTCGTCAGGCAGGCTGGTGGCTCGAAGCACTACGACATCCGCAAGATCATCGATCAAGCGCGCCCGTAGCCGGAGAAATAGGCATGATGAATATATTGACCCGATGCGGATCAGATTTATGTGCTAGAATTGTTACAAGTTAATCGGAGAGTAAATGATGGAAACGAAACCTTGGGGAACCGAATGGGCAGATGCGCTCAGTATGTCCAATCCGGAAATTGATGCCGAGCACAAGCATTTCATCGATCTGGTCAACATGCTCAATCAAGAAATCGCCAGTCAGCAGCGCGATAAGGACAACATCCTGCGCATCATGAAGCTGATTCTGGATGATGCGCTTGCCCACTTCGCGCATGAGGAACGATTATTCAAGGAAAAAACTTACCCGAAGGCTGTCGAGCACGCCCAAATCCATAAGGAACTCATCAAGGGAATCAAGCAGGGTCTGGAAGATATCCGTAATACGGATCATATCAGCCGCTGGGTTGAGGTTGGTCTGGCAATCGAGAGCGCTCTGGTTACCCATCTGGTGGAAGAGGACACCAAATACATCGATTATCTGCGAACGGAATAAATCGCCACTGAAACACCCTCGCTGGCTGACAGTTATTCCTTTACTGCATGCCTTCCTAGGCAATCGGCGCCCACCAAACATTCGATGTGTTGGCAACAAATAGAGTTGTCCGGTTTTAGAGCACAAGGGTTGTCCGGTTTGGTTTTGGTTCATATTGCTGCCTTCAGCCTTGGTAGTGGTAGTTCCGGCTTGCTGGCCTTGGGCTTCAGAAGAGGCTGAAACTCGGCGAGTTTTCTTGGCCCGTGGAAGATGGCCATGCTGCCATCGGTATAGCAGTGAACACGCACTCTGGCTTTGACATAATGGTGTCGGTATTCATTGCTGGGGATTTGCAGGGTTCTGCCCTCAAAGCTGACGGTGTTGTCTTTGTTGACTGTGCGTTCGTGC
>MNXA01000003.1 GCA_001871195.1 Zetaproteobacteria bacterium CG1_02_55_237
AGAAGCACGAACGCACAGTCAACAAAGACAACACCGTCAGCTTTGAGGGCAGAACCCTGCAAATCCCCAGCAATGAATACCGACACCATTATGTCAAAGCCAGAGTGCGTGTTCACTGCTATACCGATGGCAGCATGGCCATCTTCCACGGGCCAAGAAAACTCGCCGAGTTTCAGCCTCTTCTGAAGCCCAAGGCCAGCAAGCCGGAACTACCACTACCAAGGCTGAAGGCAGCAATATGAACCAAAACCAAACCGGACAACCCTTGTGCTCTAAAACCGGACAACTCTATTTGTTGCCAACACCATGTCGAAAGCATTAACGGAACAAATCAGCCGTAAAATCGGCGCTGGCAATGGCTGGCTGCCGTTCGATGAATTCATGCGCGAGGCCCTGTATGCACCGGAGCTGGGCTATTACGAGTCGGGCCAGGTGTTTGGCGCCGAGGGTGATTTTGTGACCGGTGCTGAGGTCGGCCCCTGGCTGGCGCTCGGCTTTGCCGATCTGCTCGAATGGGGTTGGAAGCAACTCGGCGCGCCCGACGACTGGACCCTGATTGAGCAGGGTGGCGGCGAAGGCCGCCTGCTGTGCGATGTGCTGGGTATGTTGAAGGCGCGGCAGATGACCATGCCGGCAAATGTCTATGCCGTTGAGCGCAGCGCGCAGTTAAGTCAGCGTCAGGAGAAGGCATACGCTGCTCTGGGTGTGGAAGTGAGCTTGCTGGAAAGTCTTGATGAGGCTCCCGTTTTGGAAAACGTGCTTTATTTCAGCAATGAATTGCCCGATGCCTTTCCGGTGAAGTGTTTTGCGCGGCAGGGCGGGGTGATGCTTGAACGCGGTGTGGCGCTCGGTGAGCAGGGCGAGTTCGTCTGGCAGGAGAGGCAGAGCGATGCCTTGCCGAGCATTGATGAGAAGTTCGTGGCGGCCTGGCCGGAGGGTTATATCAGTGAGTGGAACCCGCATCTGGCGGACTGGCAGGCGGATATCTCCCGCATCATGCAGCGCGGCTTCGTCTTCACTGTCGATTACGGTTTTGCGCAGTCGGAGTATTACCGGGCGCAGCGCATCGAGGGCACGCTGCTGGCGCATTTAAAGCATGACGTGGAGCATGATGTGCTGAGCGATCCCGGCAGTCGCGATATCACTGCGCATGTCGATTTCACCGCGCTGGGGCGCGCCGGGCGCAAGGCAGGTTTCGATATGTCCTGCTGGATCACCCAGGGTGCATGGCTGGCCCAGAGCTCGGCGGTGCAGGCCTTCATCCAGCAGGCGGTGATGCAGCCGTCCGATAAGAGCACAGCCGTGATGGCACAGGCCAAGCGCATGCTGCTGCCGCAGGGTATGGGCGACCTGTTCAAGCTGAGCGTGCAATCCAAGGGCGTGGCCGCAACTGCCCCGGGCTATCTTGTTTCCTTCAACCGCGTAGCCGCACTGGGAATTGGTGATGCCTGAAGCGCAGTCCCTGCGCGGGCAGGTCGAGCAGATGCTGCCCGGCGGGGAGGCACTGGTGCGCACCGATGCAGGCGTCATGCTTGTTCCTGATGCCGTGCCCGGCGATGTCCTTGAGCTTGCATCCACGGGTCGCAGACGCGGTGCCGAGCGCGGCAGGATAGTCCGCCTGCTGGAGCCATCCGCCTTGCGCGTGGAGGCCCCTTGCGCTGCCGCGGCCGAATGTGGTGGCTGTGCCATGCAGTGTGTGGATGTGCAAGCGCAGCCCGGCATCAAATCCGCATGGGTGCACAAGGCCTTCGTGGGTTTCCTCAACGAGGACAGCCAGTGGCTGCCGGTGACTGACGCGCCGTGTTTCGGCATGCGGCGGCGGGCGCGCTGGCATCGTGGTCAGGATGCACAGGGATCGTTTCTGGGCTTTCATTCGCGCAGCAGTCATCAGGTGGTGCGTGCAACCAAATGCCCTGCGGTGCATCCCGATATGGATGCCCTGCGCTTGAAAATCGAGACCCTGATGCCGCCATGCATCGAATCCGTGCGCATGATACGCCTGCATGACGGCATGCATGTGGTGTTCGAGGCAGAAGAGGGAGCAAAAGTCCCGGAGATCGAGGTGTTTTCAGATTGTCTTGCGGGCATGCATGGTGGACTGACCATTCAGCCATGGTTGCGTGCCGGTGTGGTACTGCGCCCGTTAATCAAGCCGGTGCAGGTGCTGCACGACCGCCTGCCCGCAGGTGAGGGCTGGGTTGAGCTTGCCGTCGGCCCGGAGGATTTCGTGCAGGGGCATGCTGCCGGGAATGAAGCCATCCTGCGGCAGATTCAGGCATGGGCAGGGAAGCCGAGGCGCATTGCCGATCTGTTTTGCGGTATCGGTAATCTGTCGCTGCCGCTGGCAGCAACATGCGGGGCTACGGTGCAGGGTGCCGATGTCGCCGAATCCAGCATCCGCGCGGCGCAACACAATGCCGCAGCACTTGGTGTGCAGGCGGAGTTCGAGACATTGAACCTGTTCGACGGGGTGCGGGCAGAGCATTATGCCGGTGCCGATGTATTGCTGCTCGATCCGCCGCGCAAGGGGGCGAGAGCCATATGCAGGGCGATGGGCAAGCTGTTGCCCGAAAGGATTATCATGGTCAATTGCGATATCGCCGCAGGGGCACGCGATGCGGACATACTCGCCGGGCAGGGCTACCGCCTGCATGCCCTGCGCGCGCTGGATATCTTCCCGTTCAGCGGCCATGTGGAGGCGATGACTTGCTGGCTGCGATGAAGCTTTGCATGGGCCGTCTGTTACTGCTGGCCCTGCTTGTTCTGCCTGCGCTGACAGCCTGCACGCAGCAGGCGCCGGATAAGGGTGAGGTGCGCATCGCGATGGCCCAGCAGGTGATGACCCTGGACCCTCGTTTTTCCACCGATGCGGCCTCGCACCGGGTGCAGGAACTGGTGCATCGCGGCCTGGTTCATCTCAATGAAGCCTTCGAGGCCGAGCCCGATGCCGCCGAATCGTGGACGCAACCGGATGCCCTGACCTGGCGTTTTCACCTGCGCGACGGTCTGCGCTTTCACAATGGTGAGCCGGTGCGTGCCGCCGATGTGGTGGCCACCTTTGAGTCTATTCTTGATGAGCACACGGCCAGCCCCTTGCGTGCCGGTTTCTCGGCCATCGATCATCTCACGGCGGAAGGGGAGCGCGATGTCGTGGTGCATCTGTCGAGACCCGATGCCTCGCTGCTCACCCGCCTGTCTATGGGCATCCTGCCAGCCTCCGTTGCCGCGATGGGCAATCAGTCGCAGGACATCATCGGTTGTGGTGCATTCCGCGTGGCTGGTCGGAGTGGGCGTGGCCTGCTGCTGGAGCGGATGGATAGCGATGTCGCAGGCGCTGTCCGTGAGATTCGCTTTGTCGTCGTCAAAGACCCGGTCACGCGCTGCCTGAAATTGGCGCGGGGTGAGGTTGATTTCACCGAGAACGATCTGCCGCCGCATCTGCTGGGTTATCTGAACAAGCAGAAGCAGCTCAGCATCGCCACGCGTCCATCCACCACCTTTTCCTACATCGGCCTGAATCTGCAGGACGCAGTACTCAAGGATGTGCGTGTGCGCCATGCACTGGCGCTGGCTGTGGACAGGAACCGTCTGAAAAAGGCGTTGTTTGCCGATCTTCCCGTGCCCGGCGAAACGGTGCTGACCCCGACGCACTGGGCGGCAGCCGATATTCCGGTCACGCCGTTTGACCCGGTTCAGGCCGCAGCATTGCTCGATGCAGCCGGCTTCAAGCCGGATGCCAAAGGCATCCGCTTCACCCTGAATTACCGCACCAGCACCGATCCGGCGCGTCTGAGGCTGGCCAGCGCGATTGCCGATATGTGGCGGCAGATCGGCATTGATGTGCATGTCGAATCGCTGGAGTGGGGCGGTTTCTACGCGCGCATCAAGCAGGGCGATTTTCAGGTTTTTTCACTGGCCTGGGTGGGCATCGTCGATCCGGATATCTACCGCTGGATTCTGCACTCCGACATGTGGCCGCCGAAAGGCGCGAATCGTGGCCGCTATAGCAATCCGGATGTGGACGGCTGGCTGGAAATTGCAGCGATAAGCCCATCGCGCGAAGAGCAGAAGCGTCTATATGGAATGGTTCAGGAACAGATGACCGAAGATCAGGTCTATATCCCACTGTGGTACGAACCTGTGATTGCCGTTTCCGGCCCGCGCCTGAAGGGCTTCACCCCTGCCCCCGACGGCAGCCTGCTTGGCCTACTTCAATCCCAAGTTAGCGATTAGTATGATTGGATTTCCCCTCTAACGCCTCGATTCAGCGGCGGGAAGCGGAGCGGACCGACCGCCGCAACCGGTTGTTGGGCGGCCTCTTTGTCTCTCCGATCGGTGGTCAGCGCGGGAGCACTCGGCGAACTCTGCGGGTGATCTCATTGCGATACATCTCGTTGTCCTTCAGAGCTTTGGATTGCTCGACATCCCACTTCTCACCCTGAACATACGACATCCACTCTGGACCTCGGCATTGCGCTCCCCTAACGCGAAGGTTGTAATCGAACTGCCCCAAGAACTCAGGCTTGGGGCGGTGCACGGGATCGACGATGCGAATCTTCATCTCGGCGTTCAAGACCATGGCATTCAAGACGCGGTAGTTCACGTGTGGATCGCCGAAGCTGTAGCCGATCACAGTAAGCTCGTCTGTATCGCGAAGCACCTGCTCAAAGAGGGCGAGCTTCTCTTCGCCTTTCTTCGGATTCGTGGTCTTGCTGTACTTGTGGCCTCCGGTCAACATCGCCCGACAGATAATGTCGAGCGTGCCGTCTGGGCCGGTGATCACACGATCCTTCCCGCCTCCAACATGCTGTCCGCTGTGAAAGTAGCCCATTGACTCGATGGTCTTGAAGTCTTCGATCAGCTGGGCTGAGCAAGAATGCTTGAGGGGTGGATTGCAGAGAATGGACTTGTCACTGTAAAGGTGTTCGGCAAGGCCGCCGTGCAGGCGGACGAGGTTGATGCCTCTCGCGTCGAACCAACCGGAAGCTGCCCTGACGAAGCTCTTCCGGGAGCTGGTCGTAAAGCGAAACGTCTTCGCGAGGTCAAGATTGTTGATCGGGAAAACAATTTCGCTCGTGTCTCCGTAACAGACAGGGATTCCAAGATCAATTGCGAGGCACTCAAGGTACAGATCGTGGTTCAGCGAAAACACCCAGGTTTCCTTATCGTTGAGTAGGCTCTCGAGCTCAGCGAACAGAGGCAGGCTCTTCTGATAAAGAACTTCATAGGACGCGACCTGATACGCGACGAGGGTTTCGGTGAGAATCTGATAGAACACGCTGAAGAGGTAGTGGTATGAGTCACGATCCGACTGAGACTTCTGGGGTAGGTCACCGAGTGACTCGAGGTTGGTAAGAAGTTCTTCGTAATTCCGGCCGCCCGCACGCTTGTATTCAAGCAAGAGCTCCATCCCTTGGTGGATTGCCGCGCGGTTAATGGGACGACCTGCAGAGTAGGGATCGTTCTGCGAGAGGACGTCGGCAACCTGCCTTACAGTCTTCTCACTGAAGAGGTCGAGGAAGGTATCCGTTAGTTCGGTCGTCAGCGGCATCCCAAGGTCGTACGAGAATCCCGCACCTAACAAAAGTGTCTTTTTCATGCGTGCCAGTTCGCGTCCTTCTTGGGCCACCTAACGTTGCGCATGAGGGGGCGAGCGCCGCAGGCGCGAGATCCCCTCGATGCGCGGGTTAGCCGTCAACTGATGAGAAATGAAACTCACGGGTCATTCCTATTGATACCTGCCGGATAGCGACCGCTGGATATCGAGCCGCTAGCGCCAGGATTCTTTCACGATCCGGGGTTGAAATGTTGGGTCCGAGATAGATGCCAGCAAGTTCTTGTGGATTTAGGCGATAGTCGGTGAATAGGCCAGACTCAGGTGGGCGGCTGAAGGATGTGATTCTCCACTCCTTCTCATATGACCAGTCGGGCGCTTTTGTATATGTTGCGACCACTAGCAGCTCTTCGATGGCGAGATTCTTGATGGTCGTGAGAATTTCTGCCCACCCCTCTGCTGTATAGACAGCGGGCTTTGAAGTCGGATACGTCACCGGCTTGGCTATGCGCCAAGCACTATCAAGTTCGTCATCGCATCGAAGCTCTAGTACAACGCCACGATATTGATCCGCGTAGTGATACCACATGGCTGTGTGCGAAGGGCTTTCGGTAAGGCAAAGAATTCTGAACTGGGGCAGCAAATCTCGCCACATCTGACGAAACTCTTCCATTGACTGACCAGTGGGGCGAAGGGTCTCGACCGAGTCTGAAAGGCCCGCAAGTAGTTGCGCTTTCAAATCCGCCGTAATGCCCTTCTTTACGGTTTCAACAATCAACCGAACCTTTGGCTCTAGCCTTGACGTGTCCTCCGGAGGCTGTTCAATCAAATTTGATATCCGCCTCGCTAGGGCTCGAACGATATCCTCTGGACGGAGACCGAAGGACAGCTCGCGGGGGACATCAAACGGATCGTTGAACAAGAGTGGTGAACTCCACCTGAGCGTGCAGCGCTCCAAGACAACAGCAGCCGTAGGTGCAGACATGTACTTGAAGAAGCTCTCGCGATTATTTGTTCGGACCGAGCGCATCTCGTCCTCTTGAGCGGCTAACGTTTAAGCTGTGGGGCGTAAGCCGCAACGCGGCGAAGCGTCCCGCACGAGCGCATTGTTATGCGTTGCTTCCATTTTTGATTTCAGCCTTCTCTTGTGCTACAGAGACGATATCTTCCATTCGCTTTTTTCTTTCCTCACGGACGACATACCAGTCATTAATAAGGTTTTCGATTAGACCAATTAGCAATCCAGCTTCTCTAGGGTCGACATTAACAATTAGATTTATATCTTTTTCCATGTGTGCGCCAATATTTCCAATTTTTCTCACTGCATCAATGGCTGCCCATGTAACAGGGTCTACTTTTTCTTGTAGCGCCTCAATTTCGTCGACTAATCTACCCTTTTTGACTACCCAAAAATCTCTTATGATTCCTTGTATACATCGCCTCGAAAGAGTAGCAGATGCTTTCGGAGACAAATCACGAATTAAGCATGCTTCTTCATAATCGCTGATTATTGCTTCAGGAACATAATCAGGAAATACCTTTACAGATGCTTGAGGAATAAGGCTCCATGTTTTTTTAGCCTTCAAATCCTTCCATTGATCGCTGCTAGCCTCGACATTGTCGTGAAGGGTCACAGTTAATGTGTACTCCCTGCATTCAGGATTTGGACAAGCGACCACATGAGTTATTGCCGCTTGATACCCATATTTATTGTTGAAATTAAACTCATATCGACTGCTGCCTGCGTTTTTTACATCAATCGTTGCATGATGATTACAGAATGGGCAGTTCCATGAAAAGCTCATAAGTTTTCCTTTTTATACATAACAGTGTTGATACAAGGAAATAATTCCGCGTATTTGTTGTTTGTAGACGGGCATATTTCCTCCATATCACATATTGAAGGGAAAACGCGGAATGGTTGTTAAATCCCGCCCCTTGGGTTGCCAGTGTAACAACCGAATGGAACGGGGCGCAACCGCTGGGTGGAGCGCTTCGGGGTTTGCTCGCTGAATGAGGGGGGATTGCCGGGGGTGGTTCAAAAGGGTCGCGGTGTGCAATATACTCCGCTTGAGGTGTTGCCATGAGAACAGAAGAGATAAAAAATGAAATCGCAGCCCTGAATCTGGCGGAAAAGCTCCTTCTGGTAGAAGATATATGGGATTCCATTGCCGAGAGCAACGCCGAGCTTCCCATGCATGAATGGCAGAAGCAGGAACTCGATAAAAGGTATGAAGAGTACAAAAGCGGGAAACTGGAGCTGCGCGACTGGCAAACAGTTCACGAGGAACTAAGAGCCAAGTATAAATGAAGCTTCGCTACACCAGCAGGGCGATACAGGACCTGGAACTGGCGCTTGTCTGGTATGAAAGGCAACGTCGAGGCTTGGGCCTCGAATTTCTCGATTGTGTTGAAAGCACCATCCAATCCATCCTCAGCAATCCCAGGAAATTTCGCATCTACTATGCGCGGATTCGGGGGCGCGTAGTCAGGCGTTTTCCATTCTCGATTTTCTACAGCATCGAAGAGCATGAGATTGTCATTCATTCGGTGTTCGACAATCGGCAAGACCCTGCCAAACGACCTTAGAAATATCTTGGGTAGCTTGTTTCTGGCTGGATTCCCGTTCCCGCCCGCAGGGGCAGGCTCTGCAAGGGAATGACGAATTACTAAGAGACTCCGATGACTTTTTTGCATCCGCTGTGTTTGTGGGACTGGAAAGCGGGGCACGCATCCGCCACACTCCGCAAATGCTGAAAATCGAGCATCTTTCTCTGGCTGTTCCATCTGCCGACGGTGATAAACCGGCGGTCAGCGATGTGTCGCTGAGCCTGGCACCCGGCCATGTGCTGGGTCTGGTCGGAGAGTCCGGCTGCGGCAAAACCCTGACCGCGCAGGCCGTTCTGCGGCTGGGCGAATCGCAGGGCATTGTGCGCACCTCCGGCAAGGTGCTGCTCGACGATGCCGATGTGTTTGCCATGGCCGAGCCTGAACTGCGCAAGGTGCGCGGCGGGCGTATCTCGATGATCTTTCAGGAGCCGATGACGGCACTCAATCCGGTGTTTTCCATCGGTGCCCAGCTCACCGAGGTGATTCGCCTGCATCTGGACCTGGACAAGAACGCAGCCGCAGCCCGTGCCGTGAAGCTTTTGGCCGATGTCGGCCTGCGCGATGGTGCCGAACTGTTGCGCCAGTATCCCGATTCATTATCCGGCGGCATGCGCCAGCGCGTGCTGATAGCCATGGCCATGGCGGCCGATCCCGATTACATCATTGCCGATGAGCCGACGACCGCGCTCGATGTCTCGGTGCAGAAACGTATCATCGATCTGCTGCGCCGCTTACAGGAGAAGCGCGGCATGGGGATGCTGCTGGTGACCCACGATTTCGGCTTGGTAGCAGAGCTGTGCGACGAGGTGGCGGTGATGTATGCCGGGCATGTCGTCGAGCGCGGACCGGTGGCCGATATCTTCGATTATCCGGCCCATCCCTACACCCGCGCCCTGATGCACTGCAGACCTGATGCCAGCGGCAAGGATAAGAAGCTTCCCGCCATTCCCGGGCAGGTGCCGCAGCCTGGTAAGTGGCCTGCGGGCTGCCGTTTTGCCGCGCGCTGCCCCTTGGCCGATGCGGCATGCAAGGCAGCCGTAGCGGAAGACGCCTGGAGCAAGGGCAGGCATCTGGCTCGTTGTGTGCATGTGGAGAAGGTTTCCGAAGCCTTGGAGGCATTCGTATGAGCCTGCTCAAGGTTGAATCCTTAAGTAAATCATTCGCCTCCGGCGGTATGTGGAGCGGGGTGCGCCGGGTGACGCATGCGGTGAACAACGTGAGCTTCGAGGTGGCAAAGGGAGAAACCCTGGCCATTGTGGGCGAATCGGGCAGCGGCAAATCGACCACGGCGCGGCTGGTGATGCGCCTGATTGAAGCCGATCAAGGGCGCATTTCACTGCTGGGTGAGGATGTGTCTGGGCTTAAGGGCAAGGCTCTGCGCAAAAAGCGCAGGCATATGCAGATGGTGTTTCAGGACCCGTTCGCCAGCCTCAATCCGCGCATGAAGATTGTCGATTCGGTCGGCGAAGGCCTGCGCGTGCATGCGCCGGAACTCAACGGCAGTCAGCGGCGCCAGAAGGTGACCGATATCCTTGCCCAGTGCGGTATGGATGAGAGTGTGCTGGAGCGTTATCCGCACCAGTTTTCCGGCGGCCAGCGGCAGCGCATCGGCATTGCCCGCGCGCTTGCTGTTTCCCCCGAATTGCTGGTGCTTGATGAGCCGGTGTCGGCACTGGATGTGTCGGTACAGGCTCAGATTCTTAATCTATTGGGCGAATTGCAGAAAGAGCATCAGCTGGCCTATCTGTTCATCTCGCACGACCTGTCGGTGGTGCGGCATGTGGCCGACCGCGTGGCGGTGATGTTCGCCGGCTTTATTGTCGAGCAGGGAACGGTGCAGGAGGTATATAAGCATCCCCAGCATCCCTACACCCGTGAACTGCTGGAGGCTCGCCCGGTGTCGCATCCCTCAAAGCGCCATGCCGAGGGCGTGGAAATCGTACGTAGCGATGAGGGGGTGGCCGAATCGGGTTGTGCCTTCCGTCTGCGTTGTCCGTTTGCGCAGGCCGACTGTGCAGGGTTTGATGCCCGTCTATCCGACGGTGAGCATAAGGTCGCCTGCCTGCATCCCTTGTAGGTTTTTCGCGCATTCTAAGCAAAGCACTGCTGCTCTAAATCTGTTATGATGACTGGAGATGAACGGGCCTGATATTTCCCGGACCGACTGGCATGCGCAGGAGGTCGAAGCGGTTTTCCAGCATCTGGAGAGCCGTGCCAATGGCCTGAGCCAGAGTGAGGTGGCCGAACGCCTGATCAGCTTCGGAGCCAACAGCCTTCCCGAGACCAAAGCGCCGGGCATCCACCTCCTGTTCCTTTCCCAGTTTCTCAGCCCGCTGATCTATGTGCTCATGGCAGCCGCTGTCGTTTCAGCCTTGCTCGCCGAGTTTGCCGATGCCGGATTTATCACGGCGGTACTGCTGATCAATGCCATCATCGGCACGATTCAGGAATTCCATGCCCAGCGCAGTGCCGAGGCACTGCGCAGTCTGGTTTCCGCCCGCGCTATTGTGATGCGTGATGGTGAATCCTTCGAGGTGGATGCAGCCCTGCTGGTGCCCGGCGATATCGTGCTGCTGGAGGGTGGGGCCAAGGTGCCGGCCGATATCCGCCTGAGCCATGAATACGATCTTGAGGTGGATGAATCCCTGCTTACCGGCGAATCCCTGCCGGTTTCCAAGAATGCGCGCCTCCTGTTTGAGGCCGAAACGCCACTGGCGGATCGCAAGAACATGCTCTACTCCGGCACGCTGGTGAATTGCGGGCGGGGCCGGGGCATTGTGATTGCCACTGGCGGCAGCACGCAGGTGGGGCAACTGGCCGAGGCCATGCAGCGCGGCGATACCGCCAAGCCGCCGCTGATTGTGCGCATGGAAAAATTCACCATGGGCATTGCTGCAGCACTCGGGGTCGTGGTACTCGCGCTGGCTGCTGTCGAGTTGTACAACGGAATCGGCTGGCACGAGGTCTTTCTGGTTTCCGTGGCGCTGGCAGTTTCCGCCATTCCCGAGGGCCTGCCGGTGGCCCTGACCGTGGCACTGGCCATCGGCATGAACCGCATGGCCAAACGCGGTGTGATTGTGCGCCGGCTGGTGGCTGTGGAGGCGCTTGGTTCATGCACGGTGATTGCATCGGATAAAACAGGCACGCTGACCATGAATCAGCTGACGGTGGGCGAGGTGGCGCTGGCAGGACTCAGGTCATGGCAGGTGAGTGGTGGCGGCAACGAGCCCGAGGGCATGGTGCTCTCCGATGGCAAGCCGCTGGATGAGGATCATCTGGCCCGTCTCAGGGATATCGCCCGTGCAGCCATACTGTGCAATGAAGGCTTTTTCGGTCGTCGTGATGAGGTCTGGGTCAGCCATGGCGATGCGGTGGATGTGGCGCTGCTGGTGTTGGGTCACAAGCTCGGCATGACGCAGGCTGCAGCGCTGGAATTGTGCCCGCTGAAGACCTCCATCCCCTACGAATCCGAGTTCGGTTATGCCGCTACCCTGCATCAGCTGGATGCAGATCACGACATTATTCTGGTGAAGGGAGCTCTGGAACGGCTGTTGCCGATGAGCAGGAGCATGGTGGTTGAAGATGGCACAAGCCCGCTTGATGCGCGCCTTCTTGAACGGCAGATGGAGGGTATGGCCGCAGAAGGGTTCCGCACGCTGGCCTTTGCCCATGCCGTGATTCCAGCGCGTTCCGACCTGAACGATTTCGGGCGAAGTGATTTGCAGAATCTGACCCTGCTCGGCCTGGTTGGCATGATCGACCCGCTGCGCGAGGAGGCGAAAGCGGCAGTTGCAGCCTGCCATCGGGCCGGGATTCGTGCCTGCATGATCACCGGCGATCATCCTGCCACTGCTTTTGCCATTTCCTGTCAGCTGGATCTCGCCACCAGTCCAGATCAGGTGGTGACCGGCACTCAGATTCGCGAGGCGGAGGGCCTGGGCGAAGAGGCGCTGCATGAACTGGTGAAAGGGGCCAATGTGTTTGCCCGTGTCGAGCCAAGCCAGAAGGTGGCGATTGTGCAGGCCCTGCAACGGGCCGGGCACTTTGTCGCCGTGACCGGCGATGGGGCCAATGATGCGCCGGCTTTGAATGCATCGCATGTGGGTGTGGCCATGGGCAAGCGCGGTACGGATGTGGCCAGGGAAAGCGCCGATCTGGTGATTGCCGACGACAATTTCGCATCCATTGTTGCCGGTGTGGAGGAGGGCCGGGTTGCCTACCGAAATATCCGCAAGGTGATCTTCCTGCTGATCTCAACAGGTGCCGCCGAACTGGTGCTGTTCTTCCTCTCGCTGGCTTTCGGGCTGCCGCTGCCGCTGACAGCCGTGCAGCTGCTATGGCTGAATCTGGTGACCAACGGTATTCAGGATGTGGCGCTGGCCTTCGAGCCGCGCGAGGGCAACGAAATGCGCCAGCCGCCGCGAAGGCCCAGCGAGCCGATCTTCAATCGCATCATGGTGGAGCGCACCCTGATCTCGGCAATGGTGATCGGTGTGCTTGCCTTTCTCACCTTCCAGACCCTGCTGGCCGGCGGTATGGATATCGATGCGGCGCGCAACAGCACGCTGTTGCTGATGGTGCTGTTCGAGAATGTGCATGCCTTCAACAGCCGTTCCGAAAGCCGCTCGGTGTTTTATCACAACCCGCTGGCCAATCCATTGCTGCTCTACGGCACGGTGACCGCCCAGCTCATTCATATCGCGGCAATGTATGTGCCGGGGTTGAATACGATACTCGATATGCAGCCTGTTTCGCTGCTGCAGTGGCTTGAACTGGTGCCGGTGGCACTGGTCATCCTGCTGGTCATGGAGCTGCATAAATGGGTGCGCCACACTTGGCCGATTCAGATGAAGGCTTAAGCGGAGACCGGCTACATTTTCTGCAGCATTCTGAAGGTGGCGGCCTTTACGATGTCGTTGACCACAAACCATGCCAGCGCATAAGCCCATATCCACATGGCGTATTCCCAGCCGATGGGGGCGACCATGAATCCGTACACCGCAATGATCGTTCCCAGAATCTCGGTGCTGAAGGTGGCTGTGAAGAGCAGTGGTGAGGGCCATGGACGCTCCCAGAACCAGCCTTCGGAACGGGTGACATAGAGGGTACTGTGTCCGGCGATTACCAGCTTGAGAAAGATCAGGGTGCGGATGACATCGTCGGGAAAGCCCTGTTCGCGCAGGATGAAGTAAAGCAGAAACGATGAAATGACACCGGATATGCCCAGTACGGTAGAGACGGGCAGAAGCTCGCGCATATTCCAGCGCACAGGTGCCGGATGTACCCCGGTGTTGTCGTAAGCGATAGCCAGAATCGGGATATCGTTGAGCAGGGCCAGCATGATAATCATCAGGGCTGTGATCGGGTAAAAATTGAACACGATAATGGACAGGGCGATGAACAGGATGATGCGGATGCTTTCGGCGATGCGGAAGGTGGCATAGCTCTTCATGCGTGCGAAGGTGATGCGCGCCTGGCGCACCGCTTCGTTGATGACCGCCAGACCGGGGGCTGTGAGGATGACATCTGCCGCCGCGCGCGCCGCATCGGTGGCATTGGAAACGGCAAAGCCGCAATCGGCCTTTTTCAGCGCCGGGGCATCGTTAACCCCGTCGCCGGTCATGGCAACGATATGGCCACCCTTTTGCAGGGTATCGACGATGCGGTATTTATCCTCCGGCAACACCTCGGCAAAGATATCCACTTCCTCGATCATCTCGACGATGGCCGATTCGTGGCTATGCAGGAACTCGTGCTCCAGCATGCGGGTGTCGTAGAGCCTGCTTACATCCTGCATTACCTCACTGGCAAAAATCCGGGCCTCCTTCAGCGAAACCTTGCCCTTGAGGCGTTGATAGGTGGCAGTGGTCACTGCCTCGACCAGTGACAGCAGCTCATTGCCTGCCGTGCCAGCCAGTTGCGCTGAACGGATGGTTCGCTGTTCAAGATTCAGCAGGCGCCCCACCTCTTTGGCGATGGCCAGATTATCGCCGGTCACCATCTTGACCTGAATGCCGCAGTCATGCATTGCGGCAATGACTTCACGCGAATCATCGCGCGGCGGGTCGTAAAGCGGGATCAGGCCGAGCAAGACCAGCGGTTTTTTACCCTCCTGCCGGCCTACCGCGAGGGTGCGATAGCCCTTGCCGGCCAGCAGCTCCACCATGTTCTGGATATTGTGCGCCTCGGCATCATCAAGTTCAGCCAGCTCCATCAGGACCTGTGCTGCGCCCTTCATCACCACAAAACGCTCGTCTCCGCGCTCGATGCTTGCTTCGGTGCGCTTGCGGATGGGATCGAAGGGTGTGAATTGCGTCTGCCGCCAGGACGGCCAGTCCATCTCCGGAAAATGTTCATCGATATAGTGGAAAATGGGCAATTCGATGGGGTCATTGTTTTCCAGTCTGGATGCCAGCGCGGCGTATAGAAAAAGTTCATGCAGACCATAGCCATTGAGCAGCAGCGGTTCGGCCACCTGCATCTCGTTTTTGGTCAGGGTGCCGGTCTTGTCGGAACAGAAGATATCAACCCCGGCAAGTTCCTCGATGGCAGTCAGCTTTGAGACGATGGCCTGCCGCCGCGCCAGATTTACAGCCCCCACGGCCATGGTAACCGACAACACCGCCGGCAGGGCCACCGGAATGGCAGCAACGGTCAGCACCAGTGCGAAGCGGATGATTTCAAGCAGGGGGTCATGGCGGAACAGTGAAACCATGACAATCAGCAGCACCAGGGCGAGCGTGATCAGAATCAGATAATTGCCGATTTGCAGGACCATTTTCTGGAAATGGCTGCGCTCCTTCAGGGTGGCTCTGGCAATCAGTGATACCACGCTGGAAAAGTTGGTGTGCATGCCGGTGTTAAGCACCACAGCCAGCATTTCGCCCTGCCTGACTATGGTGTTGGCGTAGGCGACTTCGTTGATTTTTTTACTGGTGGGGAGGGATTCGCCGGTGAGGGCTGACTGATCGATCAGCAGATAGTCGCCCTTTAGAAGTTGCACATCGGCGGGAATGATATCGCCGATCTTGAGTTTGAGTACATCGCCCGGCACCAGGTTGCGGGCTGGAATGCTGGCGAAGGCGCTATCACGCAACGCGATGGCTTTACCCGCCAGGCCATGTTTGAGCGTTTTGAGCGCGTTGAGCGCGCGGTGTTCCTGAAAGAAGTCCAGAAAGGCATTGAGCAGCAGCATGACCATGATAATGCCGAAGTCTTCCCATTTCCCGACGATGGCCGACAGTACGGCCGCCACCTCGATCATCCATGGAATGGGTCCCCAGAAGCGGCGCATGATGCGATGCAACAGCGATTCTTCCTGTTCCTCGATCTGGTTATAACCATAACGGGTAAGACGCACCTCAGCCTCGGCCTTTCTGAGCCCGCGAGTTGCATTGCTATCAAGCTCCGTCAGGGTTACCTCGGCGGCTTGACTGGCATATTCATCCGTTTTTTTTATTTCCATGGTCACCGCCTGAAGCCTGAAGCTTTGTCTTCATTTTATCCTATTGTAGACTGAAACATGGCAAACTTTTGATCTGACAGGTTGCAGAGAATTTATTGTTGCTATGATGATATGCTGGAGCGGTTCCTCGATTGCAGGTGCGACAAGTTGTCGCAGCCCATTCAAGGACTGAAACCACTATAATTTTTTTTCAGATTCGGCTATTGCCCTCGAGGGTCTGTCGAATTTCAAGCTGGAGGAAAAGCCCATGCCGCATTTGCCGTCAGCACCTGTCATGCTGACCGATGCACCGACATTGTCGCGTAATCTTCAACGCCTGTTGCAGATGCGCAGCATCCTGATTCTCTGCCAGTTTGCCCTGGTGGCGCTTTCCCAGTTCGTGACGGAGATTCGTGTGGGCATGTGGCCCCTGCTGACGGTGATTGTGGCCTACTCGGCTGTGAATATGGTTTCCATCCGCCTATACGGGCCGCAGTCCGAAATTTCCGAAAAGGCGTATTTTGCCCAGCTCATGCTGGATGTCGTGTTCCTGACCGTGTTGATGTACTTCTCGGGAGGCTATACCAACCCCTTTATTTCACTTTATCTCTTCCCGATGATTATTGCCGGATCAACACTGCCCCGTTTCTATGCATGGCTGATGGGTGGATCGATTCTGCTTGGTTATTCCTTCCTGGTTTTCTTCTACCAGCCTATTTTTATGATGCAGATGGGCAATATGGGCAACGGCTTCCATCTGCATCTGGTTGGCATGTGGCTGACCTTCGTGCTCAGTGTCGGATTGATTGTTTTTTTCGTGATGCGCATGTCGGATGCGCTGCGCGAACGCGAGCGAAGACTGGCCGATATGCGAGAAAAGGCCGCACGCGATGAGCGCATCATTGCCCTTGGCACACAGGCTGCCGGTGCTGCACATGAGGTCGGTACACCGCTGGCGACCATGGCGGTGATGGTCAGGGAGTTGCAGCATGAATGGGCAGACCAGAAGCCGCTTGTGCTCAAGCTTGGCATCATTCGCTCGCAGATCGACCGTTGTAAGGAAACGATGTCGCGCATGAGTGCCAGTGCCGGGCAATTCAGGGCCGAAGCCGGGCGTAGTATCAATATCAAATCCTACTTCGAGGGCCTTTTTTCCGACTGGAAGACGCTGCATCCCATGGCACATCTGCATGCCGAGGCTGGCGGTTGCGATCCGGCTCCGGTGATCGTCATTGATGAGACACTGACTCAGGCTATCCACAATGTGCTGAACAATGCCTTTGAGGCCTCACCGCAAGGTGTCGATGCCAAGGCTGTATGGACGCCCGAACTGTTGCAGTTAGAAATTCGCGATCACGGCAGAGGGTTGAGTGAGCAGGTCCTGCTATCGGCCACAGAGCCGTTCTTTACCACCAAGGAAAGCGGGCAGGGGCTGGGTCTTTTTCTCGTGCAGGAGGTGATGCGCAGGCTTGGCGGGGAAGTGACATTTTCAAACCATGCAGAGGGCGGTGCCTGTGTGACATTCATGCTGCCGCTCACCAAGCTTGTGGTGAAGGCATGAACGAGATAGAGAGGGATGCTCCCAGCCTGCTGCTGGTCGATGACGATGAGCTGTTCTGTTCGGTGCTGGCCGCTGCGATGAGCAACCGGGGATATTCGGTGATGGTGGCGCACGATGTTGATGGCGCACTTGAAGTCGTTGGCGATAGCTCACCCGAATACGCCGTGGTCGATCTGAATATGCCCGGAGCATCGGGGCTGGTGCTGGTGGAAAGACTGCACGCTCTGGATGCATACACCCGTATCGTCGTACTCACCGGCTACGCCAGCATTGCGACAGCCGTGGAGGCCATCAAGCTTGGTGCCACCCATTACCTGACCAAACCGACCGATGCGGATGAAATTGTTCTGGCCCTCGAACGCACTCAGGGGGATGTGGCGGTGGAGATTGCGCAACAGCCCATGTCGGTCAACCGTCTGGAATGGGAGCATATCCAGAAGGTATTATCCGAATGCGAGGGCAATATCTCGGAAACAGCCAGAAGGCTTGGCATGCACCGGCGCACCTTGCAGCGAAAGCTCTCCAAACGACCGATGAAAACCTGATAGTTCTGTCTCCTGCGTGATTTCAGGGGGGGGTGCGACAACGTGTCGCATTTACGCGAAAGTCCCTGCCCATAACAGTTCGACCCTCAAAACCACAGACAAAGAGGGTGTTATGCAACGACGAAACGGGAAGCTCGCCGGGCTGCTGGCCTTTGGCTTATTTATGACAGCGGGACAGGCAGCTTATGCCGCTGATGTGTTGTCGGCGGATAGCGCGCAGAACAGCACGCTGGACGAGGTGGTGGTGACGGCACCGCGCAGTGAGGAGCCGCTGACTGTGGTCACCGATCCCAAGGCCCCGCGCCAGCCGATTCCGGCGCACGACGGTGCCGACTACCTGAAGAACATCCCCGGTTTTTCAACGATCAGAAAAGGCGGCACCGATGGCGATCCGGTATTGCGCGGCATGGCCGGCTCGCGCCTGAATATCCTGCTCGATGGCGAGATGCTGCTCGGCGGCTGCGGTCAGCGCATGGACCCGCCCACGGCCTATGTATTCCCCGCCGCCTATGATCGCATCACCGTGCTCAAGGGTCCGCAAAGCGTCGCCTACGGGCCGGGAAACTCTGCCGGTGTGGTTCTCTTCGAGCGCGATGTAAAGCGCTTTACGGAGCCTTCCGCGAAGCTTGATAGCGCAGCGACGCTTGGCAGTTTCGGGCGCAACGATGAGCGTGTGGATGTCCGCGCCGGCACACCCGATGCCTACGCACAGGCCAGTGCCACGCGTTCGCACATGGGCGATTACAAGGATGGTAACGGGGCCACAGTGCATTCGCCCTACACCCGCTGGAGCACCAATGCGGCTTTCGGCTGGACACCCAACGACGACACCCTTGTTGAGCTGACCGGGGCGAAGAGTGACGGCAAGGCTGCCTATGCCGATCGTGCGATGGATGGCGCCAAGTTCTCGCGCGACAATGTCGGTCTCAAACTCAGCCAGAAACATCTTTCAGAACTTGTGCAGAGCCTTGATGCGCAGCTGTATTACAACTACGTCGATCATGTGATGGACAACTACAGTCTGCGCCCCTTTACGGCGACGGCGATGATGCCCAATCCGGCGGTGAGCAATCCGGACCGGCAGACGACCGGTGGCAAGCTGATGGCCGGCTTCGCGCTGGGCGCTGCGACCGATGCCAGACTGGGCTTCGATTACCAGAACAACATCCACACCATCCGCTCGACCATGAATCAGTTGACGACGCCGTATCAGGGCAAGGCGCGTGTACAGGATGCCCTGTTCCGCAACTACGGGGTGTTTCTCGACGCGACCCGCGACATCATGGATTATGGCCGCGTGCTCGGCGGTGTGCGGGTGGATCGCTGGCGCGCCGAGGACAATCGCGCGACGGTGGCTACCGGCATGACGACGGCGGTGAACCCGACCTATGGTCAGGTGCGCAACGAGACCCCGGTCAGCGGTTTCCTGCGTTATGAGTATGATCTGTCGACAGCGCCGGCCACCTTGTACGCAGGCCTTGGCAGGACCACCCGCTTTCCCGATTACTGGGAGCTGATTCAGAAGGAAACCCTGACCACGGTCAGCGCCTTCAACACCAAAGCCGAAAAGACCACGCAGCTGGATGTCGGCATGCACTTCAATGGCGACAGCGTTTCGGCATCCGTCTCCGGCTTCTACAGCTGGATCAAGGATTTCAACCTGATTCAATCCAATGTGTCGAAAGCGGCCGGCATGATGACGCGTCTGGCCAACGTCAACCGCAACATCAATGCCACCACCTGGGGCGGCGAGATCAGCGCCGCGTGGATGCCGTTCGAATACTGGAAGCTGGATGGCACGCTGGCCTATGTGTACGGCGAGAACACCACGGATAACCAGCCCCTCGGCCAGATGTCGCCGCTGGATACGCGTCTGGGCCTGAGTTACGACAACAAGGTGTTTTCGGGCGGGGCCTTGTTGCGCATGGTTGCCGCGCAGAAACGCTTTGCGCTCAATCAGGGCAATATCGCCGGTCAGGATATCGGGGCAACCGGCGGCTTCAGCGTGTTTTCCCTGAATACGGGCTGGAAGCCGATGCAGGACGTCCAGCTGACCGCCGGTGTCGATAATGTGTTCGACAAGCTTTACGCCGAGCATCTCAGCCGCGGCGGAAGTGCAGTGGCGGGCTATGTCACCACCACGCGCATCAATGAAATGGGTCGCAGCCTGTGGTTGAGCGTCAACGTAAACCTCTAGCGCGGGTGCGGGTCAGGGGATGGCCTGCGCCATCCCTCGTAGTGTCATTCCCTGACCGGCCATGCACTGCCTGACGGACCCTTGGTCCGAACCGGCGCCGTTTGACTGGCGCGGCTGGCTGCTGCCCGTCATTCTGGCTTTTGCCACGCATGCATTCCTGTTGTGGCTGGTGATCGGCCAGTCCGATGGGCCGTCCTTTCCCGTGGCGCGAAGTATCCATGTGACGCTGGTGAATCTTGCTTCGCCCAGGAAAGAGGTGCCTGCGAAGGTCGAGCAGGCGGTAGAGCCAGTAGAAAAACCGAAGGCTGTCGTGCAGCCGGTGAAACAAGAGCCAAAACCCGTCAGGAAAGCCGTTAAACAGACCGTAGCAGCTCCGCCCGAGCCTTTACCTGCGCCAGCCTCTGTGGAACCTGTCGAGGCGCCAGAAGCGCCAGAAGTATCAGAACCAGACATACAGCAGGCGATGCCCGACAGCAGCCCGGATTACCACGCCGCCTATCTGCACAACCCGCCGCCGCTTTATCCCAATGCCGCACGGCGCCGTGGCTTGCAGGGCAGGGTTCTATTGCATGTCGAGGTGATGGCTGCGGGGCATTGCGGGCATATCGAGGTGCAGCAGAGCAGCGGTCATGAGATTCTTGATGCAGCCGCCGTCGAGGCGGTGAAAGAGTGGCAATTCATCCCGGCCACGCATTTCGGCTTCCCCGTCACCCGCTGGATGCACATCCCCATCCGCTTTAAACTGACTAAGGCTGATTAATCCTGAGAGGTTTTTTCGATACTGGTAGGCAGGGTATAGCCGCCGCAAGCGCGTGACTGGCAATGCGATTGCGCCTTGTCAGTTGAGCTGAGCAGCCGATTCCAGTCCTTTCCGGAGACGTCTGCGCAGAGTTTGCGAACCAGTTCGATAGCCGCTGCGAGATTGAGGCATGCCTGATCGCCCATCGGGTCGCCGAGTTCGAAATTATAGCCGCGAATACGCAAGACATAGGAGGGCGGTGCCTCGCTGCCGTAAACCCGCCGATAGGCATGCAGCAGTGCGCCCGGGGTCATGGCGTGACTGGTATAGCTGCCATCTTTTTCAGGCTCCAGAATCTCGAATGTATAGGGCTCCGCACAGGACATGTCGGCATCGACAAACAGGACGCGCTCACGCCCCGCAAGATCCATGACATGTTCGGCTTGCAACTGCATGTCGGTTTGAGTCTCTACGAGCGGGCATTCGACACCTGCAAACGCTTCCGCTTCAATAGCAGCGGCAAGCTCCGGGCCGAGGGCATCATCGCCCCGGCCCGGATTGCCGTAGCCGAATATCAGAACGGGTTTTGTCGAACTCAAAGTGAGCGTTCGATGTTTCCGTTGCTACCCTTGGTCAGTCGATCAACAAGGCCACCATTGGCATCGATCAGTTCGACCTGCAAAGGCATCTTGCCCAGTGCATGTGTCGCGCAGGACAGGCAGGGATCGTAGGCGCGTACGGCTACTTCCAGATGGTTGAGCAGGCCTTCGGTGATTTCATTGCCGTCGATGTACTGATCGGCAACCGAGCGCACCGATTCGTTCATCGCCTGATTGTTGCTGGTTGTCGAAACAATCAGGTTGGCCTTTTTGATCATGCCTTCTTCATCAATCTTGTAGTGGTGGAACAGCGTGCCGCGTGGTGCCTCGATGACGCCGATACCCTCGCTGCGTTTCTCGCCGGTAACCACCAGATCGGAGCCTGAAATATCCTCATCATTGAGCAACAGCTCGATGGCCTCAGCACAGTACAGCATCTCGATCATGCGTGCCCAGTGATAGGCCAGTGTGTCCTGCACGAAGCTGCCATGGGCAAAGGCCTTAAAGCGCTTGCGGGCGGCTTCGGCCAGCGGTGTGCTGATCGAATCGCAGTTGTTCACGCGGGCCAGCGGGCCTACGCGATACCAGCCTTTCTCCTTGCCGAGCGAGGTCAGGTAAGGGAACTTCATATAGCTCCACGAACGCACTTCCTCGCGGATGATGTCCTGATAGCCGCGATAATCGAACTGGTCGAACAGCGTTGAGCCATCAGGAGCACGGGCGCGCAGGCCGCCGTGATACAGTTCCAGTTCGCCCTTGGGACCAATCATACCCAGGAAGTTGGTGTTCAGTTTGCCGAAGGCATGATTCTCGGGATGCGCCATGTGAATCTGCTCGTTCAGGGACACTGCTTCCTCAGACCAGGCGATAATATCCTTGATGTCGGCCAGCAGAACATTGCGCTCTTCTTTGGTCAGGGATTTGTTCATGCCACCCGGTACGGCAGCTGAGCCATGCACGCGCTTGCCTGAAATGGCGGCAATCACCTGCTGACCGTATTTGCGCAGCTTCACGCCCTTAACGGCGGTTTCCGGATGCGCTTCGATTACGCCGATGATGTTGCGCTTGGCCACGTCCGAGCCGAAGCCGAACAGCAGATCGGGCGAGGAGAGATGGAAGAAGTGCAGGGCATGCGACTGCAGGGTCTGCCCGAAGTGCAGCAACTGACGCAGCTTGAGGCTGCTCGGTGTAAGTTCTTCCACACCGACCAGTTGATCCACGGCCTTGGCAGCCGCCAGATGGTGGCTGACCGGGCAGATGCCGCACAGGCGCTGCACGAAGGTCGGGACTTCCCAATAGGGGCGCCCCTGGATGAATTTCTCGAAACCGCGGAATTCGACAATATGCAGACGGGCTTCATGCACACGATTGTCTGCATCCTGTAGCAGGGTTATTTTACCGTGCCCCTCGACACGCGTTACCGGATCAATGGCCACTCGGCGCATTTGTTCACTCATATTAATCTCCTTAATTCAAAGACGTGTCAGGTTCTCAATCGTAATGCAAAATTTCTTTCGGCAGGCTTGGCTCCTTGCCTTCCAGCAGATCGGTTAACACCTTCAAAAAGGCCTCGGCCGGCGGCGGGCAGCCCGGCAGATAATAATCCACATGCACAACCTCATGGATCGGATGCACCTTGGAAAGCAGTAGTGGCAGTTCGACATCATTCGGGATCATTGGGTTTTCCACGCCGATGCCGTCCAGATAGGCCTCTTCAAGACACTCTTTGAGGGTGTAGTGATTACGCATGGCCGGCACACCGCCGTTGATGGCGCATGCCCCGACCGCGATGATAATCTTGCAGCTCTCGCGGAATTCCTTGAGTACATGCACGTTCTCTGCATTGCACAGGCCGCCTTCGATCAGGCCGATATCACAATCAGGATCGCAATGCTTGATATCGTTGATGGGTGAACGGCTGAATTCGACATGCTCGATCAGACCGACAATTGCCTCGTCGATATCAAGGAAGGACATATGGCAGCCGAAGCAGCCTGCCAGGGAGGTTGTGGCTACACGGACTTTCTTCTTAGTGCTCATCGGCATGCTTTCCTTTACGCAGAATAACCGGTTCCAGACCGGGCTCGGCAATGGTGTGCAGATCGAAGGTGCGGCGGCCGATCGGTGTTTCATAGCCGTGTTCCTTGATCAGGATGGCGCCGACCGGGCAGATATGCGCGGCCAGATCGTCGGTGGTGATGTCTGTGTCAGCCAGTTTACCGGAGGCCGAATTGACGATCAGTTTGGCGTCAACGCCGCGTCCGGTGATGGCAAAGACATCCTTGCCATCCACTTCACGGCTGGCTCGCACGCATAGCTCGCACATGATGCAACGATCACGGTCGAGCACGATGCTTTCATGCGAGGCATCCACCTCACGCTTAGGGTAAAACTGCGGGAAATGGCCGTCGAGCATATCCAGATGGTAGGCCACAGCCTGCAGGGTGCAGTCGCCTGTTTTCTCGCAGGACGGGCAAAAATGATTGCCTTCGACAAACAGCATCTGGGTAATGGTCTTGCGCACCTCAGTGAGTGCCTCGGTGTTGTTGCTGACTTCCTGTCCGCTTGCTGCCGGCAGGGTGCAGGCCGAAGCACTGCGTCCGTTGACTTCCACCGTACACAGCTTGCAGCTGCCGTGCGGTTTCAGGCCGGGGCGATGGCACAGGTGCGGGATGTAGATGTCCGCAGCCAGTGCTGCGTCCATGATCGTCTGACCTTCGGTAAAGGGAATTTCCTTACCGTCTATGATGATGGTGTTGTTGTTTGCTTCACTCATACTAAATGGGCCTCCGCGTCATCCCGATGGCTGATCTGGCGTGCCTCTTCAAGTGCCGCATCCAGATCAAAGTGCGGTTCGAATTCGCTGTTCACCAGCCGGCTCTCGAATATGCCCGGAAAGCGTTTGAGCGCATCGAGAATGGGGTTGGGTGCAGTTTGTCCCAGACCGCAGTGCGAGCGGCGTTTGACCAGCGTGGCCATGCGGAACATTTCATCGACGTCATATTGCGTGCCATGACCCCTGACAATCTTATCCAGGCCGTTTCTCAGCAGCGTTGTGCCGACCCGGCAAGGGGTGCAGAAGCCGCAGCTTTCGTGGGCGAAGAAATGCGCGAAGTTCTGTACCACAGCGAGCAGATCGCTGTCTTTGCCATAAATCATGAACGAACCGCCGGTGGCAAGATCCTCGAAACCAAGCTTGCGCTCGAATTCATCAGGCGCAATCAAGGTTCCCGATGGTCCGCCGACCTGTACGGCCTGCACATCCTCGGCACCGCAATCATCGAGAATTCTCTGGATGCTGACGCCGAAGGCATATTCATAAGCGCCTGGTGTGGTGCAGTCACCGCTGATACTGAGGATTTTGCTGCCGGCCGATTTATCCGAGCCGTGACCCTTGAACCAGTCGCTGCCATGCACAGCGATCTGAGCTGCCGCAGCCAGCGTTTCGACATTGTTGACCACAGTAGGCTGATCAAGAAAGCCCTTGGTGACCGGGAAGGGCGGGAGCACACGCGGGATGCCGCGTTTCTGCTCCATCGATTCAATCAGAGCCGATTCCTCACCGCAGATGTAGGCGCCGGCACCCATAATGATTTCGATGTCGAAATTAAAGCCCTGTTGGCCGAGAATGTTCTCGCCCAGCAGTTTGGCCTTGTGGCGGCGTTTTAATACGGCCTGCAATTCGGGCAGAAGGTAGCGATATTCCCCGCGCAGGTAGAGATAGCCTTTTTGCGCGCCGATGATATAGCCGCAAAGGGTCATGCCCTCGAAGACTTCGTGTGCGTGGCTGTTTAGCAGAATGCGGTCCTTGAAGGTGCCGGGCTCGCCTTCGTCGGCATTGCAGATGACATAATGCGCATCACCCGTGGCTGCACGACAGAATTTCCATTTCATTCCGGTGCTGAAACCAGCGCCGCCGCGACCACGCAGGCCCGACTTGACGATTTCTTCCAGTAATTCCTCCGGTCCCTGATGGATGGCTGAAAGCAGGCCTGAGCCGGCTTCAAAACCCGTGCTCAGCAACAGTCCGTTCTTGCGCACATTATCATGCACACGGAACCACTCGACAGGCCAGTCTGCGACGGGCGTGCCGGCATCCACCTGCTCGGCGATCTGCTCAAGACGGCGGTTGGTGAGGTGGGTGAGGGTGCGTCCGTTAACCAGAAGTGCCGGCCCCTGATCGCACATGCCGATGCACGAGGTTTCCGCGATACTGACTACGCCATCGGCACGCGTTTCACCGGGGGTGACGCTCAGGCGTTCGCACAGTTTGTGCATCATTGCCATATCGCCGCAACTGGTGCAGTTGCTGAACAGGATGTCATAGCGGCCGCGCGCGGTGCGGTGGAAGAATGAATAGAAATCCACCACCGACTCAACCTGACTGATGGGCAGGTTCAGTTCAGTTGCCAGGTCGCTGATGGCCTGTTTCGGTATGTGTTGGAACTGTTGTTGTAGCTCGTAAAGTCGGTGCAGCAGGTGGTTATCTCCACCCTGTTGCGCAGGGGAGCCAGCGTTGTTGTCCGGCCCGTTATTGGAATGCATGAGGGTCTCCTTTAAAGCGTGTGCATGGTATAGATATACAACCGTAAAAAAAAGGGGGGAAAGGCACTTTTTTGCCTGTTTTAAAAAATATATTTATCACAGGATTTTCCCGTTTATGCCAATCTCAAGCATCAGGCTGATGCCCAGAACAATGGTCGCTGTGCCAATCCCGAATTGCAGATACTGGTGCGCGCGGGCATAGCGGCTGGCCGAGTGGCGCAGCGGTAGCATGATAGCCATGGAAAGTGCGGCCATGCCGCCAATTGAGCCAAGCCCGAACAGCGTTATATATATTAAGCCCATGCCGAAGGATTGAACGGTTTGCAGGGTCAGCACGATCATGGCGGCGGAGCCGGCCATGCCGTGCATGATGCCGACCAGCAGGGCGCGTAGCGGAAATTTTTCGCGATGCATGTGCATATGACTGTCGCTGGCGTGGTTGATCTCGTCGGCATGCGCATGCGCATGGAAATGCAGGGTTCCGTCAGCATGACGATGGGAGTGGAAATGCACCCTTTCCCGCATGAAGCGTCGCACAACATCGATACCCAGCATGACCAGCATGATGCCAACGGCGAATTCCAGCATCATCGCCATGCGTTCCGGAATCATGTGGTCCAGCAACATGACCGCTGAGCCGAAGATAAACAGCGTCACCGTATGGCCCAGCCCCCACATCGAACCCAGGCGAATCGATTCGCGCAGCGACGGCGATTTGGTGACCAGCGAAGCGACGGCAGCCACATGATCTGACTCCATGGCATGGCGCATGCCCAGCAGAAAACCCATCAGCAGTATTTCAATCATGTTGTTTTGTCCTTCAATCGCTTTGCGGCGGCGACGACCGCCTGACCAAGGCAGATGCCACCGTCGTTGAGAGGGAGATGCCGAGGAATCAGTACCTGTTGACCGCTATGGCGCAACTCGGATGCGACCGTTTCCAGAAGCAGTCTGTTCTGGAACACGCCGCCACAGAGTGCGACTGTATTAATAATGTGCTTATGGCATAGCTGAGTAGCCATTTCGCTGATAGCAGCGCCAGCGGTACGATGGAAGCGAGCGGCAATGATCGGGTGCTCAATACCCTGTATCAGATCGTTAAGTAGCGCCTGCCACATGGGTTGCCAACTGATGTGCATGATGCCGTCAGCTGCTGTGTCGAAGCGGTAGGGATATGGCTGCAAGTTTGTGTTGTATGCCTGCTGAGCCAGGGTTTCCAGCTCGATAGCAGCCTGTCCTTCATAAGCCGCATGTTCACGGCAGATACCAAGTGCTGCTGCGACGGCATCGAACAGGCGGCCGCAGGATGAGGTGAGGGGGGAGTTCACCTTTCTTTCAATCATGCCGTTCAGAAGCGGGACTGGTTTGTCGGAGAGAAAGCGCACGATGTCGCTGTCGCCGAAAGCAGCTTCAATCTCACCCCACCCCAAAGCATGCAGATGTGCAAAGGTATTGCGCCACGGTTCAATCATGGCCTGTGCACCGCCCGGCATCGGCAACTGCTGGCAACAGCCGAGGCGCTTGCTGCTTGAATAATCGACGTACAGGAACTCGCCACCCCAGATTGTACCATCCTCGCCGAAACCAAGACCATCTAGCGCAATGCCCAGCACAGGAGGAGTGTCGAGCGGAAGCTGGTGCTCGGCCAGTACGGCAGCAACATGGGCATGATGGTGCTGTACCGCGATTAGTGGCAGGTCGGAATCATCGGCCATGCCATGGCCAAGGCGTGTGGAGAAATAGTCCGGATGCATATCCACGGCGATGGCTTCAGGGTCGAAGCCATACATCTGTGCATACAGGCTGAGGGCCTGCCGGTAATCGCTATGGGTTGCTGCGTTTTCCAGATCGCCGAGGTGTTGCGAGATCGTCGCCTTGCCGTTGTCGAGCTGGCAGAAGGTGTTCTTCAGCTCGCCGCCCATGGCCAGCACGCGCGGAGCGTTTGCAAAGCTTTCATGCAACAGGATGGGAGCCGGGGCGTAGCCACGTGCGCGGCGCAGAAGGCGAGGTTTACCATCCATGACGGCGGCTACCGAATCGTCCAGTCGATTGACGATATCGCGGTCGTGCAACAGGAAATAATCGGCGATACCGGACAGACGTTTGCGGGCATCGTCATTGTCGATGCATTGCGGCTCATCGGAGCGATTGCCCGAGGTCAGCACAATGGGGCGATTCAATTGGCGCATGAGCAGACTGTGCAGCGGTGAATAGGGGAGCATGAAGCCCAGTCGCGACTGACCGGGAGCAATCCCCTCGGGTAATTGTTCGCTGTCCGGATTGCGCGCGAGAAGTACGATTGGCGCAGCCGTGGAGGTCAATAATTGAGCCTCGGCATCTTTGACTGAAGCATAGCGGGCAATGGATTCTATATCGGCAGCCATCAGCGCGAAGGCCTTGGCGTAACGCTGCTTGCGGGTGCGCAGGCGGCTGACAGCAGCGTCATTGCCGGCATCAACGGCCAGATGCACGCCGCCGATGCCCTTGATGGCAACAACATGCCCCTCCTGTAGCAGGGAGGCTGTCCGCGAAATGATTTGCTCGGATGAGGCAAGCTCTAATTTGTTACCTGATCCATCTTCCAGCCAAAGTTGCGGGCCGCATTCCGGGCAGGCATTGGTTTGAGCATGGAAACGCCGATCAGCCGGATTGTCGAATTCCGTCTGACAGGCTTCACACATGCGAAATGGCGCCATGCTGGTGTTGGCCCGGTCATAGGGAATGGAGCGAACGATGGACAGACGCGGGCCGCAGTAGGTGCAACTGGTGAAGGGATAGCCATGATGAGGATCCGAGGGGTTATGGATATCCATCAGACAGTGCGGGCAGGTTGCGGCATCGGGAGTCACAGATGCTGTTGCTATGCCATCTGCAACGGGGCTTGCCTTAATGGTGAAAGTCTCGGGGATAGGTTCAGCGTCAAGCAGTGAGTATTCAATGCTATCGATGCGCGCCAGTGGCGGTGCCTGTTGCTGTATTTGTTTCTGGAAGTTTTCCAGTACGGCTTTATCACCCCATGCCTGAATAAGCACACCTTCAGCATCATTCCATACATTGCCGGTGATGCCGGATTCCGTGGCCAGATGCCAGACAAAGGGGCGAAAGCCGACGCCCTGAACCTGTCCCCGGACACGAATGGATGTTGCCATGCTCATCTCACCCTTAGCAGATGCGCGGCAGCTGTTCGCCAGCCAGCCAGTCGACCACGCGATTGCCGCCGAAAGCGGTTTCCATCACCACCATTTTTTGTGCATCTTCGCAAGTCGTGCCGATGATGGCGGCGCCTTGTCCCAGCGGGTGCTTGTGCATGGCTGCGAGCAAATGTTCGGCATCTTTGGCGGGAACGATGCAGACCAGTTTGCCTTCGTTGGCAATATAAAGCGGATCGAGGCCCAGTAGTTCGCAGGCCCCTTTGACCTCGGCCTTGATCGGAATCGCCGTTTCCTGAATGCGCATGCCGACTTTTGATTGTCGCGCCAATTCATTCAGGGTGGTGGCAAGGCCGCCGCGGGTCGGGTCGCGCAGGCAGCGGATATCCGCTGCCACGGCAACCATGTCTGCCACAAGACCGTGCAGGGCAGCCGAGTCCGATTCGATGGTTGTGCCGAATTGCAGTCCTTCGCGACTGGAGAGAATGGCGATGCCGTGATCGCCGATGGAACCGCTGACAATGATGACATCGCCAGGCTTGGCCAGATCACCCGAAATATTGATGCCATCGGGAACGATGCCGATGCCGGTGGTGGTGATGAATACGCCGTCACCCTTGCCGCGTTCGACCACCTTGGTATCGCCGGTGACCACCGGGACGCCTGCACTCTTGCTGGCCTTCGCCATGCTGATAACGATGCGTTCCAGATCTGCGAGCGGAAACCCCTCTTCGAGGATAAATGAGGCGGAGAGGTAGAGGGGCTTTGCACCGGACATGGCGACATCGTTGATGGTACCGTGCACCGAGAGCGAACCGATATCGCCGCCGGGGAAGAACAGGGGCGTAATCACATGGCCGTCGGTACTGATCACCATGCGACCGGCCGGAACAGGGAAGGAAGCCTGATCGTTGCCCTGATCGAGCAGTGCATTATCGAAGTGGCGGACAAACAGTTCTTCGATCAGCGTGGCTGAAGTCCTGCCGCCGCTGCCATGGCCCATTTCGATGACGCCGTTTTTGATGTCCAGCTTGCTCATGTCCTTGCCTCGGCACCTGCTCTGTATCTGCCATAGCTGTAATAAGCTGCACATGCCCCTTCGGAAGAAACCATGCACGCACCTTTCGGATCTTCGGGTGTGCAGGCGGTGCCGAAGAGTTTGCACTCGTCCGGATTGTTCATGCCGCGCAGCACCGCCGGGCAGATGCAGCCTTTGATGTCGGCAGTTGCAATCTCCTGCATGGCGAAGCGTTTCTCGGTATCGAAGCCGGCAAATTCGCTTCTGATCTGCACAGCGCTATCGGGCAGCACGCCCAGCCCGCGCCACTCGAATTGTGGCCGCTGTTCGAACACCTCGGCCATCAAGGTCTTGGCTTTTTCATTGCCTGTTTCGCTGACTGCACGGGTGTACTGGTTTTCCACCACGGCTTGCCCGGCATTGATCTGGCGAACCAGCATCAGCACCGACTGGATCACATCCAGTGGTTCAAAGCCTGCAATTACCAGCGGCACATTATATTTATCACAGCAATCGGCATAAGCGCGGCTGCCGATGATCGTGCTGACATGCGAGGGGCCCAGGATGCCATCAATCTTCGCATCGCCCGCAGTCAGGATATGCATCATCGCCGGCGGTGTTTCGACATGGTTGCAGAACACGCTGAAATTGCTGAGACCTTCGGCCTGCGCGATTTTGATTGCAGCAGCAGTAGGCGGGGTGGTTGTCTCAAAGCCGATGGCGAAGAAAACCACATGCTTCTGCGGATTTTCATGGGCAAGGGCCAGCGCATCGCTGCTGGAGTAGATCATGCGGATATCGGCACCGCGTGCTTTGGCCTTTTGCAGGCTGTCACGTTTGCCGGCGGGCACGCGCATCAGGTCGGCATAGGTGCAGAGGATGACATCCTCTTCTTCAACCAGCCTGATGGCTGTTTCGATGCGTCCTGCAGGCAGCACGCAGACCGGGCAGCCGGGGCCATGAATGAAGCGGATATTCTCAGGCATCAGATCAACAATGCCGAAGCGGAAGATGGCGTGGGTATGGCCGCCGCAGAACTCCATCAAGCGATAGTTCCGCTCGGGGTTTACTTCGGCATGGATAACCCTGGCAAGTGCGCGGGCAGTGTCACCATCGCGGAATTCATCAACGTATTTCATGCCTCAGCATCCTGGGCGCGCAACTCGGCAAACAGTGCCAGTGTTTTCGCGGCTTCAAGCGGATCGATGCGCTCCAGTGCATAGCCGACATGGATGAGTACATAATCACCCACGGTCACTTCATCGAGCAATATGGTGGATGTCTCTTTACGGATGCCATCGAGATCGACAATGGCAGTATCGCCATTGAGTTCAACCACCCGGGCGGGTACGGCAAGGCACATCGCTTTACCCCTTTCCAGTTGGCTGGGAGCCAATCAACGACAGCCCATGAGCGGCCCTGATCCAGGCAAACCAGTTGTCCATGCCCTCGCCGCTGGTGGCGGAGAGTTGCAGTATTTTGATGCCGGGGTTAACCCGCCGCGCATAGTCGAGGCAGGCATCCACGTCGAACTGCAGATGCGGGAGCAGGTCGATCTTGTTCAGGATCATCAGATCGGCGGCGTGGAACATATCCGGGTATTTCAGTGGTTTATCCTCGCCCTCGGTGACCGAGAGGATGACGACCTTGTGCGCTTCACCCAGATCGAAGGCGGCAGGACAGACCAGATTGCCGACATTCTCGATGAACAGCACGCTCTGCTCTTCAGGCGACAGGCTTTCCAGCGCATGCCCGACCATATGGGCATCCAGATGGCAGCCCTTGCCGGTGTTGATCTGAATGGCTTTCACGCCCGTGGCGCGGATGCGCTCGGCATCGAGAACGGTTTGTTGATCGCCCTCAATCACGGCCATCGGAAGTTCGTTTTTCAGCTGGCTCAGCGTATTGGTGAGCAGGGTGGTTTTGCCGGAACCGGGGCTGGATACCAGATTCAGCACCAGCATGCCGCGCGCGGCAAACTGGCGACGGTTGCCCGCAGCGTACTCATTGTTCTTGCTCAGGATATCCTGCTCGATACTCAGGATGCGCGATTTGCTCATGCCCGGGGCATGCGCAGCAGCAATCACGCCATGGCCATGACTATGCCCGTGAGCTTCATGATGATGGTGATCGTGGTGGTGGTCGTGATCATGATGGTCATGCTCGTGGCCTTCGATTCTTGTTTCACCGTGGCCGCAACCGCAAGTAGTGCACATTACTGCACCTCCAGTTCTTTGATTCGCATTTCTTCGCCGGCAATGATGTCCAGTGGATAGTGTCCGCAGTCCGGGCAGTCATCGTAGCGCGCTGATACCTGTACATCGCGGGCGCAGGCCGGGCATCTGGCAAGGCCGGGCACATCGATGATTTCAAGCTTCGAGCCTTCGGCGACTGTATCTCTGGCAACGGCTGCAAAACTGAAGCGCATGGCTTCCTTTTCCACACCGGCAAGTGCGCCGATTTCAAGCCACACAGTTTTGACCTTGCTGAAGTTTTGCGTGCGCGACTGATCTTCAATCAACTGCACCACGCCCTCGCACAAAGACATTTCATGCATGGCGATAGCTCAGGGCATCGGCAATAAAGGATCGGTCATGTTTGTTTTGCATGCGCTGTTAAAACCTTCGTGACTCCGGTCGCAGCAATGTTTACCGGCTTGGCTGGCAAACAAGATGCGACACAGACAGTCTGCATATACAGGTTAATAAAAGATGAAGTATGGGGGAGCAAGCTCCCCGCAGGCATCATCGGGTGGGAATTGCCTAAGTGGCGGAGATGTAGCCCTCAAGCTGGGTGATGAGGTCGTCCTTCTCGTGCAAGGTCAGGACCACAAGGTCTCGCAAGGAGATCAGGCCGATGAATTCATCACCATCGAAGACCAGCAGATGGCGACATCGTTTATCTTCCATGATTTTCAGGGCTTCTTCGCAGGTGGCTTCGGGGCTGATTTTAAGATGATCCGTATGCATCACATCTTTAATCTTGACTGTGCCGGGCTCGCGACCTTTGCCGACCACGCGCAACATCAGTTCGCGTTCGGTAAAAATGCCGACGATTTTGGAGTGGCTGGTGACGACAACCGAACCGATATAATCTTCCGTCATCAATGTGGCGGCTTCCAGTACGGTGTGATTCTCGTCAATAGTCGCAACGGTTTTTTTAATGCCCGAAGTGATTTTCATGGTGATTTCCTCAATGTGGGTAAAGTTGAAAACTGCAAGCATTTTACCACTTCATTTCAGGCCTGTCATGCCATTAATTTTAATGCGGGAAAGTGCCGGGGTTGTAATTCTACTTCATCATTCGTGTTGAAATCCCCAATGTTTCTAGGATAAATTCGCTGGCAATAACCAGTACGTCAATATATCGCCGCCGACCATCAGCATGAGAAACAGTACGCCGGCAAACATCAGCGGTTTTACTCCCAGGGCCCGCATGCGGTCGAATCGGGTTTCCAGCCCCAGTGCCGCCATGGCAGCTGCCAGCATCAGGGTATCGAGCAATTCGAGTTCCCGGTGCAGCGGCTGCGGCATGCTCCAGATGGAGTTAACAATCACCACGCCGACGAAGCCGAAGGCGAACCACGGAATGATCAGCCTTGATTTACCGTGCCCCTCAACATGTTCCACCCTGCGCCACCACAGGCTGAGCAGCAGGAGCACCGGAGCCAGCATCATGACCCGCATCAGCTTGACGATCACAGCTGTCTGCTCCGCACCCCCGCCAATGCTGTGACCGACAGCCACCACCTGGGCGACCTCATGCACGGTCGCACCGATATAGATACCGAAGGCTTCGGGTGTAGCACCGGTAAAATGATAAATAAGCGGATAGATCAGGATGGCAAGGCTGCCGAACACAACCACGCTGGCCACTGCCATGCTGGTATGGGCGCTGCTGCCGCGTACCACAGGTTCTGTAGCCAGAATAGCAGCTGCGCCACAGATGGCACTGCCTGCAGCGGTCATCACGGCGAGATCGCGATCAAGCCCGAACACCCGGATACCTATCCATGTGCCGACGATCAGGATGGTGGCCATGACGATCAGATCGATACCGAACGCTTCCCCGCCCACGTGCAGCAACTGGCCGACACTGACATGCAGGCCGAAGAGCATGACTCCGGCACGCAACAGTCTTTGCTGAGCGAAATGAATACCCGGCTGCATCATGGCTGGAAGACGCATGCTGTTGCCCAGCAATATGCCGATCAGCAGAGCAAGTGACAGCGGGCCGACGCCATATTGTCCGAGTGACAAAACCTGGCCTGACCACCAGGCAAGGCCGACGATAGCTGCAACCAGCATGTTACCGGCCGGCACGGAAAGCCATGTTTGTTGCCACCCGTATTTGATCATTGCGCACCACCTATTGGCAAAAGTGATGCAAAGACTAGGGTGCCCCAATGTTCAATAAAAATGAATGTTATGTATATCTATAATAGATTTTATTGATATGCACATCACCCTGAAACAATTGCGAATCTTCGTGTCGGTTGCCCGCAGCGAGAATGTTTCGCGTGCTGCCGTTGAGCTCTGCCTGACCCAGTCAGCCGTCAGTATGGCGCTGAAGGAGCTGGAAAAACAACTGGGCCTGCAGCTGTTCGACCGGGCTGGCAAACGCATGCTCATGAACCAGCAGGGGCACTGGTTGCTGCCCCGGGCGCAGCGCATCCTCGACCAAATTCAGGCTATTGCCCGCGAACTTGGCCAGGCCAGTCGTCAGACGCTTGCCATCGGCGCCAGCACCACTATTGCCGACTGTCTCTTTCCCAATCTTGTCACTCATCTGTACGCACAGGCCCCGGATCTGGAGTTGCATCTGGAAACAGGTAACAGCAGTGCCATCCTCGCTCATCTGCTGACGCGCAAAATCGAACTGGGGCTGGTCGAAGGCGTCTGCCAGCACCCCCAGATTACTGCCACTCCCTGGTGGACGGACCATCTGGTCATTGTCGCCAGTCCTTCCCATCCGCTGGTCGGGCAGGCCAGAGGCGGGCCGCTGCCGGTGAAGGTTCTGGCGGGCACGACCTGGATCATGCGCGAAGCAGGCTCCGGCACGCGGTCCATCTTCGAGCATGCCTTTCGCGCCCATCTGTCAGACTTCAACATTCTGGCTGAGTTGAAACACGTGCCGACTATCAAGGCGCTGGTGGCAGATAGCGAAAGATTGGCCTGTCTCTCCGCGATCGCCGTAAAAAAGGAAATCGCCAGCGGCGAACTGGTCATCTTGAATGTTCGCGGCATGAAGCTGGAGCGTCAGTTTTACATGTTACAGCACAAACAGGTCTATCAGAGTGATATCCATACGCATTTGATCCAATGGATCATGCAGCAGGGAACTATCTGAGCAGGGGTGGCGGCTGTTTCTTATAGATAGCTTCACCTTCACGAAGCTTACCAGACAACGTTCCCGTGGATGTCGACAAACTAGTTTATTCGGATGGCGTTCTTGAATGCCTAGGCATGGTTGGCATCAAGCAACAGCTGTTGCGCTTCGCGGACCAGGGTGCGACGGCGCAGCAACAGCTGGAAGTGGCTACCGCCATGGGTGCGCCAGAGATGTGCGGCACGGATGCCGGAGAACAGCAGGGCGCGCACCCGGTTGGTGTTGCTGCTTTGACCGAGAAGTTCCGGTTTGCCGTGTACGATAATGCGCGGGTTCATGGTGCTGATGGTTTCGCCGTACAAGCCTGCAATGGCGGCAATGACGTTGTCATGCATGGTGCCACCGAAATAATCGCGCTGTTTTTTGATGCGGTTGATGCCATTGCCCAGTTTTCCGAGCATCTCACTGTCGCGCGCCAGTTTTTTCTCCAGCGACATCATCGCGGCGCAATAAGCCATCAGCTCTTTGGCCTGCTTGATATCCGACCCCAGTTCTTCGCCGTTCAACAGGCGCTGCAAGAGGATTAGACCGGTGCGCAAGCGGTGCGGTCCCGGGTAGAGATGCTCGGCATGAATGGTTTCGTTGCCCGGAGAGGCAAGAATACTGTCGATAGCGCATTCCAGTTCGCCGCTGTCGGCCAGGCCTTTGCGCGCAATGCCCTGCACCAGATGTGATGCCTGAACCATGGCGGCCAGGGCCAGCACACGGTTGCGCAGGGGATGCCAGTGCTGTGACGACTGCTGTGACGACATCAGGTTCGGAAGCTGTTGGAAATACTTATCCTCAGCCGATCTCGATCAGGCACTCGTCCGGGTTGACGTTATCACCGATGGCGACATGGATGGCTGTGACCGTACCAGATTCAGGAGCGGACACCGGATTTTCCATCTTCATAGCCTCGACTACGAGCACGGTTTCGCCGGCTACAACCTTGCTGCCCATCTCGACATGCAGGGCGACAATACGTCCCGGCATCGGTGTCGTGACATCCGAATCCTTCCTCGCCTTCGGTCGCTTGGAGCCCTTGGATGCCTTCTTGGTATCAATATTACCGTCTGCAGTGGGCACCACTTCGGTCAGGGTTTCCACCATGACCTCTTCCAGCACGTTGTCGATCTTAACGTAGAACGGACGAACGTCCTCGCTCTTATGGCCTGAGCCTTCGATCTTGATGTGGTATTGCTCACCGTGAATAGTGACGTTGAATTCGGTGGGAGCCAGCCCGGGGGCGCTTGCCGGTTGAGCGACGCTGCTTGCCTCGGCAGGCATATCCAGTGGTTCCGGCTTGAAGGTGCCGGCCTCGCGCTCCTCAAAGAACTCCAGCGCGATGGTTGGGAACAGTGCATAGGACAGCACATCCTCAATGGACTTGGCCTTGTCTCCGACTTCACGGGTCAGGGCATCCAGTTCCGGTGCGATCAGATCGGCTGGGCGGACATGAATGGCCTCTTCATCACCCAGAGCCAAGCGGCGCACATCTTCGTTAACGGTGCCCAGCGGGCGACCATACATACCCTTGAGATAGCCCTTGGTTTCGTTGGTGATGACCTTGTATTTCTTGCCGGAGACGACATTCAGCACGGCCTGCGTGCCGACAATCTGACTGGTCGGTGTGACCAGCGGCGGGTAACCGAAATCCTTGCGCACGCGCGGAATCTCATCGAGCACCTGATCCATCTTGTCCAGAGCGCCCTGATCGCGCAGCTGATTGGCCAGATTGGAGATCATGCCGCCGGGAATCTGGTTGACGAAAACGCGCGTATCCACACCGGTCACATGCGATTCAAAGCGCGCATACTTTTTGCGCACTTCGCGGAAATAGGCGGCGATGTCCTGCAGGGCAAGGATATCAAGACCCGTATCGAATTCGGTGCCGGCAAAGGCGGCGACCATTGATTCGGTGGCCGGATGGCTGGTGCCGCCGGCCAGCGGGCTGATGGCGGTATCAATAATATCGCAACCGGCATGCACTGCTTCCCACTGCACCATTTCGGCCACGCCCGAGGTGGAATGACAATGCAGATGCAGCGGAATTGAGGTGGCTTTTTTGATGGCCAGGACCAGTTCACGCGTGGAGGTCGGGGTCAGCAGGCCGGCCATATCCTTGATGGCCAGGGTGTCGCAACCCATGTCCTCAAAGCCGCGGGCCAGTTCCACATAATGCTCCAGTGTATGCACCGGGCTGGCCGTGTAGCTGATGGCACATTCGGCATGCTTGCCATTGCTCTTCACCTGAGTCACGGCGGTGCGTACATTGCGCAGATCGTTCATGGCATCGAAGATACGGAACACATCCACGCCATTGGCTGCAGCCATATCAACGAACTTTCTGACCACATCATCGGCGTAGTGACGATAGCCCAACAGGTTCTGGCCGCGCAGCAACATCTGAAGCGGGGTATTGGGCATGGCCTTTTTCAGTTCGCGCAGCCGGACCCAGGGGCCTTCCTTGAGATAACGCAGGCAGGTATCGAAGGTGGCGCCGCCCCAGGCTTCGATGGACCAGTAGCCGACAGCGTCCAGTTTTTCGCAGATGGGCAGCATGTCATCAAGCCGCATACGCGTGGCCAACAAAGATTGATGCCCGTCGCGCAGCGCCAGTTCGGTGATTCCCAGTTTCTTCTTGCTTACGTTTGTCATGCCTGATTCCTTTTTCATAGTCTGTCTGCCGGGCTTTGTGTTACAGGCCGGCGTGTGCTGCAATGGCTACGGCTACGGCTGCGGCAATATCCTCACGCGCCTCGTAGGGTTTGTAATCAAGCAGCTCGGGATGTTCGTCGATAAAACCGGTGTGAAACTCGCCGCGCGCGAAATCCTCGCTTGCAGCGATCTGGCGGTAGTAAGGTAAAGTCGTGCGCACGCCGCGGATGTCATATTCATTCAGGGCGCGTAGAGCGCGGCTGACCGCTGCCGGCCATGTGGCACCCCAGATGGTTAGTTTGGCGCACATCGAGTCGTAGTGCGGCGGAATGGTGTAGCCGGGATAAACGCAGCCATCGACGCGCACACCGGGACCGCCGGGTGAGAAGTAGCGAGTCAGGGTGCCGGGCGTGGGCAGGAAATTATTCTTCGGGTCCTCGGCATTGATGCGGAATTCGATGGCGAAGCCGTTAAAGCTGAGATCCTTCTGGGCAAAGGGTAAAGGCAGCCCTGCAGCCACGCGGATCTGCTCGGCGACCAGATCGACACCGGTGATGGTTTCGGTGATCGGGTGCTCCACCTGCAGGCGGGTATTCATCTCCATGAACCAGAAGTTGTGATCCTTATCGACCAGAAATTCAACGGTGCCGGCATTGGCATAGCCGACTGCCTTGGCCGCCTTGACGGCGATAGCACCCATTTCTTCACGCAGCTCGGGGGTTAAAAACTGGCTGGGGGCAATCTCGATCAGCTTCTGGTTGCGCCGTTGAATTGAGCAGTCGCGCTCAAAAAGGTGAACGCAGTTGCCGTGCGTGTCGGCCAGTATCTGGAATTCGATATGATGCGGTTCGACGATGCATTTTTCCATAAACAGCTCGTCCGAACCAAAAGCAGCCATGGCCTCGCGCTGGGTAATCTCATAGTTCTCACGCAGTTGCTCGTCGTCGTCGCAGCGTCGGATACCGCGTCCGCCACCACCGGCAGCAGCCTTGAGCATGACCGGGTAGCCCATATCGTTGGCCATGGTCTTTGCTTCTTGCACATTGGCCAGCGCAAATTCGGAGCCGGGAATAACCGGCACGCCGGCAGCAATCATCGCCGCACGTGCCTTGATTTTGCTGCCCATGTCCTCGATAGCGTCCGGCGACGGGCCGATATAGGTCAGGCCTGCCTTGCCGACTTCACGGGCAAAATCAGCATTTTCGGAAAGAAAGCCGTAGCCCGGATGCACGGCGTCGCAGCCGGCCTCCAGTGCGATATTCACGATACGGTGGATGTTCAGGTAGCTCTTCACCGGATCAGGACCGATCATCACCGCGCGGTCCGCCTTCTTCACATGCAGGGCATGCGCGTCGGCTTCCGAGTAGATGGCAACCGTGCCAATACCCAGTTCGCGGCAGGAACGGATAATGCGGATGGCGCACTCGCCACGATTGGCAACCAGGATTCGTTTAAACAAAGGCGTACTCCTCATCTGGTGATTTGAAGACCCGGTATACTAGCCTGCCTCAGCACACTCCACAAACGGCATGCCCTTATCCGCGTTAAAAGACCTTATAGTCTGATGTATACAATTTCGCCCTCAGAGGCATGGTCAAACAGGTCGATGACATCTTCATTGCGCATGCGGATGCAGCCATGCGACGCCGGTTGGCCGAGAAGGTCTGCGCGATGCGTACCGTGGATATAGATATAGCGGGACAGGGTATCCACCCGGCCACGGCGGTTGATGCCGGTCTGGCTTCCCTCCAGCCACAGGATGCGGGAAAGGATCCAGTCCTTTTGCGCATCGTCGTGCGTGGCATCAAATACCCCGACCGGCTGGCGTGCAACAAAAATCGTGTTTACGGGAAAGTCTTCGCCGATCTTGGCAGCGATGCGATGCCTGCCAAGCGGTGTTTGCAGGCTGTTTCTTACATTGCCACAGCCTTTTTCGGCTGTTGAAACCGGGTATTGCACGCAAACGCCACTGGGTCTGCGGTGAATCAGGATTTGCCGTGTGATGCTGACCGTGATCATCGGCCAAGCATAGCCGGGCGGTGCAGCTTTGGCTTGTGCCGGATGGGTCTTTGTCTACAATGGCAGCTGGTTTAGTTGATTATATTCCCTGAAGCATCAGGGACATCTCATACTTCAGGAGTCATCATGGACATCGACAAAATCCCTCCCGGCAACAATCCGCCCGAGGACATCAACGTGATTATCGAGGTGCCGCAGCACGCCGATCCGGTTAAATATGAACTCGATAAGACATCGCGAGCATTTTTTGTCGATCGCTTTATGCACACGGCCATGCATTACCCGAGCAATTACGGTTTTGTGCCCAACACCCTTTCCGAGGATGGCGATCCGGTGGATGCGCTGGTGGTTTCCACCTTCTCGCTGATTACCGGTTGCGTGATCAACTGCCGCCCGGTCGGTGTGTTGTTCATGGAAGACGAGGCGGGTCTGGATGCCAAGGTGCTGGCGGTTCCGTGTTCGAAACTCAAGCCGGTGTACGACCATGTGAAAGGGCCGGAGGATATGCCGCGTTTCCTGCTCGATCAGATTCAGCATTTCTTCCAGCACTACAAGGACCTCGAATCCGGTAAATGGGTCAAGGTGGTCGGTTGGCACGATGCGGCAGCAGCAAAAAAAGAAATTCTTGAATCCATCGCCCGTTACAAAGCCGAAGGGAAGGGATGAGCGGCCTTTTGAAGGGTTAATTATATAAATGAGCGGCGACCATATCGGGTCGCCGCTTTCATTTTGTGCAAGAGACAATAGTTGAAAAGATGCGACGGATTGGCAAAGATGAACTGATGGATTGCCGTTAAGTCTTGGTTTGATAAGGGAGAGTATATGCTACAGACAGGCATGCCGGCGCTGTTTGGTTTGGTCGGGTTGATTGCCGCATTTACGCTCTACCGGGTGGTGTTGCGCTATCCGGCCGGATCGGGGAAGGTTGCCGAAATCGGCGCTGCCATTCATCTCGGCGCCATGGTGTTTTTAAAGCGCGAATACACCATTCTGGCCGGTTTTGTCCTCATTGTTGCACTGCTTCTCGCCCTAAGTCTGGGCCTGAGTACGATGATCTCCTTTCTGGTTGGGGCTGTGTGTTCGGCGCTGGCCGGCTATTGCGGCATGTTTGCGGCCACCAAGGCCAATGTCAGGACAGCAATCGCGGCACAGGATCACGGCGGATCGAGAGCCCTGACCATCTCTTTTTTCGGTGGCTCCATCATGGGGCTGACCATTGCCTCGCTCGGTTTGCTGGGACTTGGCACCCTCTATCTCTTTTACGGCGGTGATCCTGAAACTGCCCACGCTATTCACGGCTTCGGCATGGGCGCCTCTTCGGTTGCGCTGTTTTCGCGTGTCGGTGGCGGAATCTTCACCAAGAGCGCCGATGTCGGCGCGGATCTGGTCGGTAAGGTCGAGGCTGGAATTCCCGAAGACGATCCGCGTAATCCGGGTGTGATTGCCGATAATGTAGGGGATAACGTTGGCGATGTTGCCGGCATGGGCTCCGATATTTTCGAGTCCTACTGTGGTGCGATCATTGCCACTATCGCCATGGCATCGACACTGGCCTCCGACATTCTCGATCCACTCGGCACACAGCAGACATTGATGTTTCTGCCGCTGGCGCTGGCCTCGGCCGGGCTTATCTGCTCGATGATTGGTGTTGGCATTGTGAAGATGTTCTCGGGGCGTCAGGCCGAGGCGGCACTGCGCGCCGGCACGATCGGTGCATCGGTGTTGTTTATTGCTGCTGCCTATTTCGTCATCTCCATGAGCGGTATTGCTGTTTCTGTTTGGGGAGCCGTTCTCTCCGGCACCATTGGTGGCATCATTATCGGCTTGATCACCGAATACTATACTGCCGACAAACCTGTGCGTGCGATTGCCAAGGCCGGTGAAACAGGTCCTGCTACAGTGATTATTGCGGGGCTGGCGATAGGCATGCAGTCGGTGATTATCCCGGTGCTGACCATTGCCGGCATTATCTTTATTTCCACCAATCTTTGCGGCCTTTATGGCGTTGGCATCGCTGCCGTTGGCATGCTCGCCACCGTTGGCATGACCATGGCCATCGATGCCTACGGTCCGATTGCGGACAATGCCGGCGGCATAGCCGCGATGTCGGGTATGGGTGAGAAAACGAGGCGCATTACCGATTCGCTCGATGAATTGGGCAATACTACGGCGGCCATCGGCAAGGGGTTTGCCATTGGTGCTGCAGCCCTTGCAGCCCTTGCCATCATCACCGCCTATGTGCAGACCGTTTCGGCCAATGTAGCAGGCTTTAACCTCGATCTTTCCAGTCCGATTGTGCTGGTCGGCATGTTTATCGGTGCTCTATTTCCCTTCTGGGTTGCTTCATTGACCATGACGGCGGTTGGCGATGCCGCCTTTGCGATGATCAAGGAGATTCGCCGCCAGTTTCGTGAAATTCCCGGTCTTATGGAAGGGACGGGCCAGCCCGATCACGCCCGTTGCATCAGTATTGCCACCGATGCCGCCCTGAAAAAGATGGTGTTGCCCGGCATGCTGGCTGTTGTCGCCCCTGTACTGGTCGGTTTCGGTCTCGGCCCTGAGGCTCTGGGCGGCATGCTTGGGGGGGCGCTGGTCTGCTGTGTGTTGCTGGCCCTGACTATGGCCAATGCCGGTGGTGCGTGGGATAATGCCAAGAAATATGTTGAGAGCGGTCATCTCGGCGGCAAGGGCTCGGATGTGCACAAGGCAACGGTGGTCGGCGATACCGTCGGCGATCCGTTCAAGGACACATCAGGCCCGTCGATGAACATTCTGATCAATGTGATGGCGATTGTGTCGCTGGTGATAGCCCCCTTGCTGGGATAAGGAGTGAATCATGAATAGTGGTATTGATAAGGAAGGTCTGAAAGAGAATTTAAAGGATGGCAATGTCTGGGTTCGCCTGCTCTTTATGGTGTTGTTTGCTGTGATTTACAGTGTTGCGGAAGTGGTGCTGGCCATGGTGATTGTTTTCCAGTTTCTTTGTGTGCTGGTAAGCGGTGAGAGGAATGACAGGGCTCTTTCTTTGGGTTCTCAAATTGCGGCATATATTTATCAGGTACTGCGTTACCTGACCTACAATTTGGACGAGCGCCCGTACCCCTTCGCTGACTGGCCTTGCGATGCTGTTCTGGCTGAGCAACAGGCAGTGACCGAGCCAGCAGTCAAGAAAGCGGCGCCGAAAAGGAAAGCCACATCAACGCGCCGTAAAAACGCTGTTGAGGAGCAAAAGCCGGCCAGCTCAGATTAATGCGCGGGATCGCGCATGAGTTTCCGCTTAACGATGGCCTGATCTATCTGAACCATGCCGCAGTCGGCGTGTGGCCACGCCGCACAGCCGAGTCTGTCAAACAGTTCGCCGATGAGAATATGCAGCAGGGGGCGCAGGAATATCCTCGCTGGATGCAGTGCGAGCAATCGCTGCGCAGGCGTTTTGCCAGGCTTGTCGGCAGTCCATCTGCGGACGACATCGCGCTTGTAAAAAACACCTCCGAAGGTCTGTCGCTGATTGCTTACGGCCTCGATTGGCAAGCAGGCGACAATATCGTTTCCACTCTGCAGGAATTCCCTTCCAACCGCATTGTCTGGGAATCGCTGGCCGGGCAGGGGGTCGAACTCCGGCAGGCCGATGTTTCCGGTGATGACCCTGAGGAGGCAATCATCGCCTGTATGGATATGCATACTCGTCTGTTGAGCGTTTCCTCTGTGCAGTTCGGCAATGGCTTGCGGCTTGATCTGAAGCGCTTGGATTTGGCCTGCAAGGAGCGAGGTATCCTTTTCTGCGTTGACGCCATCCAGAGCCTGGGTGCGCTGCAATTCGATGTCGTGGGCTGTCATGCCGATTTTGTTGTTGCCGATGGGCATAAATGGATGCTGGGGCCGGAGGGTGTGGCGGTATTTTATTCCCATCCTGCCGCCCGGGAACATTTAAATCTGTGCCAATACGGTTGGCATATGGTTGAACATGCCGGTGATTTCGACCGGCGCGACTGGCAGGCGGCGAAGAGTGCCCGTCGCTTCGAGCCGGGCAGTCCGAACATGCTCGGTATTCATGCGTTGGATGCCTCGCTGAGTCTGTTTGAGGAAGTGGGTATCTCGCTGATCGAGGCGGAGGTGTTGAAGCGTAGTGAATGGCTCACCCATGCTATGCTGAGTGATGACAGGTTGGTTCTGTTGTCCCCAAGTGAAGCAGGGCGCATGTCCGGTATCGTCAGCTTCAGGCGTCGTGATCTGGATGCTGCCGGCCATGCGGCGTTGTATCGCCATTTGATGAAGGCAGGGTTGATTTGTGCCCTGCGCTGTGGAGGCATCCGCTTTTCGCCGCATTTCTATACCCCGATGCCGCAGCTTGCACAGGCCATGGCGATGGCTGCTACCTATCAACCATCGGCATGACGCTGAGTCGATTACCTGTCCTGCTATTGCTTGTGCTGGCCGCGTGCAGGCCGATGGTCGGTGGGCCGTGCAGCTATGATGCGTACCCTGGAACAGTCGAGGTTGTCGCGGTTTTTCTGGACGAATACCAGCTTGTTTTCGGTTTGCTTCCAGGGGCGGCGGCAGGACATCATGCCCATACCTTTGTTCCGCTGGATAGATTGAATGTCTGGCAGTTTCCGGCAGATATTCATGATGCGAAGCTTGCCGGGACAAGGGTTGGGGATTGTTTCCAGGCTGTGGCCAGAGTGATGACAAAGGGAAGCTGTACGCCGGTTATTATCGACATAGGGGAACCCTGCACGAAGCATTAAGGGACTGCTTTTGCCACCGGTTCCCGGTGCAATCATCGCTTTGCATGCGGCAGGGGGGAAAGGTAGGCTCCGCCGCCTCGAAATCCGGAGGTTTCAGAACCATGATAGAACGCACGCGTTGCAGTGATTTTTCGGCCGCGAACATCGGCCAGCAGGTCCGCCTCAATGGCTGGGTGCAGACCAACCGCGATCACGGCGGCGTCACGTTTATCGATGTCCGCGACCGCTTCGGTCTGGTGCAGATTGTGGCCCATCCGGATACGCCCGAGGTTCATTTGTTGGCTCAATCTTTGCGTCAGCAGGACGTGGTCGAGGTGACAGGCAAGGTCATTGCCCGCTCCCCGGAAACCGTTAATGCAAAGCTGGCTACCGGAGAGATTGAGGTTTCGGTTACGCATATCCATGTGCAGAACCGTGCCAAGACGCCACCCTTCACGCTGGATGATGATTGTGATGCCGGTGAGCAGCACCGCCTGGAGTATCGCTACCTCGATCTGCGTCGCCCGGTTATGCAGCGCCGTATGGTATTGCGTCATAAGGTGACGCATGCAGCGCGCAACTTTCTTGATTCCCAGTCCTTTCTGGAAATCGAGACGCCGATTCTGAACAAGTCCACCCCCGAGGGTGCACGCGATTATCTGGTCCCAAGCCGCACCTATCCCGGCTCCTGTTTTGCCCTGCCGCAGAGTCCGCAAATCTTCAAACAGCTGTTGATGGTGGCCGGCATGGACCGCTACTTCCAGATTGCCCGCTGCTTCCGCGATGAAGACTTGCGCGCCGATCGTCAGCCTGAGTTTACCCAGGTTGATCTGGAGATGTCTTTCGTCGATCAGGAAGATGTGATGCGTGTGGCCGAGGGGCTGATTTCGGCCATGCTCAAAGCTGGTCTTGGTGTCAAACTGGATACACCGTTTGCCCGCATCAACTACCACGAGGCGATGGATAAATACGGCCTCGATAAGCCGGACATGCGCTTCGGGCTGCCGCACACAGATATTTCCGATTTGATGCGCAAGGTGGAGTTCAAGGTGTTCCGCGAGCCGGCCGAGAAGGGTGGTCTGGTCAAGGTCCTGCATGTGCCGGGCGGCGCTTCATTGAGCCGCAAGCAGATCGATGACTACACCAAGTTTGTCGGTATCTACGGTGCCAAGGGACTGGCCTGGATCAAGGTTAACGATATCACGAACATTCCCGACGGCCTGCAATCGCCGATCGTCAAGTTCCTGCCCGAGGATGTGTTGCGCGAGATTCTCGATCGGGTCAATGCGGCCAATGGCGACCTGCTGTTCTTCGGTGCCGGCGATGCCAAGGTGGTCAACGATGCGCTGGGCAATCTGCGCAATGAACTCGGGCGCGATTTGAAGCTGTATGAAGAAAAGGCGCATAGCTTTGTCTGGGTAGTGGATTTCCCGATGTTCGGTTGGAATGCCGACGAGAAACGTCTGGAGGCTCTGCACCATCCGTTTACCGCACCGGTCGCCGAGGATATGAGCCTGTTGCGCTCCGAGCCTCTGGCCATGCGCTCTCAGGCTTATGATCTGGTCTGGAACGGAACTGAAATCGGTGGCGGTTCGATTCGTATTCACGATCAGGAAATGCAGGCCGCCGTGTTTGATGCAATGGGCATCAGCGAAACCGAGGCGCAGTCGAAGTTCGGCTTCCTGCTCGATGCCCTGCAATACGGTGCGCCGCCGCATGGCGGTCTGGCCTTTGGCCTGGATCGCGTGCTGGCTTTGATGCTGGGCACGGATTCCATTCGTGATGTGATTCCTTTCCCCAAGACGCAGCGCGCTGCGGATCTTATGTGTCAGGCTCCATCCGAAGTCAGCGATGCGCAGTTGCAAGAGCTGGGCCTGCGCAGAAGCCGCTTGTAGGCAAGTTCCTGAGGCTTGGCAGAACCTAAATAGCTGTTTCCAAATGGCTTGTTGGCAACAAATAGAGTTGTCCGGTTTTAGAGCACAAGGGTTGTCCGGTTTGGTTTTGGTTCATATTGCTGCCTTCAGCCTTGGTAGTGGTAGTTCCGGCTTGCTGGCCTTGGGCTTCAGAAGAGGCTGAAACTCGGCGAGTTTTCTTGGCCCGTGGAAGATGGCCATGCTGCCATCGGTATAGCAGTGAACACGCACTCTGGCTTTGACATAATGGTGTCGGTATTCATTGCTGGGGATTTGCAGGGTTCTGCCCTCAAAGCTGACGGTGTTGTCTTTGTTGACTGTGCGTTCGTGCTTCT